>DATDBU010000116.1:0-143946 GCA_036524675.1 Chthoniobacterales bacterium | reverse complement strand
GCTGCAGCGGGGGGAGGTCATTCAGCGCCTGCGATCCACGTCCGTAAATTCGTTGTCAACCGAAGCGTCAGCGGGTTAGAGCGTGTCTAAATATGCATGACCCGCGAATAAAGCGCGGCTTGGAAAAGCCGAAGGCATCGTTGCCGTGGCCCAATCCTCTACGCGATGATTACTACCGATAAACCCTGCACCCCATCTGCCATTAACAAACGTCTCTCCAACCTGCAAAAACGAGCCAAAGCCACCCGGCATGCAACTCATTCCTGCCTCCTCAGAAAGTAGAATCTCGACCGTGATGATGAAGGCGTTACGAATGGCGGGGCCGCGCCTAAATGAGTACAAAATCCGCTTGCCTTCTTCTCCCATTGCCCGCGCGCAGCGCGCGGGTGGGGTGCTAACCACTTACAAAACAGTTATTCAGGGGCGTTTCGTTGAATAACAGAGACGACTTCATCAGTGATTCTTTTGAGCGACCCGGCAAGGAGCACGCCGGCCTCGGAAACGAAAGACTTTCGTGTGCCGTGAAGAGCTTGGCTGGCCTCGCGTAGCTCACGAGTCGCAAACTGCCATGTTCGAAATCCGCGTCCGTAAGCTCCACAGCGCGAGCGTCCGCATACGGCTTGCTCGTAACCTGACAGAGAATCCAGTCGCCGCGCTCCACATTGGCCAGCACCACCGTCGGACGGCGCTTCGACTGCGACAGGTCCGAAAACGGGAACGGAACGAGCACTACGGAGCCGGCTGTAGGTGTGACCATGCGGCGTCTTCCTCGGGGCGGTTCCAATCCTCGGCCAGAGATGCCTCGCTCAGGAGCGCCGTCTCGTGCGCATCCGAAGGCTCGTCAGCCAGAATCGTAACTAACGCCCGGTGGCGTCGGTCGAGATGGAGCGGTTCGAGCAGACGTACTGCGCCGCGCTCGTCAACGATGGCTTCGATGGTCTGAATCATGTAAAGAGAATACGTTCTGCCGATTTCAGGGCAAGCGCGGAAACGTCTAACGACCCCGAGCTCAGCGACGCCGGAACTGTTCGCCTGCGGGGCCTTGTTCGGCTCATATTTCCGTGATTCGTGATTTCAAGTTGAAAGCTGTTTTTGGGTTAAAGGCACCCTCTCACCCGCCGACGTTGATGCTCGCTTTGTCGCTCTATTCTGCCGTCCATCGTGTAAATGTGGTGGCTTCTCGCGGGCATGCGCGCTGCCGGGGAAAGAAGTCGTCAGCAAGCTGGAGAGCTTTGGCGACAGGTTTTCATCAAAGAGCAGCTTCATGCGGAACGACATTCAGGCGGCGATCCCGGTCTGCGGCGAACGCAAAACACGCCTGGATGTCGTCGGCGGTGAGATCGGGAAAATCGTCGAGCACCTCAGCTACGCTCATGCCACCACCGAGATAATCGAAAATGTCCGCCACGGTAATGCGCGTTCCCCGGATATATGGCTTGCCGCTGCGGATTCCGGGGTCAATGGTGATGCGCTCGCGGTAATTCATGCACTATCAGTCGCGGCTTTCTTCGCCCCGTTCAACCGATGACGCGTTCCGGTCGGCTGTCTTCCTCGTGGTCAAAGAAGAGCCATAAACCGAAGCTCAAGACCCGGCTGACAACCGGCGTAGAAACGTAGAAACTCGCCGCGGCCTCATACTCGTCGAGAGCCTCGGGATGGAACTCATACCTCATCGGGCGACAGCGCGCCTGACACGAGCAAGAGCCTCCTCGCTCGGAATAGTCTTGACCCGGCCGCTGCGAACGTCGTCGCGGCGGCGTAAAGCCTCGGCGGCCCAAAGCTGCCGGACGTAACCATCTTCTGCCGGGTCGAGGCTTTCCACGAGTCGGTCGGCAAGCAGCGCCCGCGCCTCGCTCGGCAGGGAAAGCGCCGCTTCTGCGATTTGTTCAACGGTCATGCTCATCCGCGGAGAATACGCGGCGCTCCCGGCAAGCTCAACTCAAACGCCGCACGATTGCGCGAGCCCCTTGGAAGTCATCCAGGCTGGGATCAAGCTACGTCTGTCGAAACAACTCCCCTCACTGACGCAGGCAACGCGAATGGCCTTTGCATCGCTTTTAAATGGTCCAGGCCATTGCCTCATCGCTGTCTTTACGCCGTTCATTGGGATCAGGCGACTTTGAGCGGCGTTCTGAAAGGGTGCCCCTTGGTGTGCAGCGCGATAACCTGATGCGCCCGAAGCGTGTGAAGACCGTATGTATAACCGGACTCGTCACAGAACTCGACCTCGAAAGCGTCGTCGGAGAGAACCTCGACTACCGCACCAACCTCACCGGCGACGAGGTTCAACTCGGGCAGGTCGCGAACGACAGCCACGGTGTCGAGCAAATGGATGTGGGAAGTGGCAGGCATATCGAAGTATCAATCGGGTAGCACAAAGCAGGTTATGAGGCGAGGAAAGTCTTCGTCGGTACGTACCATCCACGCGGAACGGAGGACGGCGGAGCCAAAGGCCGTGAAAGCCGGAAAATCCACGGTGTAACGCTGGCCGAACTCGTCGAGACGACCGGGGGCAGCTTCGTGAACGAGAACGGCGCGCAGAAGAAGGTCGCGAAGAGTCTCCGCGCCATCAGAGGTGATGCCCAGTGCGCTCCGAAATACGATGGACTTGTGACGACCGACAGGATGCGTCGGGTCGAGGCTGTAATCCGCGAGCTTGCGGATGTCGATGAATGCATGTTCGGAGTTTGGAAGAAGCACGCGATCATCGTAGCACCTGCGGCGAGTCGCCTAAAACACACCGTGTCGGAACTCGTCGCCGTGCTCGCCCACGCGAACGGTCATTCAAGCGGAACTTCAAGAATCCTCCCCTCAACAACCCCCTCTTCCGGCTCCGCAGCCAACAGCCAGCCTTCGATCGCTTCGTGAATATTGGCTTCGAGTTCCTGGAGAGACTCGCCTTGAGTGAAGCATTCAGGCAAAGCCGGCACTTCCGCCCAGAATCCGCCTTCCTCAGCTTCGTGGATGATCGCCTTTAAGGATATTTCAGGTCAAAATCAGCTTTTCCCGCGGAAATTACATTCTTCGATGCGTTGTTTTCCTCTTCCTTGGTGTCTTGGTGCCTTGGTGGTTCATTAGATCAGCGTTTTCTTAGGTGCCCCGACCGGCGCTCCGCTGGCGCTAGATTCCGGCGTATCCTGCTTCGTTCGGTCAGACTGGAAACACCCTGTCACAGACCGTGCCGGTCGAAACTGATTTCGCCCTGGGCAGAGTCCTCGCCGTCGTGTCCAATTCGTTCCCACCTGACTACTTGGAAAACCAGTTACTGTATTCAGGAGGCATTGCTGGGCGTTCGGAAACGGGGTTCACATTTCGTAATGAAATCTGAGCTGTGCAATTAAAATGCTGTCCTCCGTTGCGCGATAAACCATGCGATGCTCGGAGTCGATGCGACGTGACCAGTAGCCGCGAAAGGCGTGTTTGAGGGGCTCGGGCTTGCCAATGCCGGAATGTGGACTGCGAATGATATCCTTCAGGAGTTGATTGATGCGCGAAACCATCTTGGGATCGGTAGCCTGCCAGAAAGTGTAGTCCTCCCATGCCTGCGGGGAGAAGGTGATGTTCACACGTCGAGTTCGATGGAACGCACGATGCCTTTGCCGCTCTCGAGTGCATGGATGGCTTCGAGCAGACGTTTGGCGTTGGCGGGGCTGCGCATGAGATAGGCCGTCTCCTCAAGCGATTCGTAGTCCTCCAGCGATAGCATGACTACGGATTGGTCGCGGTTGCGCGTGATGATAATTGGGGTGTGGTCAGCGCAAACCCTATCCATCGTAGAAGCGAGGTTCTCACGAGCGGCAGTGTAGCTGATGGCGTCCATGCTGGACAGGATATTGTCCAGTCAGGAATTTGTCAAAACGTGCCTTCGCGGATGGTGCGCGCAAACTCCCAGACGTTCTCATCGGTCCGACCAAGCAAATCCGCATTCGCGGGCATGCGCGCTGCCGGGGAAAGAAGTCGCCAGCAAGCTGGAGAGCTTTGGCGACCGGTTCTCATCAAAGAGCCGCTTCATGCGGAACGACATTCAGGCGGCGATCACGGTCTGCGGCGAACGCAAAACACGCCTGGATGTCGTCGTCGGTGAGATCGGGAAAATCGTCGAGCACCTCAGCTACGCTCATGCCGTCATGCCGTCATGCCGCCGCCGGGATAATCGAAAACGTCCGCCACGGTCATGCGCGTTCCCCGGATACATGGCTTGCCGCTGCGGATTCGCGAGTCAATGGTGATGCGCCCGCGCTAACTCATGCAATCTCAGTAGCGGCTCGCTGATGGTATGTGGGGATTGTTGATGTTGCCGGAGGCCCATGACCGGGCAAACTTGAGCTCGTGCGCTGCCATGGAGTGAATCTCTGGGCCAACTGCGGATACACGATCGTGGAGTGGATAAAACCGCGGCCGGCCCTGGCCGCGAACACTCCAGCTCCAAATGCCTGCTTGCAAACGGTTCCCCGCCATCAGGTCTCATGACGAAGCAAAACCTATGAAGTCGCTGCCACGAATACAAGCGCGTTTCAGGCGACAAGGTTATTTCATCGAGTTGTTTCGGACCGGCGCAAACGGTCGTGAGAGGCCTCACGTTCAGTCGACGGTGTTGTTAGCGTGCTATTGGTATAGGTCGCTGCATCGGACCATGGCTTCCTCCTCGAATGCAAGGTGATATCTACGGTTGTTGCGAATGATTTCGAGATGAATCGTCTTGTGGATTCCTTCTCCAGGATCTCGGTTTCCGATAAGGTGGTTTCCGATGATGATCTGTTTGCGACTCTGGATCTCGTAAAAGAATGCTTGGCGTTCTTGAGGGCTAAACGCATATTCGGCTCCCGGGATGCCGTATCGGATATGCTCGATGCGGAACGGGCTGAATACTTGCCAGATCGCTTCGACTGCCTCCGGTGACGAATCTAGGGCAAGGCGTGCCAATCCATCCGTCAATGCCTGTCTATTTGACCAACACACCAATTGAATGTTCTGCAATGGTCGACTGACGTCAGACGCGATCGTAATATCCGGGCCGTAGATAATCATACGCCCGATGTTCCGTCCGACCGCCGCGCCTGCTTCAAAGTTAATCCAGTTATTTGTTCCCGTGGAGTTGTTCGTGAGTACAGAAATTATTCCCGCGCATTCTTGGATACTGCGCTCAATGAACTGAAACCATCCCAGGCCCGAGGGGAGAGGGTCGCCGGTCCAGAAAATATCCGTACTCGGATTTCTGCTGCGCAAGGCTTGCACGAGCAACGACACCCAGTTGCGATCTTGGGAGTCGAATGAAACGAAGATCACATTCATCTCAAAAGCTATTTCCTAGGTTAAGAGTGCCTTACCCGCCGACGTTGATGCTGGCTTCGTCGCTCCATTGGCCGGCGCGGGAGTCGTCGAGGCGGTAGATCGCTCTATAGGTCCAGCGGGCGGGTGTGGCAGGCAGGGGAGCGGTGTCGGTGAAACCGGTGGTAGTGTCGATGGTTAGGAGCGAATAACCCTTGCCGTCGCCGCGATCGACCTGGATCTCAATGGCGTCCAGCTTGCCGGAGAATCCGTTCCAGCCCCAGGGGATCTCCACATGGCCGCCGTTGAGCCGGACGTTGAGCACGGGTTTGAGCGTGGCGAAGTCGATATCCGAGCCGCCATTGGCTTCGATGCCAAGGGTCTGACCGATGGATTCCGTGTAGTTTTTATGGGCTTTGATGCTTTTGGCCAGGGCGCGGAACCGGGTGACGATACCCGGCGGTACGGCTGCTGGAAAAGCGGCGGGCAGAACGGGGACGACCGGGTTGGGGGGAGCGCCGGAGCCGCCATCGCGCAGGAAGTTTTTCCACGCCGTCCAGCCTTGGGCGGCGTGCTGGATAGTGCCGAGAAAATCCACTCCGGCGCGGAAATAGGCGGCATCAGCCGCCTGCTGGGTGATTTCTGCGACAGGATTGCCGCCGTCGAGCAGGCCCAGAGTGGTAAGGTTGGGAGTGATGTTGTCGCGGAAACGGATGAAAAGTTCGGCTTTGCCTTTGTCATCGGCGGGTATGTAGTCAGTTCTGGGCATGGTTACGGGTGTTTTTGTTGAGGTTGCGGGTTGTTGGTATGTGATAAAAAGGGCTGGTCCGGCGCCGGGGAACGGAAGTCCCGATGCCTACGGCTTGAGTCTCGACGGCTACGGCTTGAGTCTCGACGGCTGCGGCTTGAGTCTCGACGGCTGCGGCTTGAGTCCCGGCGACCAGGAGGTGAGTAGTGATCCCGGGTGCGAGGCTTTCATCCATCCATTCGGGAGCGCCGATTCCAGAGACTGGCTCCGCCCCGATCCCGGAGACAGCGCGGCCCATCCGGGCGCAAGGATATTTTCTTTCCCCAAAGGAAGCATTGAGAAAACCGATGAGCCGTCGAGTCACACCCCAGCCACCCCAAAAATCCAATCCAACATCCACGGGCTATGTGTTTACTAAAAATCGCCCTGCGGCGGCAAACAAATCTTTAAGATTTTTTTCACAGCCATCTGGAACGAAAGCTAACAATAAAGGTTGTGCATGCCGGCTTCCGGCAATGGAGCGGAAATCGGCCGCGTTAAAAGAATCCGCGGAGGAACGCTGCCGCTTCATCCGAAATACCGACGATCTTGTTCGTTGCCTGACGATAGAATTTGAAATTGAGCTCGGTCTCGGGTCGACCGTCGTTCCAGTCGGAGAAAAGTTTGAGCTCGCTCCGCCCCAGGCGCCGCTTCGCGAGTGCGGTGCGTCTGATGGTGATGCTCACGCGCGGCGTTTGCCGGGCGATCCCGCGTTTCTTTGCGATCGCTTTGGCCGAGGTGACGACGCCGCTTGCGATGAGACCTGGCCCGCCTTCGTTCTCGCTCGCGAAGATGAAGATAGTATCTCCTTTGGCGATGTGCTTGCCACCATACATTGTCTTCTGCGCGCTGAACGCGAGCGTCTCCGCCCACGGATCGCTAACCTCGGCTTTGATCGCGAATATCATGCTCCTTATCTCGCACCATTAGTCCCTGGGGGGTTAGGCATTGTCGTTCTGCATCGGTTTCTCACCAATCTCTATCACTTCGAAGCTTACCAAATCCTTTCCACTTGTCGGTCCAGGCCTCGAAGGAAGCACTAATTTAATCCGCAGATTTCGCAGATTTTCGCAGATTTTGAAGACCTGAATCGAGGTCACCATCCTGTTGGAGCCAGCTATTCAGGCAAAAAGGTTTCAATGCGTGGGTGAGGATGAGGCGTTCGGTTCACTCGTAGTGAGTCCACATACGGATGACCTTGATCGTGCGTTTCGCGTCATAGACCTGATAGATCAAACGGTGCTGAATGTTAATGCGCCGGGAGTAGGCCCCTGCCAAATCGCCAACCAACTTTTCGTATGGCGGAGGATTCTGAAAGGGGTTCTTCGCGATTATGTCGAGAAGACGTTGCGCCTCCGGTTTGAGATTTGAGGACGCCAGCTTCCGGGCATCTTTCTGCGCTTGCTGCGTGTAAACAATGGACCAACTCACCAGCCGGGCTCAGTGGAGGCTTTGTCGAGGGGCTCCGCCATACCATTGCGGATGGATTCGCGCATGCCGGGAATAGAGACGAGGTAAAGGGTCTCCTGGATGCTGCGCCAGTCGTC
This sequence comes from Chthoniobacterales bacterium, assembly GCA_036524675.1. Classification (GTDB taxonomy): domain Bacteria; phylum Verrucomicrobiota; class Verrucomicrobiia; order Chthoniobacterales; family DASVRZ01; genus DATDAW01. Next base: position 136,344 of record DATDBU010000116.1, on the reverse strand, counting down.
CTCGGACACGAGAATGGCGTTGGAGCGCTTGCCCGTTATCTGGATGGGTTCGTGAGATTCGGCGGCTTCATCGAGGAGCTGGTAAAGCCTGGAACGGGCCTGTGTGACGGGCAGTGAAGTCATGCTCAAAGCGTGCGGAAAAGCGTGCGTTCTGTCAAGCGGCGTCAAGAACGCCCTATCGACCCGGATGCGGTTTACATTCCGCGCGTCTGGCGGCGGCGATGAAATTCTCGGTGGCTTTTGAATTGCCCTCCCTGCGGAAGGCGATGCCAACGACGAGAGGTGGGGGAGGAGGATTGAGAGGGCGGATTTTGACGCGGGGACCGACGAAGCATTTGAATGATTCCAGGACCAGGGCCACGCCGCGCCCGGCTTCAACGGACGCGATGAGGCTGGTGGCGCTGTCGTGTTCTTCCGCGATCTGAGGCGGTCGATTCAGTGGCGCGAACAGCTCCGTGAGCCAGAGGTGATGTTCGGGATAATCGGCAAGCGTGTAGGCGATGAGCCGTTCCCTGGCGACCTGTTCCAGCCCAACTTTCCGCGCCCGCGCCAGTGGATGTGCCGGGTGAACGGCGACGCAAACTGCATACTGGCGGAGTTCTTCGAAGACGAATTCTGCCAACACTTTTGCGGACACCTGAACCAGGAGGGCCACGTCCAGTTTCCTGTCGCGCAGGCCGCGCAATAGTTCCTGTGTGGACAGATCGTGCAGTCGCACGCGGACGCCTGGACTCGTCTCTTGAAAGAATCGCAAGGCGCGTGGAAGAATTTCGACCGTCAACGAAGGCGCGTAGCCGACATGAATTTCGCCGCTCTGCCCGCCGGCAACCGCTTTCACCACTTGCACGGCTTCGTCCACGCGTTGCAGAGCCGCTCGGGCTTCGGTGAGAAAGACGCGTCCCGCTTCGGTGAGGCGCACGGCTTTCGCGCCGTGTTCGAACAGTGCCACGCCCAGTTCATCCTCCAGATCGCGGATTTGCCTGCTCAAAGGCGGTTGAGAGACGTGAAGTCGCGCCGCCGCGCGCGTCACATTTTGTTCTTCGGCGACGGCGACAAAATATCGGAGGTGACGGAGTTCCATCCGGCGTCAGCATACCGGTTTGGAATGGTCAGCCAAGCGACAAAGTATTTCGGAGTGTGCCCGGCCTCGACGTAAGTGTCGGACGTTACCCATTTGGAAGAATTTGTTAATCCCCCAAGCAAACAAAAGGAAATCATTATGAGTGCATTCAAATATAACCGCCTCGACAAAAATAACGTCGCCTGCCTACTGGTCGATCATCAAGCCGGCCTGACGAATCTCGTCCAGGACTTTTCGCCGGACGATTTCAAGAACAACGTTCTCGCCCTCGCGGACTGCGCAAAATATTTCAAGCTGCCAACCGTCTTAACAACGAGTTTCGAGGACGGCCCGAATGGTCCGCTGGTGCCCGAACTCAAGGAGATGTTCCCGGACGCGCCTTACATTGCCCGTCCCGGAAATATTAACGCCTGGGACAACGAGGATTTCGTAAAAGCGGTTAAGGACACGGGAAAGCAACAGCTGCTCATCGCCGGCATCGTCACCGAGGTATGCGTGGCGTTTCCCGCGCTTTCCGCGTTGGAGGAAGGCTATGAAGTCTTCGTAGTCGCTGACGCGTCCGGCACGTTCAACAAGACGACGCGGGACGCCGCGTGGTCTCGCATGGAGGCGGCAGGCGCGCAATTGATGACATGGTTTGGTGTCGCGTGCGAACTGCATCGGGATTGGCGAAACGACATCGAAGGTTTGGGCACGCTCTTCTCCAATCATCTGCCGAACTATCGTTGCCTGATCAATAGCTACAACGCGGGGAAAGCTGCGGCCAAAAAGTGAATCTGTAACTCCTACGAGCCCCAAACGTTCCGATATTATGAGTGCTCCAGCCAACTTCAATGGCACCAAACCGGCCATTGACCCGGAAAACGCCGTCATGCTGCTTATCGACCATCAGAGTGGCCTGTTCCAGACTGTCAAAGACATGCCGATGACCGAACTCCGCGCCAACGCCACGACTTTGGCGAAGGTCGCTACGCTGGCCAAGATACCGGTGATCACCACCGCCTCGGTGCCGCAAGGCCCGAATGGTCCGCTGATTCCCGAAATCCACAAGTTCGCGCCCCACGCTAAATACGTGGCGCGTCGCGGCGAGATCAATGCCTGGGATAACGCGGACTTCGTTGCCGCGGTCAAGGCGACCGGGCGCAAGCAGTTGATCATCGCCGGTACTATCACCAGCGTCTGCATGGCTTTTCCGGCCATTGCCGCCGTTCATGAGGGATATCAGGTATTCACCGTCGTCGATGCGTCCGGCACTTACTCCAAGATGGCGCAGGAGATCACGCTGGCCCGCGTGGTGCAAGCCGGCGTCGTCCCAATGGACACTGCTTCCGTATGCTCGGAGATCCAGAAGACCTGGAATCGAGAGGACGCGCAGCAATGGGCCGAGGCCTACAGCACGGTGTTTCCGCCGTACCAGCTCCTGATCGAGAGTTATCTGAAGGCGCAGGACGTCGTAAAGAACAGCGAAACGCTCGATTCACAGCGCTGAGCGGAGCGTGGCTTGCCATGGTGCGCGGTTTGTTGGAAACCGGGGCTGCTTCAGAAGTGGAGCGGCCCCTTTTTTTAGGGCTGTCCGTTGTCGTTATTATTTGCAAGTCGCAACTAACAACCATTGCATAGCAGACGTGGAAGGTATGCTAAGCGGAACAACAAGGTATTTCACCAGTAGTAGCACTTACTTTTATTGTTAGTTCATGAAACAACTTCATCATATCCATCAAAGTTCAGGAACGCACTGGGTAGGCAACGGTTTTCCCGTGCGCTCTGTGTTTGACTACAACGGCCTCGGTCGCGAGCTAAGTCCGTTTTTGCTCCTCGATTACGCCGCGCCTCACCAATTCCCTCCTGGCAAGGAAAAGCGCGGCGTGGGCGGTCACCCGCACAAAGGCTTCGAGACAGTAACCGTGGCTTATCAGGGCGAACTGGAACATCGCGACTCGAGCGGTGGCGGTGGAAAGATCGGTCCGGGCGACGTGCAATGGATGACTGCCGGCAACGGCATCGTTCACGAGGAATTCCACTCGCAGGATTTCACGCGAAAAGGTGGCACTCTGCAAATGGTTCAGCTTTGGGTGAACCTGCGGGCGAGGGACAAAAGTGCCCAGGCGCGTTATCAAACCCTGCGCAAGGATCAAATTCCCAATGTGTCGCTACCAGATAACGCGGGGACGGTGCGCGTTATTGCGGGCGAGTACAATGGACAAGGGGGTCCGGCGCAGACATTCACGCCGATCAATCTCTGGGACGTGAGCCTGGCAGGCGGCAAATCAGCGGAATTACCGCTACCCGATGGTCACACGACGTCGTTTTTCGTGTTGAGCGGCGAAGTGGAAATCAACGACGATCGCGTGGCAGTCGAAGGTGACCTGGCGATTTTCGCTCGCGAGGGTAACGGGATCCGCCTGAAGGCAAACGCTGATACTAAACTTCTCGTAATGGGCGGAGAACCCATTGCCGAGCCTGTGGTCGGTCACGGACCATTCGTGATGAACAGTCGCGCGGAAATCCAGCAGGCATTTGAGGATTACCAGTGCGGCAGGATGGGGGAACTTCCAGCGTAAATTCGGCGGGCTCTTGCGGCTTGGTGCAAACCGGCGAATCGGTATGCTGACCGGGATGGAACTGCGACACCTGCGCTACTTTTTGGCCGTGGCCGAAGCGCTGAATTTTACCAAGGCGGCGACGCAATTGCGCGTGGCTCAGCCCGCGCTCAGCCGGCAGGTGCAGGATCTGGAGGGGACGAGATCGGCGTGGACTTGCTGCGGCGCAGTCCACGCGGAGTGACGCTTACGGCGGAGGGGAAACTTTTCCTCGAAGAAGTGCGTGAGCTGCTGAAGCGAACCGAGGAATCGGTGGAGAAAGTGCGTGCATTGGCTCGGGGCGAATATGGGGAATTGCACGTCGGCTACGCACCGTCGCCTTCCGTGGAGATTCTTCCGCCGACGTTGGCAGCGTTTCAAAAAGCCGCACCCCGCGTGCGGGTAATTCTGCATGACCTTGCGGGCGATGAGCTGATCGCGGGTTTGCTCGACGGCACGCTGGAATTGGCCGTTACCGTGGAACACACGGACGAATCCGTGCCGGGGATCGAGTTCGAGGAATTGCGCCGATATCCGTTTTGCGTGGCGATGGCGGCGGGGCACCCGTTCGCACGCAAGAAATCGGTCACTCTGGAGGAGGTAGCGAGCCAGCCGTTGATCGGCCTGCGGCGTCGCGATTATACGGAGTATTACCGGATCCTGGATCGGATGTTTGCGCCAACTGAAGTCCGGCCGGAAATCGCAGTGGAATGTGACGGCTCGACTTCGATGCTGGCCGAATTGGAAGCTGGACGATGTATAGGCGTTGTTAGTGAGCTGTTCCGTCACATCGCCGGCAAACGGTTGGTCTATCGGCCTCTGTCAAATTCGACGGAATCGCATGGCATTGGCATCGCCCGGGCAGCGAAGGGTGACGTGACGCCTGCGGGAGAGAAGTTTGCGAGACGCTGCGAACGATTGCTGCGACCGTGTCTTCCGTCAAACACAAGTCCAGGAAGGTATGACGGCTGAAGCTTTGGGAAATGGCTCTCGACCTGGCTGCCGCGTGGCGCCACCTCTGGCAATGAAGGTCAGCTCACCAGGTTTTGTAGCCGAGAAATTTCCCGTTCATCACGATGCGAACGCGGTCGCCCTTTGGGTCGGCGACCTTTTCGACATCCATGCTGAAGTCGATCGCACTCATGATTCCAGCGCCGAATTTTTCCTCAATCAACGCCTTCAACGTCGGGCCGTATACGTAGAGGATTTCCTGGAAACGATATTGCAGCGGTTCCTTTGATACAGCGGGCGAATTTTCTCCTTTGTTGGCAAAATCGGATAATGCGGACGCTACTTCCGGTGCGAGACCCAGGAGGCTCGCTACTTTGCCTGCGATGGCGGGTTCCAGGGCGTTCTGGCCCAAACAGGCCGATGTCGTGTAAACTTCGGAAAGCCCGGCGGCGTGGGCGATTTCTGTCCAGGTGACATTCTTGGCTTTTTTGGCGTCGAGGATCGCGGCAGTCATTTCGGATTTGGTCATGGTGGAGGCGTTGTATAGCTGAACCGCGCTTCTCGTTCCCAGCGAAACTTCCCGCCTGCCTACAAATGTGCCCTTGCGCGCCGTCATGAGTGTGATTGACCGTTAAATTCCTGCCGCAGCTCGACTGAGTGCATGGCGCCTTCCGAGGCCAGGACGCTGGAGAAAAGGGTAAAGCCGGTGACCTTCCAGAGTCCGAACTCCGCATCTCCATACTCCCTCAGAAAGGGTTTCAGAGCAGCGCGTGAAACGCCTCGCCCGCGGCCGATCGTGATATGTGGATGAAACGGCTTCAGGTCTGGCTCCAGACCGGCGTGCAACACAGCATCCTGGAGATGATGGTGTAGAGCAAAGAGGTGGGGATGCCCTTTGCCGACGCCAGCCCAGACCACGGTTGGCCGTTCCCCACCAAACGCGCCCAAGCCGCAGATCGGCAGGAAAAACGGTGGCACGTGCACGTCGAGGAGAGCCTGCCGTAGCCGTTCTTCGCCCGTGGCATCCACGTTGCCAAGGAAGCTCATCGTAAGATGCATCTGTTCCGGCGGCAGCCAGCGCAGACCCTTCATATGGGGATCCATGCGAGCGAGCGCCTGCCGGCAGGCGGCGGGCAATTCGAGACCGATAAAGAGGCGCTTGGCCACCAGGAAATTTCGAGAACGAACTGCAGGGAAGCAAGGCCGGACCTCAGACCTCCGATTTCACCCGCCACGCAAAAATCGCAAAAGCAGCGTACGCGGCGGCGGCAAAAAGCGGCACCCCGTGTGTCGTCAGCTCCACTGCGAAACCTGCCGTCGACGGCCCGGCCACGGCGCCGAGCCCCCAAGCTAGCGACATTACGGCATACATACTCACAAGATTTCCCCCTCGAAAGCGGCTGCCTACCAGCAAGCATGATCGTGTAAATGCCAACGATGGCGTACCCTATCTCGTGGATTGCTCATCCGGGTTGTACTTGTCGCGAGGAAAAGTCGGTTCCGCAGAGCAGTATTAACAAACGCACGGTTCCCGATTCGTCGCCGGATTCATGGATTTACGGGTATTAGATACGCTGTGGAAAAGTTAGAGCAACTCTTGTTCCGCGCAGCCCCGGGGTCTGTCATGGACACTATCATGTCGCCGCTTTCCAGGGCGGGATGCCATTGTTGTTAATTACGGGTATGACGGGGGTGAGAGTCTTTGGGAAAAGAACTTTTCCAGAGGACGTCTTCCCTTTCCGGCTATTTGGCGGGGGTGTTGCATATGTAGCGAGGAATGCATAAATAATCGCAATTCCCCCCTCTCGAACGGCTTCTGCGTGGAACAGAAATTCCATCTGGAAACGGATTGCGTCCGAAATGTCATCAACGATCGTATTCATGCCTGTTGGTGATGATTTTCATACAGATTTTCATTGCCTGAAAAATCGGCTGTTAATAGATTGTCAACAAGACGCCTGGGGGCTGGTGTCAAAACTATATTCGACCGCAGTACAGAAAGGAATCCATGGCACACGATCGTTCCACCATTTTGGAAGACGCAGGGATATTCGTTACGACATCGTCCGAACCGACACCATTCAGACTCTCAAAACAACCAACTGTCGCAGGCCCGCGCGAACCATCGCTGACGGACGGACCTGTCGTTGATTTAGTCAAAGAATTTGCTCCGGCGACCATCTATGATGATCTCGGGGATCTTCCCGCAACATACGGTTCGGGGGCGGTTTTTTTGGCGGCACGTGATCCCCACTGGCTTTTCGTTTATTGGGATATAGATCTCGAAGCGATCAGCCCGGATATGCTCCTTGACGGTGAACGGACGTTTTACTTGAAGGTTTTCAAGAGTGGAGGTGAGCTTATGGACCAGATCCGCGTCCATCCCGAGGCGAAAAACTGGTATTTTCCGGTCAAGGAAGCGGGTATCGAATATTTCGTGGAGTTGGGCTACAACGACTTGGCATGTCAATGGGCAGCATTGGGGAAATCGAACGAAGTGCTTTCGCCGGCTGAAGCGTTTTCCGAAGGGATCGCTGAGTTTGCAACGCTCCCGTTTCATCTCAGTTTTCAAAAAATTATTGATTTGATTGGTGAGGAGATTCCACCCGGCGAAACTCTGGTAGGCGCATTGGCGCGATTGCAGAAATCGAGCGACCCAGCGTTGCGCGCGCTCGCGACCAGTTGGACACCGGAACAAAAAGGGCTGCTTGAAGCATTGGTTGGCCCGGAATTGGTGGCGCAAGTCGCTTTGGGTTCCGCAAATGTGGATCAAATCTTTCGAGATCGGCTCAAAGAGATTCTGTCGTCGCCGGGAGCGAGCGAGTTTTCGTTTCTTCAAGGGATATCTTCCGAGGTGCTTGCTGCGCTTGGGAGCAGCTTTTCGAGTGAGATTGAAGCGAGTTGGGGGAAAGCCGCCGGCGCGGGCGTATCGAGCTTGGAAAGCGCGAAGGCGTTTGGGTCAGAAGTCACAAGTAGTTGGGCGGGAGCCAGTTTTGGGGCAGTGGCAAGTGAGATGGGACCCACTTCGGCAGGAGCCAGCTGGTTGGCTGGAGTGGCTGGATTGAGTTCCGCTGGAATCACGAGCTGGCAGGCTGCCGTTCTTTCCGGCGTCAGCAGCTGGCTGGCAGGTCTAGCCGCCGGAAGTTGGGAAACTGGATTCGGCTTGGGAAGCTGGGCGGGAGCTGTCGGCGCTAGCAGCAGCCAGGCAGCTGGTTTCGGGGCTTCAGGTAGCTGGATGAGCGCGACTGAGGCGTCCCTTGGCGGAAGTGGCGGGTTGAGTAGTTGGGAGGCATCGCACGGCGGTGCCAGCAGTTGGAGCGGAAGCAGCTGGCCTTCGTCGCTGGTCGACGCAGCCTGGGGTTCAAGCTGGAGCCACCCGATTTCGACAGGTGGAGAGGGATTGCTGGACGTTCACGCAGAAGTTATTTTCCACGGGAAAGTCAATCCGCGTGCTGCGGTTTGGGTGGACGGAAAAAAAGTGAATCCGGCTCCGGACGGATCGTTCCACTTCCATTTGAATCTGCCTACAAGAGGATTTGAGATCCCGATCGTTGCCTCACTGGCGGACGGCTCGGAGATTCAATCGGCCAAGTTGAGCTGGAAATAGAAGATAAAACGTTCGTTTACTCCGGGTCGCTTTCCGATCGTGCCCGGTTTTCGAACCGCGTGAATTCTTTCAGAAACGTCAACGGCACTTCACCCACCGGGCCGTTACGCTGTTTGGCGATGATAAGTTCGGCGAGACCCTGAGTTTCAGCCTTGGACTCGTCGTCATCGGCGTAATATTCGCTGCGCATCAGGAGACCAACGACGTCGGCATCCTGCTCGATGGAACCCGATTCGCGTAAGTCGCTCAACCGTGGCTTGTTGCCTTCACGTTTTTCAGACTGGCGATTCAGCTGCGCAAGAACAATGATTGGGATTTTCAGTTCCTTGGCGAGAGCTTTGACGCCGTTGGATATCTCTGAAATTTCCAGCTGCCGATTGTCCTGCGCACGGCGGCTGGTGGAACGCAAGAGCTGCAAATAGTCGATCACGATAAGCTCAATGTCGTGTTGCGCTTTCAGCCTGCGAGCCTTGGCTGCGAGTTCCAGTACGCTCAGACTTGAACTGTCGTCGATGAACATTTTGGCGCTGGAAAGTTTTGCGCCTGCGTCGGTAAGGGCAGGAAAATCGCGCTGGGAGAGGAAACCGTCGCGCAGGTTACGCAAATTGACCCGTGCAAGGGAGCCTAGGAGACGTTGCGTGAGCTGCGGGGCGCTCATTTCCAAACTGAATACCGCAACGGCTTTTTTCTCATTTACGGCGACGTGTTCAGCAATATTCATTGCGAACGCGGTCTTGCCCATGCTGGGTCGTGCGGCGATGACGATCATTTCCGACGCGTGGAGACCGTCGGTCATCCGGTCGAGGTCGGTAAATCCGGTTTCGAGCCCCGTGATTTTACCCCTGCGTTCGAAAAGCTGCTCAATCGATTCGATAGCCGCCATGACGTTTTCGCGCATGGTCGGCACTTTCTGATTTACGCGTTCTTCAGTGATCGCGAAAACCTTGCGTTCCACGTCATCCAGCAACGTTGCGACGTCCTGTTGCTCGTCATAGCTTGCAGCGACGCATTCCGTGCAGGTGGCGATGATTTGCCGGAGTAAGAATTTCTCCCGCAGGATCTCGATGTAATAACTAAAATTCGCCGCCGTGGGGACGAACGTGAACAGGTTATTTAAAAACGGTACGCCGCCGACCTGGTCGAGCTGTTTCCGATCCCGTAATTGCTGCGTGACGGTGATGGCGTCGATTTCAATACCACGCTTTTGCATGTCCACCATCAACTCAAAGACGGTGGCGTGCGCTGGAATGTGAAAATTTCCCGCTGTGAGCCGCAGGATGCACTCGTCGAGAACTTCCCGCGGGTTCAGAAATGCCGAACAGAGAACACCGAGTTCCGCATCTGTGCTGTGGGGAATCGTGCGGTGAGTATCCGGTAAATAACTCTGTGAATAACTGCCGTTTCCGTTCTTCCCTGTTCCAGCGGTTCCCCTGGACTTTTTACCGGTCTGGGGATTCTCAGCGACCTGTGCGGATGCCGAAGAATCGTCAGGCATTCGGGATTCTTATTTCGTCCTTCTCGCGGAACGTTTTTCGGTGATAGGGGCCGCTTCGGCCTCTGCGGATTCACCAGCTTCCGAGGTCTCTGGCTCGTTGGCTTTGACGGTGAGTTTGAGCTTCGCGGTCACTTCAGGATGCAGTTTAACGGGCACCTCCAAGTCACCGGATTCTTTGATTGGGCGCTCGAGCTGGATCTGATGGCGGTCGATTTCCTGGCCCAGCTCAGCAAGAAGACGATCGGCTAGGTCCTTCACGGTGATGGAACCGAAGGCTTTGCCGGTGGCGCCGGTCTCAAGAACAAAATTGAGGCGAAGCTTGTTGATCCGGCGGGCGAGATCTTCAGCTTCATTGAGCTCGCGTGCTTCGCGTTCAGCACGTTTGGCTTTGAGATTGTTAATCTGGCGAAGCGCAGCCGGCGTCAGTTCAAAAGCTTTGCCTGTGGGAATCAAAAAATTGCGGGCGTAACCGCGCTTTACCTTTACGATATCCGCCTCGGCGCCAAGGTTTGGGATGTTATCTTTGAGAATGACTTCGGTGACGGGCATAAAAGTAGTTTCCTATTCTGTTATCGAAAAAGCTGTGGCTACGGCTGGAAAAAGGGTTGCATAGATAACGCTCTTCGGCCGGAGTGTCAAGGATGTGAAAGGCGTTAGTTTTGGCGACTTGTTTTGCCCGTGTTTTCTTCAAAAAATGGCGAACTGCAATAAATATCCTGCTCAAAATTCTCCAAAACGCGAACTGCAGTGGAGTCTCACGAACGTAGAAGCCAAAAACGGCCGGTTTTTAAGGCAAAATGAGAGTTTCCGACGAGGGAACGGATTGGAGCATGGAAATTGCTTCTATTGTTTTCAGGAATATGGACCAGCCTGCCCGGTATAGCCGCCGAGGATACACTCCTGTTAAAGCGAGTTGCTATTCCATTGCGATTTTCACGAAGCGATGGCGTGAGATACGCGCGCTGTACGTCGAAGTCCTTGGCGGGCGGGTGGTTAGCGAACGAATCGACCGCTACTCCGACCTGGTTCTGGGTGGCGTGCCAATCACCTTGCGTGTGTGCGAACATGGCGAACAGGTCAGTTATTTTCATCTGTATTTGTCTATCAAGGAACGCAAATCCGTCCTCGATCAGCTACGGCGCAACGGAGTCATCGTGCTGATTGACGGACCCTATGCAACGTTTCGTGATCCGGAAGGCAGACTCATCAAGCTTTCGGAATCCGCAGCGGTATTATTTTCCCGGGTAGCCAAGCCGCGACGGCGCGAACCGCCAATCGGCGAAACTCTAGACGACGAGGGACCTGAACCGGTCGCGGAAAAAGAGATTTGAGAAGGTCCTGGAGTGAATGGATTCGGGAAAACCGCGCAGCTCTTACGCCATGCCAAACGGCCGCTTTACAAACTGCACGGTTTAAAAAGAGGTCGGGGAGATATGACAACTACAATTACGCAGCTTTTTCGAGCTTGCCGAGCAGGCTGGCTTTGCTGGAAAGCCCAACGATCTGGTCTACGACCTGGCCATCTTTGAAAATCAGGAGCGTCGGAATGGACCGAATGCTGAATGCGTCGGCGAGTGCCGGATTTTGATCCACGTCCACCTTGGCGATCTTGTACTTGCCCTGGGTCTCCGTCGCGATTTCGTCAAGGACAGGGGCGATCATTTTGCATGGACCGCACCAGGTGGCCCAGAAATCCACGAGAACAGGTTGAGTCGATTGGAGGACTTCGGTCGGAAAATTGGTGGAGTCGATTACGATGGGTTTGCTCATAATGAGCGCTAACAAACACCTGACTTATTAAAACGGCAAGTAGTATAGTTCGTGAATTATGAACTATTGTTTGCCCTATCGATTCGATAAGAAGTTTGCGCTGATTTTGCGCAAAGGCGAACTGTCAGCAGCCAGGAGATTTATCGCAATCCGTTGACCACGGCATCGGCGTATTCCTGAAAAATGCTTTTACGCGGGACGCCGTTGACGAGTCGCGTTCCTTTGTAATCGCCCATCTGGATGCGGTCGAAGACTTCTTTGTTGTTCATGACATACGGTTCCACGTAAACGGTGGGATTTTGGTAAAGCCGGTTGGCAAGCAGGTTTCTGGACCAGACGTACCGGGAAGAGTCGACCCGCCGAGCGTTGCTTGTTTTATACCGATATGGTGGCAGGCCGGTTTCTTCAGCCATTTGCTTCGCAAGCCGGTTGGCGAGGGGAATTTCTTCGCTCAGCGCGCGGGAGAGAAGTTTGCGCAGCATTTCGAACCGGATGTCGTCATATTGCAACTCCTGGGCGCTGTAACGGCCGTTTACGAGGAAGTGGAGATGATTTTGACGCACGAGCTTCGGATCGGAAGGATCGCCCCATTCTTCGGCGTTGAAGTGGAGGCAAATGGTGAGGTCGGGCTGAAGGCGCTCATTATTCCGAACGGCTCGGGCTCGGATTTCGCTGACCCGATAGAACAGGCGTTCCGCTTCCCACTGGATCGAACTGGTCTTCAACGGGTCCGATGGCCCGAAGTAATCGAGGTGAATCCCCGGGGTTTTCTTATCCTGGAGCGACGATTCCGCGACATTTTCGAGCTGGGAGGGACGTTCGCGGGTCAATGGTTTGTTCTTGCTGCGAACCCATTCGACGTCGGCACCGAGTGCTTTCAATTGTTTAGCGATTTTTTTGGCCACGATAAGCGTCATTTCTCCTTCCATGACCGGTGTGGAATCGCCGACTTTGAACCAGCGCTCTTCCATTTTCGCGTATTTTCCCCCGATATGACCTGGATCGAGCGCGATTTTTTTTCCTTTGAGGTTCCCCGGTCGAACGGGGCGCCAATATTCCAAAAGAGGCTGCGCGGAGGTCCGGCTGTCGGCGAAATACAGGTCGTAATACACATTCCCGCCCAGCGTCGTAAGGATCCGGGCGCGATCCCGATTCACAGTGATGAGACCGCGGGCTGCATTATTTGGGGCGTAGTTACGGTTTAATAACGTGAGAAAATCCTCGCGCGTAATGGTTCGCTGGTAAATGTAGAGCTGTGCCCAATCCGGTGCTTCCGCGAGCGGACTCAAGCGTGCCTGAGCGGTGATTGCCGCAAAAAAGGCTGCTGCCAGGAGGCAACCCATTAAAATCTTTCGGCGGATTCCTTTGCGCTGATTCATCGCGCGATTGTATAGAACGACACGCATGCTCAAGATTCTTTTTCTCGGCGATATTATTGGCCTCCCCGGCCGCCGGGCTGTCATCGAAATGTTGCCGACTCTGAGGCAGGAATTGAGCCTGGATTTCGTGATCGTGAATGGTGAAAATGCCGCTGCAGGGCGGGGGATTACGGGGAAGATCAGCATTGATTTACTCCGTGCAGGAGCTGCAGTGATTACGACGGGCGATCACGTGTGGGACCAGAAAGAGACAGCTTTCTACATCGAAACCGAGCCTCGATTGCTGCGCCCGATCAACTATCCCGAAGGCGCTCCTGGCCATGGGTCCATCGTGCTCGAGACAGTAAAGGGTAAAGTCGGCGTCATTAACGTGCAGGGACGCACGTTTATGCTTCCGATTTTGGAGAATCCATTTGCAGCGATCGACCGCGAAGTGACTCGAATGCGCGAAATTACGCCGATTATCTTTGTTGACGTGCATGCTGAAACCACAAGCGAAAAGATCGCGATGGGCCGGTTCCTGGACGGGCGCGTTTCTGCCGTATGCGGCACACACACCCATACGCAGACGGCGGACGAAAGGATTTTTCCGGGAGGCACAGCGTTTCTCTGCGACGCAGGGATGTGTGGGCCGATCGATTCCATACTGGGGCGCGAGATCGATCCGATCGTGCAGCGCTTCATAACGAACATGCCTGTAAGTTTTCCCGTTGCGGAGGGCGAAGTCCGATTGCATGGAATGTTAGTCGATATCGATGAAGCGACAGGGAAAGCATTACGCGTAGAGCGGTTCATGCGTGCGCACGAAGCGTCGCTGAATAGGCCGGCGTCCGTTGCAGGGACGCCCGCGGCACCAGATGCAGAGCCGAACTCCCCAGAATAAAATTGTAACTTGCGTATCCATGGCAAAACCGGTAGGCACCCGGTCGCATGGAATGGACCTGGATTACTGATGGCCAAATATGGCTTAGCCTGCTCACGCTAACCGTGCTCGAGATTGTGCTGGGCATCGACAACCTCGTATTCATCTCAATCCTTTCGGGCAAGGTCCGCAAAGATTTACAGGCGAAAGCCCGGACGACCGGGCTGGCCCTGGCGCTTATCACGCGCATCCTTCTGCTGTTGAGCATCGTTTGGCTCACGAAACTAACGGCGCCGTTGTTCCATCTGTTTGGCCATGCCGTTTCTGGCAAGGATCTTATCCTTATTGCTGGCGGTCTGTTCCTGATCTGGAAGTCCACACACGAGATCCACGCAAAACTGGAGGGAGAAGACCACGCACAGAGTGGGGCAGGCGGCGCAGGGGCATCTTTTTCCGCCGTGGTTTTTCAGATCTTGATAATCGATATCGTCTTTTCCCTCGACTCTGTCATTACGGCTGTAGGAATGGCGCAACACGTGCCTGTGATGATCGCCGCGGTAGTGATCGCCCTGATCATCATGCTGGTCGCTGCTGGGCCTATCAGCAATTTTGTCGATCGGCATCCGACGGTCAAAATGCTGGCATTGAGTTTTCTGCTTCTCATCGGCGTCGTGCTGGTGGCCGACGGTTGGGGACAACATATTCCGAAAGGATACATTTATTTCGCGATGGCCTTCTCTGTCGCCGTGGAGATGTTGAACCTGCGCATGCGGACAAAATCTGAGCCCGTGCATTTGAAGACGAGACTTTAAGAGAAATCACGTCGCGGATCGGCCTAAGAACTTGTCCGTAACGCCTTTGACCTGCTCTGGGAGTGCGCTGCAAGCGTGCTCGCGTCCGAAGAGACGGGTTTTGATGCCCCTGATTTTTGCCGAATGGACCCGGGTCATCAGAAACCTGAGCCCATCAAATTGGCAACCTGAATTCTCAGCCGTGACGTTTGTTAAAGCGAGCGACCTCGCGCTCCGTTTCGCGTTTGGTAGCCTTTTCCTTGAGCGAGGTTCGTTTGTCGCGCGCCTCTTTGCCTTTGCCAATGCCAATTTCCACCTTGACGCGGCTTTTGCTCCAATACATCCGAAGGGCGACCAAGGTCTGCCCTTCGACGGCTGAGGCGCCAAAAAGTTTACCGATTTCCGATTTGTGCAGCAACAGGCGGCGACGGCGTTTCGGCTCGTGCTGCTCGTGACTCGCCTTGTCGTAGGCGCGAATATCCGCTTCGTAAAGATAAGCTTCCCCGTTTTCGATACGGGCAAATGCGTTCGTAAGATTCGCGAATCCGGCGCGGATCGATTTTACTTCGGTGCCTTTGAGTTCCAGCCCAGCTTCGAAGCGCTCCAGGATGTGATAGTCATGCAGCGCTTTGCGATTGGTAGTGATTTCCGCGGACATAGTCGGGACTCCAGCGGTTTGGCCCGTATTTATGAATAGACCCCAAAAAGGCCTTACGCAGTGGTGACCTCAGGCAGGTCGACCTTCAGCTTACCTTCGATGACTTCCGTGAGCGCTATATCCGCGAGTCCCATTCGTGGGCCAACTTCGACTAGGGGGCGCTGACCGGAACTCAATTGACGGACGCGCTTTGATACGACGTTGATCAGGATCTGTGTATTGGCTATCACCTGGTTGGCTTCCTCGACGAGATGACTGTTCATAAATAGGTAAGGCCCTTGTCAATGAATCCTATGCAAATCCTTCGGCACGACACGCTCGGTCTGCACAACAGCGGGTAGCGGGTTGCATTGGCAGGGATCGGCACAGTGCGTGCGGCGAGGCGGTTTGTCAAAGGAAGAAACGGGAATTGAGTGCAAAAACAAGAGTGGCGCAAGCTTTCGCCGGCGCCACTCGAGATCAAAAGGGATGAAAGAAGAAGCTCGGCGTGTCAGTTTACCGGCGTCACTTCGGGAACAAAACCTCCTGTAGGTGGGGGAGGCATCAGAAAGGCTGGCGGAACTGCCGGAGGGCCGGGTGTTTCGCGTTCCGGATTTGAGATTTGGTTCGCATACTGCGGAGCAGAAGCAATTGCGGCACGGACGACACTGTCATTGCAGGATGCGGGGACGGCTGAAAGCACGCTTTTAACGATCGCAGCGATAATGTCTGCATCCGCGTAGGATGCGTCATTCGTGCTCGTACTGGTGTAAAAGCGTGGCTCGGCGGAGTGGCTGAACGCCTCTGATGCGACACTCGGATCACCCCCCAGAGCCGCTATGGCGGTAGCTGTAAAGGCCTCGGCACAAGCGCAGCCGCCGAGAGCTGGATCGCCCTTGCCGTCCTTATCGAAGCTGACAATGCCTTTATCGAACGGAACGACGCCTTTGTCGAAACGGGAAGCGCCTCTCTCGAAGGGGACAACTCCTTTATCGAAAGCGGCTACACCCTTGCCGTCTTTATCAAACGCAACGACATCATTGTCTGTTGCACAATTTGGCGTGGCCCGGACTGCGGCTTCAGCGATCTGTGGGGCGTACTCGCGGACGAGTTTTTTGCTGCCCAAAGATCGGATGGCGATCGTCACAATCTGTTTTTGGCATTCGAAATTTGGCGCTCTGACGAGTGCAGCAGCCACGATTTCCGGTGATTGCGTTTGGTGAGTGGAAACGGCTCTGGCGACTGCATTCGCGAGGCTTTCGCAGTCGAGAGTGGGTTTATTCACGTCGTCCGGACTGAGTTGTTCAACGAGTAATTCGTTGCCCGTGGCGGCGCTCGCCGAGAGTGGCTGAAAAGCAAGCATGGAGGCGGCAATCAATACCGTTGAACCGGCGATCGACAAACGCCTGCTCATTCCGGTCGCGGGCTGGAAAGTCGAACGCTCACGCTTCATAGGAATCTTTTTATCCGGGTCTTTTGGTCGTGCTGGCATATGGAGCGGGCAACGGGAATCGAACCCGCATGGCCAGTTTGGAAGACTGGAACTTTACCATTAAGCTATGCCCGCGTTGAAAGCAGCCCGACAATGCTGGCGAAGAGTGGTATTGGCAAGTACTATTCCCCGCTCATCGCGACAAAACAGAGAATGGAAGCGCGTTTTGGGCTCAAGATCGTGTCAGCAATACGTGCCATCCGGGTGAGGTATTCGCGTTGAAGGGTGGAAAATGGCGAAAACAGCGCGATCCAGCTCGCCGAGTCGCGAGAAAAACTGCCGCCGAGCTTAAGATTGACTCGTCTAACTGATTTTCTTAGACAAATTGGATGAGCATTATCCATCTTAACCGTGCCGGACAGAATTTGGGCACATTCTCGCTCGAAGAGGTTCAACAAGGTTTGGACGCGGGCCGTTTTTTGGGGAGCGATCTCGGCTGGCGGACGGGGATGGAAAATTGGAAGCCTTTGTCGCAGTGGGCGGATTTGACCATTCCTGCGGAAGCACCGGAGCCAGAGCCCGCGCCTCCCGGCGGTGAATCGGGCGGATTCACGCCGGCGCCTTCGGTCAGTCCGTTGGAGCCGGCTGTTTATGCTGAGGAACCCGTGAAGGATGGCCCGGCTTGGGAACAAAGGGCAACACTCGGATTTTTCCCGGCATTGACGACGACTATCAAAGACGTCTTGCTTGAGCCGAGCAGGACGTTTGAGAAAATGAAAACCGAGGGAGGATTCGGAACGCCTTTCCTATTCTATTTTATCGTGGGCTTGGTGGCGTCCATGATTTTTGCAGTGCTTGGCATGGGATACCAAGCGCTAATCTTGCCCGAACTGGCGAAGAATCCACAATTCGCGGAGATGGCGGCGATGGCAGGGACGATTACCGTATTTTCTGTTATTAGGGACACCATCCTGTCGGTAATTTGGCTCGTAATTTGTTCGTTTTTGTTCCCCGGTCTTCTTCAGTTGTCGCTGATGCTGGTGGGGGGTGCCAACAAGCCGTATGAAGCGACGTATCGAGTTTGGAATTATGTGAACGGTGCAACGTCAGCCGTAATGATCGTGCCCGTATGCGGCTGGCTGGCGGCGCCTATTTGGTATTTTGTGTCGGCAACAATTGGTCTTTCCAAGGTGCAGGGTATTTCGACCGGGAAAGCATTTCTGGCTATCATCCTTCCCGTAGTCGTGTGTTGCGGCTGCGTAGCTGTTTCTTATAGCGCTTTGATTGCGCTGTTTTTTCAGATGTCGAACGCCGGCCACTCCTAATGGGTTTCGACTTAAAATGGCGGATTTCATTTTTCGGCGTCCGTTGGCTCCGCGGGAAACGGACTACGAAGCGTTGCTTCTTGGTGTAACGCTGGTTACCGCCGCGCTCGGCTGGCTGTGGTTGCATTATCAGTTGCCGACGCCGCTGTGTCCGTTTGCGCATTTCCTCGGGTTGCCGTGTCCGACTTGTGGGGGAACACGGGCCGTGAAAGCACTTGTGGCGGGCGATTTTTGGGCAGCGCTTCAGTTCAATCCGATGATTGTCACCTGCCTAAGCGTGCTGGCTGCGGTGGATGGTTATGCCGCGTTTGCGGTAATCTTTCGTTCACCGCGGATCCGCTTCGGCCCATTCCCGAAAAAGTTCAGCAACGTATTCCGAATGTTGATTTGGACGGGAATTGTTTTGAATTGGACCTACCTCGTTTTCACTCTGCCCATCGGCCGTCACTGAGAACGGCGCACTCACGTTGAGTGGCGACGCACAGTGCGTACGGACAAAATCCATTCCCAGCTCCGCAAGCTTGGCCCGGATGACGCGTTCGGCGATTTCCGGTGTGTTACAATCCCGGCTCAGGTGCCCCAGCACGAGCATGCGGAGGTTGCCACTGACGAGATGCTGCAAAAGCGTGGCGGCTGCCGTGTTGGAAAGATGCCCGTGTTTGGAGAGAATGCGTTGTTTGAGGGACCACGGACGTTTCAGACATTCAATCAACATCTTTTCATCGTGGTTCGATTCCAGGACAAGCGTGTGAACATCCCGCACGCGCTCGACTGCGAGCTTGGTAACATAGCCAAGGTCGGTCAAGAAACCGATGGACCGTCGTTCGTGATGAAAAACGAATCCTGCCGGATCACTGGCATCATGAGGAATGGTGAACGTCTGAACGTGGAGATCATCCAGCGAAAAGTCAGATCCGGTTTTGAACAGCCTCCAATTTTGAAAATCTGCGAGTCCAGATTGACGGTTGTAACGTAAGGCTTCTGCAGTCAACGAGTTGCAAAAGACTGGCAACGGATTTTTCCGCAAGAGCACCGGCAAACCTGCGACGTGGTCGATGTGTTCGTGTGTAATCAGAACACCGTCCAGATCCGCGATAGCGGTGCCGGTGGTCGCAAGGCGGACGGCGATCTGCCGCGCGCTGATCCCGGCGTCGACCAGATAACGTTTCCGGCCGACGGTCAATAGGGCGCAGTTCCCGGTGGATCCGCTTCCAAGGATAGTAACGCTAAACACCCGAAAATGAATACGCGCCCACCCATGTGGTTGCGACTGATTTTTTGAGCCCGGACCTAATTATACGGCTGTTGTTGCTTTTACCCAGCTACAAACTCGCGCGCTTTTTCGAGATAAGTCTCGAAAGGGTCAGGCATCGGGAAATGGCGTTTGTCTTCGAGAGCAATGGCGTCCCAATTTACGAGATAGCCGAGACCGCATTCCCGGATGCGTCGAAGGGCATCCGAGCGTCCGGCGGCGCGCGTGTTGCGGGGAGGAGAAGAGATCGCCTCGGCACGGCGGGCCGCGGCGTTGAATTCTCCGATGCCTTTCGCGCCTTCGAGCGAGAAAAAAAGCCCGCGGTCTGGGTCGATGTTGTGATACTCCAAATCAAGGCTCAGCATGTAAGGGCTGTTCCAATCGATGCCTTCCTCCTCTGCGAACAATTCCAGAAGCCATTTTTTACTGATCCAATCGACACCACCAAGAAGTGCTTCCGGCTTGGACCGCATCACATCCAATGTGAAAGCCCAGTTTTCCAAGACCCAATCCGTTTCCTCGTCGCGTCCGGAGAAATATTTGCGAGCCTCTTCAAGGAAGCGATGCTGCAAATCCAATGCGCCGATGGTTCGTCCGGAGGACATTTCGACCTGCCAATCGCCTTCGACATCGCGCGAAAGCTGCCGGGTAGCTGAAACGGCATCGCGAAGTTCGCACCCGCTCGGCAGGCATCCGTCTTCAAGCATATCAAGGACGAGCGAAGTGGTCCCAATTTTCAATGCTGTGGCAAACGGACTCATATTCGAATCGCCAATCAGCAAATGCAGTCGCCGATATTTTCGATAATCAGCCAGGGGCTCGTCTCGAGCGTTAATGATCGACCGGTTAAACTGGACCCATTGGTAGATATCGTTAACGATGTGATCCGCCCTCTGGCTCATCTGGAACCGCACAGGCGTCCCGGCGTCCATGGCTTCATAGTCAAACGTCAATGGATCCGTATGCCCGACGCGCCCGGCGCCCGTAAAAATCTGTCGCGTTGCTAAAAAACAAAGGAGGGCTCCAAGGGCGCCATCGGAGAAATTGGCATCGCGCCGCATCAGATAATTTTCGTGGCAGCCGAACGTCGCTCCTGTGAAATGATCGATATTGTTTTTAAGGAAAGACACCTGCGAGCGCACTTCCATGTCTTCGAGCGCCTTCAGAATAATTTGGTCGCCCGCTTGTTCGTAAGCCACGGCGTCCCTCAGCGACACGCATTCCGGCGAGGAGTACTCCAGATGCCCCATGTCGAGGTACAGGCGTCCACCATTGAAAAGGAAACCGCCGTTTCCCGGCGGTTCCTCATAGTCGCGGTAATGAAGGTCGATCAGACCGAGCGCCAGCTTTTTAAAAATGTGCGTTTTTACCCGGGCCGGCCACGCGTCGACATGGGCGGGCGGCTGGTCTTTTCCGACCAGACAGCCATACTCGATTTCAATACCCGCGACGCGATCCATGGGGCGGCAGACTCCGTTTAAAGCTCGCTCAGAGCAAGTCAAAACCAAGTCAGAAGTCAGAATGTCAACTGCGGAAGTTGTCCGGTCGGATTTGTCCTCTCCGCGCTGAATCCTGCATTCAGAACAGGATTGGAATGATCAATATCGCGACGATGTTAACGACTTTGATCATCGGATTGATAGCCGGTCCAGCGGTATCTTTGTAGGGGTCGCCTACGGTATCGCCCGTAACGCTGGCCTTGTGGGCCTCACTGTGTTTTCCGCCATGGTGACCATTTTCGATGTATTTTTTGGCATTATCCCATGCACCGCCGCTTGAAGTCATGGAAATGCCCAGAAATAGACCGGTGACGATGCTTCCAACGAGAACGCCGCCAAGAATTTTCTGACCGTCGGGTACGAGTGCGACCAATACGACCGCAAGCACAGGAAGCAGGGCGGGGACGACCATCTCTTTCAGCGCGGCTTTTGTGACAATATCGACGCAAGCACCGTATTCCGGAAGATCGGTTCCTTTCAAAATGCCGGGCTTGTCACTGATTTGGCGGCGAACTTCTGTCACGACGGCGCCTGCGGCACGTCCGACCGCGCTCATGCTGAAGGCAGCAAACAGATACGGCAACAAGCCGCCGATGAAGAGGCCGATGATGATTTTCGGGTCCTTCAACGAAAAATCCAGAGCGTGCTCCAGCGCCGCACCACTCAAGTGCCGAACGGTTTCAAGGTGATGCTTCAGGTCGACAAAATAGCTTCCGAACAGGACCAGAGCCGCGAGCCCTGCGCTGGCGATGGCGTAACCTTTGGTTACCGCTTTCATCGTATTGCCGACCGCATCGAGCTCGTCTGTCACTTTTCGCACCTCCGGTGGAAGCTCGCTCATCGTGGCTATGCCTCCCGCGTTGTCGGTAATCGGGCCGAACGCATCGAGCGAAATGATGATTCCCGCCATCGACAACATCGCCATCACAGCAATCGCGATCCCGTACAGTCCGCCGCACGAGTAGCTGATCCAGATCGACGCACCGATCGCGATCACCGGCAATGCTGTCGCGTGCTGGCCAGTTGCCAGACCGGCGATAATATTTGTCGCGTGGCCGGTCTTGGAAGCCTCTGCAATTTTCTGAACCGGACTGTGCTCCGTGGACGTGTAAAAATTGGTAATTGCGACCGCCACACCCGTCATGATCAAACCGATGATTCCAGCGAAGTAAATCTGGGTCGCTGAATAAGTTACTACGCCCTCACCGAGGATGTCTTTCACTGAGATACCTTGCGGAAACATCGCATGCGCCGCTGGCCAGAAGAACACCGCACAAATTGCAGCGGTCACTCCCACACCTGCCATCAACGCCAAAGCCGGACTCAGCTTCGTTACGTTCACAAACCAGACACCAACGATAGACGCCAACACCGCAATGCCTCCAATCAGGAATGGATAGCCTACCGGGGCGCCAAAACCCGACGTAAGAGCGCCGACTAGGATCGCTCCAATGAGGCTAACGGCGTACGTTTCGAAAACGTCCGCGGCCATTCCAGCACAATCGCCGACGTTATCACCCACATTGTCCGCGATCGTTGCGGGGTTTCGAGGGTCATCCTCGTCCAGACCCTGTTCGACTTTACCGACGAGATCAGCGCCGACGTCTGCCGCTTTCGTATAGATTCCGCCACCGAGGCGCGCGAAGACGGAGATCAGCGACGCACCGAGCGCCACACCGACCAGGCTGGAAAGTGCTTTGTTGGGATTAATAGCGCTCGATACCAGCCAGAAAATTCCTACCGATAACAAAGCCAGCGCCACAACGAGGAGCCCGGTCACAGCGCCCCCGTTGAATGCTGCGCGAAGGGCGCCTTTTGAGCTCGTGCTCGCTGCCTGTGCTGTGCGGACGTTGGCGACGACTGCGATTCGCATCCCGATAAATCCCGCCGTGAGCGAGCACACAGCGCCAATTACAAAACCCGTCGCGGTAGACAGATCCTTGAAGATCGCCAGTAAAATCACAATTACCGCCGCGATCATTGCAATCGAGCGGACCTGTCGCCCGAGATAGGCCTTTGCTCCTTCCTCGATGGCGCCGGCGATTTGCCTCATTCGTTCATTTCCCGCGGGTAAAGCCAGAATTGATTTGATCAAATACACCGCAGCCACCAGACCAGCCAAAGCACACACGATTGCGATCCAGACGCTGGCATCTGCCAGTGTTACAGCAAGAAGGGGGAATAACATGAAAATCAGAGGGTTGGGAGGATTAAGGGTCCCGGATGATAAGCAAACTTTTTTATCCGGCAACGAAAATGACTGTTCGATTTGAATTGTTACGGCTTAAGACAAGCAGGCCGACTGGAGTTCCATTTCGTGCGACGAATGTGTAGTATTCCCGCCTACTTCTCTTGCAGTTTCGCAAACCATCGTGTTCTTTTGGGGACCCTCCCTCTGAAATAGAACATGAGATTTCTCCCCTTGTCCGTGCTTTTAGGCTTGCTTCCTGCCGTAATAATTGCCCAAACTGCCCCGCCTTCGCCCCCTGCTGCAAAAGATCTGCTGGGCTCAGCGGGCGGCTTCGAAAGTGCATCGAATAGCGACAATCTTTGGGACGGCGTGGACGCCGACGGCATTTTGGTTGGATTTAGGGAAACGGTGGAAGCGCTTTCTGAACGTTCCGTGTCCAATATGGCCATGCCTGTCTCGGTAGCAGCGGCTGATATGAACGGCGATGGGTTGATCGACATCGTCACTGCAGATGCCAAAGGCTATTTGCGCTGCTACTTCAACAGTGGCACCAGGGGGGAGGCGAAATTCACGCACGCAGAAATCATTCCGATTTATTTCGCTCGCGAGGATCGCCGGAAGGCGTCACGGATTAGCCTTTTCGATTGGGCAGGACGCGGCGCGCCTGATCTCATTGCAGGCAATTACGTAGGTGAACTCTTTTTTATTCAGAACTCCGGGGGACCGCAGAGGGCGAGTTTTGTTCAGCCGGCTTCCGTTCCGAAAGCTACCACGCCAACAAGCAAGACCAACGCCCTGTGGGCTAACCTTCTTTCTCCTGCAGCGTGGGATTTTAACAACGATGGCCGCGTGGACGCGATCGTTGGCGAAGGAAGTTACTCAGCCAACGCGGTCCATCTCCTGCTGAACAAAGGTTCGAACGCGCGTCCTGTGTTTAGTGAAGAAAGCCGTTTCTACCTGGCGTACGGCGACGGAAGAGAGCACCTGACGCCGACTGTCGCGGATTTTAACGGTGACGGATTTCCCGATGTGCTGGCATCGAATCGGGGTGGAACGGTGGGTGTCTATCTAAACCCTGGCGCGTCGTGGAAACCCGGCCAGGAATTCAAATGGAAACAGGATATCACTTTCGGCAGCGCGACGACTTTGGGCGGGCTGTGTACCATTTGCGCTGCGGACATGAACGGGGATGGTCTTTTCGATCTCCTCATCGGAAATACGCAGGGGCGAGTGCTAATGGCGTTTAATCGGGGAACGAAGACTGAGCCCAAATTCGACCCACCAGCCCCGGTGAAAGGTGTGGATCTATGGGGGCGCACCTTGCATTCGCCCTCTGGCTGGCAGGTGGATCCGGGAACGGATCGTGGCAATGCCTACATCACCGTTTCCTGCGTAAAGGCGACGGAAGACGCCAACGCGGTTCCACCCGAAGGACAGCAATGCCTGTGGGTAGGATACTCGCCGTCGCCGAACAAATTTTTCGGAATTCCCAATCTTCTGCTGCCGTACCTCAAAGGGGATGACACACCGGGATCGGAGGGCAAGCCCAAATATTTCGCAGGCAGTCCCGAGTTTGACGGGGCCCAGGCGCCTACCAATACGGTCATCATTCGTCGAGCCTTGCCGAAAGTGAAGCAGGGCGGAAATTATTCGTTAACATTCAAAATCAAGGGTGTCGGAATCACCAAAGCGACATGGGCGGTTGCGTGGACCGGGTACAAAAAGCTTGGCGATGAGAAGGTGGAACGGCAGGAACGCGGCGAAAAAGTTACGAGATTCGAAGCTCGTGAAGAAGGCAGCACGACAGGAACATTTACAGCTAGTACCGCCTGGTCTGAGGTTTCACGTCCCGTTAAGATCGAGAAATTCAAAAGCAAAGATCTTCAAGATATCCCGGAATTGACGGCGGTCCTTGAATTTCGCGTGACGCTAACTCCGAATACGGGAAGCTTGTACCTCGACGAGGTGCGGCTGACTGAAAAATAAGGGCGAAGGCAAAGCTAATTTGCGGTCGCGAACAGCCAAATTGCCGCTTCCTAGAACTTCATTGAGTTCAAATCCTCGACGTGGGTGGTCTGGCGCTGGCGGTAAAGCGCGACGATGATCGCCAGTCCAACCGCGACCTCTGCCGCAGCAACCGTGATGATAAAGAAAACGAGCACCTGCGCGTGGTAGTTCGGCAGATTTTCAAACGTCCGGAAACGCGAGAAAGCGACCAACGAAAGATTCGCCGCGTTCAGCATTAACTCGAGTGACATGAAGATGATAAGGACGTTACGCCGAAGGAGCACGCCTGCCAGACCAATCGAAAAGAGAAGTCCGCTGACGAGTAGATAATCGTTGAGGGTGACCATGCTTTTAAATTAAGAGTTAGGAATTAAGAATTATGGGAATCCTTCGGCGTTCAGCAGTGCAACGAAGGATCGGTTTATCGGTGTGTTTTTCTTAATTCCTTGTTTTTAATTTATTTGAGCTCGCGCTGGCTCAGGACGACCACGCCGATCGTAGCCACCAAAATCAGAACGCCGATGACCTGGAAGGGGAGGTTGAAACCAGAGAAGAGCGTGTAACCCACATGCCAGACGTCGCTGTTTTCAGCTCTTGTCAGTACGGGCAGCGGAGCTTTCCCTTCAGAAAAACTGTTGATCACTGCGCGAACAAGCACTGCAAATGCAATGACGACCGCTCCACCTGTAGCCAGTGCCAGAGGCTGGATCTTGCGCACCTGTTCCGCTTTCAAATCCAGCAACATGATAATGAAAAGAAAAAGGACCATCACAGCTCCCGCATAAACGAGCACCTGCGTTACCCCGATAAAAAACGCATCCAGCGTCACATAAAGTCCTGCCAATGCCAGGAATGACACGACCAGACTCAACGCATTTCCCACCGGGTGCCTCAACACGACCACCAGGAAGCCAAACAGCAACATCAGCCCGGAAAATGTCCAAAAAAGTATCGGAGACATGGAGAGGAATTAAGAAGTCAGAATGAAGAACGCAGAATGCAGAATGATGATGCGTGAACGTGGCGAATCATGAAACGAGAGTGGATGATCTGACCGCTTTCGTTCTGCATTCTGCATTCTGACTTCTGCCTTTACTTGAGCGGGTTCCATTTGTGAACGAGGCCCTCCATTGTTCCGCCGAGTTCGTAGAGTTTTTTCTTGTCGTGAACCATTTCCGCGCGGCTGAGGCCGGTGATGGCGTAGTCTTTCCGCAGAAAAATGGCCTGTTCTGGACAGACTTCTTCACACATCCCGCAGTAAATGCAGCGGATCATGTCGATTTTGAATTCTTCGGGGTATTTTTCGACCTTGGCGAATTTGCTTTCCGCCGGAAGTTCGCCCGGCGTGATCGTGATGGCGCGTGGCGGGCAGATGAATTCGCAGAGCTGGCAGGCGACGCAGCGTTCGCGTCCGTGCTCATCTTTCACGAGGGTGGGGGCGCCCCGGTAATGCTCCGGAAGATGCGAGTCCCATTTTTCCTCCGGGTATTGCATGAGAATTTCGCGCTTGCCAGCGAGCATCTTGAAGAAATGCTTGATGGTGATGAGCAATCCCGACGCAACAGCGGGGAGATACATCCGCTCGGAGAAAGTCAATTTGGGGCGTGAGACGGTGTAGGCCATAAGCTTATTTGGGCAAAAAGAGCAGGATCCCCGCTGCGAGAAAAATGTTTACGAGGGCGATTTCAAAGAAGAAGTACCAGCCCAGTTTCATGAGCTGATCGTAGCGGAATCGCGGTAGTGTCCAGCGAACCCAGATAAAGAAGAAAAGCAGCACGGCAACTTTTCCGAAAAAGACGGCGATGTTGACGAGACCCCAGAAGAGCGCCCACCAGCCTGTGCCTGCGCCGTCCGGGAGAAACGGCAGATGCCAGCCCCCGAAAAACAAGGCCACGATGACCGACGAACCGGCGATCATTGCGGCATATTCGCCCAGGAAGAACAGGGCGAATTTCATGGAGGAATACTCGGTATGATAGCCGCCCACGAGTTCCTGCTCAGCTTCGGGAAGGTCGAAAGGTACGCGGTTGGTTTCCGCAAACATGGAAACTGTAAACACGACAAAGGAAATGATCATCGGAATCCACATCAACAGTTTTTCCAAACTAAAACCGCTCCATGTGAAGGGCAGGATGAGCCAGCCGTTTCTGATCTGGTATTGGACGATTTCCGAGAGGTTAAGATTTCCGATGAGCAGGAAAATCGGGATAACGCTCAGCCCGAGTGCGAGTTCGTAGGAAATCATCTGGGAACTGGACCGAATGCCACCCAGGAAAGGATACTTCGAATTTGCCGACCAGCCGGCGAGGACAATGCCGTAAACGCCGACAGACGCGATGGCGAAAACGAAAAGAACGCCTATATCGACGTTGGCGATAACCATGGGAATCGAGCCAAAAGCGAAATTCACACCGAGCCATTTTCCCAAGGGAACCAGAATAGGATCGAGGTTGAGCACGCTGCCAAAAGGGACAACCGCGAGAGTGATGAGTGCCGGTGCGACACCGAGAGCGGGCGCCAGCCAGTAGTAGAATTTGTTGACGTGTGCCGGCGTGAAATCTTCTTTGATCATCAACTTCACCGCGTCTGCGATGGGCTGGAGAAGCCCCTGGAAGAAGAGGTCTTTTTTGAATCCCAGCAGAGTCAGCGGAATCCCCACGCGATTCGGTCCGATGCGATCCTGAATCATTGCGCTGATTTTGCGCTCCGCATAGACGGTGTATGACACCATCGGGAGGATGACTCCGAAGATAATGGCCAGTGTCTTGAGCGCCGAGATAATGATGAAAGGGAGAAGGTCCATCAGGAAATGGCGGGTGAAATGAAAACGTTGGGGAGGGCAAGCCTCATTGCTCCACCTCCAGAATTTGCAGGCCGAGATCGCCGATTTTGCTGAGGCTCAAACCTGCAAGCTGCGGGATTTCTAAGGCCATCTGTTTGAAGACATCTTCTATGGTGTAAATGCCATTGGAGCCGGAGACCGCCATAATAAGGTCGCGAAGGATTTCCCAGTCATCGCGAGCTTCACCGGGCGAATCGATTGCCTTATTGAGACGTTGGAGGCGGCCTTTCAGATTGATCATCGATCCGCGTTTTTCAGCAAAGGACGCGGCGGGTAGGACGACGGTCGCGTACTGGGTCGAAGCGTTCGGCAGAATGTCGACTACGATGAGCGTTTTCAATTTCGCCAGATCTTCTTCAGCGACGCCTGCAGCGACGGCGTTTTCGCCGAGTAGAATGAGTCCCTTGATTTGGCCGGATCGCACACCGTCCGCAATGACAGAAAGATTCCGGCCGGGTTCCGCGCCGGTAACGCCAAGGAGCTGAGCTCCGGTGGTGTTTGAATTGCGATCGGCCGCAACGAGAAATCCATCGGATTCACCCACCCGCGGCAGGATGTCGATAGCAGCAACCTTCAAAGCCTCCGCGAGTCTGCGTGCCAGGAAAAGCTCTTCGTTAGTCATGCGGCCAGACGCAATAATGGCAATTTCGCTGCCGCCGAGCGACTTGAGTTCGAGCGCGGCTTTTTCAATGGCTTTTGGCCAGGAAACGGGCGCCGGCTGCGCGAGGCGGTCTTCGCGATGGACGTATTTGAAATTGAGCCGGTGTGAGTCGGGAAGCCAATTGGAGTTGACGTCGTTGTTCTCGCGCGGGGTTATTCGATAAATTTGGTTTTGCCGGGCGCCAATGACGATGTTGCTGCCGGTGCCGCAATTGACATCGATGGTTTTTGTTTCTTTAAGAAACCAGACCCGCATTTTGAATCGGAAATCCGTGCTGGTCAGGGCGCCAACAGGGCAGATATCGACGGTGTTGAGCGAATAATTGCTGTCC
This sequence comes from Chthoniobacterales bacterium, assembly GCA_036524675.1. Lineage (GTDB taxonomy): Bacteria > Verrucomicrobiota > Verrucomicrobiia > Chthoniobacterales > DASVRZ01 > DATDAW01. The sequence goes on along the minus strand of DATDBU010000116.1, from coordinate 107,652 downwards.
AGTTTGCGGTCGGGGTGGCAGGCCAAAGTCGTATAACTTCCGCGATCCACGAAGCCCAGGACGTCGTCTTTCGCGATTTCTTTCATAAACCGGATGCAGCGAGAGCACAGGATGCACCGTTCGTCATCGAGCGTGACGCGTGGACCGAGTTCGACATTTTTCGGCTTTTTGACTTTGTGCTCGAGAAAACGGGAATCGCTGTTGCCGTATTCGACCGAGAATTCCTGAAGCCTGCATTCGCCCGCCTGATCGCAAATCGGGCAGTCGAGTGGATGATTGATGAGGAGAAATTCCATCACGCCTTTTCGGCATTCCTGCACCATGGGTGAGTCGGTGCGAACGCCCATTCCCTCTGCAACATCTTGCGCACACGAGATTTGCGGGCGTGGGATCCAGCTGATTACGGGAAAGCCGTCCGGGCCGATCTCCGGTTTGCGATCGGGGCCCATCTTGGGCATGCCCATTTCGATGAGGCACATACGGCAATTGCCCGGCGAACTGAGTTTCTGGTGATAGCAGTACCGCGGAATGAATTTTCCCGCCTGCGAGCAGGCTTCGATGAGGCGTGTGCCTTTGGGAAATTTGTGCCAGACGCCGTCGATTTGGACGTTGAGAAGTTGAACGGGCGGCGGTGCTGGCGGTGCTTCGGCGGCTGTGCTCATGGGGTGAAAAAATCTTACTCTTACTCCCAATCTCCGACCCACACGCAAAATGCTAGAGACTCCTGATATGCGATGAGTTTTTCGTGGTCGAAGATAAGGCGCATGGTTTGGGAGGTTGGAAGGAAAGAGAGGGGGAGGTTAGAAGGATTGCGATTAGGAGTAGGAGTAAGAGTAATACTATTTCCCCGCCACCGCTGCCATGATTCCCGCTCCTCTTGCACCTTGCACGGTTTCGACCTTCTCGTGCTCGACGACTTCCTCGGCGACATATTCCGGCGGCATCGGAGGCGGTTGAGGTTTTGTGGATTTCGCCTGAAATTCTTCCGGGAACTTGGCGAGAAAACTTTGAGTAGGCCACGAGCATGCTTCACCGAAAGCGCAGATCGTTTTTCCAGCGATGTTGTCGGCTACGCTTTTCAGGACGGCTGGGTCGCGCTCGACGCCGCCGCCAGCAATGATTCGGTCGGTGATCTTTTTCATCCACAGTGATCCTTCCCGGCAGGGAGTACATTGGCCGCAGCTTTCATGGGCGTAAAAGCTGTTGATGTTGTTCAACACCCACACCATGTCGCGGCTGTCGTCCATGACGATGATGCCGCCGGATCCAGCCATCGAGCCTACCGCCGCCAAAGAGTCAAAGTCGAGGGGGATATCGTCCAGCCCGATTTGCTTGTCGACCATCGTCCCGTCGCCTGCCTTTTCCTTGATCTTATAGGTCTCGCCCGCACGGAGGACCTTGGCCGAGCTTCCGCCGGGAATGACGGCTTTCAATTTCCTCCCTGGTTTCATGCCGCCGCAGAAGTCGTTGATCAACTCGCCGAATGTGACTGTTCCGAGTTCGATCTCAAAATATCCAGGTGAAACCACGTCGCCACTCACGCAGACGATGCGCGTGCCGGTGTTGTTAGGCCGGCCGAGCTTGGCGTATTCGGCGCCACCCATGCGGATAATGTGTTTGATGTGACACAATGTCTCCACGTTGTTCACGATGGTGGGGCACTGATACAGACCTAGCACAGCGGGGAAATACGGAGGCTTGATTCGCGGGTAAGCCCTTTTGCCCTCGAGCGACTCGATCAGTCCTGTCTCCTCGCCACAGATATACGCTCCGGCGCCACGGTGAACGTAGATCTCAAGATCGAAGTCCTTGCCCAGCACATTTTTTCCCACGAAACCTTTCGCCCTCGCTTCGGCAATGGATCTTTCCATGATCTTTGCCGCCTCGGGGAATTCGCCGCGGATATAGACGTAGGCTAGATGCACGTTGAGCGCCCAGGCGGAAATGATGACGCCTTCGAGCAGTTGATGGGGATCCTGGTGAAGAATGTAGCGATCCTTGAACGTCCCGGGTTCGGATTCATCGGCGTTGACGATGATGTAATTCGGTTTTGGCCCGTCCTGTTTGATAAAACCCCACTTCATCCCACAGGGAAAACCGGCACCGCCGCGTCCACGCAGTCCGGATGCCTTGACTTCATTGACGATATCTACAGGCGCCATCGTGAACGCCTTTTTCATCTCCCCGTAGCCGCCGTCGGCGAGGTAGGTCTCGATATCGTTTTTCCAACCTGGACGGTCGATGTTCTTAAAAATTATCCGCTTTTCGCGCGGATGCGGCTGGCGGGAGGGAGAGGGCATGGGTTTGTTCGAGGTTTATGGGTATTTCTCCAACAGAGCCGAGGCTTCGTCGTGGGTGACGCCCTCGTAAAAATCGTCGTTAATCATGCAGACGGGTGCAGTGCCGCAGGAGGCGAGGCATTCCACGAATTCGATGGAATATTCTCCATCGGCACTGACTGACACCGGATCGCCATGACCGTTCCCGCCGTTGGTGTGAGGGTGAATACCTGTTTTACGGCAAAAATGTTCAAAAAGTTCGAAGCTGCCACCCATGGCGCAAGAGAGTGTCCGGCAGACACGGATGTGATGTTTCCCGGCAGCTTTACGGCGGAACATAGGATAAAACGTCACCAGCTCCAGGATGTTAATGGGCTGCAGCTCGAGCTTGTTGGCAATCCAGAGAATCGCTTCATCGCTGATCCATCCGAATTTTTCCTGAAAAAGATGTAAAAGCGGCAACGACGCAGAGCGCTTCGAAACGGGGTAATGGGTAATGACCTCGTCGATTTCCGCCGCAAATTCAGGGGGTAGTTCCATGGGGAATGGTTGCTTATATGACCTTATGAGCCCGGGTTACAGAGGGGCAAGTGTTTTTGTGAAAAGTTTCACAAGCTCGTGGCGAAAAAACAGGATGCGCTACACGAAGATTGCGATTCTTGGCCGGAGAATTGCGGCGAATCTGGAGGCAGCGGATTTGTAGTTTTCCGGTGCGGTTTTATGAGGGATTCCGTCGGGACGATCTCGCGTTGCCCGGCTCCGGTTTCAGATTTACTGTGCGCGCCCATGCGTTTGCTCGATCGATACGTTTTGCGCAGTTTTGCCCAGCCGTTTGCCTATTGCTTCCTGGGCATCGTCGCGATCTGGCTCATTCTCGACATGGGCAACAATTTGCCGGACCTCATTGCGTCTCACGCTTCGTGGGCGCAAATTTTCAAATATTATCGGATTCAGGCCCCGTTTATTGTGGTGTTCTGTTTGCCAATCGCGTTGCTTTTGGCGTTGCTGTATTCATTCAGCCGGTTGTCACGGTCAAACGAGGTGGTATCGATGATTACGGCAGGCGTCAGTATTCCCCGGCTGCTTCTCCCGCTGGCTGGAGTTGGGCTTGCGGCGACGGGACTCATGCTTTTTCTGACGTATCAGCTCGCCCCTGAGTCGCAGACAAGGCGGAAGGCACTTTACGATGAGTTGACTAGCGACAAACCAAAGTCAAAGGATGAAACCACGTTGCTTTTCCGTGACCGCGAAAATCATCGCACGTGGTATTTCGAACGATTTCGGCTCGACACGAACGATGCCCGCGGGGTCCAGGTGGCTCAACAAAACGGGAATGGCGACGCGGTGTGGAAGCTTTACGCGAGGAGCGTGAAGTACCAGCACGAGACGAGGATGTGGATTTTCTCCGATGGCGAAATCGTCAAGTTGCGCGAGAACGGGCAAATCCTTTCCCAGCAATCGTTTCGAAAATACTATCTGCATCACATGCGGGAGACGCCCTGGCGGATTTTGAGCGCCAATCTGGTCGCGGAATACATGGGCGTGCCCTCGCTCAAAGAATATCTGCACCTCAACAGTGATTTTCCCGCGACGCAATTGGCCGAGTTCAAAACGCAGATGTTTTACCGCTGGTCTCTTCCGTGGCAGTGCATGGTGGTGATGCTTTTCGGCGGACCGCTGGCAATCGTTTTTTCTCGGCGCGGAATGCTGGGAAGCATCGCGAACGCGCTTCTGCTGTTTTTTGGAATGCTTTTCCTGGATCGCCTCTGCTTGGCGCTGGGGCAGGGGGGGCGCATCCCTCCGGAAGTTGCGGCATGGACTCCCGTGGCCGTATTCGCCGTGATCGGGCTCAGGTTGCTCTGGAACCGGGCGGGCGGACGATTTGCGTTCAGCAAACTTGGCAAACGCGCCTGATTCCCGAACATTCACGACATGCAACCTGATTGGGATATTCAACGTCGCGGAGATAAATGTTCGGTGACCAACCGTCCATTTGAAGACGGAGAATACTTCCGCACCCTTCTTTTTCGGGATAAACGCGGCCTTTATCGCAAGGATCTTTCCGAAGAGGCTTGGAAGGAACAGGCCGACCAAGCGCAGCCGTTTTCGTATTGGCGCTCGAAGTTTGAACTGCCACCGCCACCCGCACCCGAGGCACTGCCGAAACAGGGCGTCGAAAGTCTCCTGCGTCAGTTGATGCTTGAAGATCGTCCCGAGCACATCAACGCCCGTTACATTCTGGGGGTGATGCTCGAGCGCAAGAAAGTGCTCAAACAGGTTGACGAAAAGCCGACCGATGACGGACGCCTGCTCGTTTATGAACATGTCAAAACCGGAGAAGCGTTTGTTATTTTCGATCCCATGCTGCGCCTGGACCAGATTGAAACGGTTCAGGCCGAAGTATTTGCTCTCCTCAGCGGCGGGGAGAATTAAGCTGACGGCAGTGACCCGTGAGAAGGTTTAAGAGGCTCCGTAGTTGTTCGCTTCCTTCCGTGAGAAATCCCTTATGAGTCTTCCTTTCTGGGCATCGGAACTGGCTGCTTTGTACGAAAGCAACGCAGCGACACAGTTCATCCTCCACGGGAATGTCAATGATCGTTTCCTCATCGAGGCGGAAAAAGAGCAGCAACTCGGCTCGCTGACCGAATATTTCCTGAGAACATTGATGCAGCGATTCGACGTTGTACTGAGCTATGACATCGGCAACGGGATTCGCGTCGAAAAAGGCGGTGACGTTTTCGCCCGGTGGCCCACATTTAAGGAATCACCGGAACTTCCAAAAACGCCGCGACCGGCCATCGAGTTTCTGACTCGCTATTTTCGCTACAACGCCAACCTGGCCCGGCTCGGAAAGCCGAGACTGCAAATCGGTTGTCTTGTCAAAGCCGCGCAGCTCCTGGCGCCGGCCGTCCCGGGTATGGTCAACTTCGATCTCAACTCACTTGCGTTGCTCATTCGCGAATGGGCAGATGATCCGCTTCTGACCGATTTTTCGCTTGCGACTTGTCTTATCGCGGAAAATCTCAACGACCTTAATCCGCTCCTCACTGGCAATCCCCGCGCGGCAAAGATCAAAGTCCCGCTTCCAGACTCCGTTGAAATTGAACGCACGCTTCGCTTTCTTGAGCCGCAGCATCCAAAAGCGCTCGCTGTTTTTGCCGAAAATCTCACGCTACTGGCGGATCAACTCAACGGTGCCACGCAGAACGCGATCGATAACCTCCTCAAACTCAAAGAGTACCGCGACGAAGCCCTTCAACCCGCCGATTTGGTGAAGCTCAAGAAGCAGATCGTCGAGGACGAGTGCCAGGGGCTTATTGAGTTCATCCAATCCAGGAAATCCCTTGATGACCTGCAGGGACAGGACGGGCTGAAAACGTGGCTGCGCCAGGATCTTGCGCTCTGGGAAAAGGGCGACACGCAGGCGCTTCCAATGGGCTACTTGATCTGTGGCCCTGTCGGAACTGGGAAAACATATCTGGTTGAATGTCTTTCCGGGGAAGCGGGTGTCCCTGTCGTGAAGCTCAAGAATTTTCGCGACAAATGGGTCGGCACCACAGAAGGCAACCTGGAAAAAATCTTTCGCCTCCTTCAAGCGCTCACTCGTTGCTATGTCTTTATCGACGAAGCGGACCAAACCCTCGGCAAACGCGATGCCGGCAGCAACGACTCTGGTCTTTCAGGCCGGATCTATTCGATGATGGCGCAGGAAATGAGTCGTCCCGAAAATCGCGGCCGGATCATTTGGGTGCTCGCCTCAAGCCGGCCGGATTTGATCGAAGTGGACCTCAAACGCCCCGGCCGGGTGGATGTCAAGATCCCAATTTTTCCCACGGCGACCCCGGCTGAGGCTTTCGCCTTGCTTCGGGCTTTGTGCAAACGCAAAGGCATCGAGTTGATGGGTGCCGATTTTAGCGCTCTGGAAAAGTTGATGCCCAGTCGACTCACGCCAGGTGCTGCCGAAGCGCTGACTGTCAAAATTTATCGCCTCGTACGCACAGCCGGAAAAACTCCGATTGACGCTCTGATCGAAAGTTTAACCGGGTACCAAAACCCAATCCCTGCCGAAGTGATGGATTTTCAAATTGGCCTCGCCGTCGCCGAAGCTACCGATATGACCTTCGTTCCCGAGGCATTTCGGAGATAAGGTGGAAGAAGTATCCTATCGTTTGTTTAAGATGAAAGAATCTCGAGATGTGAAGGACTTCCGAAAATCAGACTTTTGGGTTAATTGCTGTCGCGAACAGGTGAATGGCTTCGAGTGATCGTTGACTAGTAAGCGAGATCTGGCGCCCATCTAGGCGGAATTTCAAGGGAGTCTGCTGATGAGCGATTTTAGTTCCGCGGCGGGCCACTGCCCAGGAACGATCGGGCGATCGAGGTATCCGTAGTTCAAACGGGAACCTGCCTGCGCGAATAAAAGCCGGGAGACCATTCCGTAGCGGCCCATGCCCATAACGGCTAGGGGAAGGGAGTCTTCGATTTCCAAAAACTCCAATAGCGTTGCTACGTCGCGACTCGACTCCGTAAGTGCCGCTATTTTGAAGAGGCTGGCGCCGAGATCGGCAGCCTCGCTGGCTTTTTCGCGAAGCGATGGCACAGTAGGGGTGGCCGTAAAGTCGTGATAGGAGAGTACTAATGGGCAGCCTGAGTCGTGCCAGGGGCTTGCTTTTAGCTTCCAATCGCGCACCGTAGCAAGTTCTGTATCCATAGCATGAACCTTATCGACCAGTCGCGCATACAAGGCTGCGCGTTGCACAACATCTTCCGGGGCCCGTCCTCCTTCCTTTCGCGAGCGAAGGGTGAGGATAATCGGCAGTCGGGTTTGCGTGAGCTGGTCTTCCAGTTCGGTCAGGTTATCGAGCAGCAAATCCGCACGGAACTCCAGGAAATCGGCGCTTTGAGGAGTCAATTGAATGGCCTCCTGAAAGCCGGCCCGTGTGTGAATAATAGCGACAACGCTAGGAGGGACTTTACGAAAATCGATGCGAGACATGATGGTGTTTTGAGTCGAATAACGAGGACCTTTGGCAGCCATTGATGATGACCGGGCGCAGGAGGGAAATCAATCTACAGCTCAATCAGCTCACCGATGCGGTATTGCTCGTGTTTAGCTTGTGGTTGGCTCATGTAACCCGTTACTGGGCACCGATCTATACGGATGCGCTCGATCCAATCGCGCCGTTTTCCGAATTTTTGTGGTTGATCGTGATTTTGATCCCTTTCGGCCCCCCTTTGTTGGAGGCCCACGGATATTATCGTTATCCGACGCAAAAATCCGCGTGGCGATCGCTGCGAGAGATTCTGGCAACGGGTCTCTGGATGGCCGTTTTGATCGCAGGTTGCGTGCTGGGTTTTAAGTTGGAAGTGCCTAGCAGGATGGTATTTATAGAGTTTGCGATCATCGCTCCGATTCTTCTTTTGACAAAACAACGGCTGCTTATTTTGTGGCAGAATGCGCAGGGGCATCGGGAGGGATTTCGCGAGCGGGTGCTCATGGCGGGCGTGCCTGTCGAGATGAAACGGCTTGTTGAGCGGTTCAATGATGAAGACGCAACGCGCATTGAGATCGTCGAACAAGTGGACATCGAAAAGCGTCCGATCTCCGACCTCGTTCAAGCGTTGCACCGGCATTCGGTTGGTCGGGTCGTTTTTGCCGGAGGACACGTGCATTTGAACCGTATCCAGGAAGCGATTGCCGCGTGCGAAATCGAAGGCGTTGAGGCATGGCTGGCGGCGGACTTCATCCGAACATCGATTGCGCGGCCGTCATTCGATGCACTTGCAAATTGCCCGATGCTGGTTTTTCGCTCCACGCCCGATCTTTCATGGTCGTTGATGGTCAAGGCGATCATCGATTTCTTTGGGGCATTGATCCTGGTGATTTTGCTGTCACCAATTTTGGCGGCAATTGCAATTGCCGTTCGGGTCACATCGCCGGGGCCGGTTATTTTCAAACAATTGCGCGGAGGAAAACATGGCAAGCCTTTCTCCATGTTGAAGTTCCGCTCCATGTATCGGGATGCGGAGCAGCGCCGCTCCGAGTTGGAGGCGCACAATGAGATGCGCGGCCCTGTTTTCAAGGTCCAGGATGATCCGCGCGTTACGCCTTTGGGGAAGTTTTTGCGGAAATACAGCCTGGATGAGCTGCCGCAGATTTTCAATGTGTTGGCGGGCCATATGAGCTTGGTGGGCCCGCGGCCGCTGCCTCTCTACGAAGTGGAGAAGTTCGAAAGTGTGGCGCAGCGTCGCCGTTTGAGTGTGAAGCCGGGATTGACCTGTCTCTGGCAGATCAGCGGCAGGAATGACGTGTCTGATTTCGGGGATTGGGTGCGTCTCGACCTCAAGTATATCGATTCCTGGTCCATCTGGCTGGACATCAAAATTCTCTTTAAGACAATCCCTGCCGTCCTTTTTGGGACGGGGGCCAAATAGCCGTAATCGGTGCGGCGTCCTCGATAAATTTTTTGCAGGGATAAGGCTAGCCAAAGGGGAAATCGCCCTTTAGAAGACAGATTCTATGGCATTTTCAGAACCAAAGAAGACGGCGATAGTAACGGGTGGGTCGGGATTTCTGGGGTCCCATTTGACGGATCGCTTGTTAGCCGAAGGTTTCAAAGTCGTCGGCATCGACAATTTTATCACAGGCAATCCGGCGAACATCGGCCATCTGGCCGGAAATCCGGATTATAAGTTTATTCGGCAGGACGTTACCCAGTATTTATATCTGGCTGATGACGTGGACATTGTGTTCCATTTTGCTTCGCCGGCGAGCCCGATTGACTATCTCGAGCACCCGATTCCGACCCTGAAGGTCGGAGCCCTTGGAACACACAATGCGCTTGGGCTGGCCAAGCAAAAAAAGGCGGCATTTGTGCTCGCGTCGACGTCGGAGTGTTATGGCGATCCGTTGGTACACCCGCAGAAAGAAGACTACTGGGGAAACGTCAATCCCATTGGGCCACGGGGCGTTTATGACGAAGCCAAGCGTTTTGCCGAGGCGATAACCATGGCGTATCACCGCTACCACGGGGTTGATACAAAAATCGTTCGCATATTCAACACGTACGGACCGCGTATGCGGCTCCGGGATGGCCGTGTGGTGCCGGCCTTTATTGGTCAGGCGCTTAGCGGGACACCGTTGAGCATTTTCGGCGATGGCAGTCAGACACGCAGTTTTTGCTATGTCTCGGATCTCATCGACGGAATTTACCGCCTTTCGCAGAGCAACTTCCACGAACCGGTCAACATCGGTAATCCTGGGGAAATGACGATCAAACAGTTCGCCGAGCACATCATCCGGCTCACTGGGACTTCTTCGACCATCGCGTATCACCCGCTTCCCGTCGACGATCCGAAAGTCCGGCAGCCGGATATTTCCCGCGCAAAGTCTGTGCTCGGGTGGGAGCCCAAGGTGCCTTTTGAAGAGGGCATTAAGATGACGATAGACTATTTTCGGGGTCATCCCGATCTCGCTTCCTTTAAGAAGTAAGCGAAATTTCAGTATTTTCCGTTTGTGCGACCCTTTTTGCCTTTGACAGGCCGTACGCCAATGACCTAGCTAATAGAGTTCCCCCTTAAATGACAGTCTCTCCCAAGATCTCGTTGTCCCTTCTTATCATTTCGTTTCTTGCCATCTTCCTTCAGGATGCGGAGGCACAGAGGCGTCCCAAGGATTATGAAATCAGGAAGGTGACGGTTTCTTTCCTCGACACACCGGACTATCAATACACGGGTGACCAGCGCCGGTCCGAAATCATCGGCAAATGGATGGAAATTGAGACGATGTTTGAAGCGTTGCCTGAATTCACCGAAGAGCTCACGTTCCGGTATTACGTGCAGATCAACAAACTGCTCTTCGTTGGCGAAGTCACACACGTGAACATCCCGAAGGGCAGGAGTCTATATTCCGTAATGTATATTTCGCCCCGGTCCATGGCGCGTATCATGGACGGTGCCACCGTGACGCCCAGCTCGATGGAACGTGTGAGCGTCGAAATCAGTAAACAAGGCCAGCTCCTCGCGTTTGGCCCATGGAGGAACGAAAAAGCCGGTTGGTGGAGTACGATGCCTCAGAAAACTGGTTTTCTCTTGAATAAATCCGAGACACCGTTTGCTCCCTTATATTGGGACCGGTACGAAGCCATAAGATCCAGCGCCCGAAACTAAATCTTGCTCAAGAATTCCACCTGATGGCTGCTCCCTCCCGATTGCTGAGCCTAAACCTCGGCACACAGACCGTCACGCTCGCGGATTTCGCGTCCTCGGAATCCGGAGGACTCATTCTAAATGCATACGAATCGAGGGATCTGCTTTTCGATGGAGCGTCCGATGGGGCGAAATCCGCTCACGTCACCAGTGCGATCACCGAGCTGATCCATGATCTGAAAGCTCGTCGCGAGAAAGTCAATCTCTGCATCCCGTCCCAATCCGTTTTTACTCGCTTTGTAAAATTGCCCACGGTCGATGAGGACAAGATCGAACAAATTATCGGTTTTGAAGCCCAGCAAAACGTACCTTTTCCCATCACGGAAGTCGTTTGGGACTATCAGCTTGTGGGTGGAAGCGACCCGGACAGGCTCGGCGTTGTCCTGGTTGCGATCAAATCCGACCTCCTCGGGGAAATCGATGCGTCCGCTGAACAAGCCGGTCTTGAGACCGAACTTGTCGATGTGGCACCCATGGCGCTCTACAACGCTTTCCGGTACAACTACGAAAACGTTACGGGATGTTCGCTGATCGCTGATATTGGGGCCCGCACGACCAATTTGATTTTTGTTGAACCGCAGCACGTTTTTAGCCGCAGCATTCCGATCGGCGGACAGACCATAACGACTGCAATCTCCAAGGAATTCCAGGAGCCTTTGGCGGATGCGGAAAACCGGAAGAAAAGGGACGGCTTCGTCGGGCTTGGCGGTTCTTATGCGGAGCCTGATGACCCCGATGTCGCGCGCGTCTCAAAAATCATACGCAACACCATGACGCGGCTGCACATGGAGATTGTGCGTTCGATCAGTTTTTACCGGTCGCAACAGGCCGGCAGCCAGCCCGTTCGCATGTACCTCGCGGGTGGCAGCGCCAATCTGGTGTACATGAAGGAATTCTTTCATGAGAAGATGCAGCTACCGGTGGAGTATTTCAATCCGCTGAAAAACGTGCCCGTCGGTCCGTCGGTGGATGTCGAAAAGGTTGGACGGGAAGCCCACTCGCTCGGCGAACTCGTGGGTACGACTCTCCGTAAAAACGGGGAATGTCCCATTGAACTTAACCTTCTTCCTCCGGAACTTGTCCGTCGGCAGGAGATGGCGAAACGGAAGCCTTACCTTGTCGGCGCCGGCTTCATCCTATTGCTCCTCCTCGCTGGCTGGTGGTTGTATTTTAAACAAGCAACCGAAAAAATTACTGAGGTTACTGATAAAGTCGTCGCTGAAACAAGCCGGCTCCAGAGTTTTGACAGTAAGTTCAAGGCCATCGACAAACGGGTAAAGGAAGAAACTACCCGGATTGCGCCGATCCTGGAGGCGATTGCCCGGCGGGAAGTTTGGGTGCGGTTGATCGACGACATCAATCAACGTCTGCCCGAGGAAAAAATCTGGGTCACGGCGATGGAGCCCCTGCAATTTGGCAAACCGCTCAGCTTTGGTGATGTCAAAGCCATCACAGCTCAGCAAACAGCCACACCTTCTCCGACGCGAACGACGCCAGCCTCAAAAGCCATCCAACCCAAGCCCGGAGTCGCGCCCTTGGCAAATGCTGCGACCGGTCCCGTTATCGATCAGATTATTCTCAAAGGCCTCTACATCGAAAACAGTCAGGTCGTGGACCAGTTCTTTACCAATCTTCTGAAATCGCCCTTTTTCGAGATTGATCCGACGAAGAAAAACGCAGTTATCACCGTCCGCAAAGATGTGGACTCCTCTGCTTGGGCGTTCGATTACGAACTTACACTTCCCCTAAAGGAACCCATTTCCCTCAAATGAACTGGTTCAAAGAAAACAAAGGTTTGGCCGCGCTCCTTGGCGTGATCCTTTTGCTTGCCTTTGCTCTTTGCTATCTGCTGTTCTCTGAGAAATCCAAACATGATGCCGCGCTTGAGACGTATAGCAGTAGGGTGGCGTCACTAGCCCAGCTCCGTTCCCTCGCTCCGTTTCGTAATCAGGAAAACCTGAAAAATCTTCAGGCTCAGCAAGCGGAATTCAGCAAGGCCATTTCCAATTTACGGGTCAGCTTGGTCAACAAGCAGGGTGAGATCAAGCCTGTCGATCCGGCTGCATTTCAGAATCGGTTGCGTGCCGCTGTTACAGCCACCATTTCTCGAGCGAAGACTAAAGGTGTCGCGCTGCCGGAGAAATTCTTTTTAGGTTTCGACAAATACGATGCCAGCCTTCCTGCAAATGAGATTGCCGGTGTGCTCGACTGGCAACTCACGGTTATTGAGAAACTCGTCGAATCGATCATCGATCTCAAAGTCGCTTTCATTGGCGACATCGTGCGCGTTCCCGTTCCTGGAGAGGAAGGATCCGCTCCGGCGAATCTGCCTCCCGAACCGCAATATGCTGCGGGTGTTCGACCGGAGAAAGAGCCCTCTGCAGGCCCCCTGCTCGTCAAATATCCCTTCGAAATTTCCGTCAAAGGTTACCAGAACAGCATTCAGACGATTCTTAACCAACTACTTACAACCGACCAGTTTCTGGTCGTACGAGCGATTCGCGTCGAGAACGAACAACTTAATGGGCCGCTTCGCGGTGGCGCCGCCGAGGTCGGAGGCGCAACCCCTCCAATCGAGGCACCATCGCAGCCGGGCACTGCTGCCGCCGCAAAGATTATCGTCGGCTCGGAACAGGTCGATGCGACTTTGATCATCGACCTTGTTTATTTCACTCCTGCGCCGAATGCAGAAGTTTCGCCCACGCCAGCCCAATAGATCCCCATGGAATTTTTTAAGGCTAAATATGATCGGGTGATTCTGCTGGCGGCGGCCGCGTTGTTACTAGCGTCGTCCGCGTTCCTTTTTTTTGAGGTTCAACATTTCAAAGACGCGTTTAGCCAGTTTCTTCAACCGTTTTCCCCGAGTGCGAAAATCAAGCCCTTGCCGCTCGACCCAATAAAGGCCGCGCAAACTGCTCTCGAACAAGCGCCAAAGTGGGGCCATTACAACGGGTCGTTGTTCGTCTCAAAAAAATACGTTCTTAAGCCTAATGACACCATCCAGCTTTTTGATGCTGGTGGCGAACCTTACCATCCGCCCGTGCCCAATATTTGGTTCTTCGAGAACCATCTCGACGGTGAAATTCTCCAGGCCGACGTCCTTGACCAGGATCCTGACAACGACAAGTTCACCAATTTCGAAGAGTGGAAGGGAAAAACCGATCCGCAAGATCCGAAGAAACATCCGCCATACACGGACAAACTGCGGCTCAAGAAATTCATCCAGGTCCCGTTCCGTATTGTTTTCGAAGCTCGCGACGGTGAAACGTTCCAGATCAATACCATTGATTTGAAACGCCCATCCCAGTTCTTGAAAACCGGGGATATGATCACGGGCACGCCCTTTAAGATCCAGAATTTTGAAGAGAAATTCGTCACTAATAAACTTGGAATACCCGAAGACACCTCTGAGCTGACGATCAAAAGTCAGATCACCGGTGAGGAAATGGTCTTGCCAATTCGCAAAATTGTGAATTCGCCGGACGTTTACGCCGAGTTTGCATATCTCTGGGATGGCTCCGAATTTACGAAAAAGAAAGATCAGGATTTCCAGCTAAGCCCCGATGACAAAACCACCTATAAATTGATTGACATCAATCAATCCGAAGCCCTAATCAAGAATCTCGGCACCGGGGCGGAGATTCAGGTTCCAAAGCTGTAAATACATGGTGGCTACAAATTTGAGACCTCGCCGACGCTAGTTCCGCTCTAATAGTTCTACTCTCCTCATCGATATGACCCCCAGATGCATTGTCCCCGCCCTGCTGATTGCCGTCATCGCCGCGACGGTCTGTCAGTTTCCACAATCCGCGCGTGCCGGGGAAGGCTACGGAAGTATCTCCGGCGTCGCCGAACGGGAAATTGCCCGCCGGCAGGAACGTGCGCTCCAGGCTGAGGAGGCCATCCGGTTGGGCGACGCAGCCTACGGGAACGAGCAATATGAGGAAGCGGTTACCCACTATAAACAGGCGCTCGTTTATTTGCCCGATGCTGTAACAACCGCCGAACAGCGTTCCGTTGCGTTTAAGAAATTCTCCAAGGCCAGCGTGAAGCTGGCCGAGCAGCGCATCAGCGAAGGCCGATATCAGGACGCACAGGCTGTCCTCGCCCTTGCTCTTGAATACAATCCCTACGATCGCGACGCCAAGGTCATCCTCGATCGCCTTGCGGAGCCGGATTACTATAATAAAACGATCGGCCCCAAGTTTATCGCCAGCGTTGAAGAGGTGAAGAAGTATCTCGTTGAAGCGGACGGATTTTACGACAGTGGCCGTTATGACCTGGCGTTTAAACGCTATGAACAAGTTCTCAGCATCGATCCTACCAATGTAGCTGCCCGCCGTGGCCAGGAAAAGATTCACAAAGCCCGCCTCGAATACGCTGACGAAGCTTACAACGAAGCCCGTACACGTGCGATCTGGCAGGTGAGTAAATCTTGGGAAAGTCCGGTGAAAAAATATGGTGTGGGCACGGGCGTTGTGATCACCGGACCAGAAACCGGTCCGCAGGGGACCAGTTATATTACTGGCAAACTTAACCGCATCATTTTCCCCCGCATTGAATTCAAGGACGCCACGATTCGGGAGGCGATCGAGTATTTGAAAAGCCGAAGCCGTGACCTGGATCCCGAGCCAGATGCCAGCCGTCGAGGTGTTAATATTGTGCTCAAGTTGGAATCCAGCTACCGGCCATCCTCTTCAGCTGCTCCCGCGGCGCCATCCGCCCCCGTGATTCCCGGTTTGGAAACTCCGGCACCTGTGGAAACGGAGGCACCTGCTCCTTCGATAAGTCCAACTGAAATACCCATTACGCTTTCGCTTTCCAACGTCCCAATGATTGAGGCGTTGAAGTACATCACCAACCTGGCGAATCTGAAATACAAGATCGAGCCATACGCGGTTTCGATCGTGCCTCTTTCCGAACCAACGGATGTCCTGATCACAAAACAATATCAGGTTCCGCCCGGTTTTATTACGGGTACGGCAGCGCCAGCTGAGGATGCGCAACCTCAGGGCGACGCTGCTGGTATAGGGGGAAGAATCGCCCAAAAAATTGGAGCAAAAGAGTTTCTTGAAGGTCAGGGAGTCTCGTTCCCTCCTGGTGCAAGCGCCATTTATCAGACCAATGGCAGCCGTCTTATCATCAAGAATACTCAGGAAAATCTCGACCTAATCGATACATTGGTCGAGCTGGCGCGGCAAGATGCTCCGAAACAGATAGAAATCGAATCCAAGTTTGTGGAAATTCAACAGACGGACACCAAGGAACTTGGCTTCGACTGGACTCTGGGCGCCTTCAATGTCGATAAGAGCGAACGCGTCTTCGCGAGTGGTGGCACCGAGGGTAACCAGTTGCCGCTGGATCCTGCAGACTGGCCGTTTATCAATCCCATTACGGGCCTTCCCGTTGGAACAAATCCGGTAACGGGTGGAAATCGCAGTGGCACCACAGCCATCAGCGCAAACGCAATCGACGCGTTGCTCTTTGGCTTGACCGGAAATTCACTCAAGGCACCGGGCATCTTTGGGCTAGCTGGCGTCTTCACAGACCCCCAGTTTCAGGTGGTCATCCGCGCTTTGAACCAGAAAAAAGGCGTCGATCTGCTTTCTGCGCCGCGAGTTACAACCAAGAGCGGGATGAGGGCTGTTATCGAAATTGTGCGCGAGTTCCGTTACCCGACCGAATTCGATCCGCCCCAAATTCCGCAATCCTTTGGATCCTCCAGCGCGAGCGCAGGAACGGGCACGGTCGGCACATCGACAACGTCGAGTTCCTTCCCCGTTACACCCACTACGCCCACTACGTTTGAGACCCGCAACGTGGGCGTGACGCTTGAAGTCGAGCCTCAGGTAGGCCCGGATGGACAGACCATTGACCTTACGCTGGCTCCGTCTGTCACCGAATTCGAAGGTTTCATCAACTACGGCAGCCCAATTCAAACGGTCAGTCCGATCATCGTCGCTGGCATACAGGTGGGAAACTCATCGGTGGTTCTCACCCCCAACATTATCAATCAGCCGATCTTTTCTTCACGCAAAGTTCAGACACAGGTGAGCATCTGGGATGGCCAAACCGTGGTCATAGGCGGCCTTATACGTGAGGATGTGCAAAAAATCGAAGATAAGACACCGTTCCTCGGTGACATCCCCCTTATCGGACGTCTTTTCCGCTCCAGTTCAGACCAGCATATCAAACGCAATCTGGTCGTTTTTGTCACGGCCCGCCTGATGAATCCAGCTGGACAGCCTGTGAATCAAGAGGAACTGGAAGAGGAAGTTGTTGAGCCCCTGCATCCGGCTGAACAGCCGCCCCAGCCATTACCGGATTTTTCGAAGGATTTCTCGAAATAGACCTGTATGCCCGTCCTCGGAGTCACTGGAGGCGTGGCTACGGGTAAGACAACCGCAACGGAGCTTCTGGTCCGGCATCTGTCGGAAACCCGCAGAGTCGAAGCTTTTTCTGCCGATGCCACTGTCCGCCGATTGCTGGATGGCGATCCAGTTGTTGCCGAACAAATTCGGGCTGCCTTTGGGGGAGAGGTAATTGCTTCGGACGGTCGGGTGGACCGCGGAAAATTGCGTGAACTCGTTTTCGCAGATGAGCCGCGCCGCCGGGCGTTGGAAGGCATTCTTCATCCGCTCGTCCGAGAGGAATGGAGCACCCGCAGCCAAGAATTTCGCGACTCAGGCGATTATTTCGTTGCGGAAATCCCGCTTCTATACGAAACGCAGGGTGAAAGTTGGTGCGATTGCGTTATCGTAGTGGCGGCGTCTGACGACCGGAGAATCCGCCGGTTGTCTGAGAACCGAGGCTGGTCTTCCGAAACCAGCCGCCGCGTCATCGACTTTCAAATGCCTCAGGATACTAAAATCCAACGGGCAGATATTGTAATTTGGAATGATCACACCAAAGCGGTCCTGGAAAGCCAGATCATCCTGGCCGTGGAACGCTTGAAACTGCGTTATGCTTGAAGACAACGGCCCAAATTCCGGGCAATCGATTTCTGAGAACTCTGCCGAAGCGACGACTACCGCCACTGCGGAAATGCCTGCGCCTGCGGTAATGACTTCTGAACCGCCGCCCAAACCCGATTTGAAGCTGGGCGAACACAAGATCGAGGGCGACATCCACCTCGACGATCTCCACAACGCCACGTTCATTCAGCTGCTTGAGCTCGCGCGAACGGCTCGCCTTCGCCTCACACAGGAGCGTTCCCGTCATCATATCGTTCTCGATATTGTGCGTTATCTGCTGTCGCAGGGCGTCAAAATTCGGGTCGAAGGGATGATCGAGCCCACCGGAGAGACCTATGGATTTCTTCGTTGGCCCAAATACAGTTTCCAGCCGTTGCCGGACGACGTTTATATCGCGCCGCAGATGCTCAAACGCTTCTTCCTCCGCACGGGTAACAGGGTTTCAGGCACTATCCGGCCGCCGCGGGACAAGGAAAAATTCATGGCGCTCGATTTTATCGAGACCATCGAAGGCGTTCCTGCCGAGAAATGGCGTGAAACTAAGCATTTCGACAATCTTACGCCGCTTTTCCCGGACAAACGGATCATTCTCGAAAATACCGTTACCAACTCGGCTACGTCCCGTATCATCGATCTCGTTTCGCCGCTTGGCCGCGGTCAACGAGGACTCATCGTTGCTCCGCCGCGTGCGGGTAAAACGATCATGCTCAAAGAGATTGCGAGGTCCATACGGGTGACGTCCCCGGAAATTCACCTCATTCTCCTCCTGGTGGATGAGCGCCCTGAAGAGGTCACGGACTTCAAGCTCTCGGTCGATGCCGAGATCTATAGCTCCACTTTCGATGAGAACGCACAACGGCACACGCAAGTCGCCGATCTTGTTATCGAACGAGCCAAGCGCCTTGTCGAGCTCGGCCAGCACGTCGTTATTCTGCTCGATTCGATCACACGTCTCGCCCGCGGCTACAACAACCTTCAACCCACCAAAGGCCGCACGATGTCCGGCGGTATCGAGGCATCGGCTCTGCTGAAGCCCAAGCGCTTCTTCGGTGCCGCCCGTAATGTCGAGGAAGGCGGCAGCCTCACCATCCTGGCAACGGCCCTTGTCGAGACGGGCAGCCGAATGGACGACGTGATTTTTGAAGAATTCAAGGGCACCGGCAACATGGAGCTCCATCTCGATCGTGCGCTTGTCGAAAAACGGATCTTTCCAGCAATCCACATCCTGAAGTCCGGTACCCGACGTGATGAATTGCTCTATCACCCGGATGAATTTCAACGCGTTGGCGTGTTGCGTAAAAAACTGGCCGCGCTGCCGCCAGTTGAAGCGATGGAATTGCTTGTGACAAACGTCAAAGCGACAAAATCCAACGCAGAACTGCTCATGTTCCGGTGAACAAGTCAGGCGCGGCGGAACTTACCCCCTCCAGAACCGTTGAGTCGGTCATCGACAACACTTCTGCGCTGACTGAGTTTTCCGCTAAGGTCTCGGCGGCGTCTGTCATCGCTGTTGACACCGAAGCGGACAGCCTTCACTCTTATCGCGAAAAACTCTGTCTCATCCAGGTAAGCATCCCTGGAACAGACGAAATTATCGATCCGCTTGCGGATATTTCGCTGGAACCGCTTGCTGAGGCTTTATCGGACAAGGAGATCGTCCTCCAGGGTGCCGATTTTGACCTGCGGATGCTCCGCCGAGCCGGCATTCTGGTGAGCGGCGTCTTCGATACACTGATCGCTGCCCGCCTCAGTGGCGAGACGGAAGTTGGTTATGCGGCACTCGTCCAGCGTTTCCTGGGTGTGGAGCTGGCCAAAGGATCGCAAAAAGCGAACTGGAACCAGCGGCCGTTGCCCAACGCCATGATCGAGTACGCACGGAACGACACGCACTATTTGCTGCCGCTTCGCGATATCCTGGGCGCGCGACTACAGGAACTGGGCCGCGAAGAATGGTTTCGTCAAAGCTGCGAACAAGCGTGGAAACAAGCTGCCAAAGATCGTGTCAAGAAGCCCGATGAACTCTGGCGCATCTCCGGCAGTGGCAATCTGCGCGGAAGATGTGCCGCGATCCTTCGCGAACTCTGGAAATGGCGTGAACTTGAAGCCGAGAAGCGGGATCGGCCGGTTTTTCATATCCTTAACAACGACAAGATGATCCAGGCGGCTATCGCAATCGATGCGGGTCACTCCGTGCAATTGACGGAGCTTCGCGGTCCGCGGCGCCAGCGTTTCGAGGAGGCGGTTCAGGTCGCTCTTGCGCAACCTCAGTCAGAGTGGCCACAACGTATATTTTCTCCGCGACGTCGCTGGACACCTGAGCAGGAAGCGGAGTTTGACCGTTTGAAGGCCATTCGAGACAGAGTGGCCGCCGAGATTAGACTCGACGCGTCGCTGATTGCTCCGCGCCAGGCGCTTGAATCCATCGCTCTTTCTCTCCAATCGCCTGATAACGTATTGCTGCCGTGGCAGTTGCAATTGCTCGAGTTGTAGTGACGATTCTCTAAAGGGCTGGACCCAGCTCGTCCCAGGCAGAGGCAGCCCTACAGAGCTTGTCGGGCGGCAGTGTGCGGCTACGTTTGGCGATCTGATGCCTTCCGAACGCCTATTTTCTTTTCGATCGCTCCTCACCGCAATCACGTTGAGTCTCGTCGTCGTCTCAATCGGAGGCATCGTCACAATTTCGTTCTTTTTCCAAAAACGGACGATTGAAAAATTGGGCAATCAGATCGTTGCACGTCTATCCCAAAACATCGAAGACCGGATAGAAACTTTGATGCGGTCAGCGATCGACCAAAATGACCTGAACTCCCGTTTGGTCACCACCAAGGGCGCGCTGTCGGCAGAGGATTTCAGGGCGTTGTTTCCTTTCCTTGTAAGATCCTTTCAGGTGCAGGGGTCGCTTTCCAACGTCGGCCTGGCGTTGCAACAAACAGGTGAGTATTGCCAGGTTCAGCGTGCCGCTGACGGGAGCCTTCGTGTGCGCGCCTATGTAAATGCACCGGATGGAAAACGCGTTATCCACGATTTTGAACTGGAAGGCCAAAGTGTCGTGGGTACGTCGGTTTCGGAATGGAACTCTTTTGACCCGAGAAGAAGTTCCTTTTACGAAACGGCGGTTAAGGCGGGGAAAAGCGTGTGGACAGAAACGTACGAATTTAGCGATTTGCCGGGAATTACCTATGCAACTCCGATTTTCAATCCGGCAAACCAGCTGCTCGGCGTCTGGAATGTTGACTTTGATACACGCACCCTGTGTCAGTTTTTGAAGCGACTCGACGACGAATTTACCGGTTACTCCGTGGTTTTCGAAGTGCGCGCCGATGGGGAGATGAAGCTCATCGCCCACCCGGACATGAATGTGGTCATCGATGCGGCGAAAGGCCAGGAGGCCGGAAAACCTTTGAAATTAGACGACCCAGTAACTGCGAGATTGATGCAAGTTTTCCGCGCGCAGCCGACCGTTTTGGCAGCGAAAAAGCACACGGCGGGATCGCGACGCGACGAAGGTGGAATCGCATCGGGCGTCAATATCGATTTTGAGGAAGGGGGAAAATCCTATCTGTGCGCATTGGAAACATTGCGTGATCCCGGCCTGCCGCGCTGGGTTGTCGCGACCGTTCTTCCCAAGGACGAGATTGCCGGCGAACTACTAGCGAACCGGAAATGGGGCATCGCGTTGCTTGTTTTTGCAAGCACGGCGATGGGTTTTGTCGCGATTCGGGTTGCGCGACTCGTGGGCGGCCGTATGCGACTGCTCCAACAAGAGGCACAGCGTATCGGCCGCCTGGAGCTCGATTCAAAGCCAATGCCGAAAACGATGATCCGAGAGTTTGATCATCTTTCGCGGGCCATGACGGAAATGAAGACGAATCTGCGTTCGTTCAGCAAATACGTTCCGTCGGATTTGGTGCGTGACCTCGTCTCCAGCGGCCGCGAGGCGGAGCTGGGCGGCCGGCTTTCGGAGGTGAGTATCTATTTTTCTGATATTGAGGACTTTACACCGACGGCCGAGAAGCTGGCGCCGGATGTGCTCGTCGATCACCTCGGAGAATACCTGGGAGCAATGAGCGCCGGGATCGCGCGTCATGGCGGAACGTTGGACAAATTCATGGGCGACGCGGTGATGGCGTTCTGGAACGCCCCGAGGCCAAATCCTGAGCATGCCCTGGATGCCTGCCGGGCTGCGCTTGCAAATTTGCGGGCGCTTACACGACTGCAAGTAGAGTGGGCAGCGCGGGGAACACCGCTTTTTCACACCCGGTTCGGGCTGCACACAGGAGACGTGGTCGTTGGGAACATCGGAAGCAATGAGCGGATGAACTACACGATCATCGGTGACGCGGTAAATATGACGAGCCGGCTCCAGAGTCTGAACAAAATCTATGGCACGCGCATTCTTGTGAGCGGCCAGCTCTTTGCCAAAGTCGCGGGTTTTGTCGTTGTGCGCCCCGTGGAACGGGTGAGCCCGAAAGGGCTTTCGGCCGGGGAACTGATTTATGAATTGGCGGGACTGCGGGGAGACGTGTCGCCCGAGATCGAGGAACGCTGCGAACGGACTGCCGAAGCGCACGAATTGTATGTGCGCCGCGAATTCTCGGCAGCCGCGGCGATTTACCGGGATTTGCTTGCGTCCGGCGATGTCACCGTTTCGAAAGTGATGCTGCAACGTTGCGAGGCACACGAGCATCTTGTGCCACCCGACGAATGGGACGGCACATGGAACATCGACGGATAGTCTTCCGGAAATTAGCGTTTCGGTTCTCCCCGTTAGGCAAGATTATGATTTGTCCGTCTTCCTGGGGCCCGCTATGAACTCTCGGGATGAAGATTGTTGCTGTTGCCAACCAAAAGGGCGGAGTCGGGAAAACGACGACCTCCGTGAATTTATCTGTCTGCCTGGCTGCGTTGGGACAGCGTGTGCTGCTCGTGGATCTTGATCCGCAAGGAAATGCCACGAGCGCACTCGGCGTCGAGGCTGTTGATGGGCAAAGCGTTTACGGTCCCCTCATTGGCGAATCGCAGATCTCCGGGCACATGATGCCGACCCGATTTGAGAATCTTTCGTTGATTCCCGCGGACATCGACCTCGCCGGCGCTGAAATTGAGGTTGCGCGCTTGGACGATCATTTGACCCGGTTGCGACAGGCATTACAACCCCTGCGCAATGAGTCGTCTTACGATCTGGTTTTTTTGGACTGCCCTCCGTCGCTTGGAATTTTAATGACGAACGCGCTAGCGGCTGCGGATTCACTGTTGATCCCTCTGCAGTGCGAATATTTCGCTTTGGAAGGATTGTCGCGGATTGTCCAGGTTGTGGACCGAATCCAGGCGATCAATGCGACGCTGGTCATCGAAGGAATCGTGATGACGATGTACGACGGCCGAACGAACCTCAGCCAGCAGGTCGCAGCCGAGGTTCGGCAACATTTTCAGGGGCGTGTTTACTCCACGATGATCCCGAGGACCGTGCGCTTGGGCGAAGCTCCGAGTTTCGGAAAACCGATTCTGGAGTACGATCCGTTGGGAGTTGGGGCCATGGCTTATACAGCGCTAGCCAAAGAGTTTCTGAGCGGTCCACAAAGCTGACATGATTGAATTTTGGAACCTAACCGATTCGCTTTCAAAGATTTGCGATGATGGTGACGCTGTCCGATGAGCGGTCCGCCAAACGCGGCGCAGGCGATCAAGCCGGATAAGAGAGTGCTGCCGTGGGTAGTTGGTGTGGCTTTGTTCATGGAAAATCTGGACGCCACGATCATCAACACGGCGGTCCCGACCATGGCGGCGAGCTTGAACGTTCCGTCCTTGAGCCTGAAGGCGGTGCTCACGAGTTACATGCTCAGTCTCGCAGTTTTCATCCCGGTGAGTGGTTGGGTGGCGGACCGGTTCGGGACGCGACGGGTGTTTCAAGCTGCGATCGCGCTATTCTCCATCGGCTCGCTTCTGTGTGGCCTTGCCGTGAATGTGCCGATGCTGGTCGTTTCGAGAATCATTCAAGGCGTGGGCGGCGCGATGATGATGCCGGTGGGTCGCGTGGCTCTCGTGCGGATTTTTCCGAAGTCGGAGCTAATTCGGGCGATGAATTTCGTCGTCATCCCTGCGTTGATTGCGCCGCTTCTGGGACCGTTCACAGGGGGCATGATCGTGCATTGGATGCCATGGAGAATGATCTTTTTCCTAAACTTGCCGGTCGGGCTTCTTGGGTGGTTTTTTGCGCACCGGTTCATGCCGAATTTTCGGGATGCAAATTCGCCCCCGCTCGATAAGAGGGGTTTTTTGCTTTTCGGTTCAGGCATTGCGCTGCTCTCGTATGTGCTGGAGATTTTTGGTGAACACAGCCTGCCTTGGGCGCAAATGGCTGGGTTGTTTGTGATTTCGCTGCTTCTGCTTGGGGCCTACGGATGGCATGCAAACCGTGTTTCGGCGCCTCTTTTGCACCTGGGATTGTTCAAAATCAGGACGTTTCGTGTGTCGGTCGTCGGCGGTTGCGTGACGCGCCTGGGCATCTCTGGGATGCCATTTATGCTGCCACTGTTGTATCAGATCGGTCTGGGGTACGAACCGTGGCAGGCAGGCTTGCTGACGATTCCACAGGCGCTCGCAGCGATCGGGATGAAACTAATGACTCGCCCGATTCTCGCACGGTTTGGCCATCGAAATGTCCTGGTCGTCAACACCGTAGTGATCGGCTTGTTTATCATGGTTTTCGGCCTTGTCCGGCCGGGCACGCCGCTGGTTATGATTATCGTGCTGAGCTTGTGCCAGGGATTTGCCTCCGCGCTCCAGTTTACCAGCATGAACACGCTCGTTTACGCTGACATCGATTCGGCGGACGCCAGTAAAGCCAGCAGCATTGGAAGTACTGCGCAGCAGTTTTCGATCAGCTTCGGTGTTGCCTTCGCCGCGGTGGTAGCTGCGTTTTTCTTGGGCGGATCGCCGCAGGTGCATGGTCCGGTATTCATCAGCGCCCTGCACCACGCCTTCCTCACTTTGGGAATTATCACCATCCTGTCGTCGTCGACTTTTGGGACGCTCAAATCGGGAGACGGAAATAACATCAGCAACCGGCCCGCCGACCCGGAGGAAAAAACGGAATCGGCACGCCCCTCGACAGCGTTGGGCGCGTAAAGAAGACAACACGTGCCCGGGTTCCCGTTGGGCGGGAGCGGGAGTTGATGGCATACTCCCGGGGCGATGCAAGCGTTCCAATTCCATGCGGCAGTGGCGCGATGGCTCGAGCGGACATTTGGGAGTCCGACCGAGCCGCAGCGACGGGGCTGGCCGGCGATTCAATCCGGCGCAAACACGCTCATCGCCGCACCGACTGGGTCAGGCAAGACGCTGGCGGCATTTCTGGCTTCGCTGGACGCGTTGTTTCGTGAAGGACTCAGTGGGACGCTCACGAATGAGACTCGGGTCGTTTACGTCTCGCCCCTCAAGGCGCTAAGCAACGACATCCACAAAAACCTCGACGAACCGTTGGCCGGGATCCGCGTAGCGTTGCGCGAGGCTGGCGGACATGACGTCGAGGTGCGTGCGGAAGTGCGTACAGGCGATACGCCAGCAGCGAAGCGGCAGGCTATCGCGCGCAAGCCGCCGCATATTTTGGTGACCACGCCGGAGTCGTTCTATCTGCTGCTCACATCGGTCTCCGGTCGCAAACTTTTGGCGCCCGTTCGGACGCTGATTGTGGATGAAATTCACGCAGTCGTTGGCAACCGGCGCGGATCGCATCTCGCGCTGAGCATGGAGCGGTTGGAGGCGCTCGTGAATGCTCCGCTTCAGCGCATTGGCCTTTCTGCTACCCAAAAACCGATTGAGGAAGTGGCGCGTTTTCTCGTTGGGACGCGGAATGTGAATGAAGCGGGCCGGGCGAATTGCGACATCATCGACTGCGGCTACACACGAAAACTCGACCTCGCCATCGAATTACCCGGCTCGCCCCTGGAGGCCGTGATGTCGAACGAAGTCTGGACCGAAGTCTATGGGCGGCTTTCGGATCTCATCGAAGCACACCGGACGACGCTCGTTTTTGTCAACACACGCCGGCTTGCCGAACGCGTGACGCATCATCTCGCGGAGCGTTTAGGAAACGATAAAGTTACATCTCATCACGGAAGCCTTTCGGCAAAACTGCGGCTTGAAGCCGAGAGTCGGCTCAAACGCGGCGAGCTGAAAGCCCTCGTCGCCACGGCTTCACTGGAACTCGGTATCGACATTGGTTCGGTGGATCTCGTTTGTCAGATCGGCCCGACACATTCGATCTCGACGTTCCTGCAACGCGTTGGTCGCGCGGAACACAAACGCGGTGGTTTGCCCAAGGGCAGGATTTTTCCGCTCAGCCGGGATGAACTAGTCGAATGCATCGCCATGCTCGGCAGCATTCGCTCCGGCGAACTCGATGTGCTGCAAATCCCTCAAAAACCGCTCGACTTGCTCGCGCAGCAGATGGTTGCCTGCGCGGCCTCCGAGTCATGGGAGGAAGGCAAGTTGTTCGACCTAATGCGGTCGGCCTGGCCGTATCGCGACCTGACACGGGAGGAATTTGATGAAGTTCTGCGCATGCTGGCGGAAGGATTCAGCACAAAACGGGGGCGCCGTGGTGCGTTGATCCACTACGATGCTGTGAATCGCCGCCTGCGGGCTCGGCGCGGAGCGGGTTTGGTTGCTCTGACGTCTGGCGGTGCAATCGCGGACAATGCGGACTATCGCGTGGTGCTCGAGCCGGGCGGCACATTCATCGGCACGGTGAATGAAGACTTTGCAGTCGAGAGTATGGCCGGCGAGGTTTTCCAACTTGGCAACGCGTCTTGGCGCATCCTGGGAATTAATTCCGGGGTCGTGCGCGTTGAGGATGCTCATGGGCAGCCCCCGGGGATCCCGTTCTGGCTCGGCGAAGCACCGGGGCGCACGAGAGAGTTATCCCGGGCGGTGTCCAGGTTTCGGGAGGAAGTGGAAACGCGGATCGAGGCAGGAACGTTCGATGAGTGGCTTCAGAGCGAGCCGGGTCTCTCGGATTCAGGGATGCGGCAGCTCGTGGACTATTTTGGCGCGATCTACCGGTCGCTCGGAGTGATTCCGTCCCAGCGGACTCTCGTCATGGAGCGCTTCTTTGATGAATCAGGGGGGATGCAGCTTGTTTTGCATGCGCCATTCGGGAGTCGGGTGAATCGCGCTTGGGGATTGGCGTTGCGGAAACGGTTCTGCCGGTCGTTCAATTTCGAATTGCAGGCGGCGGCGACCGATGACGCCATTGTGCTTTCGCTGGGCACCCAGCATTCGTTTCCGCTCGAAGATGTTTTTCGCTTTTTGAGCACCCAAACGGTGCGTGACATTCTCATCCAGGCCTTGCTCGATGCACCGATGTTTCCAATCCGCTGGCGTTGGAACGCCTCGCGCGCTCTCGCTCTACCGCGCCAACGCGGTGGGCGCAAGATTCCTGCACCATTGCAGCGCATGGAATCCGAGAATCTGCTCGCTGCCGTTTTTCCCGATCAACTCGCCTGCCTCGAAAATATCGCCGGCGACCGCGAGGTTCCCGATCATCCACTCGTACGACAGACCGTCGATGATTGCCTTACTGAGGCGATGGATATCGACGGCCTCGTTGGAGTGTTGAAGAAGATTGAGTCCGGCGAAATACGATGCGTCGCCCGTGATCTGCCGGAGCCATCGCCGCTCGCGCATGAAATTCTCAACGCGAAGCCTTACGCCTTTCTCGATAACGCGCCACTCGAGGAACGTCGGACGCAGGCGGTTTATTTGCGCCGCTCTAGCGAATCGTCCACAAATGAGGGGCTCGGAATTCTTGACGCTGCGGCCATCGAGAAGGTTTGCGAGGAAGCATGGCCGCGCGCAACGAACGCGGACGAACTTCATGAAGCGCTGCTGCTCGCAGGAGCGATGACAGATGAGGAAATCCGGCGGACGGGAGATGGTTCCGGATCGTGGCTGCGAGCGCTTACCGACGAAAAGCGCGTAGGGAGGCTGCTCGATGACCAGCCCTTTTGGGTCGCAGCCGAGCGGCTTTCCTTGGTGCAGACAATTTATCCAAATCGAACCGTCGAACCGCCGCTGGTCGTCCCGGATCCCGCAAAGAGACGATCTTGGGAACGTACCGAAGCTATTCGCGAACTCGTCCGTGGACGCATCGAGATCATCGGCCCAATCACCGCGGAGGCGCTGACGCATTTCTTCCGGTTGCCCGCGGCGGAAATCGAAATCGCACTGGTGGGGCTCGAAGGGGAAGGTTTCGTTCTTCGCGGCAAATTTCATCCTGATGCGACTGCGGCGGAGTGGTGCGATCGCCGGCTGCTGGCACGCATTCACCGGCTTACGATCAATCGGCTTCGCGCGGAGATTCAGCCGGTGTCCATTGCAGAATTTCAGCGTTTCCTTTTGGCGTGGCAGCGCGTGGATGCGGAACATCGAGCCGAGGGCTTGGAAGGAGTGCGAGCGGTACTGGAATTGCTCGATGGTTACGAATTACCTGCGGCGGCATGGGAGCCGGAAGTGCTTGCATTGCGGGTGAAAAATTACGCGCCGGCATGGCTCGATCAGTTATGTTTCACTGGGCGCATCGGATGGGGACGGCTGACTTCACCTCAGAACGGCGGGAGCCGCCCTTCGACGCCGGTGCGTTCGAGCCCTGTCTCGCTTTTCTCGCGTGAGAACCTGCCGCACTGGCTCACGCTTTCCGCTGTTTCGGAGACGCCGCAGTTTTCACCGGATACGTCGCGAACGCTTGAAACATTGTCGCACGGAGGCGCGCTGTTTTTTGGCGAGATAGCAAGGCGGTCGGGAGTCCTGCCGTCGCGAGTCGAGCAGGCGTTGGCTGAATTGGCCGCCCAGGGCTCCGTGACAGCGGACAGCTTCGAGGGTTTGCGGGCCTTGCTTTTGCCCGAAGAAAAACGCGCATCATTTTCCACCCACGAAAAACGCCGACGTCGCAAAGCCGTTTCCAGTGTGGAATTCGCAGGCCGTTGGTCGTTGTTGCGGATGCCCGGTCTGCAAAGCGGACATGGCCGTGACGAGGCGATTGAGGTGTTTGCGTGGACTCTGCTGCGGCGCTATGGCGTGGTGTTCCGGCGGATGATCGAGCGCGAAACGTTGGGGGTATCGTGGTTTGAGCTGATTCGCGTCTATCGCCGGCTGGAAGCGCGGGGCGAAATCCGCGGCGGCTATTTTGTTGGTGGCGTCAGCGGTGAACAATTCGCCTTGCCCGAAGCCATTGGATCGCTCCGTTCCGTCCGTAAAACCCCGCTCATTGGAGAATTGGTCACGATCAGCGCTGCCGACCCACTTAATCTTGTGGGTATCCTGACTCCTGGACCCCGCATTGCCGCGATCGCCGCCCATCGAATTCTCCTTCGGGACGGTGTCCCGATCGCCGCTCTGAAGGCCGGAGAGCGAATTGCGCTGGATCGCGAAACCGCCATTCCGGATCGCGAGATCGATCATGCCCTGCGAGTTGGTAGTATGCCGCCGGCTCTGCGACCGTACTATACCTGACCTACGCTGTAGCCGCGTGTAATCGTTCCGCGGCGAGGAGCATGCCGGCGGCTTTATCGAGGGTCTCCTGATATTCCGCTTCGGGGATGGAATCGGCAACGATACCGGCACCTACTTGGAATTCGATTTGGTTGCCGGTTTTAACGGCAGTCCGGATGACGATGCTGAACTGGCTCTCACCGCTTTTTCCGCCGTTGCCGAAATAGCCGATGGCGCCTGTGTAAACCCCGCGTGGTCGCTGCTCCAATTCAGAAATGATTTGCCGCGCACGCTTCTTGGGTGCGCCGGTGATCGATCCGCCGGGAAAGCACGCCAGGAGCGCGTCGAGATGGCTGAATTGCGGCCCGAGCCGGCCCTCGACGGTGGAGACCAAATGGAACACTTGCTCGAAACGCTCCATTTTCAGCAACTCACTGACATGCACGCTGCCGAATTCGCAAATCTGGCCGAGATCATTGCGCTCCAGGTCGGTGATCATCACCAATTCGGCAATCTCTTTGACCGATGTGAGTAATTCGTAGGCGGAATGCTCGTCACGCGCTTGGTCACGATAGCGAGGCCGAGTTCCTTTGATCGGCCGTGTGAGGATATGGCGCCCGCTCATCTTCAGAAAGCATTCCGGAGAGGACGAAATGATCTGTTTCCCGCCGAGGTCAATAAATGCGGAAAATGGGGCAGGGGAATAGTGCCGTAGCGCCTCGAAAAATGTGAATGCGTCGCCATCCCAACGGGCTTGAAACGGCTGTGCGAGATTCACCTGATAGATGTCTCCCGCAGCGATGTATTCCTGGGCCCTTCGGACCATGGAGCAAAATCTTTCCTTTCCGAACAGCGGCTCAAACTGCAGCGGTCGAGGAGGTTGTGGAGTAAATTTTTGAATCTCCGCAGCTAACGCCTCGCTGCCCAACCACCGTTCCTGTGAGTGGTCGAACACCAGCAACTCGTCATAAAAACCAAAACAAAACGATCCTTCGTATTCGAAAAAACCGATTGCTGCATCCGTTGGAAAACCGAGATCGCCTGTGTCCGTCTGCCTCTTTTCCAGTTCGGAACGAAGCAACGGCAGATTGTCTGCGACAATCCGGGCGGGACACGCGCCAATGACCGAGATCGCTCCTTGGCCCACAACGGCGCTATCCAAAAAAACCATTCCTGGCAAATGACGTAATCCCCCGGCGACTTCGACAGGTGAAAGGTCGAGGTCGAGGCGCCTGAACGAGCTGCGAGGAAGAATAGGCACTGGCTTTTCTACGTTTCGGAGACGCCCTTTGCAAATGCCGGAGATGGGATACTTTGCGCCGTGCATCGGACTTTCTTTCCCGTTTTGGCTTTCCTTTTCGTTCTGGCAGTCCGACCGGCCGCTGCAATTGATCCAGCCAGCAAACCGTCCATTTCTGCCACCCCGACTCCAACGCCTGCGGCGCCTTCCAAGAGCTCGAATCTGGTTCCATTGCCTGAGCCTTCCGATTTTCAGAATGCTGCACCGGCGGGTGCGAGTGATGACCAACGGCGAATCGAGGGGTCTGTGGTCCCGCAGGAACCGCTTCTTTTGCCCGAACCGAGCGTAACTCCATATCCCGCAGAGCGTGCGATGGAGGAGTTGCAGCGTCGGCCACCTGTAATCGTCCCAAAAGGACCTTCTGCAGAAGATATTTCAAAGCAGAAGGTCGCGTTTCGTAAACTGACGACAGCTGTTCAGCTTGATCCCGAGCTTCAGGAGCTCAAGAAAAAGGCGCTGGCGATGAAGACAGAACCGGATAAGCGCGCGTGGCTTCGTCTTTATTACCGGGAATACGCGCAGAAAATGGCGGCACTGAAGCCCTCTCTGCAGGCCCAGGCGCAGGCTTGGGATGCCAAAAATCAAGGCCCCTTGACCCGACCACGCACCGAAGAAGGTGTGCTGCCGCCCGGTACACGCGTCAAATATCCGGGAGGTTATGTAAATCGGAAGGGTACAAAGACCAGGACTCCCAGTGAACCCGCAGCCATGACGGAAAGGTGAGTCAGCTGAAAAGTAGTGAGACTGATGACGAGCGCCACCGCCGGATGCGTTTTTTGGATTGCTGAGGTCAGAAAAATGTTCGCGGGATTTGCATCCGAGAAAAGCCATGCTAAAAATTTTGCGACTCCTTAAATATCAATAGCCTTAACTATATGGGGCCTTGCTAAATTTAATGCGCCGATCTCATTGATGCCTCGTCTCGATATCCACGCTCCATCTGCAGAACAACGATGCGAGGCAGAAGCTCTCGCCGACATCATCATGCATCTGCAGCGAAGCCTCATCCTGCATCTCTCCAAGGAGCTCGCCCGCGGCAATGTCTCGTTTCCACAGTATTTCCTTCTCTCCCATCTTTGCGATCACGAAGTCGCGATTATGTCCGAGATTGCGCAAAAAATGGGACACACCACAGCTGCTGCGACAGGGATGGTGGATCGCCTGCAGAACATGGGTTACATCACGCGCGCTCACGGAACTGAGGATCGGCGCAAAGTAATTGTCCGCATCACGGAAAAGGGAATGGCTCTGGTGCAAGGCATTCGCGAGGACGTCGTGAATAATGTCTTGCGACTGATGGCCGAGCTGGAGCCTGCAGAGCAAAAGTGCTGGCTGCAAATCTACCGAAAAATCAATACCTACTGCCTGCGAAATGAACAAAATGAAAATTAGCCATCAACTGGCTGTCGCACTGGTGTTTTGGGGGACTTCTGCCGTCGCTCAGGATACCCCTTCGCCGACGCCTGGGTCCTCACCCGCCGCTTCCGCGACTCCAGCCGTGACGCCGTTGCCGACCCCGGCGGTGTCGCCTTCTCCAGCCAGCACTCTTCCGACGCCACCAGCAGTTTCCGGTGAAGAAAGTCAGATGGCTGTTCCTCCGCCCGACGAGCAACTCCTCGCCGGTCCGACACCCAGTCCTGGAATAGCTTCTGACGTGAATTGGTCCGAGCAGACGTACACAGCCCAAAAAGGCACTTCTTTCGCAGATCAGCCAGCGAGCCCGGCGAATGGCGTCACCCTCGATCAAGCCGTGGCTACAGCCATACAGAGAAACGCGAGTATCTTGGACCAGTTGGCAACGATCAAGCAGACCCGCGGCCAGGTCGTTGAGATCCGCGCCCAAGCGTTGCCGCAGTTGAATGCATTGGCGACTTACGACCAGGTTGACCCTGACGAAACAAACACAAATAACGGAAATGGAGTGGAAACTGTGACCGCTCAGATAGACGGCCGGCCGGTCCAGCTGTCCCTCCCTCGTAGCTCCGGTCAAACCTCCGGTACCAACGATAAGTCCTGGCGGCTTGCCTTCGAAGTCACCCAGCTCCTCTACAGCGGCGGCCAGGTCGGCGCAGCCATTCGAGCCGCAAAAATTACTGAAGACAGCGCATTCTATCAGCTCCGCGATACGGTTGATACTGTTATTTCGGATGTTCGTAAGCAATTTTACCTCGTCCTGCTCAACCGAGCCCTCATCAAAGTCCAAGAGGAATCTGTCGCCTTGCTCGAAAGCCAGTTGAAGGATCAACAGAATCGTTTCGATGCGGGCACGGTGCCGCGCTTCAATGTTCTGCAGGCTTCCGTAGCTCTCGCCAACGCGCGTCCTCCGCTCATTGAGGCTCGCAATAATTACCAGACCGCGCAGCTACAGCTCGCCAGACTCGTCGGTGTTTCCTGGCCGACCAACGCCGATCTGTCCCCGTTCCCGGTTAAAGGCAAACTCGAATTCGAACCCCGCAACGTCAATCTGGCTGCCGCGATTCAAACCGCCCTGGAACGCCGCGCATTTCTCAAAGTGCAACGCGCGACGATCCTGGCTGACCTCGAAAACATCAAAGTTCAGCTCGCTGGGTACAAACCAACGATCAATGCGAATGCCGGATGGGAATTCCGCAATGAACCCGCTGCAGACGATCTTTCGGATACCGTTGAAGGTTGGTTTTTTGGTTTCACCGGTAACTGGGCCATTTTTGACGGCCTTGCCACACACGGCAGGGTTCTGCAAGCGCGAGCCCGGCTTGAAGCGGCTAAGGTCAATTACGAAGACTCTGTTCGCCAGGTGGAGCAGGAGGTGCAGAACGCCTATTTGAGCATCCTCCAGGCCCGTGAAACGATCAACAGCCAGCAAAAAGCGGTCGCCGAAGCCGAAGAATCCTTGCGTCTGGCCCGGGAGCGCCTCAACGCGGGTGCCGGCACACAGCTCGACGTTTTGAATGCGCAAGTTGCGTTGACTCAGGCTCAGTCAACCGGACTGCAGGCCCTTTCGGATTACGATACGGCGCTTGCCGAGTTTGATCGCGTAACGGGCGCCAGTACGATCTATCACGAGACCTTTGATGATCCGCTGACCAATCCTGAGACGCGCAAGCGCTGGTTCTCCAAAAAGCGGAAGACGAAGCCCCAAATGACCGAAGCCCAAATCCAGGAAAATCTGCGCAAACGCATGGCTGCGGATGCCGGACAGGGCGACTAGCAAAATTCACTTGCTAAGTGTCAACTGGTCAAAATTTCAGAAGCTGAATGTCGAAAACGGCTCCGTTTGAAACGTTTGCCGCATTGGATGCGATACCGTGGATTCGCCACGGATTCATTCAACGTGTGGACGGGATTGACACCAAAGTCGATCGTTCATCAGCTCTGGCAGCTCTCGCGGACATCCATCGCGATACGCTGTCGGAGATCGGAATTGATCCTCAAAAGTCAGCATTCATTGCTGCCGAGCAGGTTCATGGCCATCGCGTCGAACGCGTTGACGGCAATACAGTCAGTCCAGTTCCGGAAACAGACGGTCTAATTACTGTTGAACCGGGCGTCTGCCTCGCCATTTACGTCGCTGATTGCGGCCCGATTTATCTGGTGGACCGGCGCAACCGCGCCATTGGTCTTTTGCATTCGGGAAAAAAGGGGACGGAACAAAACATCCTCGGCGCAGCGATCGATCGCATGAAAACGGAATTTGGCACAGATTCCACCGATCTCCTGGCCGTGCTTGGTCCGTGTATCCGGCCTCCGCATTACGATATTGATTTTGCTGCG
Organism: Chthoniobacterales bacterium; assembly: GCA_036524675.1. GTDB lineage: Bacteria > Verrucomicrobiota > Verrucomicrobiia > Chthoniobacterales > DASVRZ01 > DATDAW01. Next base: position 73,648 of record DATDBU010000116.1, on the reverse strand, counting down.
GCTATCGGCCGGCAGGCTCACCATGCCAGAGTGGGGGAATACATCGATCCCGGTACCTGCACCGCGTCAGACCCGCAAAAGTATTATTCGTACCGCCGCGAATTGGGAAAAACGGGACGTCTGCTTGCTGTCCTGGCTATCAATTGACTGCCTGGCGACTGGCTTTCAGCAGGTCGCTATCTTTCGAAAATGTCTTCCCGCCAATTTGATCCGGCCATTCCCGAGCGCATGGACGTGGCGGACTCCGTCACTCCGGAACTGGAGACCGACCTCGGTAACCTCCAGAAGCTCAACCGGTTTTTTGGCGCTTACCGCCTCATCGCGTGGTATTTGCAGCGACATTTGAAACCCGGAAAAACGTATCGCTTGCTCGATCTTTGCACCGGCTCTGGCGATATCCCTCGCTTCATTATCCAGTGGGCACGCCGAAGGAATATTCTCGTCCACATCGATGCTGTCGATTTCCTTGAACCCACGCTCGCCATTGCCCGCGCTCGTAGCAAAGCCTTTGCAGAGATCAGCTTCATTCGAGCTGACGCCCGCCTTTTTTCCGCCGACAATCCTTATGATGGCGTCCTGTGCTCCCTCGCACTCCATCATTTTTCCGAAACAGACGCCGTCGTTATCCTTCAAAATATGCGCCGCTTGGCGAGGGACTTCGTCCTTGTTGCAGATCTGGAGCGCAGCCGGCTGACGATGTTGGGTGTCTGGTTCATTACGGCTACCGTGTTCCGTCAGCCGATGACGGTGTACGACGCCAGGCTTTCCGCCAGACGGGCTTTTAGTTTCAAAGAATTCCGTCAGCTCGCCAAAATCGCAGGCTGGCAAAAGATCCAACACCGGCGTTTCTTATTCGGACGCCAGGCCATCTCGTCATGAAATCTTCCGCAAAATCTAAAACGCCAGGAATCTGCTACCTTGCCGGAGCAGGGCCGGGCGATATCGGCCTCGTCACATTGCGCACGAAGGAATGCGTCGAACGAGCTGACGTTATCGTTTACGATTACCTAAGCAATCCGGAGATTCTTTCGTGGGCAAAGCCGGAAGCGGTCCTTATCTATGCAGGCAAAAAAGCCGGCGCTCACACGCTTACACAGGAAGAAATCAACGCGGTCCTGGTACACGAAACGGCAGCTGGAAAACGCGTCGTGCGGCTCAAGGGTGGCGATCCATTTGTTTTCGGCCGTGGTGGAGAAGAGGCCCTTGCACTCGCGGGTGCGGGGTTGCCGTTTGAAATTATTCCGGGTGTCACCTCGGCCATCGCCGCTGCAGCTTATGCAGGCATCCCGGTCACCCACCGTGGGGTCGCCGTCCAGACTACGTTTTTTACGGGTCACGAAGATCCCTCCAAACCGGAAATTCAACTCGACTACGCCAGCCTTGCCCGGAACAACGGGACTAAAATTCTGCTGATGGGCATCGAACGGCTCGAAGCCATTACCGGCGAAATGATCGCGAACGGCGCTTCGAAAGATCTGCCTGCGGCTCTCGTACGCTGGGGAACGACGCCTCAGCAGGAGACGCTCCGGGGCCGATTGGAGAACATCGCGCAACTGGCCCAGGAACAAGGTTTTAGCGCGCCTGCGATCGCGATTTTCGGCGACGTTGTGAACTTGCGCCAAAACCTGCGCTGGTTTGATACGCGCCCACTTTTCGGCAAACGAATTGTCGTCACCCGCAGCCGTAAACAGGCGGGCGCCCTTTCCGGCGAACTTCGCGCCCTCGGCGCCGACGTCCTGGAAATCCCGACGATTCGTATCGAGCCGCCTGCGAACTTGCGCGAATTTGCCGAACTCGTCCGTGATGCGCATCAATACGACTGGCTTGTCTTCACGAGTCCAAACGCCGTCGAAGGCTTCTTTGATTTGTTTTATCGTATCTATAGCGACGCTCGCGAAATTGGCGGTGTTCGTATTGCAGCGATTGGTCCAGCGACAGCAAGGCGTGTGGCGGATTACCGTTTCAAAGTCGATCTCCAGCCCGAGGAATTCGTTGCCGAGGGAATCATTAAGGCGTTCCAAGCCGAGGGCGACATTGAAAATCTCCGCTTCCTCTTGCCTCGGGCCGAGGTGACGAGGGAAATCCTCGCGCCCGCTTTGACAAAACTGGGTGCCATTGTGGACGAAGCTATCGCTTACAGGACGGTCCCGGAAACTGCTGATCGCACCGGAGTTTTTGCCCGGTTCCAGAAAGAAGGAGCGGATGTAATCACATTCACCAGTTCGTCGACCGTGGAATATTTTCTCGCGTTGAAGCCGACGCTTCCTGCAGGCGTGCAGTTGGCGAGCATTGGCCCTGTGACGTCTCAAACCCTCCGCGAGCACGGCTTGAAACCGCATATCGAAGCGGCGCAGCACGATATCCCGGGTCTGGTTAACGCGATTCTGAAAAAAATCGGGTAAGCATCGCCACCACCCTTTTTCTTGCAAATCCGCTTGACTCCATTCTTTACTCCTCCTCGTGGAAGAGTTTCTTGAATTCGTCATTAAAGGATTGGTCGATCACCCGGACGAGGTGGTTATCATGAGACTTGATTCCGAAAAAAAGACAATCTTCACAGTTCAAGTCCTTCCGGAAGACGTCGGCAAAGTAATCGGCAAACATGGTCAGACGATCGAAGCATTGCGCTCTGTTCTTTCTGCCGGCGCGGCGCGCATCGGGCGACAAGTGATTCTGGACGTCGATGACCAGTCCTAGCGGAGTTGGCAGGGAAACGCTCTCAGGGCTTTTGTTTCGCGATCGTAATCACGCCTGCTCGGCGCCGAGCCTGTAAACCGGCTGGAAGATTCACTCGGGCCGGAGATCGCGCTGTATCGAGCAACGAACGAACGGCTTCGATCTCCGTAAACCCAACGCCAGGAATCGCTTGTGCGACCAGCCATGCATGAATGACCCGCCGTTGAAAAGCCACGGGTTTTTCCCGTAGCTCCGCGATTCGGAATTCAGACCCGCCAGAACAGGGGCCTGTCAAATCTTCAAGCCACTCGTTTTCTGCGCGTGCGATCTCCGCTGCGCGCCACAATGGCACACGAACGTTGCGTCCCAATTTTTGCTCCAGCCACGGGATAATTTGATGGCGTAGCCGATTCCTGGTGAATCTCCGCGACCGATTTGTGGCATCCTCGCGAAAATCCAATGCGTGAGCGGCCACATAGGAGTCGATTTCGTCCCGCCACACGCCGAGCAGTGGCCGGAATATCGTGAGTGGCAGGCCATCGATCCTCATTTCCGTGCGAAAAGCCATCGCCGCGAAACCGGCCGAACCGGCGCCGCGTAGCAGATTCCACAGAAAAGTCTCTGCCTGATCATCTGCATGATGCCCCAAAAGAACTCCCTGTGCGCCTGTACTGGCAACGGCCTCAGCAAAAAACCGATAGCGTGCCGTTCTGGCGGCTGACTCGATCGAGTCGCTCTTGACCTCAGCTGATTTCCAGTAATCAGAAATGATTCGCAAGTTTGTTTTTCGAGCTAGTTCGGTGACAAACTTGGCATCGCGTGCCGAATTTTGTGCCCGCAGCCGATGATCAAAATGTGCGATGACGAGGTTGCGAAAGCCCACCGCACGGAGTGCGTCGAGAAGGGTCACCGAGTCGCGCCCCCCTGAAACTGCGACGAGCCAAAGACCATCCTTGGTGCATTCGCGTGATGCGTGCTCGACGCTCAGCAGGACAGGCTCGTGCGAATGTTCGTCATGTGGCATGTTTTGTGCACTTGATATTAGCATCAGCGTAGTTGGGCTGACGATGGTGCAAATTAACTGCGTGGTTGTAGGCGGAACAGCCGTTCCGCCCGTCTAACAGAGACGGGCGGGACGGTAGTCCTCCCGGGAGAAACGGAGTAGGACCGGTTATTCGCGAAAGCAGACTTCAAACCGGTTTCCAGAAGGATCCTCGAAAAATACGGCGTAATAACCTGGGGAATATTCTTCGCAGACCTCGGGCCCTTCTATGTTTTTGCCACCGCCAGCAACGATCGCAGTGGCGATCCGATCCACTTCGGCCCGGCTGTCAGCCCAAAAGGCAACGCGATTCGCATTTGCTGTGTGATTGGGATCAGTGATGATACCGATAAATTCCGTAGGATCGGAACCTTCCAGCCGCCAACCTGTCCATTCTTCACCGTAATCGGCGAGGCGAGTAAAGCCCATCGAGGGCAGCCACGAATCGTAAAACGGACGCGCTTCTGCGTAATTGGAAATGCGAAGATCGAGATGGTCGAAGCGGCGGGTGCTCATGGAGCGATCTTTTCACTGCCAAAATAAGGACGCAAGGGTTCCGGGATCGAAATCGAACCATCGGGCTGTTGATAAGTCTCCAGCAGCGCCACCATCAATCGCGGCATTGCGGTCCCTGAGCCGTTCAGCGTATGTGCAAAGCGATTTTTACCTTCGGTGTCTTTGAAACGGAGATTCATCCGGCGCGCCTGAAAGTCTCCGAAGTTCGAACAGCTCGAGACTTCCAGGAAGGCGTTCTGGCCCGGAGCCCAGACCTCGATGTCGTAAGTTTTTGTCGAGCCGAACCCGAGATCGCCCGTGCAGAGTTCGATCACCCGATAATGAAGGCCCAGTTTCTGGAGAACCCGTTCGGCATCCGCCGTGAGAGTTTCAAGTTCTGCAAAGGAAGTATCGGGGGTTGTGAGCTTTACGAGCTCGACCTTGTCGAATTGATGGACGCGGATGAGGCCGCGTGTTCCAATGCCGGCCGCACCGGCTTCGCTGCGGAAACACGGCGTGTAGGCGGCGAAATTTTTTGGCAAGTCCGCCAACGCAAGGATTTCTTCCCGGTACATGTTGGTCACTGGCACTTCTGCAGTGGGAATCAGAAACAAATCCTCGCCGGGCACATGATAGAGCTGATCGGCAAACTTCGGTAACTGGCTCGTTCCCACCAGCGAGCTGCGATTTACCACGAAGGGCGGGTTGATCTCGATGTAGCCGTGCTCTCGCGTATGCAGGTCAAGGCAGAACTGCACCAGCGCTCGCTCCAATCGCGCGCCTGCTCCCGTAAACAGCACAAAGCCGCTGCCCGACATCCGAGTCGCGCGTGGCAAGTCGAATAAACCAAGCTTTTCACCCAGCTTCACGTGGTCGAGCGGATTATCGACGACCGGTTTTTTGCCCCACGTTCGGACGACCGGATTGTCCTCGGCGGTTTTGCCGATCGGCGCTCCGTCGTAAGGAAGATTGGGCAGATTGAGCAGCAGATCGCGTTGTTTTCCATCCGCCTGCTGCGTCTGCGCGCCGATTCCGTCGATTTGCGCGCCGATTCTGCGAACCGTTGCCTCAATCTCGCTCGAATCCTGGCCGGTCATGCGTTTTTGACCGATTTCTTTGCTGAGCCGCTTGCGGTCGGCCTGCAAATTTTGCAACCGGGTTTCCAGCGAGCGTCGTTCCCGGTCGCAGTCGAGGATTTCATCGATCGCCGTTCCGTAGGATGCGCTCCGCGTAGTGAGACGGGCTTTGACGTATTCAGGCTGTTCGCGGATAAGGCGGATGTCGATCATGGGAAAATGCGGGACGCGCACCGTAAACCAGTCGCTGAAGCAGGAAAAGGGGGAAGATTTTTCGAATTGCGAGTAGTGCCTGACAAAGTTAACTTTGTCGCTTTCTTCGGTTCTTCCCAATGAAACGCCTCGGTCTCTCCCTCGCTATCGTGCTATTTTTCGCACTGGCTTTCACGGATATTCTCGCCCAGCAGGCGGGTTCCACGCCTTCTCAAAAACGAAAGCCTGCTGCTCCGGAGAAAACAGCGCAAGCTAACATTGTTTACCCGACACCGCTTCCTGTGGAAAAGAAAAAGCCCGGCTTCTTCAAACGGCTCTTCGGTAAGAAGGAGAAACTGGTGCCGGCTCCTGAGGGGACTTCCGCGACAACGCCTACTCCAAAGCGAAAAAAGCGTCGTGTAAAGCCGACGGAAGAAAAAACCCAGCCTGTTGAATCCGGCAGCGCCGACGATCCAATCCAGCAGTCCTCGCCTGCCGTGGCTGCACCGGCTCTGCCTGATGCCTCCAAAGTGGGGCTTTCTGCAGCGGCCTTGGGAACCACCGTCCCGGCGATGCTTCCGGACTCGAGCTCCGCGCCGTTGCCCGATTCGTTGCCGCCGCTGGACGAGAGCGTGGTCGAGGAGCCTGCCGAAACGGTGAGCAGTGCCCCTGTCCAGGAAATAAGACCTGCGGCCAAACCTGTCTCCGAAAAAGTCAAGGCCAGCCCCCTGAACCAGCCCATCGGACTTGTCGATGGCGGCATTTCGCAGGAGGAAACCGTCTCCAGCCCTGGTGCTGCGGAAGCGGCTGTATTCGATGGCGATTCTGTTGTTGATCCGTCGTTCGACCGGGCACGGTTCCAAAAAATCAAAGCTCGAGCTCTGGAAGTCGCTAGCGTTCGCGACCTTAAGGCAAAGGCCGATTCTGCTCCGAGTGCTGAGGCGCGTTACGAAGCGCTGAAGGTCTATTATCCGGCGTTGTTTGCACAAATGCGGCAGATCGATTCCGGTTTCAGCAAGGGGATTGCCCGGATGGAAGCGGCCGCCAAGCGGCGTCTCGAACGATTGGCTCCCGTGGATGTCGGAAATAAAATTGAAAAACCAGAATCCAAATCCGCTTCAGCCGGCGGCGATAACAGCGACAAGAAAAAATCCGGTGGCTAAGAAACGCGTCCTTATCATCTCTACAGGTGCGGGCACGGGCCATATCCGCGCGGCAGACGCTCTTGAAAAAACGTTCCGCCAGCATTCCGACGTGGGCGAAGTGGTTCACCTCGATGCGCTGAACTATACCAATCAGCTTTTCAGCGATTTTTACTCAAAGTTTTACACGACGCTGGTGGAGTCCGCGCCGAACTTTCTCGGTTGGTGGTATAAACAAAGCGATGAACCCTGGAAGACCGACCCGATGCGGCTTGCGCTCGATCGGTTGAACACGGTTCCTCTGGTCAAATTCATCCGTGGCTTCGATCCCGACATCACGGTCTGCACCCATTTCATGCCTGCGGGAATTATTTCGCACTTGATGTCGAAAAAGGAGCTGCAGACCCAGCTCTCCATTGTTGTCACCGATTTCGATTTTCATGCGATGTGGCTTTCGCGGCATTTCCACCGGTATTTTGTGGCTATCGAGGAGACCAAGGCTCATCTCGATACCTTGGGACTTCCGCCGGAGCGCATCACGGTCTCCGGCATTCCGGTTGATCCGGATTTCGGAAAACCTATCGACCGTGCCCGGATCCGCACTGAGTTCGGTTTGGATCCGGACAAGACCACCATCTTGCTCTCCGCCGGGGCTGTGGGCCTCGGATACGCCGAATTCATTGTCGAACGATTGCAGACGCTTCGTAATGACGTGCAGACCATTGTGCTCTGCGGAAGGAGCGCCGATCTGCGCGCACGCATAGCGGAAATGACTGCATCGTCCAAGCTGAAGTTCCAGGTATATGGTTTCGTCACGCGCATGCACGAGCTGATGGGCGCTTCGGACTTGTTTATTGGCAAACCGGGCGGGCTAACGACCGCGGAAGCGCTGGCTGTTGGGCTCCCAATGGTGATCGTCGCGCCGATTCCCGGTCAGGAAGAGCGCAACAGCGATCATTTGCTGGAAGAAGGCATAGCTATCAAATGCAACGAAATGACGACGCTGCCGTTCAAGATAGATCGTCTCCTCGATGAACCCGGGCGCCTCGCGCAAATGCGTGAAAATACGCGGCGCCTGGCGAAACCGAATGCTGCGTGGACGATTGTTAACACGCTGATGGGCGACAAGCTTCCGCCTATCCGTATCAGTAAAGAGGAAGTTGAAGCCATAGCCGCCGTGGTAACCAGGGAAGGTTCCTAACAACTTAAAAGGCCGCCTGCCATGACAACTGACTTCCTGTGGGGCGTTGCGACATCCGCATATCAGGCTGAGGGCCATTACAATGGGCCGAACCAGCCCCGCACCAACTGGGCCCACGCAGAAGAGAAACGCGATGTTGCGCCCCTGGGGGCTTCCTCCGACTTTTTGCACCGCTACCCCGAGGATTTTGCACGTTGTAAAGGGCTGGGTCTCAACGCATTTCGTTTGGGCTTGGAATGGAGTCGCATTCAGCCCGGTTCAGCAAAACTCGATGGCAATCCACCGCCGCCGTTTGATCGGAGTGCGCTCGACTTCTACGCGGACTTGATTTGCAAATGCCGCGAAAGCCAGCTCACGCCTGTTGTCACGCTCCATCATTTTGTCCATCCCGCCTGGTTGGGAAGCGATCCGTGGCTTCACGAGTCGACGATCGACTGGTTCGAGCTGTACGTCGTTAAAGCGCTCGATCATGTAAACACCTTGCTCACCGAGGCCGGTCAGGAGCCGATTCATCGGATGATTACCATCAACGAGCCTAACATGCTCGTGCTTAACAGTTATTTCGGTCATCAATTTCCGTCGGGGCATCGTCGCAGTTTTGCAGCATGCTTGCAGGCTTACGATTTGTTGATGGCCAGCCACGTGAGAGCTTATCACGCGATTCACAGACTTTATCGCGAACGCGGTTGGCGGGAGCCACTTGTTACCCTCAACAACTACTGCAGCGACCTTTATTGGTCCGACAAATTCATTCTCGATATCCTCTCCATGCGCGAGCGTGGTCAGGAGCCGGACGACTTGAATCGTTATATTCATCGAAAGGCGGAGGAATTCGATGCCGCGTTCGTTGGCGCAAGGATCCCGTTGCGCAGGGACGTTCCTTATTATTTTGGCGATGCCCTCAAAAGAATAAGTAACTGGGTCGGATACAGAACCTTCCGCAGTGCCCGTTTTAAACATACCCTAACAGAACTTTACAACGGCCCTTCCGCGCGGGCTTTCGATTACATTGGCATCGATTATTACGACCCTTTTACCGCACACGCGTTTCGGCTGCCGGTTTGGTGGGATCACGAATTCCGGTCCAAATCTTTTCGCGAATGGGTGATGAACAGCGTCACCAGCAAATGGTGGGATTGGCGCGTGCTGGCACGCGGTATGCATTTTTTCTGTAAATATTATTCCGAAGATTTTGGCGGGCGTGAAATTCTCATCGCGGAAAACGGCATGGCCAAGCGGCGGAAAAAAGACAATTCCCGAACCCGCCGCCGCGATGGCATGACGCGCAGTCAGTTCCTAAAATTGCATGTCCACGAGGTTGTCCGCATCGTGAAGGACGGGATTCCCGTCATGGGATATCTGCACTGGTCCCTTTTCGATAACTATGAATGGGGTAGCTACACGCCGCGTTTTGGCCTGTATTCTATTGACTACATGAATGGCGCCGAGCGGGATGCTGTCGACCCCGACGGAGATAATCCCTCGGCGACGTATGCCACGCTGATCAGCGCCGCCCGAGAGACGGCCCATGCGCAAGAACAGTTGAAGCGCATGTAAAGTTCACCCAATCTTTGCGTGATCTTTACACAAGCATGGCAAAAAAATTGAAAGCAAGCCGTTAAATCCGCCGACGGGATTTTTAGGGAAGGCGGTAGCAAAGATTCTCGATGGTGCTGAGTGGTTGTTTTACAAGTTTTCGATTCCCGGCGATGAACCCATATTCGACAATGCCAGGTTCCCGTGGGCGAGAGAGATCGAGGCGGAATACCCGAAGATCCGCGCGGAACTCGAAAAAGTGATGGAGCGCCGGGAGGAGCTGCCGAATTTTCAGGACATCTCGACCGACGTCAAAACGATCCAGACGGATAACAACTGGAAGACGTTCATGTTTTGCGGTTACGGCGTGTGGGCCGATGAAAACTGCCGTCAATGCCCCGACACCGTCGCCGCGCTGAAGAAAATCCCCGGGTTGAAGACGGGTTTCTTCTCGATTTTGGCTCCGCGCAAACACATTCCCGCTCATCGGGGGCCTTACAACGGAGTGCTCCGCCTCCACCTCGGGCTCGTTGTGCCTGACCCAAACGAGAAAGTGCGTATCCGCGTAAACGACCAGATCGCCCGGTGGCAGGAAGGCCAAGCGCTCATTTTTGATGACAGTTACAACCACGAAGTGTGGAACGAAACCGACGGCTGGCGTGTGGTTCTTTTCGTCGATTTTGTCAGGCGCGTTTGGTTCCCGTTTAACATCTTGAACTGGCTCATCCTTCGTCTGGCGGTCTTTACTCCGTTCATTCGCGAAGCTCAGGACAATCAGGCCAAGTGGGAAAAGGAATACTACGCTGCCGCCCAGTCGCTACGGGGCAGGTAATGTGAGGAGCCTGCGGGTGTTGATATCCCCTGATGTGGTGTCACACGGAGCCGCGGAGGACACGGAGAACAATTCACATCGCAACGACGCTAGGCCGTGCTGCCGTTGAATTGCTGGAGATCTACTATCCCGCGACGCTTCTCGATACCTTTCTCAGCGTCCTTCGCGCCTCCGTGTGACAAGTTTTAAAGTCGCCATTTTCACCTTTCCCTGGGTGTAACGTCCCGTTTACTCTCGGAGCTGTGTCTGATTCGTCCAACTCCGAGAACCTCCAGCGCACGCCGCTTTTCGATGAACACGTTCGGGCGGGGGCAAAATTGATCGGATTTGGCGGCTGGGAAATGCCCGTTTTCTACACGAGCATCATCGACGAACATCAGACGGTCCGGAACGCTGCGGGCGTATTCGATATTTCGCACATGGGGCAGGTGACGATTTCCGGCCCGGACGCCGAGGCGTTTTTGAATCGAGTACTCACCAATAACATTTCGAAGCTCGCTCCTGGCCAGGGCCAATACACGATTCTGCCCAATGAAAACGGTGGCGTCATTGACGATCTCATTGCCTACCGGACAGGATCGGACGCCTACTTTCTGGTCATCAACGCGTCCATGATCGCTGAAGATGTCGCCTGGCTCGAGAGCGAGACGGAGGGCGACGTGACACTCGAGAACAAGAGCGACGACTTCGCAGGGCTGGCTGTGCAAGGACCGGCGTCGGTAGCATTGCTGGAGGCGTTCCTTGGCGGCAATCTTCCGCCACGGAATGGGATCGCGGATTTTTCCGTTCGCGGAACAACCATTACGGCGGCCCGGACCGGTTACACGGGCGAAGACGGTGCCGAATTGTTTCTGCCGGCGGCGGACGGCCCGCGGATTTGGAATGAGTTGCTCGATTTTGGGAAATCGTACGGCCTGAAACCCTGCGGGCTAGGGGCGCGCGATACGTTGCGCCTCGAGATGTGCTACCCGCTTAATGGTTCCGACTTGGGACCGGAAATTACCCCGATCGAAGCCGGGCTTGGATTTTTTGTGGACCTCAACAAGGGCGACTTTATCGGGCGCGACGTGTTGGCCCGACAAAAAGCGGAAGGCGCGCCGCGCAAACTGGCGCCGTTTCGCATGGCGGCGAAATCGCCTCCACCACGCTCACATTACCCAGTCCTGGCTGGCGGCGAGACGGTTGGTGAGACCTGCAGCGGCGGGCTTTCACCGAGCCTTGGCACGGGAATCGGCATGGCCTATTTGCCTTTGGCTGTGGCTGTTCCCGGAACGGCGATCGAGATAGATATCCGAGGCAAGAAATTTCCGGCTGTTGTCGAAAAAAAACCTCTTTATAAAAAACCGAAACCATGAACGTCCCCGAGGATTTGAAATACGCGGAAACGCACGAATGGCTGCGCATAGAAGGCAATGAAGGCACTGTCGGCATTACCGACCACGCTCAGGCGGAACTAACGGATATCGTCTATGTCGAAGTGCCGAAGGTCGGGACCAAAGTGGAGGCCAAAGCGACCATCGCTGTCGTAGAATCTGTCAAAGCCGCTAGCGACATCTATTCGCCGGTATCCGGGGAAGTCACGGAAGTGAACACAGCATTGGATGCGGACCCTGCATTGGTAAATACGGATCCTTTTGGCGCCGGTTGGATTTTCAAGCTCAAGCTAGCCGATAGCGCCGCCGCCTCCGGCCTTCTGGACGCCGCCGCCTACGCCGCTAAAATCGGGTAACCCTAAGAAGGGTAATACGGATCAACCGCAAAGAACACAAAGAGCACAGAGATAAATACTAGCACGTCTGTAAGTGAAACGAGAGCGCCTCTTCAAGTGGTAAAATCCATGGAGGGTAAGATTGGTGTCATCTCGATGACCGATGGCTGTTATTTGAGGGATTAACCTGTTGGTGGAAGCGGTGCCTTTCTTGGCAAGCAAGGAGGTTGCTAAGGATTAGGGCATTCTATCGCAGGAGATTTGAGTAACCTGAATTACTTTGCTAGAAAGGCCTGACAGGCGCTCGCCATGCCTCTCCGTCGGCAATCCAATAAAATTTGTGAGCGGCTATTTTAGCCAGCGAAGAGTATAGGAACAAACGTGGATTTTGTCGCCGGTGGTGGCGATCGTCTTACTATCGGGCGAAAAGGCGATCCAGGTTGTTTCGGCATTGGTAAACCACCGGCTGACTTCCTTCCCCCAGTAAGGAAACGCTGACTAGATCGCGTGGCGTCCGCGCCAGGCTTCCTGATCCTTTACGCCTGTTGGACTGTCTCTCGAGTGCGTCCAGTTCGGATTCCAATGTGCCCGTTTCACACGTCGAACTGCCCATTTTCAGCAGCAGCGCGTCCGTTTGGGCTTCAGCGCTGTCGTTTACTGCCCCGATCGGGGTGTTTGACCAAAGGTTTCCGGCATTTCTGACTCCAGTGCCTACGGTTCCTGGGTCGAAGCGTCTGTTTCTCACTCCGAAGCGCCCATTGAATGTCTCAAGCGCTCGTTTTTCGTTCCGAAGCCTCCGTTTGAGAGTTCTGAAGCCCCTTTGGTCGGTCTGGAGTGTCGGTTTATCGCTGCGGATGGCACGTTTATCGTTCCGAAGCGCCATTTTTTGCTTCAGCGCCACCATTGAGCGTTCCGAACGCGCGATTTGGCGTGCCGAGGAGTCCATTTCGCCTTCCGAAGGGTCGAGTTCACGCACCGAAGCGTCGATTTGACGCTTCGAAGTGACGGCTTCTTGCTCCGGCGCGCGCTTTTGATTCTACAAGCAGAAATCTTAAAGTGAAAATGCGAAAACCATTTTGAGTCCTAACCTGTTCTTTTTACGCTCTTTGCTCTCGTTGTGGTTACTTTGAATCGTGTGAGGCCGACGGATGACGATTACGAGCACGAGTAGGAGTAGGAATGACCTTCAGGAAGTGGGGGATGGATGTGTGATTTTCAAGGTCCAGAGCTGGAAAAGGTCACGGTGATGGGCTTTTCCTTGTGGAGTATTTTGGATTGCAACTCGAAGGAGCCATGGTCGTCGACCAGCCGATGGGCGAAGGGCTCCTGGGTGAGTGGGTCGGGAAAATGGCGTAACTCTTCGATGCCGCCGTTCAGCACAGCCAATCCGGCGTTTGTCATAGTATCCATCACCAAGGCTCTTCTCGAAGTTAAGCGTGTACTGGTATATACGTCAGTCATGGCGGAGACCGCGGGAATGGATGCGTTCTTTTGGAAATTTGCTTCCCATTGAGCGAAGTCCGCATCAGACCAAAGGAGCAAATCCGGCAGGACGGCGGCAAGTTGCTGGTAGGAGGTCATGACTTTGGAGATGGCGTCTGGGGTGCTGCCTAGTGCTTCTATGAATTCCTGGTCGTCCTTTGTCAGCGGATAACCGTTTTGGTATTTGTCTTGCAGCCCCCGCAAGGAGTTTACGACGAATTGAGCCTCCGACTCATAGGCTGCGCGGACGGCGACCCACATGTAGGAGGTGCTGTTTTCGGCCAGAAGAACTTCCCTTTCCGTAGCAGGCAGAGTCGAGGCATGCTTGGCAAGCAATGCCGCTGCCCTTTGATGAATCGTGATGTTGACCATGGCACTGATGACTCCTTGCTGAAGGCTGTTTCCCAGGTGGTAGGCGGCTTGAATATTCTTCACCGCTTCCCTTGGCTCATCAGCCAGTCTCTGGACCGAATCCCAGAGAGCCGCGCTTGCCAGCAGGTCCGCCTTTCCAAGGTGCGAAAAATCGGTGCTTGCAGAGAGGTGCCCGAGGTTCCAATCGCAGGCCGGTAGTGCCGCGGCTTCGCGCAGGAGGACGATCATGGGGTCGATTTTCTCCAGCAAAGTTTCGACCTCCTCCGCCGTAGGCTGCGGATCGACTTTCGATGGACTGCGCAGGATTTGCTTTTCGCGTTCGGTCAGTTGATCGACCAGGGCGAAAGCTTTTCGATAGAGGACGGCGGCGTTGTCCTGGGTTGGCACGGTTTCGGGCGTTCGGGGTTCCGTTTCCAGAATCATCCGCGAAGACACTTGCTCGGGTAGAGTCGGGGTATTAGTCGCGGCTGACGCCGTTTTGTTAGTCTCGTGATGTTCGGGCCTGAAGGTTAGCCTCTTGAAGCCCAGAAACACTGTCAGGCCCAGCAGGCCTGCGAGAAGAAAGATGAGCCAGATTCGACGTGCCGCCTGAGGTGGATCGGCCTGGGAGGAGGGAGACGGCACGGTTTAGTGAGTGCCATTTTCGGGAAGAAAATCCCAGCGAATTATGTATCAGGCAAGTAGACTTCACCGGGAAAAGCTAGCGATTGCTACGTCCGAAAGCTGGGGCACGTTGGGACTACTTTGCCGACGACGTATCGTTGCATGCGATTAAACGATTTAGTTGTTACACCGACATGCGCCGCAGTATGAAAACAACGTTCTTCTGCCTTTTGTTTGTTACGTTGGCCATTGCAGCGAGAGCGCAGTATGGCCGCGTCATTTATCTCTCACCCGACGAGAAGCTGGAAGCCGTCGTTACGCCGACTCACATTCAGGAACGCAGCTTCAACGAGCATCGTATCGTAATTCGCATGCGACACGGGAAGCGCATCGCAATGAACGATCATTCTTCGAGCGATCATGAACACGGCTACGGAGTTATCTTCGCTGGGGACACCAGATTCCCGCTTTTTTGTCTACAGCGTCGCGAGCTCTGGCGGGCACAGCGCCTGGCATTTTCCCACTCACGTCTTTTCGCGCGACCGCGGCGAGTTTTTGGAGCTCGACGAGCTTGTTCACCATCCTTTCGTCACGCCGCAGTTCGTGCTTTTCGCGCCGAACCGGTTCCTCAGCGAGCGCCTGAATGACGAGGGTTACGGCAACGAGAATGTTCCGTTCGACATCAACCTGCAAGACATCAAATGGCCAAAGAACAAATGAACAATGCAGCCAACTGGCTTTGAAGATAGGTGGATGTTGCGAGTTGGCCGGTACTACACCACTTCGCCAACCAGGTCGTAAACCTGCGTCCCGGTGATCTTGACGTTCACAAATGCGCCTACTTCCGCAGGGGATGTTAGCAGGATGCGGGCGTCGACGTCGGGGGCGTCGGCTTCGCTGCGGGCGACGAGGGGTTCGTCCACGATGGCGCGAATGGTTCGGCCGATCATGCTTCCCGAGATTTCGCGGGCAATGCGTTGCTGGAGCTTCATCGCTTTCCGGTAACGGGCCTGGCGGGTCGCGGATTTGATCTGATTTTCCATCTTTGCCGCGCGCGAGCCTTCCTCCTGCGAATAAGTGAAAACGCCGAGACGCTCGAAACGGGTGCGCTCGATGAATTCCAGCAGCGAAGAAAAATGTTCCTCCGTTTCCCCTGGGAAACCGACGATGAATGTGGTCCGGATGGCGATGCCAGGGATGCCGGAGCGGATGCGTGCGATGAGATTTTCGATGTGTTCCCGGGATGTCTCGCGGCGCATGGTTTTCAGCATGTCCTCATGGATGTGCTGCAATGGCATGTCGATGTAACGAGCGACTTTCTTGCTGGAAGCGATGGCTTGGATGAGTTCGTCGCTCCAATGCGCCGGATGGGTGTAGAGGAGGCGCACCCAGAAGTCGCCTTCGATTTTTTCGATCTCGGCGAGGAGATTGACGAGCGTGACGCCGCGTCCGGAATCGACGGGTTGGGTCGGGCCCGCTTTTTGTTCCCAGAGATCCATGCCGTAATAGGTCGTGTCCTGGCTGATCAGATTGAATTCCTTCACGCCTTCCGCGACGAGATTGCGAATTTCGGTGACGACGGATTCGATCGTGCGGCTGCGATGTTTGCCGCGCATCTGAGGGATCACACAGAAACTGCACGGGTGATTGCAGCCTTCGGCGATCTTGACGTATGCGGAATGCGCCGGGGTAAGGCGGAAGCGGGGCGTATCGTAGTCGGGGATGTAAACCGGCTTGCGGGTGACGAGGTTGAGCGGTTCCCAGTCAGCGGCAATATCGGAGGCAAGAGGTGAAAGGTGAGAGGTGTTTGCCGCGGCGCGTTGGAGGACGTTTTTGACGATGTCGCCGGCCTGCGCGACCTGATCCAAGCCCATGAAAGCGTCCACTTCGGGCATTTCGTGGACGAGTTCCTTGGAGAAACGCTGCGCCATGCAGCCGCTGACAATCAGTTTCTGACCCGGCTTTTTGCGGAGTCCACGCTGCTGATGAGCCTCGAGAATGGCGTCGATGGATTCCTCCTTGGCCGAGTCGATGAAAGAACAGGTATTGACGATGAGAACATCGGCTTCATCGGCATCCGACGTTACTTCCATTCCTTGGGCGAGAATGCCACCGAGCATGATTTCGGCGTCTACGAGATTTTTGGCGCACCCCAGGGAAATCATGCCGACCTTGGCAGGTTGGCTGGACGTGGCGGAGGTGGATGCGGCGGAGGACATGGCGGACGCGGAAAGTAGCGCAAAATCCGCGGGACGCAATCAGCTACAGCAGGATGAAAAATTCAGAATGTCGCACGGAGAACACGGAGAAAAATACAAATGGGATGCAGTAGAGGTTGAATCTTTCCCCGGAGTCTCCGCGTTCTCCGTGTGGAACCCCACGAAGCGGTTATTGGGGAAAACTAGTGCTGAACTGCGATCTGGGTGGTGTCGGACTTCTTGATTTGGCGATCCAGCGCTTCGCCTTTGATTTTCGACCACCAGAGGACGACCGGGGAAGCGATGTAAACGGACGAATAAGTTCCCACCAGAATACCGATGAGGATCGCGAACGCGAAGTCGTTCAATGCTTGGCCGCCCAGGAAATACAGGCCGATCATGGAGAACAACGTCGCGCCGCCCGTAAGGATGGTGCGGTTGAGCGTCTCATTGATCGAGGCGTTCATGATGGATTCGACACTGCCCTTGCGGCCGCTGCGCAGGCCCTCGCGGATGCGGTCATAGACGACGATCGTGTCGTTGATCGAGTAGCCGGCGATGGTCAGAATGGCGCCGACCATGACGAGCGAAAATTCGCGTCCGAACAGTGAAAAAACGCCGGCGGTAATCACCACGTCGTGGATCAAGGCCACGAGAGCACCGAGCGCAAACGAAAACTCGAACCGGAGCGTTACGTAGACCAAAATACCGAGCATACCGAGTCCGAGCGCGATGGCGGAGTTGATGGCGAGCTGTTTGCCTACAACAGCACCAACACGGTCATTTTGCACACTCACGAGGCCAGCTTGCGGAAATTTCTCCTGTAGCGTTTTGGTAATCTTCGCGCTCGAATCAAACGGGCCGCGGATTTGCAGGAAGTCTTTGTCGCCGGAGGTTTCTTTCTGGACGACGACGTCATCCATTTTCAGGGCTTCGCGGGCGTCGTTTTCGGCGACGGGTTGCGTCATCGAAAGTCGAAGCAGGTCGCCGCCGCGGAAGTCGATTCCGAAGTTTCGCTCACCGCGAATCGCGAAAATCGCGATGGAACCGAGGAGCAAGGTGATCGAAATGAGGGCAGCGATTTTGCGTTTGCCAAGGAAATCGAAATTCGGCTTATGCAGCAGGTTAGCCATGCGGACTTCTTTGAGCCAGCCCAGGTGGGTGAGCCACGAGAACAGGACGCGCGTGACAACCAGGGCGGCAAAGACCGAGGCGATGACACCGACGGTCAGTGTAACGGCGAACCCTTTTACGGGGCCGGTCGCTTTCCAGAATAGGATGGCGGCCGTGATGAGCGTGGTGACGTTGGCGTCAAAAATGGCGCTGAATGCCTTTTCAAATGCGGCATCGATGGCAGTGGTGAAGGATTTTCCAGCGGCGAGTTCTTCACGCAACCGCTCGTAGATCAGCACGTTGGCATCGACCGCCATGCCGACGGTAAGGATGATGCCGGCGATGCCCGGAAGCGTGAGGACGAAATTGAACAGCGACATCACTCCGAAGAGGATGATCATGTTCACGACGAGTCCGACGAGTGCGATAACGCCGGCTGCCCGATAGTAGATCAGCACGGCGAGGGAAACGACAAGGAGTCCGACAAGTCCGGCAAGAATGCCCGAGCGGATCGAGTCCGAACCGAGGGTCGCCGAAACGCTGCGTGTGTCGTCGATGGCCACGGGTGTCTGGAGCGGGTTTTCGAGAACACTGGCCAGGTTGCGCACTTCGACATCAGTGAATTGACCGGTGATTTCGGCGCGTCCTTGATCGATGGGACCGTTGATTCGTGGAGCGGACTGGACTTCGCCGTCGAGCACGATAGCCAGCAGGTTGCCGACATTTTCACCCGTAACTTTGGCAAACTGTTTGGTGCCTTCCCGGGTAAATTCCATCGAAACCGAATAGGCCATCCCGTTGAACTGCGGGTAGGCGGCCTTGATGCTTTCACCGGTCATTTCCGGGCGCTGTTTGACCAGCAGCTTGATGCCTGGCGTGTTCGGTTTGTCCGATTTTTCCGTCTGGATGCGATAACCCGGCGGTGTGATCGCCGTGCCGGCTTCGATCTGCGGGATCAGCGATGCGCTTTCCGGATGGACGAGCTTGAATTCCAGTTTGGCGACTTTTTGCAGCTGATGGCGCGCTTCATCGACGTTGGCACTGGTCAGGCCGGGAATTTGGACGAGGATCCGATCCGGATATTGCGGACTGATGACCGGCTCACTGGTTCCGAACTGGTCCACGCGCTTCCGGATAGTCTCGACAGCCTGGTCGAGCATGTCCGGGGTGATTTTTTTCGTCTCGCCCTTGTCGTCTTTTTCCGTGACAAGGCGCATCAGGAACGATGTGCCGCCTTTCAAATCCAGGCCAAGCCGGATTTTGGTCGAGAGTGGCAGGAACGATTCGACGGCAAATGCGCAAATAAAAACGGTGAGTACGAGCCCGACTATCCGTTTGCGGCGGGGATCATCAGACGCGAGGTAAAACCCGAAAAGGACCAGAAGAACCAGCCCAAGGCCGAAGGTAAGAATCGGAGACGACATTTAGGAAAGGGTGCCGGCGGCGCGGCAGGAGAGGGGAAGCCTAGGAAGCGGACGTCGATGTTGAAGTCGTCGTGGAAGGAGCAGAATCGCCGCGGGCTTCGACGGTACCGATGGCGGATTTATCGATCTCGATTTTAACGTTGTCAGCGATTTTGAGATAGAACGTGCGTTCTTTGACGTTGCTGACGATGCCATGGATGCCGCCGCTGGTGATTACTTTGTCGCCGGTCTTGAGCGAGGCGATGAGGGTTTTGTGTTCCTTCTGACGCTTCTGCTGTGGCCGGATCAGCAAGAAGTAGAAAATGACGCCCATGAGTACAAATGGCACGATGCTGCTGAACAGGTTCGGCTGGGCCGGTGCTCCTGGAGCTGTCGTTTGAGCGAGGAAGAGAATGTCGGAAAGGGTCATGACAGAAGATTTTTCGGTTTGTCCTCGTCCACTGGAACGTCTGTCCGTATGGCGGGGAAACGCTTACTAAGCCAACAGCTTAGCGTGTTCAAATAGAAAGTGCCGGCGTGTTAATGCGCATAACTATGTCACTCCTGGCTCTTCAAAATTAACCTCGCGCACGGGCACGACGATCAAAAAAGCTGCGGAGGGTGAGGTGATAAGCCGAAGAAGTCGGAATTTCGACGTGGTCGGTCTTGGTTCGGGAGAGCGTTTTTTTAAGCTGCTCGGAACGATGCCGCGCCAAGCGCTCGAACCTGGCCCGGACCTCGGGATCGTTGGTGTTCACTTCGAGAATTTCACCGGTTTCAGCGTCTTCCAGCATTACCCAACCCGCCGCTGGAAGCGTGCGTTCGCGCGGGTCGAAAATCGTTAACGCAATCAAATCATGCCGGACGGAAGCGACTTTCAGCGCCGGCTCGAAATCCTCATCGAGAAAATCGGAAATGACAGCTACGACGGCGCGGCGCCGAAACATTTGATTGACGAAATTCAAGGCCGCAGCCAGCGACGTGCCCGGCTTTTTCGGAGCGAAAAACAGGATTTCGCGAATAATCCGAAAGACGTGCGCCCGGCCTTTCCCTGGAGCGACATACAGCTCGACTTCGTCGCTGAATAGCACCAGCCCCACGCGGTCATTGTTTTTCAGAGCGCTGAAAGCGAGCACGGAAGCAATTTCCGCTGCCAGCTCGCGCTTTGTTTGCTCGCCTGAACCCAGGGAACCGGAGGCGCTGACATCCAGGGCAATGACTACGGACAATTCCCGTTCCTCGCGATAACGCCGCACGTGAGGCACTCCGGTGCGCGCGGTGACATTCCAATCGATCGTCTTTACTTCGTCACCCGGCTGATAGACGCGCACTTCCTCAAAGTCGATGCCGCGTCCTTTGAAGACGGAATGATAGGCGCCGGCGAGTGTTTCCTGCGCCAGCCGGCTCGTTCGCAGCTCGATCTGACGGATTTTCCGCAAATACTCGCGGGGAATCATGGCACGGGAACTTTATCGAGAACCCATTCGACAATTTTTGACGGAGAAACATCCTCTGCTTCGGCCTCGTAAGTCCGTAAAATCCGGTGTGCCAGCACGTCGAATGCAATGCTGCGCACGTCGAAAGGCGTCACATACGCCCGGCCTTCAATGAAGGCGTGCGCTTTTGCGGCCAGAGTCAGGTTGATTGTCGCTCGCGGAGACGCTCCGTAACGAATGAGACCGGCAAGCTTTTTATCGATCCTTTCCGGGTTCCGCGTCGCGACGACAAGCGAGACGATGTAGTTCTGAATCGTTTCGTCCACATGAATGCGATCGGTGAGTTCGCGCAGTTGGAGGAGCGTCGGAATACTCATGACGGGATTGACGCTGATTTTTGGCCGGGAAGTGCTCATTAAACGCAATATCTGCAACTCCTCTTCCGGGGTCCCATAGTCGACCTCCACTTTCAACATGAAACGGTCGACCTGCGCCTCGGGGAGGGGGTATGTGCCATCCTGCTCGATGGGATTTTGTGTCGCGAGGACCAGAAATGGGTCGGGAAGGGGATGTGTTTCCTCGCCGAGAGTCACTTGCCGTTCCTGCATTGCTTCGAGCAACGCGCTTTGCACCTTGGCAGGAGCGCGGTTAATTTCGTCGGCGAGAAGCAAATTGGCAAAAATCGGGCCGCGCTTGGTGAGGTATTGATGATCCCGCGGATTGTAAATGAGGGTCCCGACGATGTCCGAAGGCAGCAAATCGGGTGTGAATTGGACGCGGCTAAAGCTGGCTTGCAAGCAACCTGCCAAGGCCTTGATCGTGGTTGTTTTTGCGAGTCCCGGAACGCCTTCCAGAAGCACGTGACCGTTGGCGAGCAATCCGATCAAAAGCCGGCGGATGAGATACTTTTGGCCGACGACCATGTTCGACATTTCGTCAACCACAGCCGGAATCCATGCGGAGGCTTCGGTGATGTGCGCCTGAAGGGTGTCCAGGTCGGAAGGGGTGGTCACGGGAGTGTAAGGCGTTGCGGTGGCGGCGGCGGTCATGGGAGACGGGAGTTAAAGGAAAAAATCAAGTGAGCGCCTGTGTTACGGGCTGCGCTGAAAAAGCTGTTTACAGTAAGCAAAGCAACGCTTTGAGCTCAACTCCCGTTTTTTGTCGAAACGAAGAATGCCGGGCGGAGGGAGAAAGCCGCCCGGCATTCTAATGGGTTTGCGGTATGCCACGCCCCGCATTCCTCTCCAAGATTCGATGTTTATAATCTTATACTGAATGGGATGCAAATGGAATTTTTTACTAGCAAATGCCTGCCCTTTATTCCTGACTCTCCGGGAGCCGAATCAGGGTGACATTTGTCATTGTCGCGTCGTTGCTCATGTCCAAGGTGGGACCGGGATCAATCGAGATGTCGACCAGAGATCCGGTTTTCACTTGCGTGCGGACATCACATTTCACGGTGTTCGGTTTGCCCCCGCCGACTTGTTGCGACCACACTTCCTTTCCATCGACAAAGATCCGTGCCGTCGTTCCGTCGCCGCTCGTGGGACGGCTGAATTCGCCTTTGATCCGCAGTTTTCCTTCCAGGTTGCTCGTCCATCGGCGCACGGCCCAAATTTGTTTTTGGTCCTTCGTTGATGCCGGATGCGCATTTGCAGGTGTGATGAAGGGGTATCTTCCACTGCCCAGCCACTCGTACCCCCAGATAGTAACGTTGTATTTTGGCAGGGGAGTCCACGCCGCAGGATCGTAGGATCCTCCTGGCGGAGTTTCAAAGGTGCCATAGCTCCAGCCGTCCGTGCCTTGTTCGCTCGAAAAGCCTTCGTCGGAATTGGCGATTACTTCTCCCGCCTCCTTTTTCTCCGGTGGCAGGTCGGTAAGTGGGCCCGTCACATAGATTGGAGTGTCGGTTAGAGAAAGCGTAACGCTGTCTTTCTTCGGTTCCACAGTTCGAATGCCGCCTACGAGGTCGGTGATGGTGAGTGATTTGCTGGTCTTAACCGGAAGTTCGCAAGGAGCCAGCGACCACATCACGCGTACTTCATCGTCGCCACGCTTAAACAACATTGAGTAGACGTCTTCTCCAACCGTCCGTTCGCGTTTCTCAAAAGTCGCATCCGCGAGTGCGCGGGCTAGGGTGGCATAAGCGACGAAAGCCGGTTTTGGGGCATAACGTCCGAGAGGATCCTCTGGCGATCGCAACACGCCGGACGCCGGGAAATGCTTGTCGTCCCGGGCGAGATACCAATAATATTTCTCCACGCCGCCTCCGATGCACAGCGTCACGGCGCGGACCAGGTATTTGGCTTGATCAGATTCGGTAACCACGACGCCGCTGTTGTCGTCATTTTTCTTCACGTACCAGCCGAGCTCAGTGATCCAAAGCGGTTTGGACTGTCCGTCGTTATACTTTTTGACGAGCTTTTGTAGCTTTGCGATAAGGGGTTCAAGCCCTTCCGGAGTTGAATGTGTCCGGTAAGGATGAAACGAGATGGCGTCCATGTATTGAAGGGCGCCGCGTTTGAAAAGATCTTCGAAATACGGGAAGGGTGTCGAAACGGCGGAGATCCCGACGATGGTTATATCAGGGCGCTGTCTTCGAATCGCTTCGTGCGCGACTTTGAGCATTTCGAAATAGTTACCTGGCTTGTCTTTTGCGGCGGGACCCTTGCCGAAGGTGCCGTTGTATTCGTTCCAGACTTCAACCGCTTTGAGTTGATCACCGTAGTGCTTGAGCAGTTCCTCGGAATATCGGGCATAGCCGGCGCGACCTTCGTCCGTGTAAGGTGCGTTGCCATAGCTCGGCGCCTTGGGTGTGTAATCGTAGTTCGGATTGCCGAAGGAAAGGACGATGAGGGGTTCCAGGTGATTGGCTTTTACGTCCGCCATGTAGGCTTCATATTTCTGAAGGAAGCCATACGTTCCTTTCTTTTTTTCGACGTCGGCCCAGTAGATTTCATCGCGAATATTCTTGATTCCTCCTCGGGCGATGATGGGAATGAGGTCCCTGTCCCAGTTCTGGGCAAAATGAGTCATCAACCCGAACGGCGAGTCTTTTACATTGGCGAGATCGAAGGGCGTGAGGATGGCAAAGGTCGTGCCGCCTCGTGAAAGAAGGGTGGAGCCCGAGTGGATTTCCCATGCTGCGGTGAAGTAGCCTGGATCACTGACATTGGGTTCGATGACTGCCTTTCCTTCGTTGAAGGAGGATTTACCGGAATCGACTTCCTTTCCCCAGAAATCGGTGACGGTCCACGTGATTCCGTCGGCCAAATTATTAGAAACCGTCAACAGGGGTTTCTCAGTCGTGAGAAAGATGTTGGATTTTGATTGGGGGTACGCGGCGGGTAAGGCGCAAAAGAAGAGGGTGAAAATGACGGCGACGAAGCGAATCATGGGAGGGGTGGGAAGAGTTGGGAGGGAAAGCCACTTTATATCGCCGCTAAAAAGGGATTGGCAAGTAGATGGAAGTGTCTATTCTTATACGTAATCGCACGATGTTCGGCGGTTGTTATTTCATGAAAACCTTATCCAAACCGCCTGGAGCCCCCTCGGCGGACTTAGACATAGCCATGGGAGATGCTCCCACTCATTCAACACTTCTCCGCGATCGCCTCTGCGCTGATTACCGTGGGATGTTTCGTCCTGCAGGAAATGAGTTGCCGCATCCGTTTCTCACTCCGGGCAGCGAGCAATATGCGGATGTCCTTTGGGACTGGGACTCTTGGCTGAGCAATGTGGCTCTGCGTCAGATTCTGCTCGATTTGAATGAGCCGGAACGCATTGCCGAGGCTGAGCCCTTTGAGAAGGGCTGCGTGCTTAATTTTCTCGAAGTTGCCCGTCGTCGTCCGGTTCCCGATGGATGGATTCCGATTCTGATTCCGCGTTCTGGATTTACGCCGCCGGCTGACGTTTATGCCCAAAACATGCATAAGCCCTGCCTGGCACAGCATGCGGCCTTTCTCGTGCGCGAATGCGGCGATGCGGAATGGATGCGCGATTACGCATATCCGTTGCAATGTTTCATCAATAACTATCGCAACCATCATCGCCATGAGTGCGGTCTGTATTTCTGGCAGGACGACCGGGCGATCGGAGTCGACAACGATCCTTGTACGTTTGGCCGCCCGGCACGCAGCAGCGGATCGATTTTTCTGAATTGCTTAATGTATCGCGAGCTGCTGGCACTCGCCTGGGTGCTCGAACGTCTCGGACTGGACGCAGTAGCGGCCCACTACCGGGCTGACGCCGCCAATCTGCGGCAAGCCGTGCAAACCTTCTGTTGGGACGAGCGCGACGGCTTTTTTTATAGTGTGGATTTAAATCTGAATCCCGTCCGGCGCGGTAAATGGGAAGGGCACAGCGGGCAGATGAGAGACTGGCCCTGCCTCATTCAGAGGATCGGCGTGTGGTCGGGTTTTATGGCGCTATGGGCTGGTATTGCAACGCCGGAACAAGCGGAGCGTGTGGTCGTTGAGCATTACCGAGATCCCGATACTTTCGGAGCGAACTACGGTGTTAGAACACTTTCGCGGATGGAAAAAATGTACAACCTGCGGGCTTCCGGAAACCCGTCTTCGTGGTTGGGGCCTGTGTGGGGAATTTCCAATTACCTAACTTATCGCGGCTTTCTGCGATACGGCTTGCTAGATGATGCGCGTAATCTGGCGGAAAAGACGATCGCCCTATTCGGTCGCGACCTTCTGCGTTTCGGGGCTTTGCATGAGTATTATCAACCTGACAATGGTGAGCCTATCCTTAACCGCGGCTTCCAGAATTGGAATTATCTGGTGCTTAACATGGTGGCCTGGCTTGAGGGGCGCGCGCATGTCGAAGAGTTTTAGGAATCCTCAAAGGAATTGAAACACGCTATAACCGGTCCGCCGAAATCCGGCGGGCTGGTTACAGAACCATGAGGACGAGGATCAACTGGCCGCGTCCGTAGAGGGGCCCGCGAACAAAAAGCGGGCTGCCCTTGCCGAGTTTTACGACGGTGTCGGCGATCTTTTTCTTGTGGAAGTAGATTTCCAACCCGAGCTGATAGGCGCCCTTTTCCGTTGGAACAACGATGCTGCGGGCCAGGAAATCGTCTCCGAGAATCAGCCAGCCTTCCACGTCGCTATCCACTTCACGGGTGCTCTCACCGAGCAACCGGAAATGGGAGTAGCCGAAAACGGAGCTGAGTCGTTGAGAAAAGGGATCCAATCTTGCAGGAATCGGCGTCGGGGTCTCTTCGTTGGTGGCTACGATAAGGGCGCCCCAGATTTTCTCGGACGCGAGGGCAGGGACGGGTAAACAGATGATTGCGCCCGCGAGAACGAATAGACCGGCGAGGATGCCGCGGTTAATGCGCATCGGTTTTTGCCGGTTTCGTCGGCTGCAATGATTGAGGTTGGTTGGGGACGGGCGATTGTTGAGGGACATATTCCAGGCCATCGAGCCAGAGGATGGTCATGTCACTCGTTTCGGAATGAAACGCTGTAGCCGAAACATTGGGATCCGCGGCGCGGGCGCTGATGATCTGCGCCAGATAAGCCTCCGGGCTGTGGCTTTCGGATTTTTTCGGAATGATCGTGAGGAACAACACGAATGCAGTTGCCAGTGAAACGCCTCCGAACCACGCTAGACGAGGGATGCGAAGCCAGCTTTTGGATGAGGCCTCCGAGCCCGCTTGAGCCGCGAGGGACTCAGCCCGGATGCGTTCGAGTATGCCGTGGTTGAAAAAATCGCCATTGGTAAGGGCTGGGGCGGCGGAAAATTTACGGAGGAGCGTGCCGAGCTGTGCATTTTCCTCGGGTGACGGCAGCGTTTCGCCGCGCGATGCGGCCTCGCGTTGAAGCTCGGCGATTTCTTTCTCCGGAAGCTGTCCGTCGAGCCAGGCAGCTACTTTTTCCTCAAATGTTCTCATATAAATCTTTCAGCAATGCCTGCATTTTCTTACGGGCGTAAAACAAGCGCGACATAACGGTGCCGATCTCGCAGCCGACAGCATCAGCGATTTCGTGATATTGAAGGCCTTCAATCTCTTTTAGGACGATCACGGCCCGATGTTCGGGCGACAATTTTTCTAACGCTGCACTAATGCGCGCACCGATCTCGGATTGGCGGATGTTTTCGTCAGGCGAAGGGGTCCCTCCGGGGACGGTCCGGGCGCGGACATCGATGCCCTGGAGGCCCGCCATGGAGTCGTCAAACTCCGTTTCGGCATGCCCGCCTTTTTTGCGAAGCGCATCGATCGTGGTGTTGGTGACGATGCGATAGAGCCAGGTATAAAACGACGATTGGCCACGGAACCGATGGATCGATTTCCATGCGCGAACGAAGGCGTCCTGGGCCAAATCCCAGGCGTCCTGCTCGTTGCGTGTCATGTGATAGATCATGGCGTAAATTCGTCCGCGATAACGGGTAACCAATTCGTTGAAAGCGCCGGTGTCACCCTCTTGCGAACGGTGCACAAGCTCGGCGTCTTCCACGGCGGAGAGTTCATTCTCTGCAAGGATCCCATCTTCTGGCGGTGATTTGGACGCAGCCATCGGCTAGTTATTCACATTAACGATAAACTTTAAATCCGGAAGGAGTCACTTTCGTGATTTCCCATTCGTCGCAGCCCTGAAACCGTGAGAATTCGGTCAGTGCCTCTGGTAAGGAAGTGCCAATTGCGTCGAAATCGGCAAAGTCCGGTTCGAAAATCAAGTGATGGATCAACAATCGACGGTCTGGCCGACTGGCTTTGGCGTCCACGCGCCCGATGATCCGGTCGCCCCAAAGAATGGGGAGGACGAAGTAGCCAAACTTGCGCTTCGCTGCCGGAACATAGACTTCAATGGTGTAGTCGAATCCGAAAAGCCACTGCAATCGCTTGCGCTGGATGACGAGATTATCAAATGGCGAAAGAAAACGGATCATGCGGCTTTTCAGCGGCGCCGCCAGTTCCAACGATTGCCGGAGGGCGAAACAGGGTTTGTCCGGAAATTCCGCCATTTGAAGCTCGATGACTTCGCCGCGTTTTATCAGGCTCTGCAACGCCACACGAACAGCATTTCCGTGATCGGCGTCCCGTAAATAGTGTAGTTCCTGCGAGCGAGCGACGCCGAGTGCGCGCAAGGCTCTGCGCGCGTGAAACTCAGCTGCTTCCCGTTTTGTGGGCAACGTCACATCCGTTCCTTCTGGCAGAACTCGCTCCGGCAGGTCGAAGACCTTCTGGAACCCCTGGCGGCTGCGGATCATCACTTCGCCGCGCAACCAAAGCCGGTGAAGGGCACGCCGTTCGATTTTGTCCGGGGAGGAATTGAACCAGCCTTCGATTTGCCCCTTGGTTTCCACGTCGCGAAGCATGAGGGCGCCGTTGCTACGGATCGTCCGTAGCACGCGGCGCATCGCCTTGACGAGGTCAGGCGGCCACTCAGTCCAATAGGTTTTTCCCCGGCATTGTCGCATGAACGGCAATGAGAACCGGAAATCGTTCATTGGCAGATAGGAAGCCGCGTGGTTCCAATATTCAAAAACCGCCCGGTCCAATTCCTGCAATTCGTGCAGCATTTCCCGGCGATAATCGGGAACACGCGACCAAAGCACATGGTGATGCGCCCTCTGAATGACGCTGATTGTGTCGACCTGGACGTATCCGAGGTGACGGATCGCTTGCAATACCGCTGTTTTACTTTCGCCGAATGGCGCGGGTTCATCCGCCAAGCCCTGGGCCCGGAGCGCGATTGCCCGAGCTTCGGATAACGAAATGGAAAGAGGTCGCGGCTTCATCCGGGGTGATTGAACCCCGAAAGATGGCTCCTGAAAACTGAAACATTCATCCCAGGTCTCGCCGGAGTTGCCATTTCCCGCGCGGGGCATTACTCTGAATCCCATGCCAGAGCGCATTCAAAAACCGTCCGGTCCGGTGCCATGGAATCCTCAGGGGGACGATTCCGGCGGGCCAAAGTCTCCGGAAGTCCCCAAGCCCGACACCAAGGAACTCCTTAAACGCATGCGAAAGGTCGATCCTGAGCAGTCAAAGCGTTACCGTCAGCGGACCGGAGAATAATCACGCGTGGCCAATAGATTTTTTATGAATTTGGCCGGATGCGAGCCGGAACGCGCGCAGATCGCGGGTGATTTCGTCGAGGCGCTAAGCCGAAATGGGGTCACTTTTCAACCGACGCTTCCATCTTCCGGAGCATCGGAATTTGTTCAAACCCAAGCAACGACGATTCTCGCGTTCAAGTACGAGGATGGCGTTTTGATTGCTGGCGATCGGCGCGCGACAGCTGGAAATATCGTCGTTTACGAGCGTGCCGATAAAGTTCTCGAGATCGATCGGCATTCCGTGATGGCGATTGCCGGGGTGCCTGCAACTGCCTGGGAAATGGCCCGTGTGCTCGAGCATTCCTTCCATTTTTATCGACGCACGCAGATGCAGGAAATGAGCGTGGACGGTAAGGTCCGCGCGCTTTCGAAATTGCTGCGGGATAACTTTGGCTTTGCCATGCAAGGTATCGGAGTGGTTGTGCCGCTGTTCGCAACCTTCGACGACAAGTTCGAGCACGGCGGCCGCCTGTATTTTTATGATGTGATGGGCGCGCAATTCGAAGTAGCGGATTTTGCCGCGAGTGGCTCGGGTTCACCTGCAGTGAAAGCGATCCTGCATTACGAAAGTCAGTGGGGTAAAAAGCCCCTTGCTGGTCGCTCGGAGAAGGAGGCAGTTTCGCTAGCGTTGCGTGCCCTCGAGACCGCTGCGGAAAGCGATACTGCGACTGGCGGCGTAGATCGGCGCAGTCACGTTTATCCTGTGATAAAGACCATTACCAAAGCAGGCGTGGAAACTGTTTCCGAGAAAACGCTGGCTTCCATTTACGAGAAAGGAATGCCATGACGGACGAGCCCTACCGGTATGTTGAGGCGATGGCGAATCGCCGTGAATACGTCGAAAATCAGCTAGCCACTGGCAGCCCGATTGTGGCGCTCAGCTACGACGGCGGCGTGCTGTTCCTGACCGTCGGACCCGAGCGGCAGAAGGTATTCGAGATTTATGACCGGATCGCTCTTGGAGCACTTGGGCATCCAGGCGACATCGAACGGCTCCGAATGATAGCGATCGAAGTCGCTTCGACGGAAGGATTTACCCGTTCTCCGGCGGATGTGTCGCTGCGGCGGCTCACGAGCTATTCGTTTTCGCCGATGCTCAAAAATGCATTTGAGCAGGTGTATGGACCTCCGCTCCTGGCGCGATTGCTGTTTGCTGAACTCGGCTGGAAACACGAACCGGATCTGTTCGTGCGTCTCGATTTCGATGGCAGTTTGCAGACGAGCGGTGTCGGTGTCGCTCGCGAACCGTTTGGAGTGCTGGCTGGTACACGCCGGGCGATGAATGAAATGCACGATTTTCTAAAGACGAAGGATTTGTCGGAGCCAAAATTGTCCGCGGCGCTGGAGCTGGCCGCGCAGGCCTGGGGCGTGGGAACATATTACTCGCGCGGCGAAGACCATCGCGAAAAGCCGACTGACGAATCGATTTCCGGGGTACTCAAAGACGCGTTGAAAAGAAACGTCTTTGAAGCCGCCGTTCTCGAGTGTGGGGCGCCAGAACATCATGCTTATCGCCCTCTGGATTCTTCAGAAGTGGAAGCTGTAACCGCCAGGTATCGCGGATCTGATTGAAGAGGGCCTGTCACAAACGTGTCTGGATTGTGGTTGGCGGACTGATCGGTATCACCGCGCTTTGTGGCAGCCTGTTCTGGCATTTTTTTCTCGATAATACTGAAGCGGGACGAAACTTTCAGACCGTCGTCATTGACGCTGGACACGGCGGGCAGGACTCCGGTGCGGTGGCATTTGGTTTGGATGAGAAAAGTTTAAATCTGGATGTTGCGTTAAAACTGGCGGAAGTTCTTCGAGCGCAAGGAATTGAAGTGGCTTTGACTCGAGACTCAGACTATTTTGTTTCGCTGGGCGATCGGGCCAGAATCGCGAATCGCCAAAAAAATTCGATTTTCGTTAGCATTCACTTCAACCATACCGGGATATCCACAACGGGTGGCGTTGAGACTTATCGAGCGGAGTTCAAGTCGCCTGGTATTGCTGAAGATGTGTTAAATTTTTTGAGAGTTGCCAGGCCGATGGCGAGCATCAATCTCCGGGAAGAGGCCCTGGCTCAAGCCGTTCAAATGGAGCTTGTTTCTGCAACCGGAACAACGGATCGCGGGATTAAACGCAGGAACTTTTATGTGATCCGGCGAACAGCTTCGCCCGCACTGCTTATCGAAGGCGGCTTCCTGAGCAATCCAACAACTGTTCGCCGGCTAAAAACGCAGGGTTATCGTGAGGTCATCGCTGCCGCGATTGCACGAGGCATTTTGAAATATCGCGCGGGCTGGGAGCCTTCGCCGCGATTGCTGGCCTCCGAGCCTTCGCCATAGTCGATTTCAGCGAGGAGCGTATAGTGGGCGATTCGAGTTGAATTCCTACCGGATCGCAGCGTCTTTTATTTTTTGAGAGATATGGGTGCCATGAAACGAACCATTACGAGTTTGATGGGGGTTCTATGCGTTGCGACTTTAACACTCGAGGCCCACGCAGATGAGCAGACCCGCCAGATTCAACAGGCTCTTAAAGAAGCCGGATTTTATTATGGCACCGTGGATGGCCAGAACGGGAGCGAAACGAAGGCCGCATTGAGGCGGTTTCAGATTCGAAACGGGCTCAACGTAACCGGTGACGTCAATTCCGAAACGCTTGCTGCCTTAAAAATCGGCGCTGAATCAGTACAACAGGCCCCGGCGACGGCAAACCGCGGCTCTGATAATGTGGGAAGACCAGCGCCAACCCCCGCTCCGGGCGGGCCATTTCTGGGGCCCGGATCACGTCCGCGGGCGAGTAAGACGCCCGCTCAGCCTTCACCTCAGGTCCAGGAGGACTTGGACGAGCCGTCAGATCAGGAGAACCTTCCCGAGCCGAGAGAGCCAGTTGATCGCGAGGGCCCCGGTGGTGTGCGGCTGCAGCCGTTTCGGGACGACTCGAGAGAGCCGATTTACCGGCCTGATGGAGGGCGATCTCGCGAGCGTGGTGCTTCCGCCCTGCAGGAATTTTTTGCAGGCACGGAGTTGGAGGATGCAGGCTACGGCGAACAGGCTATCCGTCTGGCAAGCGCGCAAAGCCGGCTGCGAAAACTCGGTTACTATAAAGGTGCTCCCGATGGCCTGCCTGGTCCTGCTACAGAGGAAGCATTGCTTAATTTCCAATATAACAACCGTTTGCGTCCGACGGGCCGTCTCGATGACGATACCCTGGCCGCTCTCGACGCATCGCAGCCGTCGGTTCGTGGGAGGCGGTACCGCAACCAGCGTCCCGAGGGTCAGATTTACCGAGGCATCTGGATTCAATAAGGCTCAAGGAGGCTTGTCGCCTTAAGCTCGAACGGCATCGTTACGCTTCAAGGAAGATCGAGGCTGAAATATTTCGCGGCATTTTCGAAGCTGACTTCCTTGACGAGCGTCTCCAGCAAAGGAATGTCGTTTGGAAGTTCGCCGTTCTCGATGTCACGGCCGAGTAGATTGCAAAGGACACGCCGAAAGTATTCGTGGCGTGTATACGAGAGAAAACTCCTGGAATCGGTGAGCATCCCGACAAAGCGCCGCAGTAAACCCAGATTGGAAAGTGCGTTTAACTGCCACTCCATTGCTTCCTTTTGATCCAGAAACCACCAGCCGCTTCCGAACTGGATTTTGCCTGCTATCGAGCCGTCCTGAAAATTGCCGATCAGCGCTGCGAACAGATAGTTATCGGCGGGGTTCAGATTATAGACAATAACTTTGGGGAGCTGATTGGTAGAATCCAGGCGGTCAAGATACCTGGCAAGCGCACGGCCCTGGCGGAAGTCGCCGATGGAGTCAAAACCCGTATCGGGCCCGATTGTGCGAAACAAACGGGTGTTGTTGTTCCGCATTGCGCCCAGATGCAATTGCTTGGTCCAACCCTTTTCGTGGTCCAGATAGCCAAAAAAGAGCATGAGGAAGGAGGCGAATTTTGTCGCTTCCTCGTCGGAAACGATGCTGCCTTCCCGGGCGCGAGCAAAAATAGCCCGGGCGTCGGCCTCGGTAACATCATCGTCCGGGCAGTTTTCAAGGCCGTGATCGGAGAGTCGTCCTCCCAAGGAGTGGAAATGGTCGTGACGCTGTTTGAGGGCTTCGAGAAAGCCGGAAAAATCGTCGGTGGAAATGCCGCTGGATTCGGCGAGCAGGTCAAGCCAGTGGTCCCAGGCAGCGATATTGCGGATCTGCAGAGCTCGATCGGGCCGAAAGGTCGGGTAGACGCGGAAGGGAAGATCCGACTGAGCTATTTGTCGGTGATATTCGAGGGAGTCGACAGGATCGTCGGTAGTGCAGATGACTTTAACGTTGCTGCGTTTCAGAAGGCTATGGACCCAAAAATCGGGAGTGGTAATTTTTTCGTTGGCCTCATTCCAGACGGCTTCGGCGGTGGACTCATTGAGGAGCGTGGTGATGCCGAAATACCGTGTCAGTTCGAGATGCGTCCAGTGGTAAAGCGGATTTCGCAGCGTGTAAGGAACGGTGCGCGCCCAGGCTTGAAATTTTTCACGATCGGAAGCTGCGCCGGTAATGAAATTCTCGGGGATCCCGTTGGCGCGCATGGAACGCCATTTGTAGTGGTCGCCAGCGAGCCACAGGTCAGAGAGGTTTCGGAACTGATAGTTTTCTGCGATCTGTTTCGGAGGAAGATGGCAATGATAATCGAATATCGACGCGGGCTTCGCTGCGACGTGGTAGAGGTGACGGGCGGTTTCTGAGTGGAGCAGGAAGTCGTCGGTGATAAAAGGGGAGGTCATTGGAACGGGTGATCTTACATCTTTCTTTTGCACCTTCTCTGGGCAGAATGGGCGTTGAGCCAGAAAATGCTGCTTGCGCCACGAAACTCACAGGAGTTTCGCTCGAAGAGTAAAAGCAAAACCAATGCAATGTGAAACCGGCCGCAGCGTGGCTTTAGGCAACCCTAGTGGGCCGCCCTGGGCCGGATGTTAAGAGGAGCGCTTGGGCCCAAGAAACAAAGGCCTACGCGGCGTCCTTGTCCTGCTTTTTACGGAGTAGAGGCGCCCGTTTTCCTTCGACGACAGCACGATTGATCGTGATTTCGGCAATATCTTCGCGCCCCGGAACGTCATACATCACGTCGAGCATGATGCGCTCCAGCATGGAGCGCAGGGCGCGGGCGCCCGTGCCTTTGCTGACAGCTTGAGAGGCGAGAGAGCGCAAAGCGTCCTTGGTAATGTTGAGGCCAACCCCTTCCATGGCGAGCAACTTGGTATATTGCCGAACCATTGCGTTCTTGGTTTCGGTGAGAATCATGACGAGTTCGTCCTCGGAAAGGGGATCGAGCGCAGTGAGGATCGGGAGGCGGCCGATAAATTCGGGGATCAGGCCGAAGTTGAGGAGATCCTCAGGTTCGGTCATCCGGAAGGCAGAAGAAAGCGGGAGTTCGCCGCTCTCGGAGACGTTGGCGTGGAAACCCATCGCTTTGCCCCCAACGCGCCGGTTGACAATTTTTTCCAAGCCGACAAATGCGCCCCCGCAGATAAAGAGAATTTTGTCCGTGTTGACCTGAATATATTCCTGGTGAGGGTGTTTGCGGCCGCCTTGTGGCGGGACATTGCAACTGCTGCCTTCGAGAATTTTCAAAAGTGCCTGCTGAACGCCTTCACCGGAGACATCGCGAGTGATGCTGACGTTGTCCGTCTTGCGGCCGATCTTGTCGATTTCATCGACATAAACGATGCCGATTTCGGCACGTTTGACGTCGTAATCCGCGGCCTGAAGCAGGCGCAGAATGATGTTTTCCACGTCTTCGCCGACGTAACCGGCTTCGGTCAAGGTGGTTGCGTCCGCAATACAGAACGGGACGTCGAGGATGCGGGCAAGTGTTCGCGCGAGGAGAGTCTTCCCGGAGCCAGTCGGGCCAAGGAGAAGAATGTTGCTCTTCTCGATTTCGACATCGGCGAGATTTCCGAGATCAGGAATATTCCGATCATCAGAGGACGTCTGGAGGATGCGCTTGTAGTGATTGTGAACGGCTACAGCGAGTGTACGTTTTGCGAGTTCTTGACCAATGACGTATTGATCGAGCCGACGTTTGATTTCGGCCGGCTTGGGTACGCGCATCTCGTGCACGACATGTTTTTTGGCATCATCGCTCAACTCTTTGTCGAGGATGCCTTTGCACACGTTGATGCAACTATCGCAAATATAGACTCCGGGTCCGGCGATCAGTTTCCTGACTTCCGCATGGCTCTTTCCGCAGAAGGAGCACATTGTGAGGTTGGAAGCTCGAGCCATGCTTTTTTGAGATGCCTAGATGGAAGGTGAGGCGGCGGGTTCGTCAGTTTTATCGGGTTTATCGAGGAGCTCGGGTTTTCCCACGGGCTTGAGTTCCTTGCGAGACTTAACGACTTCGTCAACGAGACCGTAGGAACAAGCTTCCTCGGCGGTCATGTAATAATCGCGATCGGAGTCGTGATTGACTTGGTCGTAGGTCTTACCGGTGTGGATGGAAATGATGTTGATAAGGCGTTTTTTCAGCTTGTACATGAACTCCACCGTGCGCTCAACGTCGCTGGCAGTGCCTTGGGCGCCGCCCGACACTTGGTGGATCATGATGTCGCTGTTGGGCAAGGCGTAACGTTTGCCTTTGGTCCCTGCACAGAGGAGAACAGCACCCATGCTGGCGGCCATGCCGATGCAGTATGTCGACACATCACATGTCAAAAACTGCATGGTGTCGTAGATCGCCAGCCCGGCAGTGACGGAGCCGCCGGGGGAGTTGATATACAGGTTAATGTCCTTCTTCGGATCCGCCATCTGCAGGAAGAGGAGCTGGGCGATGATGATGTTGGCGACCCCGTCATCAATCGGCGAACCAAGGAAAACGATACGATCCTGGAGCAGGCGCGAATAGATATCCATCCCCCTTTCACCTCGTGGGGTCTGCTCGACCACGTGCGGGACGAGGTAATTATTGGTGGGCGGAAGGATAAGGCCGGATGACTGACGGATGGGCATGTTCATTAGCAGAAAATTCGTGTGCCTAAATCATGCCGAAACCGGCACTTCTGACACATTCTCAACGGTAGCGTTCGCCACCAGGAAATCAAGAACCTTGGCCATAAGGATGTCTTCGCGGACACCGGAAATGGCGTCACGTTTCAGGAGTTCTTTCTCCATTTTTTCGTGCGAAACTTTGTATGTTTGCGCCATTCCAGAGACGCGATCCTGGAATTCTTCACGGGCGACCGTGATTTTTTCCTGCTCGGCAATGCGGTTCAAAATGAACGCACCTTTGAGGCGTTCGCGCGCTGTTTTCCCGGCGTTGGCAACGATTTCCGTCTCTTTTTCCTTCAAAGCTTCGTCGGTGATGCCGCGTTTCTTGTTCTGATCGACGACGTCTGCAAGAATCCGTTGAGTCTCGCTGCGGACCATGCTTTCAGGAAGCTCGCATTCGACCTGACTGAGCAGGGTGTTCATGACGGAATCCTTTTTCATCCGGTCCACTTCGGATTCTTTTCGGAATGAAATCTCTTTGGAGAGGAGTTCCTTGAGCTGTTCGAATGTGGTGTCGGGCAGGATCTTCGCGGCCAGCGCGTCGCCCAATGGAGGAAGCGTTTGGGTCTTGAGTTCCTTGACGGTAACGGTGAAGTCGATGGTAAGATTCGCTACTTCCGCAGCCGGAAAATCTTCAGGAACAGTCGAACTGAACGTGCGGACATCGCCCGGCACGGCTCCGGTGAGGTTTTCTGTGAACCCTTTGAAGAACGAGTCCGGGCCAAGTTTGATCCAGAAACCCGTGTTGCCGGAGAGGACTGTTCCTGCTTTCGGGGCGACTTCCTCCACGGGCTTGCCGTCCACAGTGCCGATGTAGTCGATGATAGCAAAATCGCCGACCTCAGCGCCGCGGCCGGTCACATCGACAAATTCGGCGTTTTGCTCCTGTAAATTGGTCAACGCGCGGTTCAGATCGGCTTCCGTTACCTCGGTGGATGGCACACGGACAACGATGCCTTTGTATTCGGGCAGATCGAATGACGGCTGGGTGACAACGGTCGCGGAAAACCGCATCGTTTTGTCGTCAGCGATTTCGACATCCTCAACATTGTTGATCTGCAATACCCGGAGATTTTGCGTCTTGATCGCCTCACGGAAGCTTTCGTCGACGAGTGTTTCGGTGAGCTTATCTTTGATTTCCTTGCCGAACTTGCGGTCGATGATCGCCTGTGGGGCTTTACCGGGGCGATAGCCTGGGATCCGAGCATAGGCTCTGTATTCTTGGGCAATCTTGGTCCAGGCAGCGGTGACTTTATCGGACGGCACCTCGACTTTAAGAGAGGCGATACAGTTGGGCAGGGATTCGACTTCGACGTTCATGGATTTATGCGATGAGAAAAGTTCGCGAACTTAAAGCAGGGAGCAGGAGAAGCAAGGGGCCAAACATACTTGTAGAATTCTGAACGGGGATGTCATATTGAAACCCCTACCTGCGCTCTCCCGCCGAATTTTCCATGCCATTCTCAAGCTCTCAACCAGGCTTTTCTACCTCAGTGGAAAGTGCTTACCGTTCCTGGTTTGCCCGTGTTGCAGTTTGTTCGCTGGTTTTTCTGACACACCCTCTCGCCGTCCATTCGCAGCCCGAAATGGAAGAATCGCCGGTTCCGCGTGCTTCGGCCGTGTCCTCGCCTGCGGCTCCCGTGGCACCGGTGCCACCAGCTTCGGCACAGCCATCCGAAACCCCTGATCTGGACTCGCCCGTAGCGCCAGCGGTTCCTGACCTTACTCAGATCGAGCGCGACAACGCCGTCCGGGCGGACGAATTGTTTATTCCGACGCCGGGTGAATTCTTTGCTGCGATTACTCGGGAAGGCCGGCCAAATTGGTCGCTCTATTATCGAAAGCCCATTCCGATGTCGTATGGCAACCGGGTGCAAGCGGCCCTCAATCTCGGCGGCTTGATCGGCGACGGTTACATTGCCGTCGAAGCCCACGACGGCCAGCAGGTGAAAAATGTCGGTCAAGACATCGTGAAACTCGCTCGATCCCTCGCGGTGAATGACGACGTTCTCAGTCGAGGCAAAAGTATCACTGACAAGGCGGAAGAGAACGAGTGGAACGCTCTCAAAGAAGAGCTCGAAGCCACGCAAAACGAAGTTCGCGCGGCCATGGGTGCCATGGAAGACCAGAATCTCGTGATCATGGTCAACGTTGGTGGCTGGATTCGTGGCACCGAAGTCGCCAGTGGTATCATCGCCCAGAACTATAATCCCCAACAGGCGCGCTTGTTGCGTCAGCCTGCTCTTGTAGGTTTCATGTGTCGTAAGATTGACGAGCTTCCCGAAAATCTGCGCAACGATTCCTTGCTCAAAGAAATTCGGCTTCAACTCGGCGAAATTCAAAAAATCGTGGCGTATCCCCTCGATCACGCCCCGGATGCCGCAGATGTGGCGAAGCTTCATGACACGGTTGCGCGATTGATCACTCGCATTTCCGCTCCGCCGCAGCTCACGCCCAAGGAGGCCGCAAAATAGTTCACGCGCCCAGATCATCTTATCCGTTTATCCGCAATGCGAATCGCTCCGTTTTTCCTTATGTTTTTTGTGGCTTTGGCGGCCGCAGCCAAGCTTAGCGCCGAGGAAGATGATGCGACTGTCGCGGCTCGGCAATCAGTGCTCGAACTTGCTGGCGCATTTTCGGCCAACGACGGTTACAAGCTTCGCGACGGCCATTTCAATGTGGCGCTAAAACCGGGAGAATCCCGCGTGATCGCGGTCAATCTGTATTCGGGCAACAGTTATTGGTTCTGCGCCGCGTCTTCTTCGCCCGCAAGCAAGCTCGACGTCATCGTTTTCGACGAGGACGGTAAACCTGTGCCGATCCAGACCTACGCATCGCCTGGACGGGCGGCGGCGGGTTTGATCCCGTTCAACAGCGGCCTTTATTACGTAAGGGTTGCCATGCCCGATGGCGATCCGGGCGCCGTGTGTTTTCTTTATACCTACAAATAGTTACAATAACGATCGATGGAAACGGATATTCGCACCACGGAAAAAATCTCTGCCCCCCGCGTTCAACACTTCTCGGTCTTCTGTGAGAACAAAGTCGGGGCGCTCCTGGATTTGGTAAAAATGCTGAGCGAGAATCACGTCCACGCTGTTGCGCTCAGCGTGCAGGCGTCATCTGATTCTGCGATCGTGCGCCTGGTGGTGAGCGATCCGGATCTCGTTAAGGATCTTTTCGCCCGGGAAGGTATTGCTCACAGCCATACCGAAGTCATCGTTGTCGAGTTGAAGGAAGCGGGAGCAGATTTGGCGAAGTTGCTTGCCACGCTGCTCATGGCCGAAGTCAACATCGACTACAGCTATCCGCTTCTCACACGGCCCAGCGGCCGCTCCGCTTTGATCATTCATCCCGACGACGACGAATGCGCCTTGTCCGTCCTCATGGGCGCCGGCTTCCGTATTCTCACGCAAGGAGACATCTCACGGTAAAGGCAGAATGGCCTCCCCATTTTAATTCAGCCTTCTACCTTCTGAATTCTGCCTTTAATCGATGGTGCCGATGGCGGGACTCGAACCCGCACTCCACTTTCGTGAAAACGGATTTTAAGTCCGTTGCGTCTGCCATTTCGCCACATCGGCTTGTTCCTGGGAAGGCACGGACTTTTCCATTGGCGACCGCGCAGTTCAATGATGAAAGCGTTCGAAGTTGGCCTGATGCCAAATCAACCGCTGGATGGTAAGTCCGGTGTAAGCGGAGCACGCTCTCTATTCCAATACGAATTCTAGCTGGCTGGAGACACCGGGGATGACGTGATCGGCGAAGCGCACACCGACTCCAATGAGGCGGACAGGTTTGCCGGTTCGGGCGAAGGCTTCCTCCAAGAGCAGGCGGTAGTTGACCAGAATAGGGGCGAGGCCGGTGCGATCGACGCTCGTACGCGAAAAATCGTTAAACTTCAGCTTCAGGAAAATTCCAGCCAGTGGGGGCGTGTGTGTTTGCTTCGCAAGATCTGCAACGAGCTCGGCATGAAGCTCGGGAAGGCGGTCAAGGCATTGTTCGGGTGTCAACAGATCGAGGGAAAATGTGCGTTCGTTGCTAAGTGAGCGACGTTCGCGGTCCGGTTCAACAGGGCGATCGTCGATGCCGCGACACTGCTGGTAGAGGTCGAGGCCGAATTTTCCGAAATGTTCGGTGAGTTCGAGGCGGCTTAGACGTTGCAAATCGCCGCAGGTTGCAACGTTCAGTTTTTCCAGCTTTACGGCGCCAACGTGACCGACTCCCCATAGCTTGGTGACCGGGACGGAGGCGATAAAATCCGGAACCTCTTCCGGTTTGATCTGGAACTGACCATTGGGCTTGCGCCAGTCGGAGGCGATTTTTGCGAGAAGTTTGTTCGGTGCGATACCGGCCGATGCAGTGAGTTTGGTTTTCTGAAAAATCTGTTGCCGGATGACGTAGGCGAGGGCGGCGGGATCGCCTTCGTGCGCGCTGACGTCGAGGTAGGCTTCGTCGAGTGAAAGCGGCTCAATCAGGGGTGTGTAGCGGGCGAGAATCGAACGAATGATGCCGGAGTCGCGCCGATACACGTCAAAGCGGGTTGGGAGCAGGATTAGCTGCGGGCATTTTTGAAGCGCCATGAATGTCGGCATGGCCGAACGGACACCGTATTTGCGGGCTTCGTAGTTGCACGTAGTGAGGACGCCGCGTTCGTTGCGTGCGCCACCAACACCGACTGGTTTGCCGGCGAGTTCCGGGTGATCGCGGATTTCGATGGAGGCGTAAAAAGCGTCCATGTCGAGGTGGATGATTTTGCGGTCCAGGCGATCCATTTCACCGAAGAAAGCAGAATCTCACCGAAGGAAGAGGAGTAAGCAAAGAAGAAGTAAACTGACCCCGCGGGGGGACACATCTGGGCATGCCCATTTCCGAAAAACACTGGGGGAGCGTTGCTGCGGACTTGAGAACTAGCTGCGGAGCGCCGGCGCGGAGGTCGAAGCCCTCGTTGCCCGAAAGGTGCCGGCCGCAAATTCCAGGAAAAGAATCTTCACCAAAGCTTCGCGTGTTTTTCCGCAGCGGTAACGGATCGGAATCAACGTCTGAGCCCGGCGGAATGCCCGCTGAGTGAGCACGGCTGCTTTGACGGGGTCGGGGGTGAGTCCTGCCGCAGCTTCGTAAATGGCTGGGTAATGGCGTTCGACAACGCGATCAAAGGGAGGAAGCGACTTTTTCATGGTTTTTCTGAATGGGTCGCGCCCGCTCGAATTACCTTACAGCTGTAAGGAAACCGCAGCTGGTCCGACAAATAGGCCGGCATGTTCGAAACGATCGTCGGTTATTTTTGGAGCGTTGTGCTGGTTTACGCCATAGCCGGCTTCCTCTTTGGCGTCCCGTTTGTATCTTTTTGGTCGCGGCGCTTGGATCCGGCTGCACATGGGGGAAGCTGGGGCTTTCGATTGACGATTCTGCCGGGAGTCGTTGCTCTGTGGCCGCTGCTGTTTGTAAAAACTTTGCGCTCCAAAAGCGCTCGACAAACCCCGCCTGATACCGAGGGTTTCTGCAGTGCCGGCGCGTTACGGCGCATGCATGGAGCTGCTTTCCTGGCGATTGTCGTCCTTGTTCCGGTGATTTGTGGCGCTGCTTTGTTGATTAGGCCGAATGAAAAACAGTCGGTAGTCGCACAGCTATCTCCCGCAGCGTTTGCAGAGTCCGTTCCGCTGGCGTCTTCGCGGCCGGACAATCTGCCCGTTGAGGTCACCCTGCGAACCGATGGAAGGCACTTTCAGGTGCAACTGGATATTGCGCGTCCACTCGAAGAACCAGTGGTGGCGCTCTACTGGAGTGCCGGACACCTCCCCGACGGGGTTCCGAGTGATGCCGTTTTTCTTGGGTCTGTTTGGGGGCCGACGCGCCTGGCTTTTTCGCTCCCTGATGAAGCCGGAAAAACACCGGGTGTCCTGACCTTCATCGCGTTGGTGGGCGAACAGCGGGTCGTGGGAACCTTGCCGCTCAACCGGAGATAATGCCATGTCGCTCGCCTATCGTGCCGTCGGTTGGAACCGTCAGAAACGCATCTACGATTTGGTCATTGGTGGCCTGCTGCTTGCGGCGTTGGCTGCCTATTCTCTGACCATTTTCCTTTTGGAACCCGCGACAACGGCGGAGACGTTCGTGATTCGGTTTACAGCCATCGCCGCCGTTGTGCTGCTGCACGTGATTCTTGTCATAGGGCCGTTGGCGCGGCTCGATCCACGATTCCTCCCGATCCTCTACAATCGACGGCATCTTGGCGTGACGATGTTTTTTCTCGCCCTGGTTCATGGCGTTTTCGCCATTGTCCAATTCCACGCCCTCGGAAATCGTAACCCGCTGGTCAGCGTGTTGACGGCGTATCGGCACGATTACCTTTCCGTCTTTTCGAATCCCCGCAATCTGGCGCACTTTCCCTTCGAGGCGCTTGGTTTGGCTGCGTTGGGCATTCTTTTTCTGATGGCCGCCACCAGCCACGATTTCTGGCTGAAAAACCTCGGAGCATCGCTGTGGAAAGCGCTGCATATGCTCGTTTACGCGGCGTATGCGCTGGTGCTCGCGCATATTTTTTTGGGCGCGCTGCAATCGGAGAGAAGTATTGTGTTTCCCGTTGTGCTCGGGTTGGGATTCGCCGGCGTGGCTGGGCTGCATCTGGCAGCCTTCACGAAAGAGCGAAAAGTGGATCGGATGCGCAATGAGGCGACGAACGCCGGATTTGTCCGTGCAGGCCGCTGTGCAGATATGGAGCCGGACTGCGGAAAAGTCGTTGTTGTGAGCGAGGAGCGTCTGGCGCTCTTTCTTCACGAAGGAAAGCTCTTTGCGCTCTCGAATGTCTGCAGGCATCAGGGAGGGCCATTGGGCGAAGGGCGCATCGTAAACGGATGTTTGACCTGCCCGTGGCATGGGTACCAATACCGGGTTGAAGACGGATGCAGTCCACCGCCCTTCACGGAAGTGGTCTTCACATATGCTGTCCGAGTAATTGGCGGCGACATCTATGTTTCTCGGGCACCTCTTCCACTTGGGACGAAATCGGAAGGGGCGGCTGTGGACGGAAAACTCACCATGCCATCCAAAGAACATCCGTTGGAATTCTATATTGGTTGGAAAGCGAATAGTCCGGCCAGGCTGGGGAAACATTCGATGAAGGTGGTCGGGGCGCTGCTCATAGCTGTTCCGCTGCTATTTTTCGTTGTCGCGCGGGTCCAGAATCCGGTGGATTCCGGCGGATTCGAATTTGGTGTCGAGCGAACATTCGAGGGTGTTCTCTACGAGACACCGCTTCCGTTGCTCCAGGTCAGTGCCAGCAACGCGTCAG
The DNA here is from genome assembly GCA_036524675.1 of Chthoniobacterales bacterium. Lineage (GTDB taxonomy): Bacteria > Verrucomicrobiota > Verrucomicrobiia > Chthoniobacterales > DASVRZ01 > DATDAW01. The sequence goes on along the minus strand of DATDBU010000116.1, from coordinate 30,752 downwards.
CGGCCGCGAACTTTCTCCTGGTCGGCTATGGCAAATATGGCCCTCCCGACGTAATCCGCGGCAAAAACGGTCAAAAAGTACGGTTTAGCGGCAGCCTGATTCAACGCAATGGCGTTGCCATGATCGAGATGAACCGGCCCGATTCGCTGGAAGTGGTGGTGAACAAGGAGCGGCCGTCTTCAACTGCCTATCAGGTTTCAAAACCGCCTCTTCCGGTCTCTCTTGGGAAAGGAACTTTTGTTGGCGAACTCGTGGATACGAAATGCTTCTTTGGCGTGATGCGGCCGGCAACCGGAAAAGTCCATCGCGCGTGCGCCATTCGCTGCCTAAGCGGAGGCGCGCCGCCCGGCCTGCTCGTGTATGATGCCGGAGGCAATACCGTCGTGCTTTTGCTAGCGGGTTTGCAGGGCAAAAAACTCGATATCGACATCGAACTCGCCGCTAGAACCCTGGAAGTGGAGGGCGATCTGGAGCTTCATAATGGCATGCCGATCCTTCGCGTTGAGCGGTGGCGCTTTGGTCCTGAAGGAAGGTAGTGAGGCTTCCGTGACGGCCTCCCCGTACCAATGAAGCACTCGGTTATTCCACGTACGGATTCGTTTTTCGCTCGATGCCTACGGTCGTTGCGGGGCCGTGACCGGCGAAAACTTTCACGTCATCTCCAAGTGGCAGGATTTTTTCCTGGATGCCACGCAACAACAAGTCGCGGTCGCCCCCAGGCAAATCCCAGCGACCCACGGCACCCGCAAACAACACGTCGCCGCCGAAAAGCCATCGTTTTGCTGGATCGAAAAAGCACAAACTCCCCGGACAATGTCCGGGGACGAGTAATACTTGAAATTTCCGGCCTAGGAATGCGGTCTCAGCCGTTTCTTCTATGTGGAACCCCCCTTCATCCAACGGCTCGCTTTGGAGCCCAAATCCGAACCGGACGAAAAATTCCGGATCCGTGAGCATTCCTTCACCGTCACTGTGATATCCGACGGGGCAATTGAACGCCCGATGGATTTTCGTCGCGTCGATGGTGTGGTCGATGTGGCCGTGGGTGATGAGCAAGAGATCCACGGAATATCCTTTATCGCGCAGCCAATCCAATGCGCCCGCAGGGGCATCGATGAGGATATTTCCCTTCGGAGCTGGCAAATAAAAGCAGTTCGTATCGAACAGTCCGCCTGTAAAAGAGTCAAAGTCTGGCATAAACCGATCCTGCAAGCCTGTCGTGGAACCTTCGATGAATCAAGAATGCTGAGCCAAAACCTCCGTTTCGACCGACAGGGGTGGTGGCTCCTTCACATTCTCGAATCCTCAAAAAAATGCAGGATCGTCCATAAAAGCGTCGGCTTTCTGGTCGTTTCCTGCGACATTGCAAGCGAGCCTGATTTTTGTCATCATGCCTAAACTTACTATGCGCACACCCCGGATGCAGTTGTCTTCGGCAACCCGCACATTAGCCATCGCCGCCGTTGCCGCCGTTACTGCGGTTTTTTCGGTGACGTCACCCACCATCGCCGACGCCCAAGCTGCCCAATCCACCGACACCCCCGACAACGGTCAGGTCGCCATTTCTGTCGCAAAGCTCCTTGAGCAAGGCCATTACACGCAGCAAAGACTCGACGACGCGATGTCGCAAAAGTTGTTCGACCGTTATCTCCAGGATCTGGACTACGCGAACCTCTTTTTTACGCAGCAGGATGTCGACAAGTTCCGGGCCAAATACGCCACCGAACTCGACGACGACATTATGTTGGGAAACCTGAATCCGGCTTACGAAGTCTACGACGTATACAAAAAACGTGTCGCTGATCGTGTGGCCTGGATCAAACAGGTCGTAAACGAAAAGTTCGACTTCAAGAGCGATCGCACCGTGGCGGTCGACCGCCATGATTTGCCGCGGCCTAAAGACCTGGCCGAAGCGGACCAACTCTGGCGCGACCGCATCGAAGGCGAACTTCTTGGCGAAAAATTGCAACAACCTTCGCCAGACAAGGCTGCTGCGGCCAATAAATCCAAGCCGAACGAAAAAGGCGCCGCCGTTGCAAATGAAACAGCGCCGGTAGATTCACCGGTCCAGACCATCGTCCGCCGCTACAACCAACTCCTGCGCAATGTCAACGAACGCGATCGGACGGACCAGACGGAAATTTTCCTGAACGCTCTCGCCACCAGTTACGACCCGCATTCGGAATACATGGGGCAATCCCAGCTTGATGGCTTCAACATCCATATGAAGCTGTCGCTAGTTGGTATCGGCGCCGTCCTGCGCCCCGACGATGGCTACGCGAAAGTTGCCGAGCTCGTCCCCGGGGGACCGGCCGATCGTGACGGTCGCATTAAGGTCGGAGATCGCATTTCTGCTGTTGGCCAGGGCAAAGATCCACTTGTCGATACGGTTGATATGAAACTCGACAAGGTGGTTGAGCAGATTCGTGGCAAGAAAGGAACTGTTGTCCGCCTTCAAATCCTGCCGGCTAGCGATCCGACCAAACGAACGATCATTGAAATCGTCCGTGATGAAGTACAGTTGAAGGAACAACTGGCCAAGGCCGAAATCATCGACCGCAAAAACGCCAACGGCCAAAACGAACGCCTTGGGTGGATCACTTTACCGTCGTTTTATGCGGATATGAGTAAAAAGTCGAAGACTTCGCGAAGCACAACCCGCGATGTCGCCGCTCTCATCAAACGCCTGCAAAAAGAGAAAATCGATGGCCTTGTTATCGATCTCCGGCGCGACGGCGGAGGCTCCCTTGAAGAAGCCGTCAATATGACCGGCCTCTTCATTACGGATGGCCCTGTCGTTCAGTATCAAACCGTCAACGGGGGTAAATTTGTTCTCGAGGATCGGGATCCGGATGTTGCTTACGGCGGTCCGCTCGTCGTTTTGACCAACAAGTTCAGCGCTTCAGCCAGTGAAATTTTCACGGCGGCGTTACAGGACTACGGCCGCGCTGTCGTTGTAGGTGACTCCACGACGTTTGGTAAAGGCACCGTCCAGACGTTGCTCAACATCGACGATTTCATGCCACTTCTTTCTCGCAACGAAGGGTCAGGCGCCATCAAGTTGACGATTCAGAAATTCTATCGTGTCTCAGGTGGTTCGACGCAACTTCGGGGCGTTGCCTCGAATATACAGCTTCCGTCGCTCTCCGACACACCGAAAGTCGGCGAGGTCGCTCTGGAAAATCCATTGCCGTATGATGAGATCGACTCGAAACGGATCGATCTTGCCGACAATAAACGGCCCCTTTTCCTCGATGAGCTCAAGCGCCGCAGCGCGGATCGCATCATCAAGGATCCCGAGTTTAAATATATTCTGGAGGACATTCAACGCGTTCGGACCCAGCTCGAAGAAAACAAGCTTTCTCTGAACGAAGATGCCCGGCGCAAGCAAACGGAGGAAGACAAAACTCGCGACAAAGCGCGCACTGCGGCTCGCGAAAAACGCCCCGCCAGCACTGACAAAGTCTACGCCCTCACGCTCGACGATGTGGACAAGCCGCAACTTACACTGGCTGCCGATACCAAAAAAGCTGCCGCCCAGGCTGCCGCTGCCGCTGCAGGGGAGGACGGTGATGATAGTGAAGACACAGTTTCGAAATCGGGCGTGGACGCCATCCGGGGTGAAGCACTCAACATTCTTTCCGATCTCATTGATCTGAGTCGTACACCGCGCACCGCCAGCACAGCCCCATAACGGGCGCGATGTTGGACGCACCCCGGTGCGGTAGTTTTCCTTGCACTCTATTAAAGGCGATGATTTTTGCGAATCATCGCTTTTTTTGGCTCTTTAGGGTTGCGCCCGTTGCTCACGCCTCGAAATGTGACCGCGCCCATGTGGCGCCTCACCGGACATGCCTCACAACATCGATCTCATTCTCTTTTTGGCCGCCGGCTTAACGGGCGCCCTGTTACTCGGTTTCATCACGCAGAAGCTTCGGTTGTCGCCCATCGTCGGGTATTTGCTTGCCGGGGTTTTGGTGGGCCCGTTTACGCCCGGATTTGTTGCTGACAATGAGATCGCTTCACAGTGTGCCGAGATCGGCGTCATCTTACTGATGTTCGGCGTAGGCCTTCATTTTCATCTCAAGGATTTGATTGCGGTGTGGAAGGTGGCCGTCCCGGGAGCAATTGTTCAGATAGCGGCGGCGGCGCTTTTAGGTGCAGCCGTAACGCGGGTCTTTGGCTGGACGTGGACGGCTGGAATCGTTTTCGGCATGGCGATCTCCGTCGCGAGTACGGTCGTGCTTACGCGCGTCCTTGCAGACAACCGCGATCTGCATTCCCCCAGCGGCCATATCGCGATCGGTTGGCTCATTGTCGAGGATTTGTTTACGATTGTCGTGCTCGTTTTTCTCCCGGCATTATTTGGCGGGGACACACATGGCGCCGAGCATGCTTCGGACTCAAACTCTCCCGTTTGGGTCACCGTTGGTTTGGCGCTGGTCAAATTACTCTTGCTCGTCGTTGTCGCACTTTTTGTCGGACAGAAGTGGATTCCGAAAGTCCTTGGCTATGTTGCGCGTACCGGCTCGCGGGATTTGTTTACCCTGACCATTTTGGTTCTGGCGCTCGGTATTGCAGTGAGTTCGGCGAAGTTTTTCGGTGCGTCCATGGCGCTCGGTGCATTCCTGGCTGGCATGATCGTTGGGCAATCGGAATTTTCGGCGCGCGCCGCGTCCGATGCCTTGCCGATGCGAGACGCATTTGCCGTGTTGTTTTTCGTTTCAGTAGGCATGCTTTTCGATCCGAGCGCGGTGCCAACGGGGTGGCCGCTCATGCTTGCAACGCTGGGAATTGTTCTCATTGGGAAACCGGTCGCGGCGTTGCTGGTCGTCCTGCTTTTCAGACGGCCATTTAAACAGGCGCTTTCCATCGCAGTTGCCCTCGCGCAAATCGGAGAATTTTCCTTCATTCTTGCAGCCCTTGGCACATCGCTGAAAATCCTGCCCCCGGAAGCGACAAATGCCCTCGTGGTCACTTCGGTCCTCTCGATTACGCTGAATCCGATGCTCTACAAATGCGTCGGTCCTGTTTCGAAGTGGCTGGAAAACAAAGGGTTGTTTCGTGACACCCGGCCCGCAAGGGACTCTATCGCGATTCCCGAAAAGGACGAGGCTGCACACCGTGTCGTTGTCGTAGGATACGGTCCCATCGGTCAGACGCTCGGCCGAATCCTGCGCGATACGGGAATCCAGATTGTCGTCATCGAGATGAACCTCGACACCGTTCGAAAGCTCCGTGCTGAAGGCCAGTTGGCGGTGTATGGCGATGCGGCCCAGCGCGAGATTCTTCATCATGCCGGAATTGAATCCGCCGAGGGCCTCATCATCGCCGCCTCTGGCGTGAACGCCGGCGAGATTATTCGCGCTGCTCGTGATTTGAACCCGAATATCCGGATCCTCACGAGGGCCACTTACCTGCGCGAAACCGAAGCTTTGAAACAAGCCGGCGCAGGCGCCGTTTTCTCCAGCGAAGGCGAGATCGCCCTATCCATGACTTCCTTTATCATGCAGCAACTGGGCGCTACGGATGAACAAATTGACAACGAACGCAACCGCGTGCGGGAAGAGCTTTTTTGAGTCATACAGCCATTCGCTCCAGTAGGAGATCTTGGGGACCCGAGAAAACACCTTGCTGGGAAGCAATCGGCTGCTATTCTAGCGGCCCTGTGATTTTTCGTGCCGCCAACTTCGCACTTGCGCTTCGCAACGCGCTCCGACTTCGGAGTGGCGATCCGGCATACTCACTTCCTTTCCCCATTTCTCTTTAATTGCGGTCGGGCCTTCCCTAGGCGGAGGCGGTTTTGGCCGCATTCCGATGATTCCATTCTCCGCCTGAAGACCCTCATTTGAACCCATGATTTCTAATTCAAGCCGTAAATATCGATCTTTCCCACCAGTCCCGATCGCCGATCGTCAATGGCCCGGCCGCACACTCACCAAAGCGCCTATCTGGTGCAGCGTAGATCTTCGTGATGGAAACCAGGCGCTGGCGGTGCCAATGAACGTCTCGCAAAAACTCGAGCTCTTCGAAGCCCTCGTAGAATGCGGATTCAAAGAAATCGAGGTCGGCTTTCCCTCAGCGTCCAACACCGAATTCCAATTCAACCGCCGTCTCATCGAAGAGCATCGCATTCCCGATGACGTGACGATTCAATGCCTGGTGCAGGCCCGCGAGGATTTGATTGAAAGGACCTTCCAGTCGCTCATCGGAGCGAAACGAGCGATCATTCACCTCTATAACTCGACTTCTCCTGCACAGCGGCGCGTGGTGTTTGGAAAGTCCAAGGAAGAAATCGTGCAAATCGCCGTGCAAGGCGCGCGCTGGGTTTATGAGCGGTTGCACTTGCTGAAGGGAACGGACGTGCGCTTGCAATACTCACCGGAGAGCTTCAGCGCGACCGAGGTGGAATTTGCGAAAGAAATTAGTGAAGCCGTGATGGACGTGTGGAAGCCTACTCCGGAGCGCCCGATGATTCTCAACCTCCCGGACACCGTCGAGGTCGCGATGCCCAACGTGTACGCGGATCAGATCGAATGGATCTGCAAAAATATTAAGAACCGTGAATCGTTGATTGTTAGTTTGCATACGCACAACGACCGCGGCACAGGTGTCGCGGCGACGGAATTTGGATTGCTGGCAGGAGCGGATCGCGTCGAAGGTACGCTCTTTGGAAACGGGGAACGCACGGGAAATCTCGACATCGTCAACGTAGCGCTGAATTTCTACATGCACGGTATCGATCCGAAGCTGGACTTCAGCAGAATCAATGACCTGATAGAAGTTTACGAACGTTGCACAGGTATGACGATTCCGGCCCGTCATCCGTATGCGGGTGAATTGGTTTTCACGGCCTTTTCCGGTTCGCATCAGGATGCTATCAAGAAGGGTTTTGCCGAGTGGGAAAAAGGGGAGCGGACGCATTGGGATGTGCCGTATCTAACCATCGACCCGGCGGATATCGGACGCGAATATCGCGAGGTTATCCGAGTCAATTCCCAGAGCGGAAAGGGCGGTGTTGCCTATTTGTTAGAGAGCGAATTCGGCATCGAACTTCCCAAGGACCTGCAACGCGAATTTGGTCCGCTTGCAAATGACAAGGTGGACAGTCTCGGTCGTGAAGTTAGTGCGGCCGAGTTGCACGAGATGTTCTGGCAGGAATATGTCGAGAACAAAGGCATATGGGAGCTTGTTCATTTTCATGCCGACGGAACGGATGGTGTTTTTCAGTGCCGCGCGTCCGTGCGTTGCACTGGTCAGGAATTGACATTAACAGGCGAAGGAAACGGCCCGATTGCGGCGTTTGTTCATGCGCTGCTCGCGGCGGGCGCCGCTCCTTTCCAAGTGGCTGGCTTCAAGCAGCATGCGCTGGAATCTGGGGCAGAAGCCAGTGCCATTTCCTATGTTCAGATTCAGCGCCCGGACGGATCCAAAAAATGGGGCGCGGGAGTCGACACCAATATCGAGCTGGCGTCAATCAAGGCTGTTTTGAGCGCCATGAATCGGGCTGGCGTCACGCGCACTCATGCGCCGGCGAAGTCGCAGGCGCGGCTGGCGCCGGTGTAACGCTTCGAGAATCTGGCTGGATCCCGTTCCGGGAATAAGGGAACGGGATCGCCGGGGCGGGTTTTGCGTTGCGGCCCGGACCATTTACCTTGGCTGCTTCATGGAAACGCCAGCTGCTGTCGCGCCTTCATCAAATTCGGCTAACCCGACCGGACGACTATCCGAGCGCTGGTTTCTCCTGCTCCTGGCTCTCGTCCAGTTTACGCACATCATGGATTTCATGATCATGATGCCGCTCGGACCGCAGTTAATGCGCGTGTTGTCGCTGACTCCGGGACAATTTGGCAGCCTGATTTCGTCATACACATTGACTTCCGGCCTGATCGGACTGCTTGTGTCCCCCTTTATTGACCGGTTTGGTCGAAAACGATTGCTCCTGTGGACCTATGCAGGATTCGGACTGGGCACTCTGGCGTGCGCCTTGTCGCACGATGCCGGCAGTCTGCTGCTGGCGCGGGCTGTTTGCGGCATGTTCGGGGGTATTTCAAACGTGCTTGTAATGGTGATCACGGCAGATGTTGTGCCGCCCGAACGCCGCGCCACAGCGATGGGAATCATTATGACCGCTTTTTCTGCAGCGGCCGCGTTCGGCGTGCCGTTCGGATTGCAGCTGGCTCAGTGGTTCACTTGGGAGACGCCATTTTTCCTGTTGGCGGCGATTTCCGCGGGGGTATGGATGCTTCTCGCGCTGTTGCTGCCGCCAATGCGGGGACACTTGGCTGGGAACGGAGCTGATGTGATGCGGAGTTTTGTGGAACTATTGCGCAGCTCGAATGTCGGCTGGGCCCTGCTCTTTATGGTGGCGATGGTGGGAGGGCATTTTGTCATGATCCCGTTCCTGTCACCGCATCTCGTGCTCAATATGGGGTTGCCGGAAAGGGACCTGTCGCTGGTATATTTCGTCGGAGGCATCGCGACTGTTTTTAGCGCGCCTACCATTGGCAGATTGGCGGATCGACATGGGCGCAAGGAAGTATTTACGGTCGTGGTGTTGGTAGCGTGTGTCGTGGTTTTGGCGATCGCAAATTCAGGCCCATTGCCGGTGGTGGGTGTATTGACTTTGACGCTGCTCTTGTTCGTGTTTGCAAGCGGACGGTTCGTGCCGGGGCAGGCAATTGTTTCTTTGGCGGTCCCGGCGCGCCAGCGGGGAACATTCATGAGTTTGAGCGCCTGTTCGCGGGATGTGGTTTCCGGTGTAAGTGCCACTCTGGGAGGTCTGATTGTGGGAGGCGCTGGCGGGAGTCTCACCGGCTTCCGGTGGCTCGGTTGGGTCGCAGTCGGGATGAGTCTGGTCAGTCTTTGGCTGGTCCGAAAAGTGGAATCGGCGGAGACCAAACCTGAGTCCAATGCCGAAGCGGCGCCCATCGAGCCAGCAAGCGTACCGGCGGATTGATCGCAAACAGCGAGTGCGTACGCGCGTCAAGATTTTCGCTTTCCCGAAAATGAAGCTTGAGACAGAGTTGGCGCGTGTCTGAAGTCATAGCGGCCCCAAAACACAACTGTCCGGCGTGCGGCGCACAAGCAACCTGGGAGCCCGCCACTCAGACGCTCCGTTGCCCTTTTTGTGGAACCGTTTCGAAATTTGAGCAAAACGCCTCCGGCGAAATCGTCGAAAACGACCTTGCTACGGCGCTGCGCAATATTCCGCAATCCAAGCGCGGTTGGGCGCCGGATCAGGTCTCCGTCAAATGTCAAAGCTGCCAGGCGGTAAGCGTTTTTCCCGCGGGCCGGATAGCGCAACGCTGTGACTTTTGCGGGTCGCCCTCGTTGGTTCCCTACAGTGAAATCCAGGCTCCGATTCGTCCCGAGAGCTTGCTGCCGTTCAAGGTGCCCGAGGCAAAAGTACGGGAAATGATCCGCCAATGGTATGGATCCCACTGGTTCGCTCCTGGAAAGCTCAAATCGCGGGCGCTAACGGACACGGTTCATGGCGTGTATTTGCCGTATTGGACTTTCGATGCGCAGGTTCACGCCGAATGGACTGCCCTGGCTGGGTATTACTATTACGTGACCGTCCAGTTTCAAGATTCCGCTGGCCGGACACAGACGCGGCAGGAGCAACGCGTTCGATGGGAGCCCGCAGCAGGAACCGTGGACCACTTTTTCGATGATGAACTCGTGGCGGCTTCACGAGGGGTCCCTCCAGATTTGCTGCGCCAGGTCGAACCTTTTACGACGAAAGAATTGAAGCCTTATGACACGGCGTTCCTTTCGGGCTGGGTAGTGGAACAATACCAGATCGATCTTGTTGCCGCTGCACAGCGTTCGCGTCAACAGATGGGCCGCCAGCTTGAACAAATGTGCGCTAGCCAAGTTCCCGGCGATACGCAGCGCGATCTGCAAATTCGTCCGGACTACAGTGGCCAGACGTTCAAACACATTCTTGTCCCGGTCTGGTTACTTACCTATACGTACGGCTCGCGAAATTTCATGGTGCTGGTCAACGGCTATACAGGGACGATTGCGGGAAAATTCCCGATCAGCCCGATCAAGGTTTTCTTCGTCGCGGTGTTGATCATTATCGCCATCGCGATCTTCCTTCAGCTCGCGCAGCAGTAGCTGAAATGCATTCAATTTCACCATCCCGTCCCCATGACTTGCAATGACCCCTCCATCAAACATCTGAAACAGTTTGGTTATAATGTCTTTCGGCTCCCGCGCGCGGACGCCGCTCCGCTCGAATTACTCACCAAGTCCGGCAGCGACCTGACCAGGCTCGGCCATATTGTCGACGTATTCGACACCGACGGAGGGGCGCTTCCGGGTATCAAAATCGGCACGCCGGGGATCGGCATCTCGGGCAAGGAAACGGGCCAGTTGGATCTCGGCCTGGGACTCAATTTCCTCGGCGCCATTATCGGCGCATTTGGCGGGAATCTCGGGATCAAGGCGCTCTACCGGCAGGCGCGAAGCATTGTCTTTACTTATGAAGCGGTCGAAGAGGAATCGGTTTCGCCAGCAAGTCTCGACGCTTTTCTGGTTAATGCGCGCGTCCGCAACGACGTGCGCACGATCAGTGGGCTGCTCGACTCGGACGATGTCTATGTATTCACCAGCGTGTTGAAAACCAAACGGATTGGAGTCGAAGCGTTCGCCAGCGATGGCGTCGCGCTGAAGCTCGATGTGCCGATCGCGCAGACTGGCGTCGGCGGCCAGGTGGAGGTTGCGACCGACAGAAATCGCGAATCGCGCCTCATCTATGAAGGAAAAATTTCCCTGGCATTCGGGTTCCAGGCCGTGCGGCTGTTCTATGACCAGGGGCAATACCAGCTCTTCAAGATAGTGGCGCCGGGAGCTGTCGCCACAAGGGCTCATGGTGGGGCGGCCAATCGTGCTCCGATCGACAGTGACGCTATGCTCACGATGGACGCGCCTCTCATCCGGATCAGCGGATTCTAAATAGTCTCCGGGAAACGGGAAGGACCAATCCTGAGCCGCTCGGTACTCCATTGCTTTATTCGTCGCATGGTTTTCCCGTTACGGCACGAGGACGATTTTGCCGCGCGCGTTGGGCGCCATGGTTGCCCGATGCGCCTCGGCAGCGTTTGCCAGCGGAAATTCCTGGCCGACTATCGGTGAAATCCGGCCGGCTGCGAGTTCGTCGCTGAGCGTCTTGTAGATGGTGGCAAGCTCGGCTGCCGGCGTATTGGGGAGGATCATGCCGCGAATATCGGCGTCGCGCGCCATGGCATCGCGGGGATTGATTTCGATAGTACCTCGGCTGCCGATGACGACGACGCGGCCATGCAACGCAAGCAAGCGAAGATCATTGGCTAGATTCACGTTGGCCAGCATTTCCAAAATACAATCGACTCCACGCCCTTCAGTCGCGTCCAGAACAGCCTGCTGATACGTCGGGTCTTTGTGATTGAAAACCTGTTCGGCGCCGAGTTTTCGCACCAGTTTGAGGCCTTCTGTAGAGCCTGCCGTGCCGAAAATGCGGACCCCTGCGGTGTGTGCCAGTTCCACAGCTGCGGTACCCACGCCGCCGCTCGCTCCGTGAATGAGCAGGACCTCTCCCGGCTGTACTCGGCCGCGATGAAACAGAGCCCGATATGCCGTCGCATAGGGCACGCCGATAGCGGCACCCTGGGAAAATGTCGCTGTGGTTGGCATCGGAAACACCTGCTCCGGAATGCACACTGCCAACTCTGCGTAAGTTCCTGAAATCGAACGCGTAAGGAAGACACGATCTCCGGGCTTTATAGCATCCACATCCTGACCGACGGCAGTAACGACACCGGCTCCGTCCGTGCCAGGAGTGAAAGGCAACGCAGGTTTGTTCGCGTAGGTTCCCGCGCGGATGTACGTCTCCACCGGATTCACTCCAATCGCGTGCAAGCGGACGAGGATTTGCTTTGCGGATATCTGCGGATCCGGCAGGTCCACCAATTGCAATACTTCGGGTTCACCAAATGCTTCGATTCGGATGGCTTTCATAACCGACTCTGTGCCTCGACACGTTACGCGGCAAGAAACAAGCGAGGAGCAACCCGTTGCAGCCCTTGCGCTTCAGTTTTCAGACTTATAGGTTATTTTCTCAAACCTATGGATATTCCTGCCCTTCGAACCGAAGAACTGAAAGCACGCGTCGGCGAACTCCGGAGGTATCTTTGACGTCCCGAAGCTTTCCGCGCGTCTGGCAGAACTTGAGGATTTGATGTCGGGCTCCGATTTCTGGGCCAACAAAGATCTTGCGCAGGCGCAGGTCGAAGAAGTGTCTGGGATTCGGGCCAAACTACAGCCACTGCGAGCGCTGGGATCCCGGCTTGCTGACTTGGAAGTCCTCCAATCGCTGGCTGAAGAAGAAACCGATGCTGAGAGCCAGGCGCGGACATTTTCCGAAGTCCAAACCGAGCACGATGGCATCCTCCACGATTTGGAGTTGTTCGAGTTAGAACAACTGCTTTCCGGCGAAAACGATAAATCCAATGCATTCGTGACGATCCATTCCGGTGCCGGTGGGACGGAATCATGCGATTGGGCGGATATGCTCATGCGCATGTATCAGCGCTGGTGCGAGCGCAACGGATTCCAACAGGAAATCGTCGACATTCAGCTCGGCGACGAAGCCGGTATCAAGTCGGCCACTTTTCGTGTCACAGGTCAGAATGCTTACGGCTATCTGGCGACCGAACGCGGCGTCCATCGGTTGGTCCGGATATCGCCATTTGATGCCAATAAACGCCGTCACACGTCTTTCGCGAGTGTGGATGCGGTTCCCGAAATCGACGATAGCGTTCCTATCGAGATTGAAGAAAAGGACATCAAACTCGACACGTTTCGATCCGGGGGTAAAGGCGGGCAAAACGTCAACAAAGTCGAAACCGCAGTGCGTATCACGCACTTGCCGACGGGGATTGTCGTTGCGTGCCAGGCCGAACGCAGCCAGCTCAAAAATCGCAACACCGCCATGAAAATGCTCATGGCGAAGTTGATGCAGATCGAGGCCGATAAAAAACGGGCTGATATTGATCGCCAGTACGGAGAAAAAGGCGATGTGGCTTGGGGAAATCAGATTCGCTCATACGTCTTTCAGCCATACCAAATGGTAAAAGACCATCGCACCGGCGTGGAGACCAGCAATGTTCAAGCGGTGATGGACGGCGACATTGATCCGTTCATCCATGGAAAACTGCGTGGACTAAAAGCCGCCAAAGGCATCGGCCAGAGCCTGGATTTGTAACGGCTGTTATAGTTCGTTGCACGCATTCCCCAAATGCGTGCCGGAAAAATTCTCGAAAATTTCGTCTCGTGAATTTTTAGAAGTTCAGGTATCCGATTTGCACCCTGACGCGCGCAATGAGTTTCCTTTTTCGGCCCAAATTCATCGATGTGCTGGCAGAGGGATACTCGCGTTCGAAACTGACTAATGACGTTGTCGCCGGGTTGATTGTTGGCTTGCTGGCTGTGCCATTGGCGATTGGGTTTGGCATCGCAAGTATTCCAGTGACTCCTCCGCCGGGAGTGCCAAGTCCCGCAGCCATGGGGCTTTACACGGCTGTTGTCGCGGGGTTTTTGATTTCCGCGCTTGGCGGAAGCCGTGTTCAGATCGGCGGCCCAACGGGAGCTTTTGTGCCCGTGATCGCGCTCATTGTTTCCCAGCACGGCCTGGCGGGGTTGTGGCTGGCTACATTCATGGCGGGTCTTTTGCTGCTGCTCTTGGGGATTTTCCGCGCGGGGAGTTTTAGCCGATTTATTCCGCTGCCAGTGGTGATTGGGTTCACGTCCGGCATCGCGGTCATTATCGGCGTGCAGCAAATCAAAGATTTACTGGGGTTGCACCTCGATAAGCCGTTGCCGGCGGAGACCCCGGAAAAATTGCATGCGCTCTGGGAGGCGCTGCCGCTGACAAATCTCCCAACGCTGGCGGTTTCGGCTGCGTGTTTGCTGCTTGTTTTTGCCGCGCCAGAAAAATGGCGTCCGCGAGTGCTGGTGTTGTTTGTGGGAGCTGTTGTGGCCAATGTGCTCGGGTTGGTGGCGACACCGGCAAATCCCCATGGCGTGGCGACAATTGGATCCACGTTTGGGCATCCGGAAGGCGACCAGTTTGTCGGGGCCATTCCTACTGGATTGCCCCATCTGATTCCGCTGCAATTTTCATGGGGCTTTGTCCGGGAAATGATTCCTTCGGCGGCAGTTATCGCATTTCTAGGCGCCCTGGAGTCCATTTTGTCGGCGATGGCGACAGACAAGATGATTGGCGACCGCCATAATGCAGACCAGGAACTCGTCGCACAAGGCGTGGCCAATTGCGTTGTGCCGTGGATCGGCGGCATTCCAGTGACCGGTGCGATCGCACGATCGTCAACGAACGTGCAAAGTGGGGGACGATCGCCTGTAGCGGGAATCGTGCATGCGGTGTTTCTGGCGGCGGTTCTCTTTTTTGCCGGTCCGCTGGTTTCGAAAATTCCATTGTGCGTGCTTGCGGCCATTCTGGTGCACGTGGCGGTGCGGATGTTCGAGTTCCGTCATTTCGTAGAGCTGCGCCAGGTAACGCGTAGCGAACTCGCGATCGCAACGGCAACATTTCTTATTACGGTGCTGACAGATCTTAACTACGGCGTCGGTTTTGGTCTGGCCGTGGCGGCGGGAACACTGATCCTGCGTTTGCGCGAAATCACGGCGATGCGCGAAGTGAATCCGGAAAACGATCCGGACTGGCTGCGTGACCGGAGCGCAAGCGAAAAGCTGCCCGAAGGTGTGCAGGTCTTCCAGGTGGCCGGCGTGCTCTTCTACGCGGTTGCGGACGATTTGCGATTTCGTGTGGAAAAAATGCTGGACGCGCATCCTGGCACGCGGCTGGTAATTTTGCGAACTGGGAAAATGCTATCCATCGATTTTCAGGGCCTTACGGAATTGGAAGCATTGATGGCGAGCCTCAAAGAACGCGGCGTTCATTTGCTCTTGTGTGACGCCCAGCCTCATCCATCGACGATGATGATGAAGCATGGCTTCTTTGATCAGCTGGGCCTTGAGAATCTCTGTGGCGATCTGGCGACGGCGATCCGCCGTGCGCACCAATTGCTGGAGGAGAGGCCAACGTCGAAACCCGCGTGAAAGGCCAATGCCATGTTCCACGAGTCATCTTCCCCTTCAATGAAACGCGATTATCGCAAATGGTACAGTCCGCGGCTCGAGCGGGACATGGAGATCCTGGTGCACGGGCATGCGGGTGCGCGAGTTATCGTATTTCCATCGAGGCTGGGAAGGTTTTACGACTTTGAGGACCATGGGATGGTCGAAGTCCTGCGTTCGCAAGTGGAGAGTGGGGGATTGCAGCTTTTCTGTGTGGATAGCGTGGACGAGGAAAGTTTCTATTGCAGCTGGAAAACCGGACGGCAACGCCTGGAGCGGCATATGCAGTATGAGAGGTATATTCTGGACGAGGTGTTGCCTCTCAGCGAGGAGTTAAATCCGGCGTCTTTTCTAATAGCACACGGCTGCAGCCTGGGTGCGTTTCATGCCATGAACATCGCGTTGAGGCATCCGCAGCTGTTCGGCAAAGTGATTGCATTCAGCGGCCGCTTCGATCTAACCAGTACGCCGCCGGACTTTCAGAATTTGTTCGATGGGTATTATGACGAGGAGGTCTACTTCAATACACCGACGCATTTCCTGCCGAATCTAACTGATGAAGCGGTGCTGCAGTACGTGCGGAAAATGGAGATTATTCTGGCGATCGGCGACGAGGACCCGTTTTTCGAGAACAACCAGTTGTTAAGCCGTATTCTGTGGGAAAAAGGTGCATGGAATGCGATGCATATCTGGCAGGGCCGAGCGCATCGGTTCCGCTACTGGCGGCAAATGGCGAAGCTGTATTTCTAATTATCCAGGCCTAGCTTTTTAAGCTTTGGACGAATTACAAACTGACAATATGGGTTCCGATTCTTGTTCAACCGGTAGTATTCCTGATGATAGTTTTCAGCGGGATAGAACTCGGACGCCTTGGTGATCTCAGTGACGATTTTAGCCGGCCACTCTGCTTGCGCCTCGGCTTTCGATTTCTCAGCAACGGCTTTTTCGGTGTCTGTCGTGTAGAAAATAGCCGAACGGTATTGCGTGCCGACGTCGTTACCCTGGCGGTTGAGCTGCGTCGGGTCGTGGGCATGCCAGAAAACCTTCAGGATGGCCGTGAGCGACGTCTTTTTGGGATCGAAGACGATTTTTGAAACCTCTGCGTGACCGGTATTGCCCCCGCAAACCTGCTCGTAGGTCGGATTTCTCACAGTGCCGGCCATGTAACCGCTCGTCACAGAAATAACACCGGGTTGTTGTTCGAAAACGGCTTCTGTGCACCAGAAACACCCGGCGCCGAGTACGATGGTTTCAGCGCCTTCAGGCATTGTCGGAGGGGTGGCAGGTTGTTGGGCGATATCCATGGCTGAAGTGGCAGGTTGAGTTTCCTGGGAACACGCGGTGAAGGTCAATATCCCAAAAATCGCCAGGAAGAAAAGGGAAGCAATGAGACGGTTCATCGTTGCGAGAGTGAGAGCAATGAGGCCGGCGTTTTATTCCCCGCGCAACCAAATGCTGCATAAGAACGACCGGGATGAATCGAGTTCATGGCATGAGAAAGAGAGGGTTGCGTTTCGCTTGAAGGCTTTTTAGTTGGTCCAATGTCAAAGTTCTCCCCCTTCTGCTGGTGTTTTTTGTTTCTATTCGCATTCTCGAGTGTTCAGGCCGGAATCAGCCGTGTGGCTGTCACGGTTAAATCCGTGGACCTCAGTCCAAAAGCGGCGCCTAAGGGCAAACCGAAAGAAGAGAAGCCCGAAGTAGAAAAGCGACAATTGGAAATAAAGATCCGCAACATTTCACAGCTGAGCCTCGATGGATTGCTGGTGAAATATTACTTCCTCGGGCACGCTGCCGGTAATAGTACCATCAAGATCCTCTCCGAAGGCGAGAAATCGCAATCGCTGGCGCCCGGCGCCGAAGCGATCGTGACCTCGGACACGGCGACCGCCACGTTCACACCCGCGCATACGCCAAAATCAAAAGGGAAGGCTCGCCCCCAGCGTGTAAAAGCCGACGGCGATAAATTTTCCGGCTGGGCTGTCCGTGTCCTTTCGGACGGGGTCCTGCAAACGGAAAACTATTCGACGCCTTCCGTGAAAGCGGTCCTGCCACCAGTTGAGCAACAGGCAGCACCCGTCACGACACCGGTACGATAGCGTCCCTGATGTTTATTTGAACAGCGTGTCTACGCCCATCGCCGTCTTTCGCATCATTTTGGGGAGCGCCCTGCGGTGGCGCGTGTGAAAGAACCGATAAATCCATGACAGGATATGGATGGTGAACAGCCGGTCGAGTACCGTTCGATAACCACGTTGATGTCGCACCAGTAGTCGCAGCAGCCAGGCGATGCTTCTTCCTTGCAATCCGAACGGTTGAAACGAGGTCCGGATCCTGTACCGCTGGCGCTGGCTTCGCGGCCACCGTTTTTTGTACGCTTTTTTCGCAGCCAGAATGTCGTTCTCCAGTACCGGATCCGGCGGCAACAAATAATAGCGCCGGGCCAGCAGAATGATCTGGCACGTATCGCGCATGAAACGGATATCCTCGACGGGCAAGTCCAGTTGGTGCGCCAGCGCTTCCATCCGCTCAAAATTTCCAAACGCTGCTTCTCCGCTGCGAATCGCACTTTCCGGATCATCCACGAGATGCGACAAAACCGTGCGCACCGAGTCGTTTACGAAAAGGCAATCCCAGTACAGGTGCACCAGCGGTGGAATCCGCACACGGCGGAAAAACAACTTTCGGCGCGCAAATTCCTCGATGTAGTACAGCTCGCGAATTACCTGATCCGATCGCCGCAACAATTCCAGAGCTGCCGACAACCGTTCTACACCGAAAACCGAGCTGATAGCCTGTTCCACGGTCTGTCCATCCTTAAAAATGCGGATCGCGACCGCCGTATTCAGCTCGATCCAGACGGATGTTGGCTCCAGGAATGCGAGGCGCCGGAACGCGTGCCAGCCGCCTGTCTGACACCACACTGAAAAGCCAACGATGTTCTCTGCCGTCTCCAATTCCCGGGCATAAGTCTCACAGTCCCAACCGATAAAAGACGGATATTCCCCGGCGCCCTCGTATTCCCGGCGGGCCTGGATCTCGATGATTTTTGGTAGATCGATTCGGAAGAAATGACGGTTCAAAGGGAGGTACCGGAAAAAGTCGGACTCCCCGTATTTCATAGACAGCACAAACGCAGGAGATTCGATTCCTTGCAGCGCCGACGCGAGCCGGCCGCGATGCCAGATCAAATCGCCAATCAAATATGCACCTACCGTCCAGGTCCGGAAGATGAGGAGCCGGCCATGATCCTCAAAAATCGGAAGTATCCGTTTCAGCAACTGATTTACCTGGCGTGCCGATCGTAGCAGAAGCCGGCTTTTCAACGGGTCCCTTACATCCTGACCGTCACTTTCGCCGATACGCAAAATGACACCTGCGACTTCCGGGAAATCGGCGAGGAAACTGTTGACCAATTCGGCAAACCACGCTGCCTGTTTCTCACGATCATTGCCGAGCCGCGAGTAGATCGCTGCCGAGGCGGTCAGATAATCCGCCGTAATAAAAACCCGAAGCCGATAGGACCGTAACAGTGCAAAGACAGCCCGGAATTCTTCGCGCCAAACAGCAATATTCGACCGTATCTCTGGCTCGTATCCCGCGTGATCCGCCAGATGGGCCAAATCATCGAGGGAGACGGCGTTATATCCGAGCGCAGCGACCTTCGTGGCAAATGTTGCCAGATCGGCCCGAATCGCTTCCCACTGGGCTGTACGCTCCGGCCCCGCCAGCGCGAGGTGCGAGAAAGGAATCTTTGACCAATTGATTCGCCGCTTGTGAAATCCGCGGAAAAACGGGCCGTTGGCGTCGATCAGGGCAATTTCCATTCGACCGGCGGGCGATTTGAAAGTGGCAGGCGTGGAGATCAATCGCCGGTGATTCATGCCCGCGGCTGTTGAGACTGTCGAGACCAAGATCGAAGCGCTGGAGTTTAGTCAAGTTTTGTGCTAAAAATTCCGCGTTCAATTTCAAGCAGCTTCGTCAAAGAATTAAATGTTTCCCCGAGCCACATCCAGTCGAGCAATGCGTATTGTGCTCATTTTGTTTGTGGTTTGCGGGTGTTTCTCCTCCGGTCGCGGCAAGGAATCCGGCACGGAGCTGGAATGCCCGCCGGGTTGGTGGAAAAACGCGGTTTTTTATCAAATATTTGTCCGCTCCTTCGCCGACTCCTCCGAAGGGTCCCTTGCAAATGACGGAATTGGTGACCTGCAAGGATTGATCGATCGCCTCGACTATTTGAATGACGGTGATCCGGCGACGAACACCGACCTTGGAGTCACCGCTTTATGGCTGCTCCCGATTCATCCGTCTCCCAGCTATCACGGCTACGACGTCACGGACTATTACGGGATCAATCCACAGTACGGCGACCTGCGGCTCTTCAAACATTTTCTCGCCGAGGCTCATCGCAGGGGTATTCGGGTTATCATCGATCTTGTGCTCAACCATTGCTCGACAGAGCATCCGTGGTTTCGGGAAGCGCTCGAGGCGGACAGCCAGTCGCCGAAACGATCGCTCTTTCGATTTTCTCCGGAGCCATTGCAGCCAAGCGGTCCTTGGGGCGAGCCTTGCTGGCGGACATACAAGGACGGCTATTTTTACGGCGCATTCGCGGACGATATGGTGGACTGGAATTTTCAGTCACAGAAAGTCACAAGACATCACTACGAAGTCGCGAAATTCTGGCTGAAAAAAATCGGTGTGGATGGGTTCCGTGTCGATGCGGCGCGCTATTTCGAGGAAGACGGTAACAAGCTGGCGGATACGCCCGAAACGAAGACGTGGCTGCGGGATTTCACCGCTTATTGCCACTCTCTAAAACCGGACGCTTTTGTCATGGGTGAGGTCTGGACCAAGTCGAATGCGGTGTCGCAGTACGTTCGCGGCGGAAGCCTTGATTCGGCATTTGAATTCGAACTCGCGTATCGACTGCTTTCCGCAGCGCGCTTCGGACTGGCGGATCCGCTGATCGAGCGTTTGAAGAGCTCGGAGGCGGCTTTTGGTGGGCACGCCTGGGGGACATTTCTCGCAAATCACGACCAGGACAGGGCCTTGTCGGTGCTCGATGGCAGCGTGGCCAAGGCGCGGCTGGCAGCGTTTCTCCAATTTACGGTTCCCGGTATTCCATTCATTTACTACGGCGAGGAAATTGGTATGTCCGGGCGAAAGCCCGACCCGGATTTACGAACCCCGATGCAGTGGACGGGCGAACCCAATGCCGGTTTCACGGCTGCTGGCGTGCAACCATGGCGCACGGTCAATGCGGATTTTCCAACGGTTAATGTTACCGCCGAGTCCGCGAACGATGATTCGCTTCTTGCGCTTTACCGCCGGCTCGTGCGTTTGCGCGGGACGTCACCGGCATTGCGTTCGGGGCGTGACGTGGCTTTTACGTTTCAGGGGCGCGGCTTTTACGCTGCCATGCGCGAAAGCGACACGGATATCGTCCTTGTGCTGAGCAATCTTGATGGCCGGGCGAGCGACCAGTGGACGCTTGCATTGCCTCCGTCGGTCCAGTCGCTTGGCGCTCCAAACGCGGTTTTTTCCACCGAACCGAACGTCGATACGTCCTCGCTTGCGTTGACAGGAACACCTTTTTCCATTCCCGCTCGTTCCGGTTTGGTGTTCCAATGGCGGAAACGGTGAATGCCGCGCGTTGGCGTCGCCTTGCAGCATTAGTGAGCGCCCACGGCTGAGGTCAGGATACCGCCATTTCAAGCGAACTCCATTCTTGCCTGTTTTTTAGAATGCTTCTAAATTAGGATTCCATGGATCTTCGGACACGCCAGCGTATTGATGACTTTTTGAAGGCAAAAGGCTTGCGGAAGACCGTGCAGCGCGACGCTATTGTGCAAGCCGCGTTTGGCACGACGGAGCATTACACGGCGGAGGATTTGCTCGTGATGGCCCGCAAAATCGAAAGATCCGTCTCGCGGGCAACGGTTTACCGGACGTTACCGATTTTGGTGGAGTGCGGTGTGTTGCGGGAAATGGATTTTGGGCGCGATTTCAAATACTACGACCCGAACTTTGTCGATCATCCGCATCACAACCACCTGATTTGTGTGGACTGCGATCGGATCGTCGAATTTGAAGACCTCGGCATCAATACGATGGAAGATTGCATCACGAAACGGCTCGGATTTTCGCCGCGGTCAAAAATGGTGCGGATCGAAGCGACTTGCGATGAGCTGCACCGGCTGGGCACCTGTCGGAACCGGGCAAAGGGCTGAGTGCGGTTATCCGTTGATTGACCCTGATTAAAGACAGGGACGTCTTGTGGAAAACGCTCCTACCGAAAGACGTAGGTAGGGTGGTTTCGACGAAATCGCCGCTTTTTTCACACCATTTGAAAAACCGCGTTAATGCGCAGGTTGAGCAGGTTAGTAACAAACGGCCCTTGCGTACAGGGCGGGCCGTCGTGGTAAGTCATCGCGACCGCGGAGCGGCTGCGGCTGGTGGAGATTTCCGCATAACTCACCGTGTGGGCGTCCGGGCGGTGCATGCAGATAGAAAATGGGCCTTTTTTCGGGTAGTGCGAGCGGTGCAGGTCGCGTAACCATGCCGCAGAACCTGGCATGGATTGCATCGCAGCTCGTTCGCATGTTTGTCGGCGTACACGGTTGGCTTCGATTTCGTCGAGGCCGGATGAAAACCAGTGATGTCTGGTCCAGGGAAGGATTGTTTTTTCCAGGTTGGATCTGTTCCATCGCCATTCCTGAAGGCATTGTTCCGGAAGGGCAACGAGAATGAGCCGGAAGGGATTCATTCGATTCAATGGCAAATCCATGAGTCTTTTTTCCGCTTCCCCGGAATTTTCCGCCGCAAGCAATGCGGGGATGACCTTCCCGCGACTTACCTTTTCCCGTCCATCGCATTGGGGTTGGGAATGCCAGTTGATAAGGCCAAACGTCATGCCTGCCTCATTGACACCGATCCATGTGCAGTTGCCCGGTTCGGACGGATATAACGCGATCACTTTCTCGTGTCGGAAATACGCCGGGGGCAGCGCCGCGATACGGGAGATTTGTTCGTCGCGATTCATCGCGAGATCAAAGCCGTCGCTGTTAGGGAGAAAAGAAACAGAGCACATGGGCAGGCGTTCATTCCAGGAGCAGCGGTTTGCAATCGGCGAACTTTGTCAATGGCGGTTGCAAAACTGTCACTACCTGGCTTGTTGGAGCTCACATTGGATCAATCTGCAATCGGATGGCAGAGACTGCTCTTTTGATAGCGTCTCCATTCAGAAAAGATCATAGCCAAGGAGTCGCCGGCGTGGCCGCGGGAGCGATTTTCTGCTGCAATGGCGAAAACCAGTTCCCATTGCCGAAAAAGAAGTCTGTAAGCGGCGCCCAGGGATTTGGTGGCATCATAGGCACTCGTAGCCTCTGAAGCTGCACCGTTC
Source organism: Chthoniobacterales bacterium (assembly GCA_036524675.1). Lineage (GTDB taxonomy): Bacteria > Verrucomicrobiota > Verrucomicrobiia > Chthoniobacterales > DASVRZ01 > DATDAW01. The sequence goes on along the minus strand of DATDBU010000116.1, from coordinate 8,206 downwards.
AATTCGAGAATGGTGAACCGGCGCCCCTGTTGCAACGCCTCAAGTGATTCAAACCGGACGTCATAGCGGCCAATGTAAAAACCAGGAATGCTCTGCGAAATTTCATCGATCCTGGCCTCCAGTTGTTCGCTCCAGAGGTGCATGCCGTCCCTGAAAATGCAGCCCTGGGCGTGATTGCCGGCCTCGACCAGGCGCAGACTTTGACCCGCAGGCAACACTTCCTGACATCGAACGGAAAATCTCTGGAGATAGGTCTCTGCAATCATCGCAGCGCGAGCATCGGCCCGAATGAGTTCTTCAATGGTGCGCTGGCCGTCGCCGACGATTGTCGGAAAAATTTTCTCGGTAATCGCAAAGATCCGGCCCGTGGTTTCACTGGGAAAACGATAATAAAACAGCCCAACCTCGTACGGACCGGGAATATACTTTTGGACGACTGCCGGAACGGGAACTTCAGAAAGATAATTCTCGGCGGCGGTGAGATTCCGGATGACTTTGAATCCGCTGCCCCGTTGAGCCACGTCGGGCTTCAGAATGACGGGCAGCTCAAGCCTTGCGCTTTGCATGCCCTCGCGCAATGCCGCCATTCGCTTGGCGACAGTGCCGACCTCAATGAGAAAACCTGGGGCAATCCAGTCCGGCTGGGTTTCGCGAAGCGCCTGAAGCGTCGCGTATTTCGATTCGCCGATCATGCCGCCGGTGAACATTCCTGGATTTGCGCTGGTTGGAAGGTTGACACTTCGGTATTTGAAGGAGAGGCGCAGATAGTTCAAACCGATGGGAAGATAGAAAAGCCATGCGGGCCAGAATTCCCATTGCGTCCAGCGCTGCAGATGAGGCGACCGAAAAACTTGTCGCAGAGAGGAAAATAACCAGTTTCGCGTAACAATAAGTGCCAGCGCGATTGTCGCCAGGACGCCAACACCGATTACTGCAGGGGATTCGAACATTTCCTTTGCCGCGCCGCCGAACTGATGAACGATTGCAAAAATCAACGCCGCCCAGAGGAGCGCCAGGAATCCCGTTACAAAAGCGAATCTACCCAACGGCATGCGCAGAAGGCCTGCGGCAAGAAAAGTAGGCAGTCTCGTTCCCGGGACGAATCGGCACATCACGAGCGCGAGCCATCCCTTGCGTAAAAACCACGCTTCACTTTGATCGAGTTTTCCCGATACGCGCCGCCAGCGCTGAAGGACCGGCCGTCCGAGGTTCCGCGCCAAAGCGTAGAGACCGAGGTCGCCCAACCAGATGCCGGCGAAGCAGGCCACAAACGCGCATAACCAGGGCAACTTGCCGAGAGACGCCAGCAAGGCCGCGGCAAGAGCAGCAGAGTCCTCCGAAAGAAAGGTTAGGAAAAATATTCCAGCGCCTCCGGCGGAGTGAAGCCATTGTTCCGGATTCATAAGAAATCAGGCAGCTAGTTTGGCCGCGTCCTGGTTATGTTTCACCGTCGAGGGCGCAACGCCGAACCCCTCGGGAAGCGGGACATCCATCATGCTACACATCACACTAACGAGCGCATAATGGTGAACCGCATGGACGACGCAGTACATAATTTCTCGTCCCACGGTCGAGCGTGCGGATGGAGATTCATCCCCTATATAGGAGACTTTGCTGCGGGCCCATGCAAAGCGTTCCAGCTGGCACTCTTCGAGTTGTTCGCTGGTGCGCAGGAGTTCGCGGGTGTGAGCGAGGGCAATTTCGCGCACCGTCTCGATGCGGGGGTCGCGTTTCCGGTTATCATAGTTGATCTCGGCGACATCTGTTTCAAGACCTTCGAAGACGCAGCGGAAGTGATCCAGGCAATGCCGGTAATGGCCGCCCACGGAAGCGTTGAATGCCGCAGGAATCTTGGTTGCGTAAGCCTGGTCGTCCATTGCCATCAGCAGGATTTCGCCCTGGATCAATACTTCCGTCATCGAATCCAAAATAGTGCGGGCGCTCATTTCGAAAGAAGGTTGCCGATGACAGGAATCGAATGACGATAGATGAAGAGAAGAATGGCTGAGCAAACCGCCACGGCAACAGCAAGGCTGAAGAGCAGTCCATGGTCTCCCTGGACTTCGATGCCCAGCAAGGTGAGATGGCTAACAATAGCTCCGCCTATCACGCCCAGTGCGAGTCCCGCACCCAGCCAGGTAGTTGCAGGAACGACGAGCAGGATGGCGGCAATGAGCTCGGCAATGCCGGAGGCAATGCGGCCCCACGGCTCAATGCCGACCTTGGTGAAAATATAGACGGATTCCGGGGCTGCCGTGAATTTGAAGAACAATGTCTGCAGCAGGATGACAGCAGCCACGATTCGACAGATCCAGGCAACAATCAGTTCGGGTTTGGTGAGTTCATTCATAGCTTCCGATTCGTCGTTCCGTCTGAGGATTCCTTACAGAGAGGGTGGATAAAATCGGTGGATGGCAGGGACGCTTCGATGAAACGCCCCTGGTCTTCACCGAAAGAGGTGCGATCCCTACGACGATTTGATCGAAACCGTCCTAGCGATTTTTGATCCAACCGCCTATGGCCTGAATCGGGGCGGGGCTTGCCGGCGAACGCACCCAGGCGGCAATCGCCGCAACAGGAGCTGCGCTTTTTTCCGGCAGAACCAAATGTGCCCGGTAGGTACCGTCTCCGGACACTTCCAAAGTCGCCGAAACGAGGGTGAGCACCACGAAATCGTGAACCAGCTTTCGCCCTGCATTTTCACCGCGACGGACATCCGTTTGAATTCCCTGGGCCAGGGGAGCGAGTTCGACGAGCAACGGCCCGGTTTGTTTTTCTTTCGGAATAAATAAAATGTCGGTTTGGCCGCCTGGCGCTACGGTTACGCGAAGTTTGCCAGGCTTCTCCCGGGGCGAAGGAGCGATCGCGCCATCGCGACTCCATTCCTTGCCATTGAGTACGAAAGCGGGGGTGTAAATCGTCGAAGCATTCCATTGCGTGGCGTACTCCTGCTGACGCCGCGTGTAGTCCGCGGATGAAAACGGATCCTTCCAGCCGAGATAATTCCAGTAATCCACGTGAAAAGCGATCGGGACAAACTCTGTCCACAGGCCTGGCTTATCTTTAAGGCTCCGGAACCACGCTTCCGCAGGCGGGCAACTGCTGCATCCTTCGGAAGTGAAGAGTTCCAACAGAACGACCCTTTTTTCCGTGCTCTCAAAAACAGAAGGGGGAGCGGCTATAAGTGAGCTGGTAATAACGGCAAAAGCAAAAAAACAGGTCAGCCGTGATCGCCACGAAAAATCAAGCCAATGCATAGTCTCGAGCCTTGCCAGTCTCTTTCACGGTTTCGTTTAATAGCCAACCGGCAAGAAATCGGCACAATAATCGTTTGGAAGGGAGATGCCTTACCCGCCGGTATTTCTGGCAAAAACCGTAGCCTTGTCCGAAGGCCCGGCCGTTGGCAACGCATCCATTCAGGCGGTTTTCAGCAATTTGCCGGCTGACCTTGGCAAACACGCTTTCGACGGTCCCTTCGAGTTCGTATTTCCAACCGACAATCCGGCTGTCGGGAAACCAGGTGCGCATTTTAGAAATGATTTTGGTCGACGGTTCCAGCGTAAGGGTGAGGGGGCCCTCACGGCTGGAGATTTTTCCACTTCCCACGATTTGTCCATCGCGGTCGGCTACGTGGCGGACCCGATAATCGCAGAGCGCAGCCGCGTGGAATACCCCCACGAAGCCGCCTTCCGTGGACAAAGCGTCTAGCTCAGCTTCGAGGTCATCGTTGGTCGAAAAGGGAATGACCGTCGCTTCTGTCGGATCAATTGGATACGTTGAGGCGACGCCTCGCAGACAGATCACCTCGAAACCCGAGTCAGCCAGGTGGTCGGCCAGCATGACTCCGAGTTCGCCGGTCGAAAAGTTTGTGATGCGGCGAACTTCGTCGATTGGCTCAAAGCTTGGTCCGCAGGTGACGATGACACGCATAGCTCGGCTCCAGTTAACTTAGGTGTTTATTTGTTAATTTGGCTATTTGCCCTTTTTTTCGACGATTCCGGGCCAGTTGGCATCGGCCTTTTTCAGATTGCCCTGGGCATCCTTGCTGAAATCTTTGCGGACATTGAGGCTGTATTGGAGCAGGAGCCGGCCGTTAACGATCTGAAAAGCGTTGGGATCGATGGAAGCTGTATACCCCTGGGACACCGCCCACGCGCAGAAGCCTCCGAACTGGGGTTCAAATTTGGAGGGATTTGCCTCGAAGGTGGCCTTGTGATCGGCCGACGTGAATTGATAGGTGGCGCCGTTGAAGCTGCTTTGGAATTGCGGGCTGCCTTTGACGGCTTTGCTGTCCGTAAAATAGGCAACGGGATCGTAGCCTTTGATGCCAACGCCGTGGCGATCGACGTTTAAGTGTGTTTTGGCCGAAGCGACGGCGGAAAAAGCCACGAAGGCAAGCAGTGCAAGGAATATGTTCTTCATATATTTGCTCAGTCGCGCGGACGGCGTTTTCCTTACAAGGAGCGGCGGTTTTTAACCGCCGATTGTTTGGCGTGGGCGGTTACAAACCGCCCCTCCTTGTTTATTCGAGTGCACGAGCCAGGTCGTTTTCGTACAGCCGATACTGACGCGCTTTGAGGTTTGCTATCGCGGGGTTTTTGCGAATGTAGCGAACACAGTTGGAAAAATGGTTTGCGTCACGTACGAGTCGGTCGAAGTAATCCCGTTGCCAGAGATTCCCGGCTCGTCCGAGAACTTGATTGATCCTGCGAGCCGTGAAGCGTTTCCAGGAATGGACGATTTGTTCCAGCGTCCACGCCGAATTCATTATGAATAATGCATGAACATGGTTGGGCATGATGATAAACGAGACTAACGAGTAGCGGCTTCCATCGAAGAAACGGACAGAGTCGTCGACCAGTTGTGCGCACTCCGTGCGAGCTAACACGCAAGAACCATGACCGGCGTCAAGCCATTGCTCTATCGAACTGGAGAAGCGTTCGTGATACTCGCGCTCAATGGTGTCTGTCCACGGCTCGGGGTGATGGCTGAGCCAAATGTCGCGTTCGGCCAACCAATCGTCCCGCAAATGCGTCGGCACGGCATCGCCCAAGCGAAACGTAACAAAATAGACTGCGCCTTGTTGCTGCCAGTGCGGTAGACGATTTTGTGTTTCCACTACATCGGCATAGGGATTGAAGAAACGCAGATCCTCCCACTCCATAGGCCGAGGCTAGTCAGGGAGCGGCGGTTTTCAACCGCCGATTGCTTGGCGTGGGCGGTTACAAACCGCCCCTCCTTGAATTTACCAGCAGTGCATGGCCGCCCGGCTCACGGCTTTTCGTATTCGAGGAATTCGATGCCTGGACCGCGTCCGGCACGAAGTCCGGTGATTCTCAGGTGTGCTCCTTCGATATGGTTCAGGTACTCCTGCTCGATGCCTGAGTTGCGGCTTTCTCCGGCCACGCGAGGGCAAGATTAAACCAAACAAGCAGGATGACGATAACCAGGAGCGGCGGTTTGTAACCGCCGAACGACAGCTTCTCGTGGACGGAGTCCGCCACCTCCTCGCTGGGCGATTGAAAGCCGCCCGTCCTTGAATTCGCGCTCATCCCATTCGCTCCAAAAGGTGATCGCCGACACGCAGCGCGTTTGCAATGATGGTTAGCGCGGGATTCACCGCGCCGCTGGACGGAAAGAAACTGCCGTCCACGACGTAGAGATTGTCCACCTCGTGGGCTTTACAATTTGTGTCCAAGGCGCTGGTTTGCGGGTTGGTGCCGAAACGGATCGTTCCGTTTTGGTGGGCAACGCCGGCGAGCGGAATGCGTTGTCCGAGAAACAGATTGCGGGCAAACAGCCCCTGGTGGCAGTCGTGGCCATGATGCGGACATTTCGTTTGCGCCTGCATTAGCTGTTCGAGTTTTTTGATGAGCCGTTTGTGACCTTCCTCGTTGTTCGGCGTGTATTTAAGAACGATATTGCCCTCCCGATCGAGCGTCACGCGATTGTTGGGATCCGGCAAATCCTCCGAGGTTAGCCAAAAATCGAGCGAGTGTTGGCCCATCAACTCGAGTGTCCAGCCTGGCGCAAGCGGCGGCGCGCCAGCTTTCAGCGTGTCCCCGTCGAGTTTGCCGACGAACGAAATGTGTCCCATCGGATAATCCCATTCTTTGGAGCCAAAGTAAAAATCGTTCACGGAAAGTGTCTTTTGGAAAACGGTCGGGTTGGGGCATTTCGAGAGAGCCATGAGAACGGAATTGACATGTCCCATGTAGTGACGCCCCACGACGTCCGAGCCATTTGCCAGACCGTTCGGATGTTTGTCATTTGCCGAACGGAGAAGGAGGGCCGCAGAGTTGATAGCCCCGGCGGATACCACTACTATGTTAGCAGTATAGTATTCTATCTTTCCATCGCGCTCCACGTGCACTGCGGAAATTTCCCGCCCCGTTTCGTTGGTTTCGAGGCGGGTCACCCTGGCTTCCGTGAGAAGCGTGACATTGGAATGTTCCAACGCGGGATTTACGCAGCAGACATGTGCGTCGGACTTCGCATTGACAAGACAGGGGTGCCCGTCACACGTGCTGCAGCGGATACACGAACTTGTGTGCGGATTCTTCTCATCGAGCATGATCCCGAGCGGCGTGTGAAAAGGGCGCAGCCCTTGCAACGCGAAATCGTCGCCGAGGACTTCGAGACGCCTCTCATGGCTGACTGCGGAAAACGGAAATGGCTCGCTGCGCCACGGCTCGGTCGGGTCTTCGCCCGCCTCGCCGTGCACGTGATAGAGACGTTCGGCCTGGCAATAGTAGGGTTCGAATTCATCGTAAGAAACGGGCCACGCCGGCGAGATGCCACCGCTGTGCCGGATCTCCCCAAAGTCTTGTTCCCGTAGGCGAAAAAGTGCCGCACCATAGAACTTTGTGTTTCCACCGACGTAATAGTTAGTGTGCGGATGCAGCGGCTTGCCGTTTGTGTCCCGCCACGATTCTTTCGTGTTATAGCGGCCTTCTAGATTGACCGCCCGCGTACTCCAGTTTTCTTTTTCGCGGCGTACATAGGGACCACGCTCGAGGATCAGGATGCGTTTGCCCGAGGGAGCCAATTTCCACGCGAGCGTTCCCCCGCCTGCTCCCGTGCCAATGATAATGAAATCGTAGTGTCTGGAAGTGTTCATGCGCCCGATTCGTCGTCTCCCTTCGCTATTCCTTACAGAGTGCCGCACGCCCGGAGGATTCCGCGGACATGAAACGGAATGCCGCGGATCCGTCCCCGCTTGATCCGCCGCCCAACGCACGCGAGATGGCAACGGATCTGTTGCAATCGCGGCAGGCGTTCACCGTCCGCGAACCCATGGTCGATACCCGGTGCCTCAGTGGTGAAGAGCGATGGAGCGATCATAAATGCACCTCACTCATTTGTCGGCTGAACCCCCTGCGCCTTACACGGCGGACCCACCTGCAGGCTTGCAGCTCAAGACACGGAAGCGACAGAAAAGTGATTCGCGTGCATTTTCCGGAAATCTCGTGGTGCCCTTGGCGGGCGATGCTCCTTCGCCTTCTGGCAGTGGTGTCGATGGTCAAAAGCGAAAAGCCCTGACTGTCACCGCGATCGACACGGATCTCGCTGGCCTTCAGCTTGCCGGAGATGGCCCGCAGGTAGGAATCCGCCGGAGGAAAGCTGGCTTCCTGCGCCGGCGCGGGAGGACGCCGCCCGGGCCTGCGCAAGGGGAAGACGGATGTTCCGCGATGACTGCCGCACACGTGGTGACGATCGCCACGCACGCGGCGAAGCTTGCCACGCACCGGGCGATGGTTGCCACGCACCGGGCGATGGTTCGCGGACTGCGAAAACGGCGATGCCACGCACCCGGCGACGGTTGCCGCGCACGTGGCGACGATTGCCGCGCACGTGGCGAAGGTTGCCACGCACGTGGCGATGGCCGCCACGCATCCGGCTACGCTTGCAACGGGCCTGGCGACGCTCGCAACGTGCGCTCTGCTGATCCACGAAGACCTGCCGAGGAAGCAACGGCAGCAATGCAATGCGAGCCATGGAGGGCATCATTCCCAGGGTCGATGGCTTCACCTCATAGCACAACCTTCCTCCTGGTCCGATTATTAGTCCTGCCGCTGTTCCAGTCGCATCGGATCGGTTATCGGCTCTTTTCTATCCGCTGCGCACGTGCAGGTTTGCTTCTCCAGCAACGCTCCGAAGGCGCAGTTAAAAATGCAGCGCTTGTCATTGTGATGATGCAACTTCG
>DATDBU010000115.1:0-4545 GCA_036524675.1 Chthoniobacterales bacterium | reverse complement strand
CTGCCGGTCGCCGTTGCAATTCCTGCTGACTTGCTGGCAAGACGGTTCTGCTGGCGCTTTCCTTATGGGCCTGCGTCACGGAACCTACTGCCTTGGCTGTTGCTGGCTCTTGATGGCAGTTCTGTTCGCGGTCGGGGTGATGAACCTAGCCTGGATCGCCGCGCTCAGCGTGTTCGTGCTGTTGGAGAAAATCATTCCCCGCGGATTTTGGGTAGCCAAGGTTGCCGGGCTTTTCCTGATGGGCTTGGGTGGCTGGATGGCCCTTTCGGGCGGAGCTTAGGCCGGGGGTGCGCTCTATGCACTGGGAAATTGGCCTAACTTTTCAATGCAGCGGTTTTAATATGCTCCGTGTCCCAGATGAAATCGGGGCTACTCCTCCGTTTGTCCTGGGTTCCTTATACCGGTTTTCTGCTCCATTGCTCCCCAACACCCCACTACGAACACTGGCGCTGAGATATCATGACAAAGCTATTCAGGCAATTAGGGGCAACACAAGAGAAGCTGCGATGTGACCCGGAGTTATCTGAACCTTTTTGCGGGGATAGGCAAAGAACCCCAATTTCCTTTCTGTTTGCCGAACGCAAGGGTCAATGACGGGAGCCAGCCGTCGATGACGTTCGGTTTATCCCCTCGGTTTAATGTTCTGGTTCAGATGGAACAGATTGTCCGGATCGTACTGCTTTTTGATCTGTGCCAAGCGATCATAGTTGGCGCCGTAAGCGGCGGCCACCCGATCGCTTTCTTCTTCCGTCATAAAGTTCACGTAGGCACCATCGGAGGCGTATGGGGCAGAGGCTTGGAAAAACGCGCGTGCCCAAGCGATACACCGCTCATCGTCTCTCATCTCATCCCATCGCCCGTGAACGTTGAGCACAAACTTTGCGTCCCGATGACGATATGCCACGGCATCTGCCGAAACGCGATTGGCTGCGCCTGCGATAAGCCCGATGAAAATCTCGCACTGCGGCGAAGGCAGCTTGCCGGCGAACTCGATCATAGAGTTCAGCGCGCCATCACCGAGTTCTGTAAAATTATGGGATTTCCAATAGTTTCTCGCGCCAGGCGTAAGCAGAGGATCAAAGGCTTTCTCCCACTGCGTGTAGGGCTGAGCACCGACGTGTTCGCCGTGGGGGGTGCCAAAACGGAGCAGCGGCTCAATCATTTTCCTGCCTTGAGCAACATCCCCGGTGTAGAAGATGGGAAGCACGACCACCTCTTTGCCATGCACCTCTCCGGGAAGAAACGGCAGGGGCGGAGCCTTGCGCAATACCACCCACACATTGAGTTCCTCAGGTGCCGACTCCACAAATTCGCGATACTGCGTCAGCACTTGCTTTGCCTGGTCGAACGGAAAAACGATCAATCCAGCCAGAATTTCGGGACCGACCGCATGAAGCTTGAATTCGAATTGAGTAACAACCGCAAAATTACCGCCGCCTCCTCGAATTGCCCAAAATAGGTCGGCGTTTTCCTGTTCGCTGGCTCGGAACCTCTTGCCGTCCGCAGTGACCACGTCTGCAGACACCAAATTGTCGACGGTCATGCCGTATTTGCGCGTCAACCAACCGAATCCGCCGCCCAGCGTCAGCCCGGCGATCCCGGTGGTGGAATTGATTCCTACCGGCGTAGCCAGCCCGTGGGCCTGTGTCGCTTCATCGAGATCGGCCAGTGTCGCACCAGGTTCGACATAGGCGCGCTTCTTCTCTGCATCAACGCGTACGTTCCTCATCGTTGAAAAGTCGATCATTACGCCGTTGTCGCACAAAGCGTTCCCCGCAATGTTATGTCCCGCGCCTCGAATCGATATCTCCAGTCCGTTCTCGCGTGCGAACCAGATGGCATGCGGAACGTCATTGGCTTCTGCACACCGCACGATGAGAGCAGGCCGCCGATCAATCATCGCATTCCATATTTCACGAACCTCGTCATAGTTCCCATCACCCGGCAGAACGATCTGACCTTTCACCTTGCTCGCAAGATTCTCGGTCGCCTTTTTAGATATGTTTATCATGGTTTTTTCGCTTCGATTTTGAGCAGTAACGCTGAGCCGAGCGCCTCGAGGTTAGGGGAAGATGCGGCGGCTCGGGCCGGTGTCCCGCGTTGAGTGTTTATTTTTCCGATTTGGTTCGTTGTTTTATACCAACAGTACGCCGTTAGTGAAAAAAGACTAGGCTCGGCTGTCAGTGTAGCCAACGAGAGTCGAAATCCGCGGATGGCCTTGGTAATGCGGATCGGATGGGCCCTAGGGAGTATGATGGAACCCTCGAGAATGCCTAGAAGCGTATGGCCCACAAATGGCCTCCCGCCACACCGGACGGGCTCGACGTCCACGATCTACCGCGACATCCAAGTGCGGGATCATGCCTGAGTCCTTAGAGTACGATTTGGAACAGATTCTGCGATGACCCGAAATGGCTCTCATGCTCGTCAGCGCCGATATTATACGCGTTGATGGGAACTGGTTGGCGTTCGCCGTGTAGGGCACGATTCCTTTCCTCAGCCCCCAAAAAGCAGAGCTGCTCCAGCGCATCCGCGGCATCATTGAACATTCCCAGCGACAGGTGACTATCCGCACACGACGCGATACACGGATGCGCTGCCTTCGACGCCGCGAAGAGGGGCAGCAAATTCGACGACCTCATGGCCGGCAAGGAGAGGGATAACTTCGGGCGCAGTATAGAGCGCTTCCGAGATACAGATCTCGCCTGCATCTGCCAGGGCTTGGACGCGCGCGGCGACATTCACGGTCTGACCGAAATAGTCCAAGTTGTCGTTCAGCGTCACGGCTATTGACGGGCCGCAGTGTGCGCCGATTTTGAGGATTATGCCTGGTTCGCCATGCTCGCGATTGTAGCGCTCGATTTCTCCGAGAATGTGCACCGCTGCCGCGACCGCATCTGTCGGGCGGGAGAAGACAGCCATCACCGCGTCACCGATCGTCTTTACGACAGCGCCGGAATGTTCCTGGACGGCAGCTTCGAGCAACGCGAAATGTTCCCGGACGAGCGCATAGGCATTCAGATCGCCAAGGCGTTCGTACATGGCGGTCGAACCCTTGAGGTCCGTGAACAGAAAGGTCACTTGCCGGATACCGAGCCCTTCCCTCTCGTCGACGCGCTCCGATCGGAACAGCCGCCGGAAGCTTTGTCTCGCAAGCAACGTTCCGCCCGACATGTATGGCTCGAAGTCGAGCACTGGTTTGCTCGTCAAGGCCACGATTTCGGGAGGCCAGTTGATCAGGAGCAGCGAGCCGCGCGCGGGTCCGGAGTTCTCGACCTCGATGACGATAGGACCGGGCGGCACGGTGGGCAGCGAAGGTGAAAAGCGCTGCCCATCGTATCTGATTCGCAGAAGCGTTGGCGTCGTTGTTGGCTGGCCAGCTACCGGCACCATCAATGCGGCCTGCGTCCTGACGTTCACGCCCGAGAGAGCGCCGGGGCCAAGGTCAGCCCGTAGCGTGGTGGTGGACTCCGGCGGCAAGAACGCAAGCCCGCGAACCAATCCGTGGAGAAAGTCGAGAAACCGGACCTGTTGCCCGGGGATTCGCCCGTCGTTCGAAAATCGAAGCTTCCAATGGAAGTCCTCGACCGAGAGCGAATCGGGATCATGGAACGGCAGCCGACGGAGTTGTGGCGACACCGTAAACGTGACCTCGATGAAATCGTCCAGGTCGGTGTCGCCCGATACGTCGCACAAGCCGCAGACATAGTGGGTCTTGAGCGTGCGCAGCGCTCCGAAGCTGTCGAGCAACATGCCGGACTGCGGGCAAATGACGTCCCAGTTCATCTCGAACAATCCGCTTCGAGTCGCATGAAGGAACAGGTCTATGCTTTCGGCTTCGGCTACTGAGCGGTCGCGAGCGAACGCTAGCGGATTGACACGGTAAAGGGACAGATCGTCGCCGCTCCTGATGAGCGTTTCGAATTTCGAGATCACGCGCGGGCTCCAGGACCGCGCCTGCTCGATCTCCGTCATCTTGCTTTCGAGAAGCCCTTCCTGAATGTTGTTCATCCGCGCGCCAGGACAGTTTAGCGTACGATACTCATTGCCTGAATCCCGGGCCACAAATTTGTTTACAGGCTCGCCTTTCACCGCACGCGACACACGACCGCGGCGACCCGCTTTAAAAGCGAACTGTCACTCACGGGAGCTCCCCCCTTCTTTTTCGCAACTGCCCTACACCGATCGTCGGTCTTCATCCCGCAAAGGAGAGCAGGAGATTCCGGGATCTGCCTTCACAAAATGCTTGGCGACCGCGGCGGCCATGTGCCATTTCTTGGCGGCCAGGTAGATATCGACTCGCGCATATAGAACCTCATTACGGGTCTTGTCTTCGGGCTCAATTTCCTCGAGGGCCTGGGCCTCAAACAATCCCAGCTCACGATACTCGTTAGAAGCAAGCACCTGTTTTTGCCAACTGGCTTTCAAGGGAGGGGGCTCCTCAGAGAAAGACAAAAAGCGCTTTTGTGGCAATCCAAGCTACCAGCAGGAAAGCGCCAGCTGGCCAGCACCAAAGAGCGAGCCGAAATGATGATCGTCACTCTG
>DATDBU010000114.1:0-2903 GCA_036524675.1 Chthoniobacterales bacterium | reverse complement strand
TGGCGAGGATGGCTTTGCTGGTATCGGCCCTGTGAAATCCTTCCCGCCAAACGGCTACGGTCTCTACGATATGGCGGGCAATGTTTGGGAATGGTGCAGCGATTGGTATCGCGCTGACGCCTATTCACGGGCGACCACGGGCTCCGTTGCCCGCAATCCGCCCGGACCCGCCGACTCCGTGGATCCCGCCGAGCCCGGGGTGGCAAAGCGAGTGATGCGCGGCGGATCTTTTCTCTGCACGGATCAATACTGCACTCGCTACATGGCCGGCACCCGGGGAAAGGGCGATCCGTACACAGGTACGAACCACCTCGGTTTCCGATGTATAAAGGCTGGAAACGGAAAAAATTAGTGCCCTTTCGCGCCGTCCAGTTTATGGACACGAACCTACCAGCTCCGCATGGTTGAATGACATCGTCCGGTTATAGGACAGGGCGACGTCCGCGGCTTTGCCTTTGCCAGTGGGTTTCCCAGATTGCCTTGCAGGCGGGCGGCACGGCCGGCATAAAATCTCGCTCGCAATGTTTTCGTTGAGACAGGCCACCGCAATTTCTACATGGATTACGAGAACCGAGGGTTTTCTCTGCAAGGCGGCGCCAGAAGCCGGTCTTCTCACGGGCATCGGCGTGAAATTTTGAGTGACACCTAAAAACGAGAACACCATCCACATTCGCCACGGGGCGCTCGCGCTCGGCATCGCTCTTCTACTGATGCTCGTTATCGGGATAGCACGCGGGGCCGATGCGCAGGCTTCCTTGCTGCCTGAGCTGCCGCGACCCGACGCAGAGACGAAACCGACGAAAATTTCCGTCGGCGTATGGGCGTCGGATATTTCGAAGATTGACAGCGCCTCCCAGACATTTACTGCGAGCCTCTTTGTCGGCCTGCGTTGGCACGACGCACGCGTTGCGCATCCCGGGCCTGAAGTCAGGGTATACTCGCTCGCTGACATCTGGCACCCTGAGTTGCTGGTCGCAAACGACGATGGATCCGTCAAGCGGACGCTCCCCGAAACCGCTGAGGTGACTTCCGATGGAACGGTCGTCTACCGGCAGCGATTCACAGGTTCATTCGCCCAACGCCTCGACCTACGTGCTTTTCCGTTCGACCAGCATCGATTCCTCGCGCACTTCGTCGTTATCGGATATCGACCCGAGGAAATTCAGTTCATCCCGGATGAGGCGCTGGTCGCCGCAGGCCTCCCAGGTGGGGCAGGGATCGCGGAGACTCTCACGCTGGCGGACTGGCGAGTGGTTGCCCCCAGAGTTCTTACGCAGCCCTACCAAGCGGCGCCAGGCTTGCAAATCGCGGGTTACATCTTCGAGTTCCATGCCAGGCGCCTTCCCCAGTATTACCTTCTCAAGGTCATCCTCCCGCTTCTTCTCATCGTGATGATGTCCTGGACGGTCTTCTGGATTGATCCGACCAATGGTGGCCCGCAGATCAGCGTGGCCGTCACATCGATGCTCACGCTGATTGCTTATCGCTTCGCGATCGGTTCGGAGGTGCCAAAACTCCCCTACCTGACACGACTCGACGCTTTCATTCTTGCCAGCTCAATTCTCGTCTTCCTCTCGCTTATTGAGGTGATGTTGACGACCAAACTCGCAACCAACAACCGGACGGACCTTGCCCGGCTTATCGACCGTCGCTGTCGCATTCTTTTTCCGATCGTCTTCGGGGTGGCGTCCGCCGCAATCTTCATGCGCTGACATGCGGAGCAGCATGCTAAGGATCTTTGATTTCTGGCGGAGTCGCACAACAGCGCGAACGCAATGCGACAATCTCTACGGACAAAGGCCATTCGCGCCGTCGGTATGAAGCAGCAAACAGCCACTCCCAACCATTCCATAAGTGTGCAGTTGCGGGTCTATGCGTTGGCTTTGCTGCTAGCGACATTTATCTCTGCGCTCCATGCCGGAATCCTCTTCGGCCTCGCCGACATCTTGATGTTGTTCCGGGATTGGGCAAAGGGCGCTCTCGGAGCGAGGCCGACGGATGTTCTCGTCGTTATCGGGGCTATTTCCGGTCTTTTCATGACGCACATCGCGGAAGCCGCGATGTGGGCTGCTTTTTTCTGGAAGTCTGGCCACATGGCTTCGTTCGCCGACGGTTGGTATTTCGCTGGTGTTTCGCACACGACGCTCGGTTACGGTGATATCGTGCTTCCGAAACCCTGGAGGAGCCTCGGCCCAATCTCTGCGATTAACGGATTGCTCACCTTCGGATGCTCTACGGCGTTTCTTTTCCTGATACTTCAAGTCATTTGGCAACATCCGCTGTAAGACAATGACGCTCCCACGCCTGCCATAATTTTGCTCCTCAATGTGATGATAACCGAAAATTATCACCGCAATGAATAGAAGCCATTGGAAGAATATACCCAATGCCCTCTACAATATCGCCATGAACGAAAATCGCGGGAAACAGGGAAAGACGGTAATTTCTCCCAGTTCAGCGCAGTTGACAGCGCGGGGCGCTATGAACTGTCCCAAGTGTAATTCCACAATGGACGAAGCAAGCCATGATTCTATCAGAGTTGCCGAGTGCTATTTCTGCGGTTTTCGCCTCATGTTTGATGAACAGGAAGAAGAAAACGGTTCTTAGTCACCGGAGATGACGCCCGCTGGCTTGTGGCAACCGGGCGGGACCTTTTGTGTAATTGTGAATTTCATTGCGTTCTCCTCCTTCCACATCAGGGTCCACGCTTGTGTCAAATGCCAGCCTAAGTTGAGCAAGGACATCCGAACGACGTGGTCCGGGAAACAGGGAGCTCTACGAAGCCACCACGGACCGAAGCGCCGCGCAGTTTCTTAGGAGCCGAGGTTGTTTTTTGGCTCTTGTCCGTTCCGCGCTGAATTCCAAGCCTCCCCGAATGAGCACAAGAAAAGGTTAGACCTCGC
>DATDBU010000113.1:0-170811 GCA_036524675.1 Chthoniobacterales bacterium | reverse complement strand
GGCACACGCACGGCGATATCCTCGCCGCCTTGTTTGGTTTACCGGAGGAAGAGGCTGTTGCCTCATTCGTTGCCGAGATTCTCAGCGGTCAGCGAGTCATTGCTGTTTCCCGCATTTGATGGCTCTATCCGTGACGCGTGGGTCAGCGACGATCCGTCCGCTGAATCCAAATGAGTTTCGCTACTGGAATGGAACCATCGCCGCAACTTGACTTACCATTAGAGATCCCGGCTGGCACGCCGCGGTTGCAATCTTTCATTCTGTCGACGTTCCTGTCCCGACGGGTTGTGCTTGGTTTCGAGCCCATGCTCCAAATCTTTCCGAGCAGGTCGCCCTGTCTTGGAGTCGTGACATGGCACTTCGCACGGGCTGGGAGTTTTTCACCGCACACTGGGACGATTTCTGTTACCCGCTATCGGATGAGGTTCTCATCCTCCCCGACAGCGGCGGTTGGGTTCTGCTCTATCAGCATCAGGAGACTTTCTTTTTCGGCAACCGCAACGCCTAACCCTTGTGAAAGGTGTCAAGCCCGCCGCGCCCTCCTGCGGCGTCCTTTTCCTGCTCGTCCGTCGTCCTCGGTCCACAGTGCCGTCGAGGATGACAACGAGAAGGAGGACGAAGGACGAGTAGGACAGTAGGACTTGCCCAAAGGGATACTGAACAGCATAGACGACCCGTCCTTGTGGACGCAGGGAATCTCAAATTGTCCGGATCGGATGCCGATCGGGCTGACGCGGCGCAGGATTATCCGCTGGAGCCGGCGCATGCGCGCCAGGGTTCTGGTCGCTCACGGTCGTTCTTACCGGGTTTGCGTTTTTTACGGCGGCAGCCTCATCGCTCATCTGGCCGGCACTAAAGTCTCAGATTTCTTTTGCGGCTGGATCCGAGAGCGAGCCGGGGTGTAAACGCCGTCTGCGACCTGATCCGCGAACGGCTGGGAGTGGCGAGTTTCTTTGTGTCGATTTTCCAGCCGCCATTCGGGCCCTTTGAAGGCTCCTTTCCAATGGCACGAGACGTTCTTGATTGGGCATACGATGGCTTTGCGCCGGGCTTCAGTCGCCTGCGTTCGTCAAATTTTTGGTGGTCGCGGCCAGAGGGTCAACTGGCTTGCATATCTCCTTGCCATCGTGCGCGTTCTGTATGTTATCGCTGGCGCGAAACTGGTGATTCGACCGGTAGGCAGCGGATTAATAGTTTGACCGCGGTGCGGATGTGTAATGAAACGGCATTCTCTATGAATCAATTTCCTATCGAAATTAAGCAGTTTCCGGCTCGCGCCGCGGACGCCTCAGTGGCGCTCCTCGGCGCCGGCCATGGTTATCGCCTGGAGGGTGACACCGTTCACCTGCACGCGATGTTCACCGTCATCACATCGGCCGCGCATGAGCGCTCTTGGGCGTTGCAGCTTTGGGCCTGCCCGTCGGCGCCCGCGAACCGCGCGGAACTTTCCGGCCACATTGTGGCGCATGCCGCGCTGCCGCCAATCGGAGAGCTTGCCGACGAGGTGCATTCGTTTGAAGTGAGCACACGGGCGTTCCCGCCCGCAGGAAATGGCGAACACGTCATCGTTCTCGCGCTCGTCGCTGGCAATGATCGCGAGTCTGGCGAGGTCCACGATCTGTTCGTGTATCCGCGTCCTGAGCGATTCCTGCACCCGCGCTTGAGGGGGGCGGTGAGTTACCGTATCAACGACTCCCGCGCTGAGATTTCGGTTGAGAAAATCGAAAGCCCTCGCGGCACGAAGAATCTCAGCGGAACGCTGTCCCTCGAATTGTGGGCGCTGCCGTCACGTTACCAGGGCGGAGCATTTCAAGGTGTATCGCTGGCTGGCGTTGCTTTTGATTCGCTCGCCGGCCAAAAGGAATATCAGTCCCGGTCTTTCGATCTGCCCTTCACGGCGCCACCTGCTGGCACATGGCAATTGACGCTTATGCTCCGCGAGTGGACCGCTGCCGGCTACGTGACGCGCGATTTTGCAAACTTCAAACAGCCTTACGTCCAACAGCCGGCAGTTGCAGAGCTGCCAGTGGCAAAAGCGCCCGTGGCCGAGGCTGCACCTGCTCCCGTAGCCGAGATCGCACCTGCGCCCGTAGCCGAGATCGCACCTGCGCCCGTAGCCGAGGTTGCGCCTGCTCCCGTAGCCGAGGTTGCGCCTGCAGCAACTCAGTCTCGGGCCGCGAATGCAGCTCAGCCAGTCGGTTTGGTATCCATCAACCATGCCAGCGCTGCGGAATTGTCCAAGGTAAAAGGTCTTCCGGAGAAAGTGGCCAAGGCCATCATCGCGAATCGCCCTTTTGATTCGCTCGACGAACTGAAAAACATCAAAGGCATGGGGGCGAAGCTTCTCGCGAAGGTTCGCGCCAGCCTGGAACTGTAACGTAACTTCAACCCATAGAAACATTTTCGCGCTGGCGTCGATGGTTAACACCATCGGCGCCAGTTGTTTTCCGGGGAGGATTGTGCGCGGAGCGTCGTGGAGTGCGGCACTGCGGTGCCCAGGTCGGCAACACCGTGACGACGTGGAATTACGATCCGCAGACGGGCCGTTTGATCAACAAACGCTACGCCGATAGCAAGGGTCCCTCATGCGCTTACACACTCGGGGGCAGACTGCGGGCGCGCACCTGGTTGCTCCAGTTTGCACGACGTCTATACGCTGGCCGATACTGTTAACATCATAGGCGTGTTTAGAGATTGTTGTCATGCTAACTTTATTTTCGACGGAAAGCAGTGCATCCCCGTTCCGGCACGTCAAATCAAAATTCGAATTCCAATCCCTGTGCCGAGATGGGCCACCCCTTAAAAGAGCTACTGCGGCTTAGAAACGTTGAGCTCCGATATAAACGTGCTATTTGTTTTACAAACAAGTGAAATGGGAGGTGGGATTATTCTTTGTCTTCAGAAGGCTCCAACGATAGGTGGTCGGCGATGTGTTTCCGCTATTGCCTTCGCTCATTGGCGGGAGCTTCCGGATTTGGCTTATTTACTTGGGCGGCCAAATGGCCATGTGTTCGAGGTTCGGCGAACAATTGGGCTTTCAACAAAGGCAGGGGTTTTGCCTCTGAGACCTCCAACTTGCAGACGCAGTTCTGATGCTGCTGTGGGTCGGTACCGACCTGTTAATACACGAGAGCATGAGCGCTGTTGAGAAGGAGTTGAAAGACTTGGCAATTGCGTTCGAGGCTAGTCGAGGCTAGTCCATCCGAATGGCCTGCAGCGAATAAGGTGCTAGAGGCTTTAGACAAGGAGCGTCGTGCGGGCAGCCTTGACGTAGCATTCAGATGGGCCGCGCACTTTTTAACTGTTTCTGAGGTCTCGGAACTGGTTTGGAACTGGTTGATCGTTCAGTCGGAAGGAGCGGACCTCAAGTATCGTTGTGCGCTTACTGTTGGTGTATTTGAGCTTTTGACGGACGAACCGTTTTGGAGGAAAAAACTCTTTTCACTGCTCGCTAGGCCGAGATTGTGGTGGATATTTTTAGATTTATACGAAGAAACGCCTGAGAAGTTATATGAGTCCCTAAAAGAAGTTTATTTGGATATCTCGTGAAAGTGGGTGCCAAGGGTATAAGGGTGGCGTGGCGTTGAAACATTGAAAAAAGGGGGGTGTTAGCTTTGTTGCGAATGCGCTGACGCCTGATTGCCAGGCCGCCATGCGACGCCGGTGATGGTGTAATATTCGCGCCAGTCTTCGAAGTTCGTCAGGCATACTCCATGCCCAAGCTTCGGGGGTTAGGTCTTTGATCTGCCAGTTGGTCATTTTCGGCAGGCGCGTGAGCACGTCGCGCAGGCAGGCATACGGCTCGATGCCGCGACGCCGGCAGCTCTCGATGATAGTGTGGAGAGCGGCGCTACGTTCGCCGGCTTCGGCGTCGCCGAAGAATAGCCAGTTTTTCTTCCCAACGCCTGTGGGACAAATCGCATTTTCGACGAGATTGGTGTCGATTCGACCCTGCCGTTCGGGACGTGAATTTGCCTCGCAGATACAGCGCTCGCCCTACGGGCTGCCTTCGGCAGGCTTCCTACGCTTCGCTTCGGTTCCAGCGACGGCCATTGATAAACAGAGGGACGGGGTCAGGGTCAGGCGGCGGTCAAGCGGAGAAAATTGACGCACTCTTGTCGCCAGGGGGCTTGGACACGTTTTCACCGTCAGCTAATCCCACGACGTCGACGGCAACGGGCTACCCTCACGTATCCCGACGGAATGGTCGTCGCCTACACGTATCCCCACCGAAACGACGCGGCCTCCATCATCGCCGATGGCCCCGCGCCGTTGGTCGCCTACACCTACTACGACGCGAACGGCAACCGGACTTCGAAAACGTTGGAAAACGGCACCCGTGCGGCTTGCACATACGACGACGCCAATCAGCTCCTTGGCATCAGCCATTCGTTGACCGTGAACGCCCAGCCCTTTACCCTTGGCCTCGCCTACACGTGCAATTCGGTGAGCAGGACAAAAATAGGAGTTTTTTTAACTAGCTGCGCAAAACGAGTTGCATTCGCCTGTGCCTCGGCTTGTATGTGGAGGTGGAGTGAGTTTGCGGATTGGTGAAGGCGCTCCATCAGGTGGCGTTAGAAAACCATTAGGTACCGGAAGTTATTTTCAAGGTCCGTATGAAGTCCCAACGAGCAGGCTATCGTAGTCGCGTCTTAGGCCCGCGCGGTCAGGCGGCAAAGTCATTCGACCATACGGCGCAGTCCTTCCACCATGCGGTGCGGTCCTCGCACCACGGCACCGATTTCTTGCGCCGGTCGGCGATGGCATTCGGCCACGCCGCCGTCTCCTCGCGCCACGCGGCGGGAGCACCCAACCACGCAGCGCAGACATCTTATCATCGCGGCGCAGTTATCCAGCCATGCAGCGGCAGCGTTGCGCCGCGTGGCGGCTTCATCCAGCCGCGCGGTTCCTCTCTCTCACCGTGCCCGTTTTTTTCGCCGGCTTTCAGAGAAGTGTGCAAAAAACGACAAACGTTACACGTAGGGAGGAAATTCCGTCGTTGACGGTGTACGGACGGTAACCACGGAGAACAGGGCAGGCACGGTAATCGCGGAAGCTCGATACGACATTGCCAGCACCCTTTTGCTTGAATCATGGGATGCCACCTCTTTCGACACCCTCGGCCGGGTCACGGGCAAGGCCTACAATGATGGCACGACCGAGAGTGTCACGTATGCCTGCTGCTATCTGGAATCGGAAACGGACCGTGATGGGGTAACGACGACCTATTCGGAGACGCCGGGAGGACTAGTAAAGACTCGCACCCGCTTTGGGATCACGGAGATTACGACCTACGACGCCATGGGCCGGCTTCTCAAGCGAATCCGCAAGGGAACCGACAACAGTGAGATTACGCTTGAGGACAACGCTTACAACCTCGCCGGGGAACTGGTCTCTAGCAAAAACGCGCTCGGTCGCGAAACGCTCTACGTGGAACAGCCGGGGACGGGCACAACCACGACGACGACCTTTCCCGATGGCGGCACATGGATCGAAGTGACCGCTGGAGACGGGACACTGCTAAGCGTAAGCGGAACTGCCGTTGCTCCGGTCAAGTACGTGCCTGCCCGCGAGGAAGGGATGCAGGTCCTGAAGGAAATCAAGGTCGGCGACGAGGGCATAGAGACGGAATGGACCAAGACGTTCACGGATATGTTGGGGCGCAAGGTGAAGACGGTGGCTGCCAACGGCGCCATTCAAGTCCATGTTTACAACGTTCTGGGGCAACTGATCAAAACCATCGATCCCGACAATGTGACGACGCCCCCCGATGGAACATATGTCGTCGAGCAACACGACGCCGGGTAATTGATCTCGACCGTTCGTTTCGACAGCAACAACAACCAGGTTGGCGCTACGAACTTCACCTATGACGCCCATGGCCGGCTTCGCACGCAAACCGACGCCCGGATGGGCACGACGACCACAACATACGATATTGGAGATCAGGTGGCGAGTGTGTCCGCGCCCAATCCGTCGGGCAGCGGCGCACCGCTGGTGACCGTTTACGACTACGATCTCGTGGGCCGGCGAACGGGTGTTCAACTGCCTGACGGCACGTGGACATATACGGTTTACGATTTTCGCGGCAACGTGGGCCGCAATTACGGTTCGAAAACCTATGATGTCAGTTATACGTTCGATTCTCAAAACCGGATGAAAACGATGACCACGATGAGCCAAGCCGGCAACGCCGTGACGACGTGGGACTACGACGCGCAGACGGGCCATTTGCTCAACAAACGCTATGCCGACAGCAAGGGGCCATCGTACGCTTACACGCTCGGGGGTAGACTCAGCACTCGCACATGGGCTCGCCTGGTCGAAGGCAATCCACTGGTTACGACTTACGGCTACAACGCCGCCGGCGAACTGGCGTCGGTGGATTATTCGGATTCTACGCCGGACGTCAACTACGCCCACGATCGTCTCGGGCGGACTGCGTCCGTTAGCGATGCAACTGGAACCCGCACATTCGCCTATCGCCCAAGCGATTTGCAGATTGTCGGCGAAACGATCCCGGCGTTCGACCGGGTTCTTACCCGCAAATACGACGGGCTTGGCCGGGATGCAGGCTTTAGCCTGGGCACGACCGCCAATCCCACGAGTGACCACGAAGTCAGCTATGGTTATGACGCCGCTGGACGCTTCAATAGCGTCACCGACGCTGGCGGTATCGTTGCGATATACGACTATCAACCATTCTCCAGTCACTTATCCCTATCCGCCTCCTATACTTGGGGAGTCGATCTGAGTGGAACGTTGCAAGGTGCGGGCGGCGTGGGTGGACTGCTTTCGAGCAACAGCCTCGATGCCTCCGTGCCTGGCCGAAGAGAATACACCTTCGATGGCAACGGCAATGTGAGCGAATTGTTAGATGCGTCCGGGGTTATCGCTGCTCATTACGAATACAGCCCCTTTGGAGAAACGACTACTAGAAGTGGCGCATTCGCAGATCAGAATTCATTTTGCTTCAGCACGAAATTTCTGGATGTCGAACTTGGACTATTGTATTATGGATATCGATACTATAGCCCCCGAATAGGGAGGTGGATCAACCGGGATCCGATTGAGGAAGAAGGCGGGGCGAATCTGTATGCGTTTGTTCTAAATGCACCGACGGGATTGATTGATCCCTTGGGGCTTGATTTTATCGCGGTTGGGGTGACTACGGTTGTACTGCGGCCGATCGGGGATCATTGGTCTCTCCACTATTTCAAGCAGCCTTGCACAACAATTAAGGAGGGAGACCGATTCAATCCGGATGATTTGCAGAGCGATTCCAGGTTGGCATTGGCGGAGGAAGAAGACTGGGTACAACTCAGTCCAGAGTGGCTCGGATACCATACATGGATTTTGACCCCTCCCAGTTGGACGCCCAGGCGTTTTTCTATTCCCATCAGCTTTATATCGACCAAGGGTTCTCCTGCTGCGGTAAGTCTCCTTCCCGCAACGCCCAGTCCTCGTGAATTCGCAGTTGTGTATGCAGACGACGCCTTCGGATTCGTCACTGATGCCAACAAGAAAATGGTCAATAATGAAAGGGGAATCCGCGATTTACCCCTATGCTGAACAACCCCCAGTCGGTCGTACGCTTGCAATGTGGCCAAATTCCCTTTACGAGCCGTTAGGAAATAACAGCAACACATTCATTCGAGAAATGCTCCGAGCTGCGGGGTTGCCGGCGCCTTCGCTGGGAAACGCTCGGGGCGCAACCTTTGAGGCGCCCGTGAGAACTTTAATTCCCAAACCTGTTCCTTAAATTTAATGAATGCCTTTCTTCGAATACGACATGTAGCGCTTGTGCTACGTTTGATTTTTCCGGCCATGTTTAGTAGTGCAACCATGGCTCAGGACGCAAGAGATGCGCTGTTGGGAACGTGGATGACGTACGGCTCCGGCGCACACGGACCTTGGGTAAGCTTCTACACTTTCCAAACTGATAGCACGTTCAGAAACATTGAGTCTGTTGTTCCGGGAATCCGGGGGAGCGGACAGACCGGCGAAATACCGAGTGGATTCGGCGAGGTCGAGACGGGGACGTATAGTTTGGAAGGAAACATTTTGACCGTGCGTCCGAAATCCAAAACTAGCGGCGAGAGTAGATTTAATAGTTATGTATTTAGTGTTGGTGATCAAAACTTTCTTGCGCTCACGCCGGAGAACTCGCAGCGAAGCGTGGTTTATTATTTTAAGCTGGTTAGCGACCGTTAATATGTTGCAACGGGAGGCAAATCTCGATTGCTTCTACGTGCTCCGGACGTACGCTTCTCGCTTTGGATGATCTTCTTCACTCCGACTTGTTGCAGTTTTCTGGGTTCTGGCCAGCGTGCCTACGCCCTTGCGGCGGCTAGAGTCGGCTTCAGAGGGTAAATGGGGGTCAGGTAAATGGGGGTCAGGCAAGAATGGCACTAAGATAAGGGCCGTTTTCGATCAGTCCGCTGAGGAAATTTCTCCCAAAGCCCGCTTATCTTAGCGCCATTCGGGTCAGGTAACAATATTCGGTGAAAATGTCTTGATTTCGGGAAATACCGGCCAGAGATATTAGGACATGGCGCGTAGTATCCGAATTCAATATCGGGCCAGGAGAGCTTTCAGTGACCGGCAGTATTGCAGGCCATATTATCGGTGCATCTATTGAAGCTGGCGGAGGAATTAGTGGGTTGTGGTCCTTTCCTGCGCCTGGTGGTAAATGAAAATCGCAACCTACATCGGATCGGCATGTTTTATCGTGGGTTTTGCTCTAGACGGGCAGGGTGTGTTTCGGTGGATCGGCCTTTGTGGTGCGTTGTTGCTGATAGCTCTGGGATGTGCATCTGTTTACCAAACTCTGATCGGGAAAGAGACAGTCGCGGCTGTGCCACAGTGTGAATCAAATGTGAGGCACAGCAGTTCCAGGCGTGTGATTCTGGGTAAATGTGTGCGCCGGGCGTGGTTCACTCCGATTTTGGGATTGTTCAATCTCAGCATTCCTGTAGCTGCTTTTCTACTGAAAAGGGAAGTGAGCGCGTTGGGAATGGCGATGTGCATTTTAGCGATATGGGTATTTCTTGTTCTGACTTTGTCGCTCTGTTCTCAAAAGATTCAGACAATGAGGACTTGCATAGGCGAGCAAGATAATAGGATCAAGTATTGGATCGGAATTGGTGGGATAAGCGCATGTTATCTATTTGTAACCGTCTTAAGTGTTGTCGCATCGTTTTCCGGAGCGCGTTAACAAAGGGGCGTGAAGGGGATCAGGATCTGGGGGTCGGGTAACATGAAAGCGGGGCGAAAAGGGGGATGTTGGAAGACCTAAGAAGGAGAAACCCCGCCATGAACTAGGTTGGAATCGAATTGATGGCGCCCTCCTGCGCCACCCTTTAGGTCCCGCGTCTGCGGGATCTGTCTCGTTCCACTCGGCTGTGTCTGCGCAGCACAAGAGGAACGAGGCTGGAAGCCCGAATTGAGGGCAACTCGGCTTCTGGTTTCGTTCAATATCTGGAAGAGCCTTGGAGGCAGATCGAAGGTCGTGATCGAGGCGTGCTGGAACTGGGGCAAGGTCTACGACACCCCGCAGGCGATTCCCGCAGTGGAGGAAGTCGTGCTGGCCCACCCGCTCAAGATCCGGCTCATAGCCGACGCGCAGATCAAGACCGACAAACTCGACGCACGTGCACTGGCCCTGCTGCTGCGCGGGGGCTTTATCGCCCGAGCCCACGTGCCTGCTCCCGCCACGCGCAGACGCAAGAACCTACTGCGCCAACGGCTATGCTGGAGCCGAATGCGGACCCGCCTTCGCAATCGGGTGCACGCTCTGGTGGACCGGCAGCAGGAAACGCCGCCCCTGCCGCAGTGTTCGGATCTCTTCGGGCGCAAAGGCGCCCATGCCCTGGACCGGCTGGAACTGCCGGCACGCGACGATTGCGCCATCACCTCGGCCTGCTCGAAGTCATCGGAAGCCAGATGCAAGTCCAGGAGAAGGAGATCGCCGCCTTCAATGAGGCCGATCCTGCGACCCGCCGCGCTGTTGAGCATCCCCGGCGTCGGCCAAATCCTGGCGGCGGTCATTGCCGCGGAGATCGACGCTGTCGAGCGCTTCCCCGATGCCAGTCGTCTCTGCGCCTATGCAGGTCTTGTGCCCACGACACACGCCAGCGGCGGCAAGATTTATCATGGCCGCCTGCTGAGCTCCTGCAACAAATGGCTGCGCTGGGCCTTCATCGAGGCGGCCTGGGTGGCCATTGGTTGCTCGCCCTATTTCGGAGCCCTTTTACCGCCGGCACAGGGCGCGGGGCAAGGCGGCCAACACCGCCATCCTCATTGTCGCCCGTCGGATGTGCACCATCGCCTGGAACCTCTTGCGCGAGGACCGCAACTTTGTTCCCGAGCCACCGCGTGCCGGCAAACCCCAACCCCGAATAAAAACCCGCACGGAGGTTAAGGCGCTCAAAACTTTCCCCGGTCGCTCCCGTTGCACAGTGGCGGCTCGCTAAGAGCGCGCCTTGGGTCAGAATGGAGGACCGGGGATCGAATGTAATTACAGTAGCGTAAGCTACCCCCAAAAACAGCAATGACGCCAAGAGAAGACTGATCACGCTTTTTCCTTCCTGCCTACAACAGACAAATCCCTCCTAGGAAATAAAAGCCGAAAAACCACTTCATGCCAACACCGCTAACTCTATCGCATTATCCTTTATCTACTATCTACTATCTACTATCTACTATCTACTATCTATTGCGCGTCACGCCCCTTGACTCCGGCTTTCAGAGAAGTGTGCAAAAAACGACAAACGTTAGACGTAGTTTGTCGTTGATGTATTGGGTCACTCCTTCGGCAAATCGCTTATATATGCATCAAGAATCGTCAAATTTATCGAAGCGCAGGATTACCTCCTGCGCCAGCACTTTGCCGAGAACTTCCACGACGCGGCCACCTGCGGAAGTCCGATGTCACGGCCGAGGGCAATCTCTTCCTCGATGATTTCGACATCTTCGCCGTGGTTACGCAGGAAACCATCGAGACTCGCTCGATTCGGAACTCTTTCAATGCATTGGTCTCCCGGTGCAGACCGTTTACAGAGATTTTCCTTGGATGAAGCGGGTAAAAATCCGCGAGATCAACGATCAGGACGGGAAGGCATTGACAGCGAGGTGGTCCTACTACGATCAGAAGTCAGACGAGGTCAACTATCGCCAATTGAAGCAGGTGGTGCATCCCAACGGATACTGGGAACGCTACGAGTATTCGAGCCGGGGCCCCACCAAAACGGTAGCGCAGTCTTTGAATGCACCAGTTGGTGCCGCGGAAACGATCTATTCGGAAACACTGGGAGGACTAGTAAAGACTCGCACCCGATCACGACTTACGATGCTCTGGGCCGGCTTGCACAACCAAGACGACGACTTTTCCCGGTGACGCTCGGATTGAAGCAACTGCCGGAGGCGGATACGCTTTCCGAATTCATTTCGGAAAGCGTGCAGGGTTGGATGCACGACGCAACCGACGTGCCGGCGTTTTCAGCGACGACATTCGATCCTGAGCGCCTTGTCAACGGAGAGTGCAGTAAAAACTCTCATTCATTCCAAGGGGCGCACGTATATCACGCGACCGTCGATGATTTAAGCGGCCGACGGCGGATGGCGAGGACTGCCCCACTCAAGCCGAGCCCGCCAAGGATCGCGGTGTTAGGCTCTGGAACCACAACCACCGTGTATCCAGGACTCGCCAGATCAAAGCTATCGAAGTTTTCGTCGGAATACGAAGCAAATGACGTCCCGATCGTATAAGTGCCCGGCGTGATTCCGGAAAGGGCTGTGAGAGTATACTTCGCGACCAACCAGTCGCCAGCTCCGGGCGGAAAGTCAGGGTCGGATAGCGTGCCGCCGAGATCGACGCTATTCTGAGGAGCCAACAAAGCATTGCCGATCTGCAACACGTCCGGACCGTCCGTTGTTGGATCGTCGAACAACGAGTCGCTAATATCGCGAGACGCAATGCTGAACCAGCCGCTTCCCGCGCCATTTACCTGAAGGAAATAGCTAATACCGGTGAGCGATTCGGATGTGGAGTGTAATGTCAATTTGATATCGAAGGAAAGGGCCGTTGCAGGGTCGAGTACAACAGCGGTCGGATTTTCCGGGGCGACATCGAAGTCTTCGATGGTCAGTGTTACGGCCGCATCGGATGTGGCGGCCAAACCGAGGCTGGCAGCGGCTACAGTCAGGGCTCGTCGAATATAAATGGGTAGTTTCATGAGTTATATGGATTAAGGGTTTGCTGGCAGGATGTGGCCGAGGTTGGCTTTGATGAAGGCGACGTCCGCGGCATTGATAACGCCATTAACCGTCGCATCGCTTCGGATGTTGGAATTTTCGAGGGAGCCGCCGGCGGAAGCTTGAGATTTCACTTCGGCCAGGTCCGCCTCATCGACTATTAGATCGCCGTTAACATCGCCTTTCAGAAAAGCGACTCTAACGGTGGTGCTGGGAAGATGATTGCCGTTCGTATCGGTGACGCCAGTAAGGATAACGCTCGCCGATTGAACGTCGGCAACGCCAGTAAGGGGCACTGTGACGACGCAACCTGAAATCATGGGACTTGCAGCTACGCCGGAGCCGCTGAATGTCGCGCTCGCCGATGCGATGTTATTGCTAAATGTGAAAGCCAGCGAGTAACTGGAAGCGCCGCCGGAATTTCGACATTCAATCCCGGGCGGACCGGTGAGCGGTAGCACGATATCTTTGTCGCTCGCAGAAGCGTGCGTTTTGCGAGACGCGGCTTTCAGGAGTGTGAGGGGCGCGGGTCCCAGCTGCAACGTCTTGCCGTCCACAGTCGGAGAGGGAGGCACACCCAGAATACGCATGATCGTCGGGGCGACGTCAGTATTCGAGACGAGACTCAGCGGCGCGGCTTTGGCGATATTCGGGCCCGCGGCGTAAAAAATTGCACTCATCTCCGAACGGGCAGGATTGTAGCCGTGCGCACCGTAAAAATTCGGCAACGAGAACACCGCGCTGGAAGCGTCACCAAGACGCATAACGGCTGGATTCTGGCGTCCGTCGAAGTTATATCCCAAGGTTAACAGTGCGAAGACATCACCGGAGTCCTGCCCTACAACGTCATTGACCCGACGCCCAAAACTGGAGTCACCCATCGACCATGGGTTGGGTCGGGCGTAGACTTTCTCGAACAGCGGAACACTCGCGGCGCCCCGCGTGTAGTGGGGATTCACATCCACGAAGTTGGTCAGTGCTCTTACGATTTTCTGCTGCAAATCCAGATATTCGTACGGGTTAGCGCTGCCGTTCTGTTCGCGGCCCTGGAGATTGATGTAAATATTGGCTACCGGACCGGACGTAACGATTTTGATTTTGCTCGTGTCAATACCGGCGCCGGTGAGAATGGGAAGCAGCGTCACTGCCGTGTGGAAAGTCGCGAAACCGTGGTCGGACACGACGAAGATGTTGCTCCTGGGAACGCCATTGCTGTCCACGCCGACGGCATCGATGACGGACTGCACGGCGTTGTTGGCAGCGACGTAAGCGGTTTCAAGCAATGTGTTATAGCGGGCGACTTTGGCTGCATCCTGGCCCGCCCCAATGGAATTGGGA
Organism: Chthoniobacterales bacterium; assembly: GCA_036524675.1. Classification (GTDB taxonomy): domain Bacteria; phylum Verrucomicrobiota; class Verrucomicrobiia; order Chthoniobacterales; family DASVRZ01; genus DATDAW01. Next base: position 157,218 of record DATDBU010000113.1, on the reverse strand, counting down.
TTGGTGAAATCCGTTGGCTGACGCGGATCGGTCAGGAAAAACTGATGTCCCGAACCATCCGGTTGCTCGATATAGATCATGACGAGATCCGCATTCGGAAATTTGGATATTGCCCTCAGGCCGACGCGCGCCTGATATTTCGGAAATTCGCGGACTAATTCTCCGTAGATTGCCTCGAGTTCGGTATCCTGGAATGCGGCGAAGGTGGAAGGCGCGGCGTCGATGCGCTCGACGATGCGAAAGTCCGGCTGTGGCTGCCAGAAACCGACGTTGTTGTTAACATCGTCCGCGTCGCCTAGGACAGCGGCGTTGCGCGGAATGAAACTGACCGAGCTACGCGCCAAATGCACGACCGAGAGGTCGGGTTCAAGACGCGAAACGAAGTATCGCACGCCACCCTTGTTAGGATGACCTTCAAGGTAAAAAAGAGCCGAGATTCCAGTCGCGGGATGCACGTATGCGGGACCGGTCGACGGAAGTGAGAATGGCCCGGGCTGAATTCCCTCTGCCTTGTTGAAGAAAACCACTGTGTCGTAGTTCGTAACGCTGTCGTTGGTCGAGTCCAGGACGGCCGCTTTGATGTCATAACCAACGCCGGTGGACGTAAACGTTTCGAGATTGGTCTGCTTCACGGGACTGAACGATGGATGGCCCGCAGCAGCCAATTGCGTAACCGTTTGCGCTGGCGCACCGGCGAAGTTTGCAGCCGTCAGGGCGAAACCTTTTTGAAACGGAGAAGTCGTTGCGCCGAACGGGACTGTGTAGTCCACGGTTCGCTCGGCTGCAGGCTGAACGATCGGATCCGTCGCACTGGTAAAACCGGGAAGTCTGACATCAACGCCGTCGCCGCCCGGCCAGGTAGCTGTGGCCACAACCTTTCCGGCGTTGCGGAGACCGATCCAGAGTGGCTCCGCGGTCACTTCTGCGGACTGTGACGGATGGCCGTTGCCATCCCCGATTTCATAGCCGCCGATCGGCGCGCCGAATCCGCTCAGATTAAACGCGCTCAACGGACTCGCCACGCTGTGGAAACTATTGGCTGGGATGTCATTGTGAGCTGCAGTGGATCCCGTCGCGATCGCCACGTGTGCGACGGCCGTAAGCGACGGATTGACCGTTGTGTTCTGCAGCGCTTTCACGCCCCTGGCTTCGAGAAGACCGAGTCCGACGTCCGGTAGCAGGGCGCCGCTTTGGGTATACTTGTCGACCAAACGCGGGGTTGCGCCATCCAGTGAAATCAATACGACTTTGGGCGCCGCGAATAACGGCGTAGCGACGAGGCAGGCAACGGCAAAAGCAAGGGTACGCTTCATGACGGTCAGGGGTGGTGGAGCGGCGGGACGATGCACCCGCCGCCATTCCGTTGAAAAGCGCGAACCGCCTCCGAAACCGAATCTTAACGTCACCCGTGGCGATGCGTTACAATTGACAGAATATCGTCAAGAAAGTCGTGAAATTGTCACAGCCAGAGATTTCTGCGGCGATCCCTTCGTCTGCGCTTTGACACTTCCAAAGATTGCACCGTCGATTGCCTTGAGGTCCAGTGTCCGCTAAAGTGGCGGCCCACCACCCCTTTAAACTTTTATGACAGCCACGCTTGCCGGAATCGATCTTGCCGAGGAAATCCTGGAACTCAAACGGGAGCGGAATGCCGTCATCCTCGCGCACAATTACCAGACAGCGGACATTCAGGAAATTGCAGATTTCGTCGGTGATTCGCTCGGGCTGAGTTACAAGGCAAAGGAAGCCGAAGCGGACGTCATTCTTTTTTGCGGGGTCCATTTCATGGCGGAGACGGCGAAGATTGTAAACCCTTCGCGGAAAGTACTTTTGCCGGACCTTGAGGCTGGGTGTTCGCTTTCGGATTCGTGTCCGCCGGAGAAACTGGCTGCTTTTCTGGAAGAGAACCGGGAGAAAAACTACTACGTTGTCGCCTACATCAATTGCAGCGCCGGCGTAAAAGCTTTGTCGGACGTGATTTGCACCAGCGGCAATGCGGTCAAGATCGTCAATGCCGCGCCGAAGGACCGGAACATTTTATTTGTCCCCGACCAAAATCTCGGCTCGTGGGTTATTGAACAGACGGGCCGTCCCATGGATTTGTGGCAGGGAAATTGTTACCTGCATGTCGAGTTTACAGCTCGGAGTATCCAACGGATTCGTGGCGAGTTTCCAGACGCACCGGTGGTTGCGCATCCAGAATGTACCTATGCTGTCCGGCTGTTGGCTGACGAGATTTGCTCGACCGAAAAGATGGTGTCGTATTGCAAAACGAATCCTGCGGGAGCGTTCATCATCGTGACGGAATCAGGCATGTTGCACCGTCTGCGCCGTGAAGTGCCTGGAAAAACCTTTATTCCGGGCCCGACAGACAGTTGCGCCTGTGCGGATTGCCGCCACATGAAGCGCAACACACTGGAGAAGCTTCATTTTGCGCTTCTGAATCTGGAGCCCGAGATCACCATGCCGGAATCGATTCGGCAGCGTGCCGAAAAACCAATTCTCCGGATGCTCGAACTGAGCCGGTAGCCAGTAAAATCGGAGCGCAGTTTTCATTGATTCAGAGCGCGGTCCAACCTGCTCGTTTCAAGTGACTTGGGATTGTTTGCTTCCCAATATGGCGTCAGTCGTCTACAACGCGGCGCGAAAGAATATTTAATCTCCTCAAGCTTTTCGTGTCATGATGCAACAAACGGTTTTGACCCCTCTCGGTAAGCGGAAATCATCAGGCTGCGGCTGCCTGGGCGGCGGTTGCATTCTCGCCCTGGTCATTTGTGGTCTTTTGGTCGCTGCTCTCGTGTGGGGAGCGGTTTCCACATATTACGGGCTGAAGGATATGACGGCGACTACGGCGAAGCCGGTGCCGGTTTATGAGGCGACACCTGAAGAATACACCGCCGTAAACACGAAGGTGAAGGCGTTCCAGGAGGCTTACGACGCGGGAATCGACGCGACGCTCTCGGTTTCGGCCGATGAAATCAACACGCTCATTGCACGCGATCCGGATTGGTCGGCACTGCGGAATCACGTGTTTGTTACTATAAATGGCCAGCGAATCGCGGCTCAAATGAGCGTGCCTTTGTCGTCGATCAAGGCATTCGAAGACCGGTATTACAACGGAGAGGTTTCGATGTCTTTTGTCACCGAAAAGGGAAACGTGCGTCCAGAGGCCGTAAGCGTTCGGTCGGGCAATTCGGAATTTCCGACGTGGCTGGTGAGATTGATTTCATCCAAGGAGTGGCTGGAAAGCATGGTGCCACCCAAGGAAAACAAAGCGTCTGCCGTGGCCGGGGATCTTCAAGCCGTCGAAATCAAGGACGAAAAAATTACGATCAAGGCGCGAAAAACGCCTTGATCGTAACGATAGAGAAGGGCTTTACAGGTCTCTACGAGGGAGACACCAAATAGCCTTTAGCCACAGTTTGGAAGTCGGCGACGGATTTCGCTTCCCAAGCTTCGTCTTTGCCGAGCTCCCGGGCGATCAGTTTCGCGACTTTCGGCGCGGACTCGATCGCGGCGCAAGCGCCGAGCAATAACCCGCGCGTACGCCTGGAAAGGACGTCTTCCACGGTGCGCGCCATTTCTTCCCGAACGGCCCAGACCACTTCGGCGTCGACATAAGGCAGTTCCGGGTGGATCGGTTCGGCAAGCGACGGATCTTTGACGGCGAGGTCGGCAACGCCTTTGGCGTCGGCACCGTAAACACGAAGGTGTTCTTGTTGGATACTCTGTGTCGTCCAGCCGTGGATCTGCAGGTGCTCCGTTTTGCACGGGCGTTTGTCGAAGCCGGCCACGATTTGTGCTTGATCGATAGCATCCTCGGCCATCCTGCGATAGGTCGTCCATTTGCCGCCGGTAATCGTCAGCAGACCGGAATTGGAAATCAGGATCGTGTGGTCGCGAGACATGGCGGACGTACTCTTGGCGTCCCCGGTTCGGACGAGCGGACGCAGTCCGGCGAAGGCGCTCAGCACATCGCTGCGTTGCGGTGGTTTGCTGAGGTATTTCGCGGCATTGGCGAGGATGAATTCGATTTCTTCCTCGAGCGGAACGGGTTCTGCCGAAATGGTTTCGACGCCAATGTCGGTGGTGCCAACCACAACGTGATCGTGCCAGGGCACGGCGAAGAGGACGCGTCCATCAGGAGTGTGGGGGACCATGATCGCGCTATCACCAGGCAGAAATGCCTTGGGAAGCACGATGTGCGCACCCTGACTTGCGGCGATGATATTTCGAGCTGCCGGATCATCCAGTTGCCGGACGCCGTCGGAGAAAACACCGGTGGCATTGACGACGGACCGCGCCAGAATTTCATGTTCAATGCCCGTTTCTGCGTCGACGACGACAGCGCCGCTGATGATATCGGCTTCTTTCAGGAGACGGACGACCTTCATGTAGTTGATAGCCAGTCCTCCGAGATCGAAAACGGTTTGGGCCAGATTCACGGCAAGGCGCGAGTCATCGAACTGGCCATCGTAATAGCTGACGCCGCGCTGGAGACCGTTCGGTTCCAAGGTGGGAATTCGGCGGAGTGTTTCTTCCCGGGAAAGGATTTCCGAGGGGCGAAGACCCAGTTTCCCGGCGAGGCGATCGTAAATTTTCATCCCGATGCCGTAAAACGGTCCTTCCCACCAACTGTAGACCGGAACGATAAACGACAAGTGATGAACGAGATGCGGCGCGTTCTGAACGAGCAATCCACGTTCGTGGAGCGCTTCCAGAACGAGGGAAATGTTGCCTTGTTTCAGGTAACGGACTCCGCCATGGACGAGCTTCGTGCTGCGACTGGAGGTGCCTTTGGCAAAATCGTACTGCTCGACCAGCAACACGCGATATCCGCGTGCTGCGGCGTCGACGGCGGACCCGAGACCGGTTGCGCCGCCGCCGATAATGAGAAAATCCCATGGTTCGCGGTGGCTGGTTATTTCATCGAGGACTTTGGTGCGGTTCATAAAGTGTTGGACGAAAAATAGTTACATATTCCTCCCTCTTTCTCTTACTCTTGCTCTAATTTCGGACATCGAGTCGTGCCCGGCGCAGGAGCAAGAAATAAGAGTAAGAGGCAAGAGATTGAATTCAGTTTAAGCTTCCGCTTCCTCCCACCTGGAAGCGCGCTTAACTGCCTTTTCCCAACCGGCGCGCAATTTCTCGATTTGGTCTGGTTTGCCCTGGGGTTCGAACGTCCGGTCGATGCTCCACTGGCTTTCGATTTCGGCGCGCGACTTCCAGTAACCGACTGCCAGGCCGGCCAGATATGCCGCACCGAGGGCAGTGGTTTCTGTAACTTTGGGCCGGACAACAGGGACTCCAAGGACGTCGGCCTGGATTTGCATGAGCAAGTTGTTCGCGCATGCGCCGCCGTCCACGCGGAGTTCCTTGAGCGGCGTGCCGGCGTCGAGCTCCATGGCGTGCAAAACGTCATAAGACTGGAGCGCAATGGCTTCGAGTGCGGCGCGAGCGATGTGCGCTTTGGTGGTGCCACGAGTGATGCCGATGATGGTGCCTCGTGCATAGGGATCCCAATGCGGGGCACCAAGTCCGACAAACGCCGGGACGAAATAAACGCCGGCGCTGTCAGGAACGCTCGCTGCGAGATCCTCTACGTCAGGCGACGTTTCGATGATGTGAAGGCCATCCCGCAGCCATTGCACAACGGCGCCACCAATGAAAATGCTGCCTTCGAACGCGTATTCGGTGCGGTTCCGGATTCGCCAGCCAATGGTGGTGAGCATGTTGTTTTTCGAGGGGACAGCCGTTTCGCCGGTGTTCATGAGTAGGAAACAACCGGTGCCGTAGGTGTTTTTTGCCATGCCTGGCTGGAAACAGGTCTGGCCAAAGAGCGCGGCATTCTGATCGCCTGCCATGCCGGCAATGGGGATGCGCGGCAGGAATGATTTGCCGAGGGTTTCGCCATAAACTTCGCTGGATAATCCGGCCCGCGGTAGCAACGAGGCGGGGATATCCAGGATTTTCAACAAGTCTTCATCCCATCGATTTTCGTGAATGTTGTAGAGGAGTGTACGCGCCGCATTCGAAGCGTCGGTGACATGGACCTGACCCTCGGTCAGGTTCCACACGAGCCAGGAATCGACGGTACCAAACGCCAGCTCGCCGCGCTCTGCGCGTTTGCGGACCCCGTCTACGTTGTCGAGGATCCATTTCACCTTCGTGCCTGCGAAATAGGGATCCACGAATAGGCCGGTTTTATCGAGAAACGTTTTGGCGTGACCGTTGGCTTTGATGCGATCGCACATGCCGGAAGTGCGGCGATCCTGCCAGACGATGGCGTTGTAAACGGGTTCGCCGGTCTTGCGATCCCAGATGATAGTCGTCTCACGCTGGTTAGTGATCCCGATGGCGGCGACTTGGTTGGCACCGAGTCCGGCTCGAGTTAGCGCTTCAATAGCAACGCCGCTTTGCGAGGACCAGATTTCCTTCGGGTCGTGCTCCACAAATCCGGGCTGAGGGAAAATCTGTGTAAACTCTTTCTGAGCGACGGATTTGATGTTGCCATCCTGATCAAAAACGATGGCGCGGGAACTGGTAGTGCCTTGATCAAAGGCGAGGATGAATTTCGACATGGGGATACGGTTTTTGGGGTTGCGACCGCGCGCCAAATCAATGAAGCGGCCACCCTGACCCGAAAAAACGCTTGATCATCCGGACGATAGTGGTCACCGCGCGGCGAAGCCGTGGGTTTGCGATGGGGATATCCGGCGGGAACGGTAGCATTGGCGGGTGTCTTTGGGGGTTACCTCACGTTTTGCGCAGCGTGTGGCGGAAAAGAGCCACACCAAAATCATCGGACGAGTTTTGGAGGGTGCAACCGCGATTTTTTGTAGGGAACGATGAAGCAGAACGGCTCCGCACGGGGAAGATCCCGTGCGATATCGCTAGATTGGAACGAGATGTTAGGAGGGCGGATTACGCCAGTTCCTGGAGCAGCGCCTGGTTGAGACGGATCCCGGCGTGGAAGTTTTCCAACGGAAAGTTTTCGTTGGGAGAATGCGCCCGGCAGTCCGGCAGCGCGAGGCCAAGCAGCAATGTTTCCACGCCAAGCAATTCCTTGAACGTATGCACGATGGGGATGCTGCCGCCTTCGCGGATCAGAGCAATGTCGGCATTGAAAGTCGACTTGAGAGCGCGCTGAGCAGCGGTGCCGTAGACGCTGTTGGGATCGACGACATATGCCTTTCCGTCGTGGCCGAGTGTGATGTCGATGGCGGCCCCGGCCGGAAGATGGGCTTTGAGGTGTTCGGACGCGAGTTGAAGGATTCGCCCTGGGTCCTGATCTGGAACCAGCCGGAAGGTAAGCTTTGCGAAGCCTTTGGAAGGGATAACCGTTTTTGTACCTTCTCCTTGATAGCCTCCGCCGATGCCGTTGACTTCGGCGGTCGGGCGCCCCCAAACGCGTTCGAGTGTGGTGTAACCCGCTTCGCCCGTGAGGGTTGATACCCCGGTCACCTCCCGGAGCGACTTTTCTGTGATGGGAAGCTGGGCCCAAAGCTTCCGTTCCCAATCTTCGAGCGGCAGGACATCGTCGTAAAAGCCTGGGATGGCCACACGTCCCTCGTTGTCGTGCAGGGTCGCCAGCAGGCGCGCAACAACGGTAAGTGGGTTCGCGACGGCGCCGCCGTAGATGCCTGAATGCAGATCAACACTGGGTCCCGTAACCGTGAATTCGAGTGCCGCGATGCCTCGCAGTCCATAGGTGAACGTTGGAATGCCCGCGCCAATCATCCCCGTATCGGAAATAGCGATAACGTCGCATTTCAATTCGTCGCGATGTGCTTCGATAAAGGGGCCAAGATGCGGGCTTCCGATTTCCTCTTCGCCTTCGATGAGGAAAATGAGGTTAACGGGCAGTTCGCCGCCCTGTTTTTGCAGGGCTTCTTCCACACCGAGGATGTGTGAAAAAATCTGGCCTTTGTTATCAGTGGCGCCGCGCGCGAAAATGACACCGTTTTTGATGACCGGCTCAAATGGTGGCGAGTTCCATAGATCCAGGGGATCGACGGGCTGAACATCGTAGTGACCGTAAATGAGGACGGTTTTTCGTCCCGGTTTATGAACGTTCTTGGCAAGAACAACTGGGTGACCCGGAGTCGGATAGAGTTTAGCCGCCAAACCGATTGCCTCCAATTTTTCGACCAGCCACACCGCGCAATCATGGGTGTGATCCGAATTGGCAGGATCGGTGGAGATGCTGGCGAAACGGAGAAATTCGAGGAGTTGATCGACCTGTTGTTGACTCATTTGGAGAAATGGTAACAGGCTCGCCTCGTCGCGGTCAAACAGCGTGCCATCAGAGCGTGCATATTACTGCCTGCCGATCACTCGAGGCGCCTGGCGAGGTTTTGAGCTATCAGGCAGAGTTCTGCGGCTTTGAAAGCGTGCTGCTGCGTCATGGCATTTTCCGTGCGATGGAGCGAGTCGAGTATCAATTGACCAAAGAAAGGGTAACCGACCTGGCCGCTGAGCGAAAGGTGCTGCTCGCCGGCATCGTTGACGAGGAATAGCTGATCGCCGGTGGTGTCGCGGGCGACATCGATGTATTTGCGCAGCTCGATGTAACCGTGTGTGCCGAGAATGAGCGTCCGTCCGTCACCCCACGTGCGCAGCCCTGCAGGCGTCAACCAGTCGACGCGGAAATAGTTTGTCGCGCCGTTGTCGGCGACCAGATTCGCGTCGCCGTAATCTTCGAGCTCAGGAAAATCCTTGAAACGATAGTTCGCGACAGAGGCGTTCACGACTGTGGCGTCCTCGGCGCCTGCATAAAACAGAAACTGCTCGATTTGATGGCTGCCGATGTCACAGAGGATGCCGCCGTATTTGGCCTTTTCGTAAAACCACGCCGGACGCGCTGCCGGATCGCCAACCCGGTGCGGCCCGAACCCGGTGACGGAAACGACGCGCCCGATCGCGCCATCCGCGATAAGTTTTCCCGCATGAACGGCACACTCCACGTGAAGTCGTTCACTATAATAGACCATGTATTTTCTGCCGGTCGCTGCAACGGTTTCCCGGGCTTCGCCAAGTTGCTCCAGCGAAGTGAAGGGTGTTTTGTCGGTAAAATAATCCTTTCCGGCTCGCAATACCCTGCAACCGAGGGGGCCGCGTTCACTGGGCACGGCTGCAGCCGCAACCAGATGGACATCCGCATCATCGAGGATCTCCTCCAGACTTCGGGCCGGTTTCACACCGGGGTATTTTGCACGAAAGGCGTCCACCTTCGCCGGGTCGGAATCAAACACCCAGCGCAACTCGCCTCCAGCTTCAAGCAGGCCGTTTGTTTGGCCGTAAATGTGCCCGTGCTCCAGGTGGGTGGCAGCGAAAATAAACTCTCCCTTTTCGCAAACGGGGGCGGGTTTGCCTTGCGGCGCGTAGTTCATTCCATCACTTTTCTGCATCCCGCGACGTTAGACATGGTTCGCTCTGGGATACAAATGTTTCCACACGTGCCTCGCCCACGCGTTCTCACCAATTTCGCCATCACCGCTGACGGGAAGATCTCGACTCGAAATCACACGCCGGCGCGATTTACTTCCCCCAACGACAAACAGCGGCTGCTGGAGATCCGGGCGCTGGCTGACGCGATTCTGGTGGGACGCGGCACGGTGGAGACCGATGCGATGTCGATGACGATTCCGGATGTGAAGCTTCAAAAGAAACGCATTGCCGAAGGAAAACCGTCGCATCCCATCCGCGTTATAGTTTCCAATTCCGGCAAAATCCCGGCGACGTTGAAGCTTTTTGCCAACCGCGATTCGCCGATCCTGATTTATGCGACGGAACATATGCCCGGTGAAACGCGTGAAGCGCTTTCCGGACTCGCGACTCTGAATATTGCCAAGTCCGATGGGGTTGATCTGGGGGGGCTGCTGGCCGATTTACACGATCAACACGGAGTTCGAACCGTCGTTTGCGAAGGGGGGGCAACGCTCTTTCGATCGCTTGCCGAACTGGATGTGATTGACGAAATGTTCCTGACGATTGCTCCCTTTATTTTTGGGGGTGCAGGGGCCCCGACTCTCACCGGTGTGCCGGGGATTTACTTGCCGAAGTCACGTGGATTTGATCTGAAATCGATGCAAGTCAAAGGGGGCGAGTGTTTTGCTCATTTTGTGAGGAAACGGGAGAACATACTTGCCTCTCCGGCATGAGACTGTTGCATTGCACGCCAATTGGTGAAGTTTCCCTACCTCATGAACCGTATCCCGCTTTTCTCCGCAGTTGCCATCACTTGGATTGTGTATTTCCCGGCATTCGCGGAGTCGCCTCCGGCGCGGATTGATCTGACCGATTTCAAGGTGGCAAAGAGCGTGGACAACGTGATCGTTCCCCTGCCGAGCGAAGTTTTTAACGTTCTGGACAAGATTGGCTCGCCCAATTGGAAAGATGAGCTCCGGGACATCAGCATTCAGACGGGGAAACGCTACCAGATAGCGCTCCTGCTAGGGACCGTCATTGCGGATGGTTTTGTCGCGGTCGAGGCGACTGATACTGAGCGAGTCAAGACGATTGGCCGTGACGTTTTGAAACTCTCGGCCGCGATCGGCGTGGAAGATGCCGTCAAGGCCCGAAGCAACAGCATCATAGAAAAGGCCGACGCTGGCGATTGGCGGGGAGTTCGCCGTGAACTCGATGGTGCCCAGCATGATGTGCGCGATGCGATGACACAGCTCGATGACGACCAACTCGCCAACCTCGTAAGCATCGGCGGTTGGCTGCGCGGCACTGAAGTTCTGACTTCGATTCTCAAGAAAACCTACTCCGAAGACGGCGCCGACCTGCTGCACCAGCCCGATCTGCTCCTGCATTTTCAAAACCAGCTCAAAGCGATGCCGTCGTCTATTCGGAAAAGTTCTTTGGTTGGGCAAATCGAAAATCGGCTTCGGGAAGTCGCCCCACTCATCCAAACCAACGACATCTCGAAACGGTCCGTGGGAGAAATCAACGATATTACTAAGGCGCTGGTAAAATCGATTCAAAAAAAGGACGCGTAACTTGTAGTATCATCTGAATTTCCCTGTGAAGAAATCGATTCAACTGGTTTTGGCTCTGATGATGCTGACTTTGCCGTCGGTTGCGACGGTTGATGACGCCATCTCAGCGGCAATGGAAGCGGCGGATCCGTACGTAAAAGAAGGCTATATCATTCGCGAGGATCAATGGGGTGGTGATCTGGCCGAAGGAGACAAGCAAGCCATTCAGCACACGCTCTTCAAAGGAAACGATTACTGGTTTTTTGTGGCGTCGGACACACTGAAAGCCAGGCTATCCGTCCACGTGTATGATTCTGCGGGACGGCTGGTTGATCAGGAGAGCTGGCAACGCGGTCCTTATTCGGCGACGCGGTTACGGCCAAAAGCGACGGGAACGTATTATTTGATCGTCGCCATCGAGCGGTCTCCTCAGGAACGGACGCACTGGGCGCTGGTATACGGATTTAAGTAAAAAGCAGTTCCTTTCCGGGCTGTTCCTTCCCGCCTGAAGCCTTACTCGCTGATCCAACGACGGCCCTATTTCTTTTTTCTCTTCGTCGGCGTGTAAACGCCCAGGACATTCCCGTCTTTGTCGAAGGCGACGGTTTTCATTACGCGATCCGTCAGCCCATACTCGTAGCTCATTCTTCGGACGAGGCTGCCGTCCTTGGCGAAATGCCGCTCTTCGATCACGCGATTATTTTCGTCGTACCGGTAGAGTGCCCGCACACCTGGAGTTCCGTTCTGGTTTAAGAACTGTCCGAACTTCACGCGGTCTTGCTCGTCGAGCGTGTAGATGATATGTGCCCGCCAGCTTCCATTCGAATTGTAATACGTTACGTCGGATTGTTTCTTCTCCGCATTAAATACAGTTACTGTCTTTGAATCATCCGGATGAATGACCGTGCTTGCCTTGTTCAGCGAAAAATCCGGTGGTGGAAGGGGCCCTGATTCTGAAGTAACACTGCCCGTCGGTGCAATGAGCTGTGCGAAAATCGGATTTGCCACGAGCAGTGCGAATAGGACGGCAAATTTTCTCATTCGGGGGATTGATTGGTTGAAGCGGCGCGAAATATAGTCGGCGGACCGTCGCTACGCCAATTTATGATGTGGAAAATTCAGGACCGAACCATCGCCTTTGGAAGGCGGGGGGCCATCATGGGCATCGTAAATGCCACGCCCGACTCTTTTTCCGATGGCGGCCAGTTCCTGGATCCGGATGCGGCTGTCGAACACGCGCTGAATCTCGTTGCGGAAGGTGCGGAATTCATTGATGTGGGGGGAGAGTCCACGCGTCCCCGCGCAACGCCTGTGGACGCGGATGAGGAGAAACGCCGTGTTCTGCCGGTGATCGCCGGACTCCGGAAAAAATCGGATGTCCTGATTTCCGTCGACACTTACAAGCCGGAGGTCGCCGAAGCTGCGATCCGCGCGGGGGCGAATATCATTAACAACATCGCTGGTTTCGGGGGACATGACGAAATGCTGGATGTCGTGAACAAAACTGGAGCGGGCATCGTCTGCATGCACATGCAAGGGAACCCGGGAAACATGCAACAAAGCCCGCGTTACGACGACGTTGTGAGGGACGTTAAGACCTTTTTCGACGCAAAACTGACGTCTGCAATCGTTGCCGGCATCGATCCGGAACGGGTTGTTTTCGATCCGGGTATCGGGTTCGGGAAGACGCTGGAACACAACCTTACGCTGCTCCGCCATTTGCCATCGCTCCGCGTCGCTGACCGCCCGATTCTTGTCGGGGTCTCGCGCAAGTCTTTCATTGGAAAGGTGTTGGGAAGCGAAAAAATGGAAGACAGGTTTTGGCCAACGGTCGCGATGACTGCGTTTTGCGCTCAAAACGGCGCAGACATTCTGCGGGTCCACGATGTTCGCGCGAACTATTACGCGTTGCGAATGATGGAGGCGATCCGTGGATAAGCTGCGTCCTGTCCTTGAATTTGCCGGTCAGAACTGGCCGTCTGCGATCGAGATTCTCATCCTGGCGATCGCGATTTACTACGGGTACCTGTATTTTCGCGGTACGCGCGGCGCGAAAGTCCTTACAGGATTGGCGCTGATTTATCTTTCGCTGACGCTGGCTGCGCAGTTGCTCGATTTGAAAGTCATCAGCCAGATCATTCGGAGTCTTTCGGCCTTTTTGGCCATTGCGCTGGTCGTGATTTTTCAACCTGAACTTCGCCGAGCCCTTGCTGCGCTGGGGAGCCATCCGATTTTCACGTCCAACCGTCAAAAAGAAGAGACCATTGCGGAATTGACCGACATTGTTTTCGCCCTCTCCGGCAAACAGATCGGTGCGCTCATAGCGATGGAACGAGACACAAACATTCGCAATTTCGCGGAAACGGGCGTGGACATTGACTGCAGAATTTCCCGAGAACTCATTTTGACAATTTTTCATCCTAAAACGCCCCTCCATGATGGCGGGCTCATTCTACGCAACGGCCGTATCGTGGCTGCCGCGTGCATTTTTCCCGTCAGCCCGCGTGAAGACCTCGAACGGACACTCGGTCTGCGCCACCGGGCAGCTCTGGGAATTACCGAAGAGTCGGATGCCATTGCCATTGTTGTGTCGGAGGAAACGGGAACGATTTCGATCTGTCATCGGGGCCGGATCGAGCGCAATTTCAATCCGCAGACCTTCCGCGCTCGCATGGACGAACTCCTGCTCATGACGGACTCCGAAGCTATTGAAGAAGAGGCCGAAGAGGCGGAAAACAACGCATGAAAATTCACGAAGGCACCGGAATGGGTGCTTCGCGGCGCGGATCCCATGTTTAAACGTATATTCACGCACAACTGGCAGATTAAAATCGTTTCCTTGGTGCTTGCGGCGACGGTTTGGTATCTCATCAAAAAGAGCATCCCGGACGACCAGATCCGCGCATTGCCTTCCCGCCCGGAGAAGAGGGAGCAAGTCGTTAGATAGCAACATCTTGAGAAACCGCTCGACGGCCTCGCCTGCTCCATGCCAGGATGCGTCCCAGCCGTCCAGTAAAGGCATCTCGCGCTGGTGTTAAAGGCGCGGGTGGCGATTCAAAAGGGCCCGTTAAGATGGGTTAAAAAAGGCCTGACATTTCAACCAAAACTTCCGAGCCTCCGGCGTATCAAACCTCAATAACAAAGAGCCATGCTTCAAGAACCATCCTCTGTGGTAAAAACCACCCAACAGAAAGGCATGTTCGTTACAAACGACGGCCGCAATGTCCTTGTCACCTTCATCCTTGTCGTGTTGCTGTTCGCTCTCTGGGGATTTTGCAACGGGATGATTGATGTGATGGATAAACATTTCCAGCAGGAGCTCCATCTCTCTCTTGCCCAATCCGCCTGGGTACAGTTCGCCCACTACCTGGGCTACTTCCTGATGGCGCTCCCCGCAGGGTGGCTGGCAACCCGCCTGGGTTACAAGGGAGGTATTATCACAGGTCTCGTGATGGTCGCGATAGGCGGATTCTGGTTTATTCCAGCAACACAAATCGCTCAGTTCTGGGCATTTCTGCTGGGCATTTGCATCATTGCCGCTGGGCTCACCTTCCTTGAAACGATTGCGAATCCCTACACGACGGTGCTGGGACCGATTGACCACGCCGCGACCCGCATCAATCTCGCTCAGTCCTGCAACGGCATTGGTTTGCTTCTGGGGCCCATTGTTGGCGGCATGTTCTTCTATTCCAAAGACGCGTCAGGCCAAAGTACTGGTTCGGAAATGCTTTGGATTCCTTATGCTGCCATCGCGGTAGGCGTTCTTCTTTTGGCCGTTGTTTTCTTTTTCGCTGATGTGCCCGACATTAAAATGGAGGACGACTATCATCTCGACGACTCCTCACCGAATTACTCCCACTCCATCTGGACACATGGGCATTTTGTAATGGCGGTCGCAGCTCAATTCTTCTACGTCGCTGCCCAGGCTGGGATTTTCAGCTTCTTCATCAATTACATGACCTCGCAAACGCCCGTGGTTCCCGCGTCTTGGGAGGCGCCCGCTGGCAGCTTTTTCTCTGGCTGGTTTGAGATTCACAAGAGTGGCAATCTAGGCTTCAGCGATAAAGGTGCAGCCAATCTTGCTTCGCTCGGCTTTTTGTGTTTTCTCGTCGGCCGTTTCGCTGGAACTGCCATCTTGAGGAAGGTGAATGCTCACACTCTTCTGGCCCTCTACGGAGTTATCAACGTCGCCCTTTGCGCCGTGATTTTCTTAAAGCTGGGATGGGTTTCGGTGGTGAGCGTCTTTTTGACATACTTCTTCATGTCCATCATGTTCCCGACGATCTTTGCGCTGGGCATCTTTGGCCTTGGTGTACGGGCGAAGAAGGCTTCGTCCTACATCGTGATGGCCATCATGGGTGGAGCTGTGCTGCCAAAAGTGATGGGTGCCGTTGCTGATAAACACGATCTTTCCCGCGGTTTTATCGTCCCGCTGTTTTGCTTCGCATTTATCGCGCTCTACGGACTCCTGTGGCCAAAACTCAGCGGTCACTCTGGCATGCAAGGTGTTTCTGCTTCGGGAGGACACTAAACTATGGGCGATACATTTGATCTGAATCATGAAAAACTGGCCGGCACCAAACCCTTTGCGGGTCTGGCTGGTCAGCTAAGTAAGCAGTCGCGGATTGATTCCCGTGCCTCGTTCAATCAGTACTGCCGCGAGGCATGCCGGCTCTGGGGCGAGTCCTTTCCCAATGGTGTTGGGAAAACGTCCGCGAAATTTACTGAGCTCCTGGAGCAAATTGCCAAGGGTGGCGACGGAATCATTCCGACACCGTGGGGAGGGGTAGTCGTGACCGTTCATGAGCACCCGCGTGTTGAGAAATATCTCGTCATCCGCAAGGGTGGCTATCTTGCTCTGGAAAAACACGACGAGAAAGATGAACGGCTCGAAGTTGTGGAAGGAGCCGGGATTATCCTCTCCCGCCGTGCCTCGGATCAGCCGCTTGCGGTCCAAACGCTTGCGCCAGGCGATCAGTTCCATTTCGAGCCCGGGATGGAACATTGTATGATTGGAACCGAGGACCTCCTCGTTTTCGAACGCTCCACCGATCCAAAAGGCATGGATCAGGACCTCATATTTATCTACGAACCGGACGGAACCGCGTAGCATAGAAGTCAAATCGCGATTAGCGGCCGCCTCGGATTGTCCATTTGGATCATCCAGGCGGCTGCCTCGTGTACGGTCTCCCGTTGGGATAGTCCGAGATTTTCGATCTCAAGAAGCGGCGGTTCCGAGGCATCCGGTGAATACCGGCGCTTGAGCCTTATTCTTCGCGTACGACCCAGAAAAGGGAGGCGGAGATGACTGTGAGTCCGGCCGCGAAAATGACGGCGATTGCCAGCATGGGACTGGCGATGGCGGAATTAGTGGCAATACGGGCCCAGCGACCAATTTCTTGCTCAGGTGGCAGGCTTATCAACCCTGCAACGACCGCGAACAGGACCGACAGACTCAGAATGATCCGTCGCGTAGCCAAGGTGCGAACATTGTGAGTGCTCTTCTGGGGAAGAGAGGCTATTACACGTGACGTAAATCCAACGTCGTGAATGTATTCTGGCTCTTCCGCGAGCATCTCGTCCAGCCAGTCTTTGTCTTGAGGATTTTCAGTCATCGAAATCAGTGTGTTTTCTGACGGCTCGGGATCAGGACCTGTTCAGGAAAGCGCGGAGTTTTTCTTTGCCACGCAAAATGTGGGTTTTCACGGTGCCGACCGGGATGCGCATGGTTTCGGACGCTTCTTCGTGTGACATGCCGGATTGATAGCAGAGAAGAATACTCTCCCGCTCGGGGGCGGTCAATCGGGACATGGCGGCCTCCAGATCCTGTTTGAGTCCGGCGTCGGTTTCGACGGGGGCGGGGATTTGCGCGGCCTGCGCTTCATCGATCCCCACTGTCTCCTTGATGCGCCGGTTGCTGTCGCGGAAGACGTTGTAAGCGATGCGATAGAGCCAGGTGGAAAATTGTGACGCACCGCGAAAGCTTCCCATGTTCTGGAAAGCTCTCAGAAAGGTCTCCTGTGCAAAGTCATCGGCCATGGCAAAGTCTCCGTTTGTTAGTTTTCGCAAAAGTCCGCGGACGGCAGACTGATGGCGGCGTACAAGCTCGGCGAAGGCATGGTGATCGTTGGCAACAAGGACCCGGGTAATGAGGTCGCTGTCAGGCGCAGACACGTCGGTGTTGTATCAAAGTTCATCGGGGCCGCGAGGTGCGAATTTGGCAACCAGAAGATATCCGATTCCGATTGCAAGCGGAATGAACCCGAGCCCTTTGGGTCCATCACTGAGAAGAAAAAACATTGTAAGACCTCCTCCGACGCACGTCCAGATGATGCCTTTGCGCCGGTCGGATTTGTTTGAGGGCGGGGGTTTTGACCCGATAGCTTTGCCGCTCGTGGCGAGTAATTCCTGCGGGATGGGCTGCCCTTTTTCGACGAGGGTCTGGATCGTCTTGTGAAGCTGGCGATTTTTCCAGACGCGATATCCCAGAATGAGCGCGATGAGAAAGACAGGACACGCGAAAACAATTGCGACGATTATGACGGGAAAGAGCAATTCGAGAATGCGTTCGTCTTCGTTTTTCGCCTCGCTGCCGTCGTCTTCGATACGGACAAATGGGAATCCTTTTTCGCGGCTGACGGTGTGGCCGTCTTTGACCGGAGCCAGCGGCTGCAATTTCAACTTTTCCGCTTCAGCCCGAGCTTTTTCGGCTATCGCTTCAGCCCGTTCAACTTCGGCCCTTGCTCGCTCGATGACCTTCTCGGGCGGCTCCGGCGACGTGATTTTTTGCGGTTCCAGTTGCGGGCTTGGACTTGGATCGGAGTTTTGAGCGACCGCGTGAATAAGAAATACGGCGGAAGCTCCGACTGCGATCAGTTTGGGAATGTGGCGAATGTTCATGAAACAGCGACGGTGTCGCAAGATGGATGACATGGTTCCCCGTTGAGGGACCGGACTAAGCTCTAGCCGGAACGAGTCGCCCGCTAACCCGGCGGATTTTGGGCCGGCGGACGACGCGTTTGATGTTGCGGGTGCTGATGTCGCTGAGTTCATTCAGGCGTTGGTCTTCGCGCAGATGATGGGCGGCGATGCCAACGATGGCAATCATTGCGGTGAGGAAGATAAGCGGCAGGAGGAATTCGGGGCGAGCCGGGAATTCGTTGTAGACCCAGGTAACGGCTTTAAACGCAGGCCAATCGCGCAGCGGTGCGACTACATTGGTGGCGATTGACATGTGACTGGCAGCCGCAAACGCGATGATGAGGAGGCTGATCGAAGTGAAGAGAGAGATGGCGAGTTTTTTCATAATAGTAATCCGTTTCTGTCTGATGAGATGCGGCGACTCGTGAGTTCAGATTCAAAAAACTCAAAAAAATTTCTGCACCCTTTTCGCAGTGGCCCCGCCCTCGCCGGTGCCCGCTTGAAACAGCTGCGGATGTGGTGCTGCGGGGCATTTTTTAAGCGGCGCACTAGCGGTTGTGAAAATCGCCTCCGGTATTATCGGAAATTCCTACGCGCTCATCGCGGATGGCGTGGAGTCATCGATTGACGTGACCTCCTTACCTGGCATGGGGTCAAGGTCGCGGCCGTGCCTGCAGATCGGGGGCATCCGCACGGACATGGGAAGGCCGAGCCGCTGGCGGCATTCCTAATTTCTTTGTTTGTGCTGGTGCTCACCGTTTTTATCGGAATTCTGTCGGTGCGCGAAGTGTTGATCCCGCAGCACGCGTCGGCACCGTTTACGCTCCTAACATTGCTTTCCGTTATTTCGTGAAGGAAGCGATTTATCGCGTGATGAAGCGCGGAGGGCATGAAGCAGGCAGCGGCGCTGTTACAGCGGATGCATTTCATCATCGAAGCGACGCACGAAGTTAAAGATGCTATCAGGAATCAAAAAAAACGGCCTCGTTACCGATGTGCTGGTCCACATCGAACCGGATGATCCCGAGCGTGTGAATCGAGAGTAGAGGCAAGATGATCTGCGCATCGGCGCGGGATTGCCGGGCTGCGGTTCGCTGCTTGCCTGGAGGTCCTTATTTCACCGTCGTCTTAAGGCGCTCGACCAATTCAGGGCTGCGATCAAGTTCCTCGGTCAACGCTGTTAGCACGCGTAACGTTTGCCGGCTGATGTGGTGCTCCATTCCTTCCACGTCCCGATGGATCGTGGCTTCGTCGATTTCGAAATGACGTAAAAGCCGGGCCAGAATGTCGTGACGCTGAATCACTCCCCGGGCCAATTTTTCACCTGTGGGCGTAAGAGTGACGCCACGGTACTTTTCGTAGCGCAGCAAGCCTTCAGCATCCAGGCGCTGGGTCATGTTCGTGACGCTGGCCTGTGCGATCCCAAGATTTGCCGCGATATCGACGGCTCGGGCGTAACCTTTTTGTTGGATCAATTGCAGAATGCATTCCAAGTAATCTTCCCGTGCGGAAGTAGGAGTCGAGCCAGGTGAATGTGCGGAAAGGGAAGGGGATGACACGGCGGTTCAAGCAGTGTGACAGCGGACGCGAGTTTTGCAAATACGAGAAATTTTAGTTGCGCCTAAAATTTCATTAGCTACAAAGTTTAGCCGTGTCTAAATTTTTGAGATTTGCCCTTGTTCTCACCGCCAGTTTCCTGATGGCGCTTCCAGCCTTTGCCACAGAAAAGAAACGCGTCCTGACCACCTTCACCATCCTTGCCGACATGGCGCGCAACGTGGCGGGAGACAGGGCTGACGTGGATTCGATCACGAAACCCGGGGCAGAGATCCACGGCTACGAGCCGACGCCACAGGACATCGTCAAGGCCCAACGCGCAGATCTTGTCTTATGGAACGGGCTGAATCTCGAGCGCTGGTTTGAGAAGTTTTTTGAGAATCTGAAGCACGTTCCGAGTGCCACGATCACGGAAGGAATTGAACCGATGGGTATTACTGAGGGCCCTTATACTGGAAAACCCAATCCGCATGCGTGGATGTCGCCCGCAAATGCGGTGATTTACGTGGAAAATATCCGCAAGGCTCTTGTGCAACTCGATCCCGCGAATGCACCCGCTTATAACTCGAATGCAGCTGCCTATATCGAAAAAATAAAGGCATTGGATGGTCCCGTTCGCGCCGAGCTGGGCCAAATCCCCGAAGCGCAGCGCTGGCTTGTTTCGAGCGAAGGGGCGTTCTCGTACCTGTGCCGCGACTATGGAATGAAGCAGTTGTACTTGTGGCCGATCAATGCCGACGCCCAGGGCACACCGCAACAGGTCCGAAGGGTCATCGATCTGGTCAAACAGAACGACATTCCGGTTGTTTTTTCCGAGAGCACGGTAAGCGACAAGCCGGCAAAACAGGTTGCGCGTGAAACCGGCGCCACGTACGGCGGAGTGTTGTATGTCGATTCATTGACCAATGGCAATGGACCGGCGCCGACGTATCTCAAACTGCTGGAAGTCAATGCAGCAGCAATCGTAAAGGCGTTTCAGAACGGGAAGCGATGAAACTCTCCCTCGAAGCTGAAAATCTGACTGTTACGTATCCGAACGGGCACACCGCGCTTGTGGATGCAAATGTAAGTCTCATCGGGGGAACCATTTGTGCGCTTGTTGGTGTCAATGGGGCCGGGAAATCCACGCTCTTCAAGGCTTTGATGGGGTTTGTGCCGCCGACGCGCGGTCATGTCAGGATCGCTGGCAGCCCAGCGCGAGAGGCCCAGCGGAAAAGCTGGGTTGCTTATGTGCCGCAAAGTGAGGAGGTGGACTGGAGTTTCCCCGTGAGCGTCCGCGACGTAGTGATGATGGGACGTTACGGATACATGAATTTTTTGCGTATCCCGCGAGCGGAAGATAGACACGCCGTCGAACAAAGCCTGAAACGCGTGGGGCTTTGGGAATACCGAGACCGACAGATCGGTGAGCTGTCCGGCGGGCAAAAAAAGCGCGTTTTTGTGGCACGCGCTCTTGCGCAAGAAGGGCGATTAATCCTTCTGGATGAGCCGTTTACGGGTGTCGACGTAAAAACGGAGGAAGCCATTATCGGCTTACTGCGTGAACTCCGCGCGGAAGGTCGTCTGATTTTGGTGTCGACACACAATTTGGGATCCGTGCCGGAATTCTGCGATCAAGTCGTGCTGATCAATCGGACCGTGCTGGCTTATGGACCGACCGAGAAAGTTTTCACTGCGAAGAATTTGGAAGCCGCGTTTGGTGGTGCATTGCGCCATTTCGATCTGCAGCGGTCAACGGTGCAGGCGCACGACGGACGCGAAGTGATGGTGCTTACCGACGACGAAAGTCCCCTAGTTCTTGGGCGCGCTGGTCACCTCGAATACCGTGAACGCGCGGGCCATGAGGCTCTGATTTCGGAGCGGGAGAAGGAGGAGGCTTGAGCTTCCCGATGGTTGAACCTTCTGGTGGCATCACAGTCTATGCCGGCCATTCAATCTGAAGCCCATGGACTCCACCTGGTTCACGCCATTCGAATACGATTACATGTTCACCGCGATGTGGGTGAGCACGCTCATTGGGGCGGTTTGCGGGCTGCTCTCGGGGTTCGTGACGCTAAAAGGCTGGTCGTTGATGGGAGATGCGCTGTCGCATGCGGTCGTTCCTGGCGTAGCCGTGGCGTATCTGGCGGGATTCCCATTCGCATTGGGAGCATTTACGTCAGGGCTTCTCGCGGCGGGCGCGATGGCGATCGTGAAAATGAAGACACCGGTGCGCGAGGACGCCGTGATCGGAATCGTTTTTACGGCATTCTTTGCGGCGGGATTACTACTTATTTCCCTGTTCCCGAGCCAGGTGGATCTGAAAAGCATTATTTTCGGCAACATCCTTGGAATCGCGATGGAGGATGTATGGCAGGTGGTGATCGTTTCGGCCGTCTGCCTGGTGGTGTTGATCTTTAAATGGCGCGATCTCATGCTTTTCTGCTTTGATCCCAACCAGGCGCAGGCGCTGGGTCTACCCGTACGGCGGATGCACGTGCTGCTCTTGACGCTGCTCGCAGCGATGGCGGTTTCGGCACTGCAAACCGTGGGTGCGGCGCTGGTTGTAGCAGTTTTGGTGATTCCCGGCGCGACGGCTTACCTGCTCACAGACCGATTTGGCAGAATGTTGCTGATTTCGTGTGGCATCGGTGGCAGCACTGCGGCAATTGGCGTTTACGCGAGTTACTTTTTTGACGGTGCGACGGGCGGATGTGTCGTCACTTTGCAGGCGATTTTGTTTCTTTTGACCTTCGTTTTCGCGCCGAAACACGGATTGCTGGGAAGACTCAATGTAAGGGCCTGATCCGAACGAACCATGGAACAACTGCTGGAACCTTTGCGCTACGATTTCATGGTCGAGGCGCTGATTATTGGAGCGTTGGTCGGTTCGATGGGGGCGGTTTTGTCCTGTTTTCTCGTGCTGCGTGGCTGGAGTTTGATGGGAGATGCCATTTCCCACGCCGTCCTGCCCGGGATCGTGCTGGCCTATATCGCTGGGATACCGCTGGCGTTCGGGGCGTTTGCGAGCGGTTTTTTGTGTGCATTCGCCACCGGATGGATCCAAGCGCATAGCCGAATCAAGGAGGACACGGTGATGGGCGTTGTTTTCACGGGACTTTTTGCGTTTGGTCTCGTGTTGTTTTCCAGGACGCCATCAGACATGCACCTGGATCATATTCTATTCGGGAACATTCTGGGCATCACTACCGAGCAAGTCCGTGAAACGGCAATCCTTTCGGTCATCGTGCTCGGAATCGTTCTCGCCAAGCGCAAGGATCTTGTTTTGGTTTGTTTCGATCCGGCCCATGCCCGTGCGCTTGGCAAATGGGTTCGCGGATTGAATTATTTGCTGCTCACTCTTGTGTCCCTTGCCATCGTCGCGTCAATGCAAGCAGTGGGATTGATCCTCGTTATTGCAATGCTGGTGACGCCTGGAGCTACGGCTTTTTTGTTAACGCACCGTTTCGATAGGATGCTGCTCGTGGCGGCAGGGACAGCGGTAATTTCGTCACTCACCGGTGTTTACGTAAGTTTTTTTATCAACGGCGCTCCTGCAGCCTGCATTGTTCTCGTGCAGGCATCCATTTTTGCGGCAGCACTCTTTTTTGCGCCAGGCAAAGGAATCCTCAGTCGCAGACAAAGATCAGCCCTGGCTGAATGAGGTCTTGCGTTTTCGGATGGAATTGGGTTCTTTCCGCGAATATGGCCATGCCGCGCAAACCCGCGTTGGGGTTCATTTTTGTCACATTGGCTCTCGATATCATAGGGATCGGGTTGATTATCCCGATCCTGCCGAAGCTGGTGGAAAATTTTCAGGGAGGCGATGTGGTGGCTGCGTCTCACACATTCGGTTGGCTGGCGGCTTTGTATTCACTGATGCAGTTCATTTTTGCGCCATTGCTGGGCAGTTTGTCGGACAGGTTTGGGCGACGCCCCGTGATCCTCGCTTCCTTGCTGGGATCGGGGCTCGATTATTTTCTTTTGGCGTTCGCGCCGAATCTTACGTGGTTTTTCGTGGGTCGGATCATCGCGGGCGTTACTGGTGCAAATTATGCTGCAGCAACGGCTTATATTGCCGACGTAAGCCCTCCCGAGAAGCGAGCCGCGAACTTTGGACTCATCGGCGCAGCATTTGGCCTTGGCTTTATCGTCGGACCGGCGATGGGTGGGGTGCTGGGCGATTTGGGGCTGCACGTTCCATTTCTGGCTGCAGGCGGACTGACTCTGCTCAATTGGCTTTACGGCTGGTTTGTTCTGCCGGAATCGCTTGCCCGTGAAAATCGGCGCGCGTTCAGCTGGGCAAAATCGAATCCGATCGGATTGTTGGCCGACTTGCGTCGGCAGCCTACAGTCTTTCGCCTGGCGGGATCCCATTTTCTCATCTACTTCGCGCACCAGGTGTTTCCGAGTATTTGGGTCCTGTACACCAGTCACCGCTATGGCTGGAATGCCACCCAGACCGGTCTCTCTTTGGCGCTTACGGGGCTCACATTCGCCATCGTCCAGGCAGGACTGACGCCGCACATCGTGAGACATCTCGGAGAAAAATGGTCGCTTGCGATCGGGTTGACCATCAGCATCGCTGCTTACACGGCCTATGGCCTGGCTCCTCAGGGCTGGATGATTTATCCCATCATCGTATTCGGTTCTCTAGGCGTAATCGCTGGTCCGGCGTTGCAAGCGATTGTGTCCAAGGAGGTCGGACCTGATCAACAGGGCGAGGTGCAGGGTGCATTGACGAGTCTTACGGGCCTTGCGGGTATCATGGGACCACCGGCGGCGACCGCGCTTTTCGCGTATTTTGTCAATCCAGCTGTCGAACCGCATATGCCGGGCGCAGCGTTTTTCTTTAGCGGATTACTGACAGCAGGCGCGTTGTACATCACCATTCGCAGTTTCCGTGCGCATCATGCTCCCGAGCCTATGCCGGCCGTCACCGAAGCTGATCCAGCCTGAGTCCGGCTTCCCTTGTTGACATAACCTCCGGACGCTCCGATTTTTAGAAGTGCCGGAGCGCAAATCACTCGTGCCGGCCGATAAAAGCCATGCTCTGTGATGTCTGCAAACACAACCAAGCCACTGTTTTCCTGACACAAATCGTTGATGGAAAAATGCAGAAAGCGAATCTCTGCGAGAGCTGCTCCAAAGAAAAAGGAGTCACCGACCCAACCGGTTTTGCTCTAGCCGATTTACTTAAAAATATGGGCGGTGCGGAGCAGATTGAATTCGCGACTCCCGTAGAACAAAGGTGCCCGACTTGTGGCTTTACACAGGCCGATTTTAAGAAAACCGGTCGCCTTGGTTGCAGTGATTGCTACGCGACATTCCACGACGGACTCGATCCGCTGCTAAAGACGATGCACAAAGGCACGCGTCATGTGGGAAAGGTCCCGGCCCGGCAATATCGTGAACTGGAGTTGTCCTCGCGTTTGAAAGACCTGCGGGACGGGCTGCAACGTTCGGTTGCCGAAGAGGATTACGAACTTGCGGCAAAACTCCGGGACGAAATCCGCACTCTTGAGACCCAAGTCTCTGCTTCGACCTGAAATGAAACTTACAAACATCACTTCGAGCACCAGTGAATGGACCGCGGGCGATGGTCCGCTGCAGTCCATCGTCATCACCAGTCGGGTCCGTTTTGCGCGCAATCTTGCGCGCCAACCTTTTCCGGGCTGGGCCAAAAAGGCTGAGCGAACAGATATCCTGAATCAGATCCAGCCTGCGGTCGTGGCACTGCCGGAAATGACCGATTCAACCTCGCTTCAGCTTCAGGACCTTACCGCCTTGGAGAAGCAGGTCCTTGTCGAGCGCCATCTGATTTCCCGCGAGCATGCGGCCAAAGGAGTCGGCAGCGCCGTGATCATGAATCCAAAGCAGACGCTGAGCATCATGATCAATGAAGAAGACCACCTTCGGATGCAGGCTATTCGCCCGGGGCTTCAGCTTAAAAACGTCTTCAAAATGATCGATAAAGTCGATAGCGCGCTGGAGGCCATCCTCGATTTTGCCTATAGCCGCGAGATTGGTTATCTGACAGCCTGCCCAACCAATGTCGGGACGGGAATGAGAGCTTCGTCGATGCTCCATCTGCCGGGTTTAGTGCTGAGTGAGCAGATCAACAAAGTAATTCAGGCCGTAAACAAAATAGGCCTCGCTGTTCGTGGGCTTTACGGCGAAGGCACCGAGGCGATGGGTAACCTTTTTCAGATCTCGAATCAGACCACGCTTGGGGAGAAGGAGGACGAGATTATTGGGCGCCTTACCAGGGTAATCGAAACGATTGTTCAGCATGAAGAAAACGCCCGTGCTGTTCTTGTGGAGAAAAAAGCCAGCACTTTGCTCGACCAAGTGGGCCGTTCTTATGGAATTTTGACGTTTGCGCATTCAATGAGCAGCAAAGAGGCATTGAACTTGCTGTCTATTATGCGGCTGGGGATTGACCTCGGGTTCTTTGACCAGACTTGCCGCGTATCGGTGGACGAGCTCTTTATGGAGACGCAACCCGCGCATCTCCAGAAGGGTTCTCAGAAAAAACTGGCCACCGACGAGCGTGACATACTCAGGGCGGAGATCATCCGGGCCAAGTTGAAAGCATTTCCCAAGCCTGATATAAGTAAAATGGAAGCCGGTCCCACCACTTCTACAGAGCCTAAAAATGATGAATAATTTTACTCCACGCGCCCAGCAGGTTCTCGCTCTCGCCCGCAAAGAAGCGGACAGATTTAACCACAATTACGTGGGGACTGAGCACTTGTTGCTGGGATTGATCAAATTGGGACAGGGCGTTGCGGTCAACGTCCTGCAAAAAATGGGTCTCGACTTGGAAACGGTCCGTATGGAGGTGGAGAAGCAAGTCGGTTCAGGTCCCGAAACTAAAATGGTCGGCAATATTCCTTACACGCCGCGGGTGAAGAAGGTCCTCGCGCTTGCTGGCAAGGAAGCCAAGTCTCTTAACCACAGCTACGTCGGCACTGAGCATATTTTGCTCGGTCTGCTTCGCGAAGGCGAAGGCGTAGCGGCTCGCGTTCTCAAATCTCTCGAAGTCGATATTGAACGCACCCGAAATGAAATCCTGAAGGAGCTCGACCCGAATTTCACTCCGCCGGAAGGCGAACAGGAAATCCAGCAAGAGCCGTCCGGGGGTTCCGGTAAACAAAAAGACGTGAAGACACCCGCACTCCGCGCGTTCGGCCGTGACCTCACTGAAATGGCGAAAAAATCCGAGATGGATCCGGTTATCGGACGCAAGAGCGAGATCGAACGGGTTATCCAGATTCTCTGCCGCCGGACCAAAAACAATCCGGTTTTGCTCGGTGAAGCTGGTGTGGGTAAAACCGCAATCGCCGAAGGACTTGCGCAGGAAATCGCCGCCGGAAACGTGCCTGAGCTTTTGCGCGACAAGAAGGTTATCACGTTGGATCTCGCCCTGATGGTCGCTGGAACGAAATACCGCGGTCAGTTCGAAGAGCGCATCAAGGCGGTGATGGACGAGATTCGCCGGTCGAAGAACATCATTCTTTTCATCGATGAATTGCACACCATCGTAGGCGCCGGTTCTGCCGAAGGTGCGATGGACGCTTCGAATATTATCAAACCGGCGCTCAGCCGTGGCGAATTGCAGTGCATCGGCGCGACGACACTCAACGAGTACCGCAAATACATCGAGAAAGATGCTGCGTTGGAACGCCGTTTCCAAACTGTTAAAGTTGAAGCTCCGAGTGTCGAGGAAACCGTTCAAATCCTGAAAGGTTTGCGCCCGAAATACGAAGCGCATCACAAAGCCAAACTCACGGACGAAGCCCTCGAATTCGCTGCGAAGCTTTCCGATCGTTATCTCACGGGGCGTTTCCTGCCCGATAAGGCGATCGACGTGATGGACGAAGCTGGCGCACGTGCCCGTATCAATGCCATGACGCGGCCGCCGAACGTCAAAGATATTGAGGCTGAAATCGAGACCATTCGTGGCGAAAAAGAAGCCGCGATCAAGGCCCAGGATTTCGAAAAAGCAGCGTCTTTGCGCGATTCTGAAAAACAGGCAAAGGAAAAACTCGAATCGATCCTTACCTCCTGGCGAGAACAGCGAGAGGAAAAGGAAGTCACAGTCACTGAAGATGACATGATGCACATCGTGTCCAAGTGGACGGGTGTTCCTCTTCATCGCATGGAGCAAAAAGAGGCTCAGAAACTCCTTTCCATGGAAGGCGAGCTTAAGAGCAATGTCATTGGTCAGGACGAGGCTGTCATCGCCATCAGCAAAGCCCTGCGCCGCAGCCGTGCTGATCTTAAGGACCCGCGCCGGCCAATCGGGTCATTTATCTTCCTCGGTCCGACCGGTGTCGGAAAGACCTTCCTCGCCCGGACTCTGGCGGAGTTCATGTTCGGTGATCCGGACGCGCTGATCCAGATCGACATGTCCGAATACATGGAGAAATTCACAGCATCCCGCCTTATCGGCTCGCCTCCTGGCTATGTCGGTTACGAAGAAGGTGGCCAGCTCTCGGAGGCCGTTCGGCGACGTCCGTATTCGGTCGTTCTCTTTGACGAAGTCGAGAAAGCACACCCCGACGTGATGCATTTGCTGCTCCAGATCTTGGAGGAAGGCAAAGTGACGGATTCACTCGGACGCAAGATCGATTTCCGCAATACGATCATCATCATGACCTCCAATGTCGGCGCGGAGACGATCAAGCGCCAGACTTCGCTGGGTTTCGGTGCGCCGCGCAATGAAGAGAACTACGATTTGATGCGAGAAAAAATTCTGGAGGAAGCCAAACGCGTTTTCAAACCGGAATTCATCAACCGCCTCGATGATCTGATCGTCTTCCACACGCTCGAGAAGACGGATTTGACTCAGATCGTGAACCTGGAAGTGGCGAAACTGGTCAAGCGCCTCAAGCACAAGGAAATCGAAGTCTCGCTCGAGCAAACCGCGGTGGATTTTCTGATCGAGAAAGGCTACGACCCGGCGTACGGCGCCCGTCCAATGCGTCGTGCCGTTGAGAAGTACCTCGAAGACCCGATCGCCGAGGAAATCCTTCGGAGCACGATCAAACCTGGCGACACGATTGTTGCCAAGCTCGACGGCAACAAGCTCGGGTTTGTGGTCCAGGAACCGGAACATCCCGAGCCTGCAGCTGCGTAAGTTATCTGTTTTGTGAAAATATGATGCGCCGGACGCGACATTAATCCCGCTCCGGCGCATTTAGTTATTTGAGTCTGGCGTGATCTTTTAAGCCAAATGGGCGGGACCGCTAAGATCGATGCGTGATCCAGTTCATTATCAATGTTGCCAGTCGGTCACGGCAGAGGTCGTTTTGGAGTTCGTGACGACCGTCAGGAAATGATTCGAAGGTTTTGTCAATGGAGTCGGGAACATTCTGAAAGAACTCCTGGCTTGCGCCGATGATGGTGACAGTGTCGGCAGTGCCATGGGCGAGAAGAAGGGGAATGGTCCAGTTTTTAGCTTGGCTCTGTGCCAGTCTGCCGCCGCGCACAAGGTAGTCGTAAACGCGTGCGCTGATCCGGTTGTGGTTGCGGTCGTTGGCAGGGAGCATGCGGAGATATTCAACATCCCGGGAAAGATCCGCCGGATCCACGCCAGAGGTGAGGGTAATTCCTGGGGCAAAGCGCAGCAGTAAGGATGCGGCGATTTGCTTCCTTTTCGGTGGCGTCAACGCAAGCCGGAACCACGGCGCTGTGAGAATGACGCCGCGCAGATGAAACGTGTTGGTGCTGAGGGTGTTGATAATGAGCTGGGCCCCCGTGCTATGACCCCAGAGAAACAGGGGAGTAGGATCCTTGGCGGCGCGGTTTAATATTTCGGCCAAGTCTCGATTCAGCAACGAGGGCGGGTTGAGGTCGCCGCGTTTTCCGGCGCTCTCACCATGGCCACGGTGATCGTACGCCATGACTTTGATGCCCGCTGCGGCAAAAATTTCGGCAATGGGCCCGTAGCGCGCTGCATTCTCACCGAGCCCGTGGACGATTAGCAACCGGGCACGTTTTGGCGCGGCGGCGGACCAAGTAAACGAGCGCAGTCGGGTGTTGTCGGCTGTCGTAAACCAGTCCTCGGAGCGCATGCGATATGGTTCCGAAACCACAGGCTTTCGCAAGCCCGATGTATCGTCGATAGTGCGCGGATGTTCGGCAGAATTACTGGAATCAAGGATGCCATGCTTACGGGCATGGCGAAACCGCATTTGCAGGAAGTACTCGCTCCGTACGGAACACTTCAGTCATTGTCCCTGGATTCAAACCAGCGGCGAGTTGCTGTCGTTATGCATTTGAATGGCGACGCGGAGCTGACGGAAGTGGCAGTGGAAAATTATCAGATTCAACGCGATGGCGATCAGACCTGGGTTCAAACGCCAGCTGAGGCATTTACCAGTTCGCGCCCGTGGGTGGCTGCTTTGTTGAATAATGTCGTAGCCGGAAAGCGAATCGAGATTCCTGCGCCGTATGCGAAATACGCGCAGATGTTACTCTAGCCCCTGGTTTGATGGCTTTCTCAACTCACTTCTTTTGGCAGGATTGAATTTCGCATTACTTCTTTTTCTGTTCGCGGGTACGGCATTGATCCAGGTTTTCATCGGGGGGATGCGTCCGATTTTCGCCATCCCGGGCTACACGGTAATTGCAATAACCGGAGTGCTTTCACTGGTGTGGTTGCGCAAGAGCCGGCCCCTGCCAAATGTGCTGTGCCTGGTCAGCTCGGCGCTGTTCTTTGGATATATCCTCGGACGCGCTTACCTATCGCCCGTAGAATATGTGTCGCGTCCGGACCGGTTTGAGGTGTTGGCGTGCCTGGTGGTGTATCTTGTGGTCGCATGCTTTTTAACGGATCCGAAGCATCGGATGCTCTTCCTCGGGTTGTTTATGGCGTTGGCGATCGGACACGTCATTGTTGGGGTAATCCAGTTCGTAAAAGGCGAAAACTACCTGCCATTCAACTACTTGCGTGCGGACTATGGACGCCGGGCAAGCGGTTTTTATGTCTGTCCCAATCACTTTGCGGGCCTTTTGGAAATCCTGGTGGTGGCTGCGGCATCTTTCGCGGTTTTTGGCCGGATCGGGACGAAATGCCGAATGTTGTTGCTTTATTTCGCGCTGGTTGCGCTAGCAGGGCTGGCGATTTCGGGGAGTCGCGGCGGTTATCTCAGCACGGGGTGCGCTTTTTTGGTTTTGCTGGTTCTGGGACTTTCTGTCGCCCGCCAGACGATGCCGGTACGATTCCCGACGGTTGCGACCCTTTCTGTTGCTGTTTGTATTGGCGTGCTCGGACTCAGCGTTTTTCTGATCAATAAAGATGAGCTCCTGGCGGATCGTCTGGGCACCACCCTTCAGTTTA
Source organism: Chthoniobacterales bacterium (assembly GCA_036524675.1). Lineage (GTDB taxonomy): Bacteria > Verrucomicrobiota > Verrucomicrobiia > Chthoniobacterales > DASVRZ01 > DATDAW01. The sequence goes on along the minus strand of DATDBU010000113.1, from coordinate 126,426 downwards.
CCAATATGCGGACGTATCTGTGGGATGCCGCGATGCGTCAATTCCATGACAACCCCGTGTTTGGTACTGGGAGCGGTACGTATTATTATCTTGGGCGGCTTTACAAACATCCAGCGGTAGAACCTGATCCCGTATGGGTTCATAACGATTACATTCATCTTCTCGCGGAGTACGGCGTCACGGGTGCGGTGCTGGCGGCGTTTTTCTTGGGGACTCACGTATTTTACGGGTTGTTGTCGATGCGCGTGATTCTTCGCAAGCGCCTCCTCGAGACCAATGCGGCGACCAGTAATTCCATGGCTCTCAACCTCGCTGCGCTGGCTGGTGTAACCGCAATGATCGCGCACTCCGTGGTCGATTTTAACCTGCACATTCCTGGTAATGCTCTTGTTTTGGCTATTCTGTTCGGCATTCTTGCCAATCCGCCGCAAGCGCGCGAGAAAGCCGGAAGTGGCGACCGAAAGACTTTGAAGTATCTGCCTTGGCGGATTTTGCCTGCGGTATGCGGCGTGGCCCTCCTGTTCGACGCGACACCACATATTCCGGGAGAATGGTATGCGGAACGGGCTCGTGTGGCTTTACGGGACAAAAATTATCGGCAAGCAAGTCGTGAAGCGCAGTTGGGGCTCAAGTATGAGCAAGGCGACCCGAATCTTTTTTATTACTTTGGCGAAGCGAAGCGGCTTTTGGGGTTGTCATTCTCGAACCCCAAAGTCGTTCAGGTCATGAGCGAAGAAGCCGTCGGCCAGTTTTCTCGCGCTATTGTGCTTTTCCCGCAGGAAGAAAAATTCTGGATCAAGAGATCGCAAGCGCTCGATATTTTAGGCCGCCACGCGGAGGCCAGGCGTGACTTGGATAGTGCGTTTGCCCTCGATCCGAACCAGCTGGCACTACACACCTATTTGGGGGCACACTATCAGATCCAGGGTAAGCGCGACGAAGCGTTGCGGGAGTATCAATTGGCGAGCCGTCATGAGGCTGCGGCCGCCGGAATCGAGTCGGTGCTACAGCAGATCAAAGGTGACGCCGCAAAATGAAGGTTCCGGCCTCTTCGCAGGCTCGGAGTGCGTTTTTTTAGGACACTTATCGCAGGAGCCGGCAAAGATTCTCGGCTTCCCATTTCCGCGCCTTGCGGTATTGGGGAAAAAGCTTTTCTCTGCGCAAGAATTCCTGGGTATGCACCTTTCGCCGGCCGGACGGAAATGTCTCGTCCGGGACGACGGCATGCAGCATCTCGTGATAGATAACGTATTCGATAAACCAGAACGGTACGAACGACGCGTCGAGCGAGGGATGAATCCGAATGATTTTGTCCTCTTCCTGGATTGTCCCAAAAACAAAGTAGGCGATGGGCTTTAGTTTACGACGTCGGCCCCAAAGTATCCGGAATCCAGTCAGGCTGGAACCAAAGTAACGCGCGTTGAGGTCGTCGAAAATCAGGCGCAGGTCGAAAAAGCGACCCTCGTGAGGAAGCGCAAGCTGTCGTTGAAACGGATGAGATAGAGCAGCGATCTTCCTCTTTTTCCGGTGGGGCATGTAGCGGAGCTTGCTTCGAAATTGCCGGTCTGACAATTATATTCCGTGGCGGAAGCAAGATTGGAATTGAGAAGCTGTTGAATCCAGCGCGACACACCATCGACGCCCGTGAAGTGTATAAGGAGCGGAGTTTCCTTGTGCTCGGGTGGTTAGTGTATTCGGCTATTGTGAAACCGGATTGACGGTGAGGGCTGTATCGCGTCCAGTGAATGCAACATCAACTTTTTTGTGCCCATGAAAGGATTTTTTAAAACCGTCTTCGCCACGTTTTTTGGACTGGCTTTGTTCTGCGGGTTTCTTTTCGTCATGGGGATTATCGCATTTCTGGGGCTCGCGTTGCTTGGAAAACCGAATGAGTTGAGTGTCGAAAACGGGTCGGCGCTTGTTTTCAATCTTGATGCGAACATTCCCGATGCACCTGCGGAATCGGAATTTCAGCGCGCAATTTCAAAGTTGACGGAAGGCGATGACACGCGCCGCTATTCGCTGCGCGAGGTGCTCACTGCCCTTGATGCCGCTTCGAAGGATCCGAAGATCAGTTCATTGTTCCTCACGGGCAGCCTGCGTCCGGAAGGATACGGGGCGGGATTTGGTGCATTGAAGGAAGTTCGAGAAGCTATTCTGGATTTCAGGAAATCGGGGAAGAAAGTAGTTTCCTATGTCGTAACTCCTTCCAAACGAGACTATTATCTGGCATCGGCAGCGGATGAAGTCTACCTGAACCCGTTCGGAGCTATTGACGTCACGGGTTTCGCGTCGGAAAGGACATTTTTTGGAGATGCCTTTCAGAAATATGGGATTGGCATTCAGGTGACGCGGGTAGGCAAATACAAGTCCTTTGTCGAACCGTTCGTTCTTAACAAAATGAGTCCGGAGAACCGTGAACAATCTCAAAAGTTGATTGATGATTTGTGGGGCGAGTATCGGGGCACAGTCGAACTGACACGCAACGTTTCGCCAGCGGAATACCAGTCGCTGGCTGACAAGACGGGATTCCTCCTGTCGGAAGTCGCTGTTCAGAAAGGTTTTGCAACAAAAACGGCTTACTTGCCGGAGGTGATTGAGCACTTGAAGAAGCTCGCCGGCACTGATTCCGTAAGGAGCCACACATTTAAGCAGGTTGATATGGGTGCTTATTCCAGCTACGTGGCGCGCACAGCAAATGCAGCCACATCGAAAGGCGATTCCAAAATTGCGATCGTATATGCCGAAGGAGAGATTGTTGATGGTAGCGGCCAGAAAGACAATGTTGGCGGTGATCGCTTCGCAAAAATCCTGCGTCAAATTCGGGCCGACAACAATGTGAAAGCCGTTGTCCTCCGTGTGAACAGTCCTGGCGGCAGCGCGGTTGCTTCCGAATTGATCCAGCATGAACTTGCGCTGCTGCGTGAGGCTAAAACACCGGTAATAGTGAGTATGGGAACAGTCGCCGCTTCTGGTGGGTATTGGATTTCGACGGCGTCCGATCGCATCTTTGCCGAACCGAACACGATTACGGGATCAATCGGCGTGTTTGGCCTGCTGCCGAACATCCAGACGCTGGCGAACAATTTCGGGGTGACGTTTGACAGTGTCGCCACGAGCAAGAACGCAAATATTTTTACCGTTTCGCGCCCTAAGACATCTGAGGAACTCGCAGTTGTTCAGGGGTTTGTGGATCAGATTTACACAAATTTTCTTAAGAGAGTTGCCGAGGCTCGCAAAATCCCGGTGGATAAAGTTAACGAAATTGCCCAAGGTCGCGTCTGGTCAGGTGCCGAAGCCGTAAAACTGGGATTGGTCGATGAAACGGGTGGTTTGGAGTCGGCCCTTACCTACGCCAAAAAAATTAGCGGCAGCAGTGAGGGCATCCGAATCGTGGAATATCCCGCGGCGAAGGAGTTGTCTGAACAAATCGCGGAAGCCTTGGGAGAAAGGCGCGATCCACTGTCCCGAGTGTTTGGCCCGGCGAGCCGGGAGCTTTCGCAGGTCAAGGCGGCATTGGAGTTTTTTAAGTCCTTTAACGATCCTCGCGGCGTTTACGCTCGGCTGCCGTACGAAATCGAGGTCCACTGAGGAAAGACGATTCCTTTCGTGCCGCTGTTCAGCATTGTCCCCGACCGAGAATTGCGGAAAACTCTTTCCACTGATCATGTCGACGCCATCCTTCCAATATCAGGAGCCGCTTCCTCTGGCGGCGGATACCACCGATTACACGCTTTTGACCAAGGACGGCATCTCCGCTGCTGAATTTGCCGGCAAGGAAATCCTTCAGATCGCACCTGAGACTCTGACGAAGCTCGCGCACGCCGCCATGCATGATTGCTCGTTCTTCCTGCGGCCAGCCCACGTCGCTCAGGTAGCTGCGATTTTGGACGACTCCGAAGCCAGCGACAACGATCGCTATGTCGCGCTGACATTGTTGCGCAATGCTGAGGTCGCCGCGCGTGGCATCCTGCCTTTTTGCCAGGATACCGGCACGGCCACAGTCGTTGCCAAAAAAGGTCAACAGATCTGGACAGGCGGCAACGACGCCGAAGCCCTTTCGCACGGCATTTATCAGACGTACACCGAGGAAAATCTCCGTTACTCGCAGACGGTGCCTCTGGACATGTTCCGGGAAAAGAACAGCGGAACGAATCTGCCCGCCCAGATTGACATCTACGCGACTGAAGGCGCTGAGTACAAGTTCCTTTTTGTCGCCAAAGGCGGCGGTTCCGCGAACAAAACGTATCTTTTTCAGGAAACCAAAGCGCTTCTGAATCCGAAAAGTCTCGAGGCTTTTCTCATCGACAAAATGAAATCGCTTGGGACTGCAGCGTGCCCGCCTTATCACGTTGCCTTTGTGATTGGGGGCACCAGCGCCGAAGCCTGTTTGAAAACGGTTAAACTTGCGTCCACCAAGTATCTCGACGGCCTGCCGACGGAAGGTAACGACCTCGGGCAGGCATTTCGCGATGTCGCCCTCGAGCAGAAAATGCTTAAAGCTGCTCAGCAACTGGGCATTGGAGCTCAATTCGGAGGCAAGTATTTCGCTCTCGACGTCCGGATCATTCGCTTACCCCGTCACGGCGCGTCGTGCCCGGTTGGCATGGGTGTCTCATGCTCCGCCGATCGAAACATCAAGGCAAAGATCAATCGAAACGGCGTATTTCTCGAAAAACTCGAGTTGAATCCGGGCCGTTTCATTCCGGAAAAATACCGCACGGCCAACGAGGGGCCGGTCGTTAAGATCGATCTCAACCGCCCGATGGAAGCGATTCGGGCGGAACTCAGCAAATATCCCGTCGCCACACGCCTTTCACTCACTGGAACCATCGTCGTCGCTCGTGACATCGCCCATGCAAAACTCAAGGAACGGCTCGATGCCGGTCAGGGCCTTCCCGACTATTTCAAACAGCATCCCGTTTATTACGCAGGGCCGGCGAAGACGCCGAACGGCATGGCCTCCGGGTCGTTTGGACCCACAACTGCCGGTCGAATGGATAGTTACGTCGATCTATTCCAGGAACAAAACGGTTCGATGGTCATGATCGCCAAAGGCAATCGCTCTCAAAAAGTGACCGATTCCTGTCAGAAACACGGAGGTTTTTATCTTGGGAGCATCGGCGGTCCCGCTGCCATTCTGGCGCAAGACAATATCAAGAAGGTCGAAATCCTCGAGTACCCAGAACTTGGCATGGAAGCCGTGTGGAAAATCGAGGCGGAAGATTTTCCAGCGTTTATTTTGGTGGATGACAAAGGTAACGATTTTTTCGAGCAGTTGCCGGCGAATTGCGATAACTGCGCCGTTGCAAGATCCTCGTAATCAGTCGCTTATTTGTCATCGTAGCCTCAACTCGGATTCTATCGTCGCCTTGGTAAGCACTGCGGGACGAGTGATGTTGCCCGGCTTGATTCAGGTTTCAGGTTTGCCCCCGGCCCATTTTTCCTGCAAGAGTCCGTCTTCGCATCCGTATTTGACTCATATGCGCCGACTTCTGATCCCTTGCATTTGCTGCCTACTTTTCATTCAAAGCGTCATCGGCCAGAATGCTCTACCGACGCCGATGCCGCTGTCGTCCGTAGCGCTTGAGCCCACGCTCGCCAAACCTCTGCCAGCTCCCCCTGTTCAGATCCCGAACAACGCGGACAATCCGGATATGGCGATTCCTCGCGCCGAGCCGGTTCAGGAGCGTGAAATTGTTACACGGCTCCAAATCTATCTCGACCAGCGTAACTTTGGGCCTGGCAAGATCGACGGGCGTTGGGGCGAGTTTACCGGCAAGGCCCTGATGCGTTATCAAAAATCCGCTGGGTTACCTGTTGACGGCAAATGGGAGTCTGTGCCTGACCTGCTGCAGATTTCTCCGATTTTTACCCGTTATACGCTGCGCGACATCGACTTTAAACAGGTCGGCAATGTTCCCCGACAGCCCTTGGAACAAGCAAAAATGAAGCGCATGCCATACGCGGATATCATCGAGTTTCTAGGTGAGAAATTCCATTCCGACCGCGACTTCATCGTCAAACTCAACTTCGATCGCTCGATGTCGAATCTGAAACCTGGTGACGTTATTCGTGTTCCGAATGTCGAACCGTTCCTTATCGAAACCATGAAGGAATCCGGTGGTCTTCCGGAAGTGCCGATTTTCCTCATGCGGAGCGTTCATATCGACACACGCGAAAAAATGCTCGAGCTCCGCGAAGGCGACAAACTGATCGCGGCCTTTCCCATCACTCCCGGATCTTCTTCTCACCCAGCGCCTTCCGGTACATGGAAAATCGTTGGCATCGCGACCCTGCCATGGTTCCGCTGGGATAAAGGTGTTTTGGATCGCGGTGTCCGCACGGACAATTTTTACAATATCCCCGCCGGGCCCAATTGCCCTGTGGGCGTCCTATGGTGCGGACTCAACAAACCTGGTATCGGTATTCACGGCACGAACACTCCCGACACCATTGGCCGTTCGGGCAGTCACGGCTGTATCCGCCTTGCCAATTGGGATGCTGCCAAATTTGCTTCGATGGTCACCAAAGGGATGACGGTCAAAATCGACGCGAAAAGTGTTGTCGCCACGAAAGATGCGGCTCCAAAAACCGCTTCAACCCGGTAGGAACGAAAAGCGCTCCTTACGTCCCCTTAGATTAGGGTTCCATGGCAGCCGGAATGGATTCCGACCAAGCGGCGTAGAGATCGGCCACAGGCCATTCGTAGGTTTTCCCGGTGGCGGTGGTGATTTTAAGAGTGTCGCCTGCGACTGTCCCTAGTCTGTAAACTGGCACGCCACGCCATTCCAGGAGCGACTGGGCGGCAGCGGAATTCGCTTTGCCGACGGTGAGAACGACGCGGCCCTGCGATTCGTTGAAAAGAGCGATCTCATCCCACTTGTTGAAGTCGGGAACGTCTGCGAACGAGACGGCCGCACCCAGTTTTCTCTCGAAGCCCGCTTCAGCCAATGCCACGGCCAACCCGCCTTCGGAGCAATCGTGGGCGCTCTTGACCAGACCCATCCGAATCAGCGCTCGAAGTGCATCATGGATGGCTTTCTCTTCCACCAAATCGACCCGCGGCGGCAGACCCTCTTTTCGGCCGTAAATAACATTCAGAAAATGCGAGCCGCCCATTTCGTTGCCGGGCTTGCCGAGCAGTAAAATGACGTCGCCTTCGTCTTTGAAGAACTGCGTGGTGACGTGTTTTTCTGATTCGATAATTCCAACCATTCCCACTGTAGGCGTTGGATCGATGGCTCCAGCCGGACTCTGATTGTAGAGCGAAACATTTCCGCCAGTGACCGGTGTGTCGAATGCGCGGCACGCCTCGGCAAGGCCTTCAACGCACTGCTGAAGTTGCCAGAAATTCTCCGGATTATGCGGATTACCGAAGTTCAAATTGTCTGTCACGGCCAGCGGAATTGCTCCCGAGCAAGCAAGGTTGCGAGCAGCCTCGGCAACGGCGATTTTTCCACCTTCGCGAGGGTCGAGAGCGCAGTAAATGGCGTTACAATCGGAAGTTGCGGCGATGAGTTTGTTGGCTTCCCGAATGAGGAAAACAGCGGCATCAGATCCTGGGCGGACCACGTTTCCGTTGCGAACCATGTGATCGTATTGCCGCCAAACCCACTGTTTTGAGGCAATGCTCGGATGCGACAGCAACGTGGGGAGGGCGTCCAAAATATCCGTTGGCGGAATCGTTTCGGGGTCGATCGGATCCGGCAAAAGACGGGGTCGCGTTTCTCGATGATAAATAGGGGCGTCGTCGGCCAGTTTGCTGGCCGGAATCTCGACGACCGTCTCGCCGTCGTTTTTCACGCGCATCATTCCGTCGTCCCGCACATAGCCGACGTGGGCGTAAGGCAGATCCCACTTTTCGAAGATGCGTTTCACTGCCTCTTCTTCGCCGAGTTTGACGATGATGAGCATCCGTTCCTGGGATTCGCTGAGCAGGATTTCGTAAGGCGTCATCCCTGTTTCCCGTTTCGGAACCAGAGCAAGATCGATTTCGACGCCCGTTCCACCGCGACTGGCGGTTTCACACGTCGAACACGTCAAGCCGGCGGCGCCCATGTCCTGAATTCCGGCGACGCAGCCGCTTGCAAGCAATTCGAGGCAGGCTTCGAGAAGGAGCTTTTCTTTGAACGGATCGCCGACCTGGACGGCTGGCCGGTCCTGTTTTGATTCTTCAGTCAGATCGCGCGAGGCAAATGCGGCACCCGCCAGTCCATCGCGGCCTGTTTCCGCACCTACGTAAAACACCGGATTCCCCACGCCATGTGCTGCGCCGCGGGCGATCTGTTCATGGCGTAACACGCCAAGACAGAACACGTTAACCAGGGGGTTTCCGTTGTAACTCTCGTCGAAATAAACCTCTCCGCCGATGGTCGGAACGCCGATGCAATTGCCATAATGCGAGATCCCGCTGACTACTCCTGAGAAAAGTTGCCTGTTGCGCGCTTCAGTCAGCGGTCCAAACCGTAGCGAATTCAGAGAAAAAACCGGCCGCGCTCCCATGGTGAAGATGTCACGAATGATGCCACCCACGCCTGTCGCGGCACCCTGAAACGGCTCGACGGCGCTTGGATGGTTGTGACTTTCCATCTTGAACGCGACGCCCCAGCCGTCGCCAATGTCGATTACGCCGGCATTTTCTTCACCTGCCTTCACAAGCACTCGTGAGCCGGAGACGGGAAATTTACGCAGCTCCGGCTTCGAGTTTTTGTAACTGCAATGTTCGCTCCACATTACGGAAAACACTCCGAGCTCCGTGAAGTTTGGATCACGGCCCAGGATTTCCTGGATGCGCCGGTATTCGTCTGGCGTGATGCCGTGTTTTTCGATCAATTCTGGGGTGATGGCAGGATCGTTTGTCATTTGAGCCAGTTGAGCATCGATTCGAAAATCAGTTTGCCGTCCTCACTGCCGGTGCGTTTGTCCGCGGCGCGATCAGGGTGGGGCATGAGGCCAAAAACGTTGCGTTCGCGGTTCACGATTCCCGCGATGTTTTCGAGGGAGCCATTTGGGTTGGCCTCAGGCGTGGTCAAGCCGTTTGGGTCGCTGTACCGCACCAGGACTTGATCATTCTTGTTTAATGATTCCAACGTCTCTGCATCCGCCGTGTAGCAGCCTTCGCCGTGCGCCACTGGAATCTTCAGCACGGCGCCGGCCGTGAGTGCGTTCGTGAACGGCGAATGTGCTGTTTCCACGCGAATTGTGGTGTCGGCGCATACAAAATGGAGCCCTTGGTTCCGAACCAACGCCCCGGGCAACAGTCCTGATTCGCACAAAATCTGAAAGCCGTTGCAAATTCCAATCACCAATTTTCCCGCCGAAGCCGCTTCTTTTACAGCGCTCATTACTGGTGAAAAACGGGCGATGGCGCCGCATCGCAAATAGTCGCCGTACGAAAACCCGCCCGGAAGGACAATCGCGTCAAAGCCGTCCACAGAATGCTCTTTGTGCCAGACATACTCCACGTCGGCGTTCATGGATTCGCTCAGGGCTTGGAAACAGTCCTGATCGCAATTGGAACCCGGGAACCGGATGACCGCGAATTTCATTACTTCCCCCTCGTTAGACTCTGTTTCTCGTCTCCCAGAATTTCCAATTTGTAATCTTCGATAACTGGATTCGACAGTAAATCCCGGGCAATCTCGTGCAGTTTAGCCTCGGTCGCCTCGTTTTCAGGCCCATCGATCTCAATTTCCAGAAACTTGCCGACACGAACCGATTTTACGGTTTCGAGGCCGAGGTGATGGACAGCGTTTTTCACGGCGACTCCCTGCGGATCGAGCACGGTGGCTTTGGGTAGAACGACGACGTTTGCTTTCATGGAAAATTTGGGGATGCCATGTTTCGCTCACCCTTCCTGCGGGAACAAGCTGAAATCACTTTGGAAGCGGATTTTGACAGGTGGTAGAAGGGCTGGACGATGTGCGCTTTTGCCCAAGTGAGATTTCAGCTCTGTCACGGCGTACCTCGATCTCGAGCGCTCGTATCTTGTGAGCGCGAGGCGCCGCTGGACAGCTCGAGAGCGATGCGGTGTTTCCATTCCCGTTGGAACAGCCACCCCAGCCCGGCGAAAATGAGGAGGTCACGTGCAAATAGGATGGCGTAGTTCGAGGTGGATAACTCCCGGCCAAAGCAACCGCATTCGATATTCAGACCTCGCAACCAAACTGCGAAAAGCGCGTGGAGAAAGATGAGCATCAGAAGAAGCAGCAGGCGAAGTGCACCGGGACGGTTCCAATTAGCGATGAGACTAAAACCAGCCAGGATTTCCACCCAAGGGACGTAAAGAGCCGTTGCGACGCCGGCTTGCCAAGGCAGCAGCTGATAGTTGGAAATGTCGACGGCGAACTGTCCGGGATCCCGCACTTTCAGAATTCCCGCGAACAAGAAAAGACCACCCAACAGCCAGTAGAGACCTTTTTCGAGGAAGTTTATGGCTTTTGTGCCTGTTTCCACGATCGCCAGCCTCCTTTCAGGACAAGGACTTTCTCTTTCTCAGCCCCGAGTTCTTTTTGGAGGCGCTTGGCGACTTGATGGCTGCTGTCGCATTGTAACGAGTCGCAATAGACTATGATCACTTGATCTGGCTGCCATTGGCTGGCGAAAGCGAGGAGCAGCGAATTCCATTGGTCTTCATTCAGCAAAGCTGCACCCGGGACGTGTTCCTGATCATACTCGGCCTTCGTCCGCGCGTCGATCCAGATGGCATTGGGCGTTTTCAGGGCATCAGTCAGGCGGATTTCCCCTTCGGCGAGTTGGTCGCGATCCCAGTTGGGCCGATTCGGACCCCAAAAAGCCGTGATGAGGGCAGGGAACAGCGCAAGCAAAAGAATGACAATGGCCTGAACGGCTGGTTTACGGGACATCGAGGCGCTTTGACTACTGGATCCGCAGTTTAGCGTAGAGCACCCGGGGGTCGGTAGCCGGATAGTCCGTGGTCACCACGAGCAGACCGAAAGCTTTCTCGTCGAGCGTTGTCGGAGTGACATCGATGACGTAACTCGCACCTTCTTCAACCGTGGTGAGTTTTGCGGCGAAATACCGATTGGAGGTGCGAACGTCGGCGATATGAATTTTGTAGCCTTCACGGGCTTGAATTTTGAACTGTTGCGGGGCGGGTTTTCCGGTGGATTCCCACGTCATCGATGCGCCCGTGACGGAGAGGGGATCGTCAATGATGACTTTGAAAACGAGGACTTTGGGAGCGTTGGGTCTATCGTCCGAGGTGACGACAATTTCCTTGGCCTGCTCCCCGACGCGGCTGCCGATGTCGAAATGGGCCACAATGCTGCCCGATTCGCCAGGGCGGTAAGTGGTTTTGGTAAGTTCGGTGGTGGTGCAGCCACACGTGGGTCTGACTTCTGTGATAGTGACGGGGCTGTCGCCAGTGTTCTTGAATTTGAATGTGCCTGAGACGGATTTGTCGGTTGGCTTCGCGGCGAGAGTAACTTCGTTATTTTCCCATTCAATAGCCGCGGAAGCGCCGATAGTCGCAGTGATGAGCGCCAGGAATGTCCAGAAAATGACGTTTTTCACAGCGGTATCGTTACTGTAGGGAATTCCATCCGTCCATTGTGTCAGGAGCGTTTCTTGAATGAGCGGGGCTCAGGCTCGCGAGCGCCGCCTACTAAAACTGATTTTGAACTATGAGAACTTCCTTTTTTTCTGTTGTTGCGATTTTGATTTTAAGTAGCGCAGTTGCGCAGCCCCAGACGGTGACGACCACAACTACCGTTGTTTCACCCGTGCCAACGGCGTGGTCGCTAGGCACGGCAATTGATCCAGCGAGCGGTTCCGAGTATGAGGTGACTACGACGGGCACTGCATCGCAAAATTCCAGTCAGCTCCAGTTTCACGTTACAACTTTGACGACGGTCGGTAAAACGACGACGCGCGCGACCAACGACACGACGCTGCGAACTGGAAAATCGAAAACCGTCGGCCAAGTGAAAGCGTTATTGAGCACCGTCTTCAGTAAATTTTTAAATGGCGTCCCGCCGGGAACCATTCTGGGGAAATTGGGTGCCGTTGAGAAAGGCGGTGAAGTGCTGTTCGTGGCGGAATCTCCCGAAGTTCTGCGATTTGACTTTATCAACAAGAACGCTCCCGCTTCGGAGAAGAAGTTTTCCAGGGCTGACGTGACGGCTTTGGCGGGAATTTTGGCTCAAGCTCCGTTGAGAAATTAGTGTGGCTCCACGCTTGCAATCCCAGGCATCGCCTCTTACTTTGCCCGCTCGCGATTCACTGCCGCGTGGTGTAACGGTAACACAGCGCCCTTTGGAGGCGTTATTCATGGTTCGAATCCATGCGCGGTAGCCAACGGAAATTTTCAGTTTGTAGGTCTTGAGTTTTAAGGCGATAGCGGCGAGCGAATGAATCGACGAAAACGGTCCTTCACCAAGCGCCGCTGGTTTTCGCGCGTGACGTATCTTAAGACTTACAAACTTAAGACTTAAAACTCTGCTTTACCAACCTTCGCTCAAATAACCAGCTATCCGGATTGCGGCGTCCTCGCCCGCAAGCACGACGGCCTGGCGCTCCTGAGCTTGCAAGTCGTTGCCTACAAAGAAGTTGGTCGTCCCTTGCACGCTGCGTGTATCGAGCACGTGGCCGGTGATGCGATCGATCAAGTCGTATCGGACTCCGAGGACGAGCGTGAATTCCGCCGTAGCGTCCACATTTCCACGTACCGAACGGGAGCGGCGACGCGTCACGGAAGTTATCGTTCCTTCAAGGATGGCGTCGGCATCATCCGTGTTTCGGATCTGATAACTCCCGTCCTGTTGGATTTGCTTGATGACGATGCCGGAGACCAGCGCTTCAACATGCGGCTCCAGGGTATCGTTCCCAAAAATAGGCACTGCCAAAGAGTTGACGTGGGCGAGAACGGCAGGTTTTGCGGGCCCAATCTGGTAGCCGAGGCAGCCAGTAAAAAGAAATGCCGCCACCATCAGCAGCGTGAGTGCGAGGGCACGGAGCATCATCTCCAGTCCTAGTCTCCCTGCGGAGTGGGTGTCGCGGAAGCTTTTGAAGCAGGCGTGGAATCGGGAATGGCGCCTGGCGTTGGCTCCGGAAGCGGCTCTTGGTCTGTTGTCGGAAGATCGGGCTCGATGGGTGGAAGCGGAGCGACGTCATCCGGGGATGTGCGCATCGCTGGGCCGGGGCTCGGTGTCTGGTCTGGTCCCGGACCCGGCGGACCGACGTAATCGGGACGGGAGGTAGCATTGATTTGCGACTGCAGCCGTTGCTGAGCAGTCGTTTTGGCGCCCGGAGGCACAGGCGGTGCAAACGTGAGTTTATTTTCGCCGACTAGCTTTTTCAGTTGGTCGAGACGGGCTTGCGCAGCTTTACCATCTGGAGAATCCGGTTCCGTGCGGATGATCTCATTGTAATAGATGGCGGCGGCCTTGTAGTTTTTCTGTTTGTCGTAGAACTTCGCGATGCTCATCGCGCCTTGCGACTGCCGGCTGTTGAGCATTTTCATGTTCTCCTTTGCCTGGGCCACTTTCTCGCTGTTCGGGTAACGATAAATGAAATCTTCGAACGCCTCGTTGGCTTTGGCCGCTGCAGACTGATCGTATTCTCCCGAGCGGCTGGCTCTCATGTAAACGTATCCGATCTGATACTGAGCGTCGTCCGCCATGTCGGAATACGGATAGTCATCGATGATTTTCTGGTAGGCTTCGATGGCGCGACTGTAATCGCCTTGTTTCTCACGAGCCTGTCCGATGTTGAACTGCGCTGCAGCTGCGTATTTCTGGATAAACGGCGCGTTGTTGATGACCTGCACGAACATTTCTTCCGCTCGAGTCATCGATGAAAATGTCGGGACGCCAAAGACTTCGACGCGTTTTCCGTCCAGGAATTGTTTGGCGATAGTGAATTGAGCGCCGATGGCAGCTTCGAAGTCCGAGCTCTTGGGATACCGGGTAATGAGCTGCTGGTATTCGGTAAAGGCGCGCTGAGGATTGCCGAGTTTATCGGTCAATTCAGCAACTTTGAATTGAGCTCGTGCCGAGATGGTGGCGCGAGGATAACGACGGACCGTCAGGTGATAGCCGGCGAGAGCGCGTTTGAGGTCGTTTTCCTTTTCGAACTTTTCGGCAAGCTGGAACTGCTCCGCCGCGTTGTTCTTGAGCTCAATAGGCTCTTCACCCTGCATGGTCCAGCCCGCGCCTTCCTGATATACCATCGGGGCAGGACTGAGCTGTGGGAAGCCGGTGCAGACAACGGCGAGAGTGACAATGGAACGAAGCCGAAGGCTCATAAAGGAAAATGCAGCGTATGGGTTTGGTTTGGCGGCGTCAAAAAATCTTTGCTGCTACTTTGCTGGTGACGCGGCTGGATTCGCCGGAGCGGCAGATGCGGCAGGCGAAGCTGCCGGTGTCTCTAGCTTCAGAGGAGCCTCTCCGGTTTTGGGCAGCCGGCTGAGTTCTTGCTGAGCTTCCTGGGCCCAAAAACTGGCTGGGAAACGCTGGACGAGGTTTTCATAGAGATCGCGCGCTTTTTTAGCGTCGTTTTGCTGCCTTGTCAGGCGGGCTTGGGCGGAAAGCGCCGCTGGCGCTGCCGACGTCTGGCCGTATTTCGAAGCGACAGAGGCGTAGGCTTCAAGGGCCTTCGGAAAGTCTTTCTTAACTTCGAGTGTCGCCGCGTAGCTGAGCCAGGTGTCCGCGATGAGCGGATGTTTAGGGCGTTTGCTGGTAAAGTCGGTGAGCGTTTTCAGGGCGTCGTCGAACTTGCCTTCGGCGCGCTGATTGCCTGCAATGAGCAGTTGTGCATTTCCCGCGGCCACGGAATTTGGGAAATTTTTCACAAACTCCTCAAGTTCATCGGTCGAGTGCGCGGCTTCAAATGCAGCCGCTGCCTTCGCATTGTTCTGACTGGCAACAAACTGCCACGCTGTGTACCCGGCCACGGCAAGCACTGCAGCGGCGATAATTGCGACGATTTTGGTCTTGTGTTCCTCCCAGAAGAAGGCGGCATCGAGATCGGAATCCAGATTGACTGAAGGCTGCGGCTCTGGGTTGGGTTTGGGCTTGGCCGCCATGTGAAGATTTCGAGATGAACGAAGGTTGGGCATGAAAAGTTGGATTAGGAACCGACTGCGGCGCGAGCTTCGTCGGCGAGGGCTGTGCTGAGGTAGCGTTCACCGGTGCTACATGCGATCGTCACGATCAATTTGCCTTTGTTTTCGGGGCGTTGCGCGACTTGCAGAGCAGCGTAGACGTTGGCGCCGGAGCTAATTCCCGCCAAAATGCCTTCTTCTTTCGCAAGGCGGCGGGCCATCGCAAAAGAGTCTTCGTTGGAGACGGTGATCACTTCGTCCACAATGTCGAGATGCAAATTCTTGGGGACGAATCCGGCGCCTGTGCCCTGGATTTTGTGGGGGCCGGGTTTCACGGGCAGGCCGGACTTGGTCTGCGTGATTACGGGCGAGTCCTTGGGTTCGACCGCAATGGAAACAAAGTCGGGCTTGCGCTTTTTCAGAACTTCGCTGACTCCCGTGATGGAGCCGCCGGTTCCGACGGCAGCGACCAAAATATCGACCTTGCCATCGGTATCGGTCCATATTTCCTCGGCCGTGGTTTTGGCATGGATTGCCGGATTTGCCGGATTATTGAATTGTTGCGGCATCCATGCGCTGGGAGTATTGGCAACGATATCTTCGGCTCGGGCAATGGCGCCCTTCATACCTTCGGAGCCCGGCGTGAGGACGAGTTTGGCGCCGAGCATCGCCAGCAAAGTGCGGCGCTCGAGGCTCATCGTCTCCGGCATGGTAAGAATCAGTTTGTAGCCTTTGGCTGCTGCGACAAAGGCGAGGGCGATGCCGGTGTTTCCACTCGTTGGTTCGACGATCACCGTGTCAGGCGTAATCTTTCCGGAGGCTTCCGCCTCTTCGATCATCGCCATGCCGATGCGATCTTTTACAGATCCAAGTGGGTTGAAAAATTCACATTTCAGAGCCACAATCGCATCGATACCGGCTGTGACCCGGTTGAGTTTGACGAGCGGTGTGCGACCGACTGTTTCGACGATGTTGTTATACAGCATGAGAGGCGCGTTGACTGTATGGGGTTTTTTAGTAAAGGGGAGGCACATCTGACACAGACGCCCCACCAGTTCAAGCGCTGATGTGCCGGAAAACCCACGCCGTTGCGAATACGGTTGCCTGCCCGAAAATTTCAACCCAATAACGACCGCCAGCCATGTCCGACCTTATCGACAAGAGTGAATTGAAGACCTACCTCCGACGCATCCCGGAATGGGAACAGGAGGGAAAAAAAATTGAGCGGACTTTTGAGTTCGACGATTTCACCGGCTCGATCGATTTCGTGAACGCCGTCGCCGAGATCGCCGAAGAAGAAGAACATCATCCAGACATCGACATCCGCTGGAACAAAGTTCGTATCGTGCTTTTCACCCATAGCAAAGGTGGACTCACAGATCTCGACTTTGATCTGGCTGAGAAGATCGATACGCTCGTTGATGAGTGATGAACCGGCGGAACTCGAAGGCCGATTTGTGGATTTGGAAATGAAAATTTCCTTCCTCGAAGAACACGTACTTCAGCAGGATCGCGAAATCTTAAAATTACGCGACCAGGTGGAAAAACTGGCCGCGGAACTGGCGCAAGTCGCGTCTTCCACGGGAGAAACACCGATCAAGCTACTTGGGGACGAGCGCCCACCCCATTATTGATGTAGTATAGAGCGGAACTTGACCCAGTGATCCGAACCCCTAAACTTCCGCCCTTCGCTTGAAATCTAATCGCCCTAAGCATGAGTGCGGCGTTTTCGCCGTTTATGGTCATCCAAATGCGGCTCTTTTGACGTATTTCGGATTGTTCGCTTTGCAGCATCGTGGCCAGGAAAGCGCCGGAATTGCCACTTCCGCCGAACTTGGTGCCCCATTTGTAATCCACAAAGACATGGGGCTCGTCAGCCAGGTTTTTTCATCCCAACACCTCGAAAAACTCAAGGGTCGACGCGCCATCGGACACTGCCGTTACTCGACGACTGGTTCCAGCACGCTGATCAATTCCCAACCGTTGGCCATCAATTGCCACAGGGGCCAGCTCGCCATCGGCCACAACGGCAATCTGACCAACGCCGCGGTGCTGCGCGAGGAATTGGAAGCCAAGGGATCCATTTTCCAAACAACCGTCGACAGCGAGATTATCGTCCATTTGCTCGCTCAGCCATCGCAGCCTGGCCACAGCCCGCTTGCTGTGCTCCGGCGTCTCGAGGGCGCGTTTTCACTCATCATCATGGGTGAAGAGGAAATCATCGGCGTGCGGGATCCTCATGGATTCCGGCCGCTGTCTCTGGGCAAACTGGACGGCGCCTACATTCTTTCCTCCGAAACGTGCGCGTTCGATCTCATTCACGCAGAGTACATTCGCGAAATTGAACCCGGCGAAGTCGTTATCATCAACGAGGACGGTATTCGGAGCGAGTTTCCCTTTCAGCCGGCAGAGCAAAAGGCGTTCTGTATTTTTGAGTACGTCTATTTTGCGCGTCCGGACAGCAATATTGGCGGCGTCAACGTCTCCAAGGTCCGCACGCAAATGGGACGCGAACTGGCCCGGTTGCACCCCGTAGAGGCTGATATCGTAGTCCCCGTGCCGGATTCCGGCAATTATGCCGCCCTTGGTTTCGCTCAGGAACTGGGTATTCCTTTCGAGCACGCCTTTGTTCGCAACCACTACATCGGCCGAACATTTCTTCAGCCCACGCAGCTCATCCGTGATTTTAACGTCCGGGTGAAACTCAACCTCATCAAGGAAGCCGTCGAAGGAAAACGCGTCGTCGTCGTCGATGACAGCATCGTCCGGGGCACCACCGCAAAGGCGCGTGTCATCAATCTGCGCGAGGCTGGCGCAAAAGAAGTTCACATGCGGGTCAGTTGTCCACCACACCGGTTCGCGTGCCATTACGGCATCGATTTTCCGAATCCAGCCAAGCTTCTTGCCAACCAGCTCACGCTTGACCAAATTCGCGAATATCTCGGCGCCGACAGCATCGGCTACCTCGACATCGCCGGCATGGTGCGCGCGACGGGCCTGCCGGAGAATCATTTCTGTCTTGCCTGTTTCAACGGTCGGTATCCCGTCCCGTTTGACCCTGAACTCGACAAATTCATCATGGAACAACGACGTTCCAAGTCGCGTCTCCTTAACGGCTCCGGCACTCAGCAGCCACTTTTTTTTACCGCTGAAACGGCCAACGCATGAGCGATTCGTCTCCCGTAAAACAGAAGGCTTACGCCGAAGCGGGTGTCGATATTGATCTCGGCAATCGTGTAAAAAGCGGCATCCACGCTAAAGTCAAAGCGACTCACGGACCGGAGGTGTTGGGAAAAATCGGCGGGTTCGGTGGTCTGTTTCGTCCGGATTTTTCTGGGATGACCGATCCCGTGCTCGTCTCGAGCGTGGATGGCGTCGGCACCAAACTCAAAATCGCCTTCGCGATGGATCGTCACGACACGGTTGCGGAAGATCTCGTCAACCACTGTGTGGATGATATCGCGGTCATCGGGGCCAAACCGCTCTTCTTTCTTGATTACATCGGCTCGGCGAAATTGGACCCAGCTGTTTTCGATCAAATGATTTCAGGGTTCACTCGCGCGTGCAAAGCTGCTGGCTGCGCTCTTATCGGCGGTGAGACAGCCCAGATGCCGGGAATGTATCAACCGGGTGAATACGATCTTGCTGGCACGATTGTCGGCGTCGTCGATCGTGCCGAACTACTCGACGGGTCGCGGATTTCCGAAGGCGACATCATAATCGGCCTCGCATCAAATGGGCTTCATACCAATGGTTATTCGCTTGCGAGAAAAGTCCTCCTCGGGTCCGGCGCTTATCAGGTCGTCGACCGAATCGATGGCCTGGAATTGTCTCTTGGCGAAGAGCTGCTGCGCGTACATGAGAATTATCAGCCGCTCATGGCAGCACTGCCCAAAGGCGTGCTCAAAGGAGCCGCCCATATCACCGGCGGCGGTTTGGTCGACAATCTTCCTCGTGTCCTGCCCAAGACAACCGACGCACGGATTGACTTCGGTTCATGGGATATCCCACCGCTTTTCCATCTCATCCAAACCAAGGGCAACATCGACGCCCTTGAGATGTTTCAGGTTTTCAACATGGGCATTGGCATGACGCTTATCGTTAGCCCCGAAGACGCTTCCGCCGTCCTCGAACAAACCAAGGGTCGAAAAATCGGTCAGATTGTCCAGGGAGAAGGCAAGGTCGCCATCAAGTAAAGAACGAGACAACCAATCTCGCGACTATTCCTCACCGTCCCAGTCCTCCAGCGGCTCGGATCGGATCAATCGGCTTTCGGGCGAGCGGACCAGCCATTTTTTGCTGTCCGGATAGTGGCAGGATTCTCCGATCGGATTATCCGCCACGACGTAAACAATCATGTCGTCGGTGCCGTCATTGATGAGCTGATGAGGTTCACCCGGTCCGAAGAGAAAGGCGTCGCCGGCTTCGATCGAAGTCGTTCCAGCCTGATGCCGTACGATGCCATTGCCGGAAATGACGTTGTAAAACTCCCACTGTGCGCTGTGAGAGTGGTACGGATAGGGAGCTTTTCCCGGAGGAATGCGGAGAATCTCCACATCGAAAGGATGCCGCTCCATGAGGTCCGTTGATTGGGGTTTCCGCCCCAACGCCTCTGAAACCTGTTTGCCTGCTCCTGTAAACGTCCCTTTGGGCGAGGACCACGACAGTTCAGGAATTACCTTTGTGTTAACCTTGAGCATATGTTTTTCCGGTAACCTAAATGGGGTCCAAACGTGGTTGCAACAAAACTTCCTACGACGACTCCGGCCTGTGCGCGGCCGTCGCGGGCATTCAATCGGTTCGCAACCATCTAAAAGAAAGATCTAACAAATGGAACAGATGGCAATTGCTTCGTGACGGTATGGGGATCTCATGCGCAAGGAACATAGGCGAATACTAGTTGCAGGCATTGCCGGGTTGTGCAAATGAGACTCTTTCGCGCTACAGTTTATTCTGACGGGAATTTCCTGGTAGTGAATATTTCCAGTTGAGGCCTCGAGATCGGCCTGTAATTTGTTGGCGGGAACAGGATGAAGGGGATCTCGATACTATCACGCGGATTTAGTGTTGTTTTTGCGATTGTTTATCTAGCAATCGCATCTGGCGTGCTGCCTCTGGTTGTTGCGGGTGTTGCGGCTTTCAGTGGCGAGCATCGGGTGAGACTTCAGTTTGCGGGAGACTATTTGAATGTCGTTCTTGTCCACGACCGCTCGAAAATGGCGTCGACGTCGCCAGCATTCGCGCGTCCTGCCGGTCATCTTCATAGTGGAGTGACCAAACTTGTCTGCCTTCTTGCCGAGCGGTCGCCGGGGCACCCAGATCACGTCTTGCATTTTGCGCAGAACGGCAATGCAAAGCGTGAAGCTGAAATCACTGCGCCACCGGTCGTATCTAAAGCAGTCCTGACTCCGCTTTCGTCAATAGATGTTGTTGTCCCACCTCCGGCTCCCAGGTTGGCTTTTCTGATTCCGAGATCGCCACCGCGCCCCAGCGATACGATTCTCACACTGCGCTCTACGGTTCTGGTGATTTGATTTTGCACATTCCGCTGACGGGGCCCTCGAGCCTCGAACGGCGGGCTTTTCGTGCCTGCGCGCTCCGCTCTTCGGCGGCTGCGCTCACGTTGTCGCAAATTTCAAATCCATATCCATGCCTAGATTATTTTACCGTTTATACAGTTATTTTGTTGCCGTTGCCCTGCTGGGCACTCCCGCCCTCCACGCAGAGATGCCATCTCTTACACTCGACGAGCTTGTCGGGGAAGCTCTCGAAAGAAATCCCGAACTCAAATTCTATGAAGCCGAAATCGCCGCCGTGCGGGGCGCACGCAGCCAGGCCGGGACATTGCCGAATCCGGAACTTAACGCTGAAATCGGAGGCAAATCCGTCCGTGACCTGGGAGGAAACAAGCTGGGTGATGGCCCGGTCTGGTCTGTTTCTGTGGCGCAGACCTTCGAATTTCCCGGTCGCGTGTCGCTACGAAAGGCTATTGCCGACCGGCAAATCGGACTGGCCAGACTCGGTCTCGATCAGTTTCGAGCGGCGCTCGCAAACAGAATCCGCCAGCTCGGTTTTCGGGCCATGGCAGCGGAACAAAAAGCGGAAGCCAGTGCAGAGGTTGCCGAGCGTTTTCAAGATCTGCTGTCGGTGCTCGTACAGCGCGATCCTGCGGGCGTCGCGCCGCTGATCGATACGCGAATCATTGAAGCCAACATGTTGACCCTCGAACGCCGGGCGGCCCAGACGGAACAGGAACGGCAGGCCGCGTTGTTCGAGTTGAACCAGTTGCGCGGTGTTCCCATCGCCACACCGGTTCGCGTCGAGCGAACGCCTTTGCATCTCGATCCACCGCCGGGCTTGGCGAGACTGATCGCCAGTGCGCGGGAGAAGAATTTCGCGGTGCGCACCCGCATCGCTGAGCTGGAGCAACAAGGCTTCAAGGTGCGATTGGCAGCCAACGAACGGTGGCCATCCGTGACCGTCGCACCGTATTGGGCCGGCGAACAGGCGTCCGACAAACAGCGCGAATGGGGCCTTGGTATCTCCCTGCCCCTGCCGCTTTGGGACCAAAAACACGGCCATATCGCCGCCGCCAGGGCCCGCCAACTACAGGCGGAGGTCCTTCTGAACGTGACTCTGCGTGAAACCGAACGCGCCCTGGCGGTCGCCGAACACAGCTACCGCACGCAACTCGAGGAGATGAGGAAATGGCGTGGCGACGAAATCCAGCGTTTCCGCGAAGCCGCCGCCCTCGGAGATCACCATTACCGCCTCGGCGCGTTGCCGATCAGCACTTACACGGAATTGCAAAAGCAATATCTCGATGCGCTCGACACCGTGCTCGGCACGCAACTCGATGCGCTTACTTCGCGGTCGGAATTGGAATACCTCATCGGCCAGCCGCTGGGCGTTGCAACCAGCGTAGAAACGGCTTCGGTGGGACCCGCTGGAGCTCGGGAGAAAGGAGCCCGGCAATGATCGATCGCATCCTCGAGTTTTCCATGCGCCAGCGAATACTGGTGCTCATCATGGCTGCCGTATTGCTCGCGGCAGGATTGTGGAGCGCCCTGCATCTGCCTATTGACGCAGTACCTGACCTCACGGGCGTTCAAGTGCAAATCAACACAGAAGTCCCCGCACTCGCGCCGGAGGAATCGGAGAAAGCCGTAACGCGGCCTATCGAGATTGAAATGCAGGGATTGCCTGAGCTGGCCGAGATGCGTTCGCTGACGAAATTTGGTCTTTCACAGGTCACCATGAATTTCGCGGACGGGACCGACCTCTACCGCGCCCGCCAACTCGTCACTGAGCGGCTTTCCAGCGTGCTTGGATCGCTGCCCGCAGGAACGACGCCCAGGCTCGCACCCATCAGCACCGGCCTTGGCGAAATTTTTTATTACACACTGCATTGGAAACCAGGCGCAAAAGAGCGGCCCGCCGACTATGACGAAGCGTTGAGGCAGCTCTACGAGGCTCAGGAATACGTCGTGAAGCCCTTCTTGCGCGGTGTGCCCGGGGTCGCAGACATCAATTCGAATGGTGGCGAGGAAGGGCAGGTAGTTGTTCAACCCAAACTGGATGCATTGACGAATGCGGGTCTGACCGTGGCCGATCTCGCCGAAGTCGTTCGCGGCAATGTGGACAATGCCGGCGGCGGCATCGTCAGCCGCGACGGCCAGCAACTGACGATTCGCGCTGTCGGCAAGGTTCAGTCGCCCGAGGAAATTGCAGAGTTGCCAGTCAAATTCGGCGGTGCCGTCCTGCCGTTCCGTGTGAAAGATCTGGCGGATGTAAAAATGGGAGCGAGGTATCGCACTGGCGCGGCAACGATGGATGGCGAGGAAGCGGTGCTAGGCACCGTCATGATGCTGGCTGGAGAGAACGCGCGCATCGTTTGCCAGCGTGTGTTGCCGCGCATCGGCGAGGTCCAGGACCGTCTTCCTCCGGGTATGGAGATCACCGTGGTCTATGATCGTTCCGTTTTGGTCGACCGGACGATCAACACGGTGAAGCACAATCTTTTCGAAGGAGCCGTTCTTGTCGTTGCTGTGCTTATGGGGTTGCTGGGAAACTGGCGGGCCGCGTTGATCGTCGCATTGGCAATTCCGTTAAGCTTCCTTTTTGCTTTAACGGGCATGGTGAAATTCGGCATTTCGGGGAACCTCATGAGCTTGGGCGCCGTGGATTTCGGGCTCATCATCGATGGGGCCGTCGTCATGGTGGAAAACATTGTCCGGAATCTTGCGCAACGTCAGTCGCGTCTGAGACGGCCATTGACCGCGCAAGAGCGTTCGCAAACCGTCCTATCTGCCAGTAAACAGGTGGGCGCTCCGATGTTTACAGGTGTGCTCATCATCACCCTGGTCTATCTCCCTGTTCTTTCGTTAAGCGGCATCGAAGGGAAAATGTTCCGTCCAATGGCGCTCACCGTCATGCTGGCGCTGGCTGGGGCGCTGCTGCTCGCGCTAACTCTGATGCCTGTTCTGAGCTCTTTTCTGTTACGCGGGCACATCGAGGAGAAGGACAACTTCATTATCCACCATCTAAAGCGCATATATGCGCGCTCGTTGCATACGGCGTTTCAGATGCGCTGGCTGACGGTTGGTGGAGCGATCGCTGTTTTTGCCATATCCCTGGTCACGTATTCGCGGTTGGGGGCGGAGTTCATGCCCAAGCTCGATGAAGGCGCGATCACAGCAATGGTCTATCGCGCCGTAGGCATGAGTCTCGATGAATCTCTCTCGCAGGAGCTCCGCGCCGAGCGCCTCATTCGGGAGACATTTCCTGAAGTCACCCGCGTGTTTTCCCGAATCGGCACGAGCGAAGTCGCCACCGATCCAATGGCGCCTAACGAAAACGATCTTTACATTTTTTATAAACCGGAAAGCGAATGGCCGAAAGCGCCGGGGCGGCCCAGGAACAAAATGGAACTCTGCCAGCAGATCGAGAAGGAGGTAAACGCGGCGATTCCCGGACATAATTTCGAATTCGCGCAGCCCATCGAGATGCGTTTTAACGAAATGCTCGAAGGCAGCAAATCCGAACTATCCGTGAAAATCTACGGCGACGACTACGACACGCTTGAAAAACTCGCCGCGCAGACACGGGACATCATCCGTTCCGTTCCGGGTGGAAGTGCTGATTTGGAAGTGGATGGTCGCACTTCCACTCTCGAACTTCAGGTGAAACGTCATGAACTTGCCCGTCGCGACATAGCGAGCGCCGAAATTAATCGAATAGTTAGTTCCGCGCTTGGCGGGGAAACCGTGGGTGTAATGCTAAAAGGTATTTACCGGCACGACATCGTGGTCCGTCTTCCAGACGGTCAACGCGCCGATCCCGCTGCCATCGAATCATTGCCGATCCGTGTAGGCGCGATGGGACTTCTGCCGCTGGGGCAGGTTGTGGACATGAAAACCGTGAAGACCGTCGAACCCATTGGCCACGACAACGGCCAGCGTCGGGTGGCTCTAATGGTTAGTGTTCACGGCCGTGACATGGAGAGCTTCGTCCACGATTGCATCGCTCGGATCAAGGCTGAGGTGAAATTTCCAGAAGGCTACAGCTTCGAGTTTGGCGGCCAGTTTGAAAATTTGCGCCAGGCGCGTGCTCGGCTTGCTGTGGTGGTGCCATCGGCTTTGGTGTTGATTCTCGTGCTCATTTTCGCGGCGTTTCGGAGTCTGCGACAGACTTTTATCGTCGCAACGGGTATTCCGCTCGCTCTTACCGGCGGTATTTTCGCCCTATGGCTGCGAGGAATGCCGTTCAGCATCACGGCAGCAGTTGGCTTCATCGCCCTCAGTGGTGTGGCAGTGCTGAACGGATTGGTCATGCTTCACTGCTTCAACGGTTTGCGCGAAGACGGCCTTAGCGTTTCGGAGGCCGTGCGTGAAGGTTCACAGGAACGGTTGCGCCCGGTGCTGATGACCGCGCTTGTCGCTTCGCTGGGTTTCATCCCGATGGCCATCGCCACTGGCGCCGGTGCCGAAGTGCAGCGCCCTCTGGCGACTGTGGTGATCGGCGGCATTCTCAGCTCCACTTTCCTGACACTGGTGCTGCTGCCCGTGCTCTACGCCTGGCTGGAAAAAGAACGTCCGGTAAAACAGAAGCCTGCCGAAAAACAGCCGCAAACCGCCGTTCCCAGTCATGCACTTTGATAGGCGGCTCGACAGGGGATCTGAAAAATCTCGAACAACACTGCCCTGGTTCAGCAGCGTTAACGCGACGTGATCCTGGCAAGGGCCTCGGTAGTAAGGGGCATGGTTACTTCCTGCGCCCGAAGCTCATGCGCCAAACTGTTCCACGGAAATAACAGGGATGTCATGGGTAAATCTTTGTTTCTAAATCGAGGATTTTTGCCTCTGCGGGTTGCGCATCGTTTTTCCTCCCCTAAATTGACCGGACCGGTGGCTCGTCGCCCCGGGGATTGCAACCTTAAAACCGGCCCCGATTATGGTTCCAATAGTGTTGCCGATAACGTTTTTTGCTGTCCCCACGACGTCGCTCGGTGCGGCGAACTTTGGCCCGCTAACAGCGTCGAACCCGGGAGTGTTCGCGCAAGTAAAAACATCAACCTCAATCCTGACGAGATTCCTATGACCGCACGGGGTATTCTTGAATCCCTCAATCCATGGAGCCGCCCCCAATTTGGCGTTTTTATCCTGGCGGCGGACACGGATTCGCTGGAGCGTCACATCCGTTTGTGGCGCAGTTTACATGCAACGCAGATCACGGTTGTCTGTGATCCATTCGATGAATCGCTCGCCGATGAACTTGATCGCCTCGATATTCCTGGCCGGCGCCGGGTCTACCATTTGGATGCGGACCACGACGTCCTGCGTTCCGCCGCTACGTGGAAAGGTTGGCAGGAAGAATTGACGCATTTTGTCATGGTCTTCGGCGACGAACCGCAGGCGGTTTTGCATAGTATTCTGGATCAGGTTGCGCTGGACCCTGAGATTGTCTGCCTGTTGAAGAATGCTGCAGTTTTTCCTCGTTGGGCATTTACAGAACTGGCTGGCTTCGAGGGTGATCTGCACGCATTCGTACTCGCTCACGAGACCGACAAAATTGCCTATGTCGAGGAAGAAGGTTTTCCGGTGCGTCATGACGAAGAGAGTCCGGCATTCAGACGATTCTCCCTATGTCGGGAAGGAAATTGTCTCCTGGAGTAAGCGCATATCTCCGAGCAGACGGTAGAACACACGCGTGATTCCGCGATCGCTTTATGCGGTCGCGTGTGTCGCACCGAACTGAAGGCGTTCGTCTTCCTCCAGTAACTCGGCAAGGGTGGGCCAGCCGGAAATGTCCATGTTTTGGAAGGCGTGCAGGTAGACAACTACGGCTTCCCTCGGATATTTCTCGAGTAGAACGCTAATCACCTCCTTGAGCTTCGCTTTTTCTGGTACAGAAGGGAGATTATCCACGGCGCCTTTACCGTCGTGCTCGATGCCAAGGCCGTCGAGAAAGGTGACAAGCATTTCGGAATGAGCTTTGAGGAGCCAGAATTGCAGGAGGTTCATCGCCACTTCGTCGCTGATCTTCTGCCCAAGCGCATTGTGAATCCACGCGTGACGTTCCGGACGCGGCTTTCGCTCGACAAAAATCGGACGCAATTTTCGTTGATTGGCCAGGGCAGCGAGCGTTGCTTTGTAGGCGGGTTTGTCCTCAGTGAACAAGTGCGAAAGCAGCTCTTCATTGAGAGAGGGGGACATGCGGCGGTAAATTTCGTGAGATTTCATGGCTTCAGGAAAAACGTAGGGCGGAAACGGTGGCACAAAGACGAGGCGCGTCCAGCGTGTTCGTTTGCCAATTCGTGCGATTTGCGCTACGAAAATGATCGCATGTTTGAAATCGACGAGAAGCCGAAAATGGTGACGCGCGCGTTGCTAGTGAACGTCTATACGGTTCAGGAAAGCGCGGAAGAAGCGGGAAGTATGCTGGCAGAGCTGGAGTCGCTGGTGGAAACGCTCGGTGTTCCAGTTGTCGACCGAATGCTCGTGAAGATCGCCCGTCCCCAAGCCGCGCTGTACGTGGGCACAGGTAAGGCTGAGGAAATCGCCGGGAAAGTGAAGGCGCTCGAGCTGGATGTCCTGATTTTTGACAATGAACTGACGCCCGCCCAACAACGCAATTGGGAAAAACTTACCGGCGTCGCCGTCATCGATCGCCAGGAAGTGATTCTCGATATTTTTTCCAAGCGCGCC
The DNA here is from genome assembly GCA_036524675.1 of Chthoniobacterales bacterium. Classification (GTDB taxonomy): domain Bacteria; phylum Verrucomicrobiota; class Verrucomicrobiia; order Chthoniobacterales; family DASVRZ01; genus DATDAW01. Next base: position 99,153 of record DATDBU010000113.1, on the reverse strand, counting down.
CAGACGAGGGAGGCTCGACTCCAGGTCGATCTGGCACGGATGGAATATTCGTTGCCGCGGTTGACCCGTGCATGGTCGCATTTGAGTCGTCAGGGTGGTGGTGTTGGGGGAAAGGGTGAAGGTGAAAGTCAACTTGAAACGGATAAGCGCCTAATTCGCAAGCAGATAGACCGTGTCAAGGAAGACCTCGAACGTGTCCGTGCGCAGCGTGCCACCCAACGTAAGAGCCGCGTTCGCCTGCCATTACCCAATGCGGCAATTGTGGGTTACACCAATGCCGGCAAATCGTCGCTTTTGAAAAAACTCACCGGCGCGCATGTGCTGGTGGAGGACAAACTTTTCGCCACACTCGACACGACAACGCGCCGGATCGAATTGCCGGGGGGGCAGCCGCTACTGCTCACGGATACGGTCGGCTTTGTGCGGAAACTGCCGCACCGCCTTGTCGAGGCATTCAAGGCGACGCTCGAGGAAGCCGTGCTGGCGGACTTCCTGATTCATGTGATCGATGCCAGCCATCCCGAAGTTCTGAACTTTCATCAAACGACGATAAAAGTGCTCGAGGAATTGCACGCCGACACGAAGCGGATGATCACGGTTTTCAATAAAATCGACGCTCTTCGCGACGATTCGACCCGGGTTTTCCTGCGCAAGCATTTCCCCGATGCCCTTTTTGTCTCGGTCCGCACCGGTGCCGGACTAGACGATTTGTTGCGTCGCTGTGAGGAAATGCTGGCGGATCGTGTTCAGCGCGCAGAACTGCTTTTTCCTCACGGCCGCAACGACTTGCTCGCTCTCCTGCACGAAAAAGGTCAGGTGCTTTCTACGGAATACATAGAATCCGGCATCCGCGTTCGAGCCATGCTTCCGCCGGGACTGAAGAATCGCCTCGCCGAGTATGAGCAGGTTGCTCCTCCCCGGGAGCCAGCTGCGGTGGGATTGCCGGAATGAGGCGATTCCGTTGGCGACTGAGATTTGTGGTTCTTTTTCTGGCTGCGTCGCCCATGTGTGCGGGGGATGACACAAAGATCGCGTATCCGCGCACGCGGAAAGCGGATCAGGTCGACGACTATTTCGGCGTCAAAGTGACTGACCCATATCGGTGGTTGGAAGACGACAATTCGGCGGAAACAAAGGCGTGGGTGGAGGCTGAGAACAAAGTCACCTTTGCATTTCTTGAAGCAATTCCGCAGCGGGCCCGGATCAAGGAGCGGCTGACGCAACTGTGGAACTACGAGCGTTTCGGTGTTCCGATCAAACGGGACGGGCAGTATTTCTATGAGCGAAACAGCGGCTTGCAGAACCAGCGCGTGCTCTACGTGGCCAATTCGCTCGCGTCCGAACCGCGTGTGCTTTTCGATCCAAATGCTCTCGCTGCGGATGGGACGATCGCTTTGTCGGATTACGACATCACTGACGACGGGAAACTGATGGCCTATGGATTGTCGCGCGCCGGGTCAGACTGGCAGGAATGGCGTGTTCGCGATGTGGCCACAGGTAAAGACCGCGACGATCTGGTCCAATGGGTTAAATTCTCCAGGGCTTCATGGATGAAAGATGGCAGCGGTTTTTTCTACAGCCGCTTTGATGAACCAAAAGCGGAGACGGCTCTCGTCGCCAAGAACGAATATCACAAGCTGTATTACCACAGGCTTGGCTCGAAGCAGGGAGAAGACACTCTAGTTTACGAACGAAGCGATCATCCGGATTGGGGCTTCGAAGGCGAGGTTACCGATGACGGGAAATATCTCGTCGTGACCGTCTCGGTGGGAACAGAGCCGAAGAATCGCGTGTTTTACAAGGATCTCAGCGTGCCCGATGCAAAAATGGTCGAGTTGCTGAATGATTCCGACGCAAAATACGTTTTCATCGACAACGAAGGCCCCGTCTTCTTTTTCAGAACGGATCTCGACGCGCCGCGAGGGCGGGTCATCGCCATCGATACGACACAGCCCGAGCGAGCGAAATGGCGCGAAATTATTCCGCAAGGCGTTGATGCACTCGTCGAAGTGAGTTCAGTTGGCGGACAATTGATCGCGCAATATCTGCATGACGCCCAGAGTCTGGTAAAAGGCTTCACTTTTGGCGGAGAATTGGCGCGCGAAGTAAGATTGCCGGGAATCGGAACGGCGGGAGGATTTCAGGGGCGACGCAGTGATGCGGAAACATTCTATTCCTTCACGGGTTTTACCGTGCCTGCGACGATTTATCGGTTGGATGCTGCAACGGGCCAAAGCACCGTTTTTCGCGCGCCGAAGGTCGACTTCAACCCAGCGGATTTCGAAACGCGCCAGGTATTTTACAACAGCAAGGATGGCACGTGCATCCCGATGTTCATCACACATCGACGCGGCCTCGAGTTCGACGGTTCGAATCCCACGTTGCTCTATGGTTACGGCGGTTTCGATATCAGCCTTACACCTGAATTCGATGTACGGAACCTGGTCTGGATGGAAATGGGAGGCGTGTACGCGATGCCAAATCTGCGTGGTGGCGGCGAATACGGCATCGCCTGGCATCAGGCTGGCATTTTGGCAAACAAACAGAATGCTTTCGACGATTTCATCGCCGCCGCGGAGTGGCTAATCGCTGCCAAGTATACGTCGACGCCGAAGTTGGCGATCTCGGGAGGTAGCAATGGCGGTCTCCTTGTGGGTGCATGCATGACGCAGCGTCCGGAGCTTTTCGGAGCTGCGCTTCCCGCCGTAGGCGTGCTGGACATGCTGCGATTTCACCAATTCACGATCGGTTGGGCTTGGAAAAGTGACTATGGCTCGAGCGAGGATGAAGCGGGTTTTAAGACGCTTTATGCCTATTCGCCGCTGCACCGGTTGACGCGTGGCACGCGATATCCTGCGACTCTGGTCACGACGGCGGACCATGATGATCGCGTGGTTCCCGCGCACAGCTTTAAGTTTGTTGCCCGTTTGCAGGAATGCCAGGCCTCGGATGGTCCGCCTGTTTTGATTCGTATCGAGACGAAGGCCGGCCACGGTGGTGGAAAGCCAATTTCCAAAATCATCGACGAAGCAACGGACAAATGGGGATTTCTCGTGCGAGAACTGGGGATGAAGTGATAAAAGACACGCTTTTTATGCCCAAGCCTCTTCCGAAACTGATTGTCGCCTCGAGTGAAACCTCCGCCGACTTGTTGTATGCGACTCAGTTTCACGTGAGCGATCCGATTGTTTTTCTCGAACAAAATGGCCGTAGGGTGATTATTCTGAGCGATCTTGAGATCGATCGCGGTCGGCGCGACGCGAAGGTGGAAGAAATCGTTTCGCTTTCTGAGTTGAACAAGAAACTGCGCCCTAAAGGCCCTGAACCGGTTTTCAAGGAGACGGTTGTCGGCTTTCTCAAAGCGCGCCGGGTAAAACGGGCTGAGGTCCCATCGGATTTTCCGCTCGGATTGGCGCAATGTCTGGCAGAGCAGGGAGTGGAACTGGTCGCAAAGGACGGCCTCTTTTTCGAGGAACGCGAATTCAAGAAAGCTGCGGAAGTTAAAAAGATGCAACGGGCAATTGCGATCACCGAAGCTGGCATGGCTCGCGGGATCGAAGTGCTCAAGGCTTCTGAGCCAGGAAAAGGCAACGTTTTGCAGTGGAACGGCACCAAACTTACGTCGGAACTTCTTCGCGCTGAGATCGATAGCGCGATCTTGCGGGCCGGCGGTCATCCGGCCAACACGATCGTTGCCGGTGGAAATCAAGCATGCGATCCACATGAGCGCGGCTCCGGTCCGCTGAAAGCGAATTCACTGATTATCCTCGATATTTTTCCCCGGGATGCGGCTAGCGGTTTTTTTGGGGATCTTACGCGCACCGTGATCCGCGGAAAAGCAAACAGCGCTCAGCGGAAGCTCTGGAATACGGTTCTTGAAGGTCAGAAATTTGTTCTGGATCGCATGAAACCCGGGGTGGATGGCGGCTCGCTGCAGGATGAGTTGAAGGCGTGGTTCAGGGATCATGGCTATCCTACCGAAGTGAAGAACGGGCGCTGGAGTGGATTTTTTCATGGAACTGGCCATGGTTTGGGGCTGGAGATTCACGAAGTTCCGCGTTTTACGAAGACCGTTTTCAAGCCCGGGCAAGTCATTACCGTCGAGCCTGGGCTTTATTATTACGGATTGGGCGGTGTGCGGATCGAGGATGACGTGTTGGTGACCGAAACCGGCATCAAAGTCCTATCGAGCTTCCCAAAGGAGCTCGAAATCTAAGATCTGCCAAATCCAGAGTCGTTTGTCGGCCGAAGGAGAGTCTTTTTGTAGGCCGTTCGCGCCGGCTATTTGCATTCCGAGCGACCACCGCGATATTCAGCGCATGATTTGGCTCCTTTACGTCGGCATGCCTTTGCTGCTTGGGTTATGGGCTCAACGGCGCGTTAAGAGCACCCTCAACAGCTATTCGCAAGTTTGTACAATCTTAAACCTGCCAGGCGCCGACGTCTCCCAGCACTGATGACAGCCACGCTTTCTTCGCTATTTTCTGGAAAACCATCGGTCCGCCGGACAATCTCCAAGTCCGCTGCCGCCTCGGCGAATGCGACCCCGATGGAAGAGGCACAGCCCGCACAAGTCGAAGACTCAGAACTCGTGACCCGGACACAAGCGGGTGATGCAGAGGCTTTTGACGTTTTGATTCTGAAATATTCGCAACGTCTTTACGGTCTCGTCTACCACATGACGTCGAATCACGAGGATACCAACGACTTGCTGCAGGATATCTTCGCCAAAGCGTTCCGCTCCATTCAGGGTTTCCAAGGCAAATCGAGCTTTTATACGTGGATCCACTCGATTTCCGTTAACATGACGATCAATTTTCTGAAGAAGCGGGGTCGCCGTTTTCATATGAGCCTTGACGACATCGACGGAGGTGTGCAGAACGACAAGGAATTTATCGAACTCACGGCGACGTCTGACCCCGTGCGTGACAACGACTTGCTTGAGCTCCAGCAGAGATTGAACGAAGCCATGCAGAAGCTGTCTCACGAACACAGAGCTGTCGTAACTATGTTCGACATACAGGGAATGCCACACGCGGAAATTAGCCAGATCCTCGGAGTATCCGAGGGAACTGTCCGCTCCCGGCTCTTCTATGCGCACCGTCAGCTTCAGAATTATCTTGAAGAGTTTCGAAAACGTTAACCGTAGCCTAAAGAATTAGCTCCAGATCCTACCTATTTGCACATGGAAGACGACTTTAAAGAACTCCAAAGGCTGCTCCGGCTGAAAAAGTATGAACAGCCGCCTGCTGGTTATCCAGAACGTTTTTTAAAGGAGTTTCACCGCCGCCAACGATGGGAAGCGTCGCGGAAGACCGGCTTCGCTGCACTCAGAGAGAAAGTCGGTGAGTGGGTGGGTGCAATTACGATTCCGAAATACGCTTACGCCGGGACATTCGGCGTCTTTGCGGCGGCAGCCATCGCCATCAATAGTTTTATTGGTTCGCCGACCTCCCATCCGTTGACCGCCTCCTCGGGTAATGCTGGCGTTCCTTCGGCCCCGGTATCCAATGTGATCCCGCCTTCCGCCTTGGTTTTGAACGGACAACTTGATGTGTCTGCTCTTGATACGCCGTTTATGAATCAAGGCAGCGTCATTCAAGATAGTCGTCCTCGTTATATCCTCGAGTCTCGTCCTGCCAGCTACGAAGCTCCGTTTAGCTTCTGATTTGTCGGTCTTCCCTGATGGTAAAAGTAAAAAAACGCATCCTCGTATCCGCAACTCTCGCCGTGCTTGTCGGCGTGCTTCCTTGTGTGGCACAGGATGTCTTTAGTTCCATTAGCCAGGAAGTCCAAACTGTTTTCGAGAACAGTAAAGGCGCCGTTGCGCGCATCCGCGGCGATGACCGACACGGACGATGCGTCGGGAGTGGTTTTTTTATTGATCCGAACGGCACGCTTTACACGGCGTACGCGGTCGGTGGCGAATCCGACAATATCACGGTCGAGGTTGGCGACCGTAAATACCCTGCGACGCGACTCGTCGCGGACCAACGCAGCGGGATTGCCATTCTGAAAATCGAAGGGTCGACGCCGTTTTTGCCAATCGGTTCGTCCAGAAACTTGAACGTTGCTTCACCTGTTGTGGCCATTGGTTACCCGATGGATCTCGGGGTTTCTCCGAGTTTCGGAATGGTTGGCGGGTTTGATCTTAAGTATCTAAACCGTTATTTCGGCACCACCCACATCCGCGCAAATGTGCCGGTTCAACGTGGCGAAGGCGGTGCTCCATTGCTGAACACGCAGGGGCAGGTCGTGGGAATTCTTGTTAGCGGTTTGGATAATGGCGCAGCCTGTTTCGTTTTGCCCATCGAAGCAGCGGAGAAAATCCGGGAAGACTACGTCCGTTATGGAGAAGTGCGCCACGGCTTTTTGGGAATTACGATTGCCCGTAATACCTCTATCGATCCTGCGGCGCGTCCGCGTGTCGAGGTTCTTGATGTGGACGGGCCTGCGGTCGATGCGGGCCTCAAGAAAGGCGACTTCGTAGTCAAAGTCGGCCAAATCCAGATGCGACAGCCCGAGGATTTTGTGGATGCTTCGTTCTTTTTGACCGCTGGTGAGTCTGTCCCCGTTGAGATCTTTCGGAACAACGAACTTCAGACGATTAACGTTATTGCCGTCGACCATCCCGCGAGCGAAAAGAACCGGCCGTCGCCGTTTCAGCGACTAACCATGGAGCCTGCCGGTGAAAGTCTGCGGCTGAACGGAAGCAATTAGTTTTAGGGAGTTTGTGCCAGCTTTGCTCGATAGCGATCGAGGCATCGGTTGGAACCTGCGCGCAAGAGTGTTTGAACCATGATCTTTTTGATTTCGTCGCGATCCACTTTCACGCGTTCCCTCGAAATCAAGGCGTTCTGTCTGGTTAGTAAGTTGAGTGTGCGGATTCCGATCAGGATTGGCAGCGCACAGGCAAATCGCAGCCGCAAGTTTTTTAGCGCCAAAACATAACTCCAGCCTTCAGCGAGCAAGAGCGCAGCACGCTGAAGCCAGCGACGATAAATGAGTGCTGCGTCCTGAGAGTCCAATGCGGCCGTACCCAAAGGCAAATAACAACGGCCATTTTCCCAATCCGCTCGGACGTCGCGAAGAATGTTCACCAATTGCAGTCCCTGGCCAAAATGGCGTCCCCAACTCAACATTTGGTCGACGGGTTCCCGGGAAAAACATCGTAATTTCCTGGAGCAAACTTGCGTCCAAAATTCGCCCACGCATCCAGCTACCAGATACGTGTACTCGTCGAGCGCTTTTTCATCGAGCAGTGCTCTAACATGGCGAAACGCCGTCAAATCCTTCTCCTGTCCCCTGACAATCAGGTCCAGTACCGTCATAACATCTTTGCGGTCGGCTTCTTCCAGTTGATCAAAATCCGCAAAAATTTCCGGTAATCCTGCAATTAGTATTTTCTCTGCTGAATTCGTTTGAAGCGGTCCAAATGCGATACCTGTCTGAACCAACTTTGAGCGGTCCGAATCCTGAGAAGCACAGGACTTGACCGCTAGGAGATGTTTAAGGCGCTCGTCGACAGCCACTTGAGGTGTATCAGCAATTGTGTCCGTCGCCCGCGCCAGCAAATAGGCTGTTCGGATTGGATGTCTGAGCCGTTTCGGAAGCGCGCGGATCGTTAAGTAGAATGATCGCGAAACAGAAGCAAGAAGCGCATTCTTTTCTGCCTCGTTTGAACCTTCCGGTCCCATCACGGCGCCGTCCTCGGTACAACAGAACCTCCGGCATTCCCGAGGCCGTACTCGCGTGCTGTCCGCAAGTAAGTCGCATCCAGTGCCGCCGCCCGCATTTTTGCCATCGAGCGCCACTGATCGATTTTCTTGAGCGCCACCGTGTCGAGCGCCACTGGATCCTTGCTTGCGTAAATTGTCCCAAATTCCACCTGGTAATTGGGCTGTGCTTCTGGTCCGCCGGCGAATTGCGCTCTTAAACCGTCCATTATGTTGAGCACAACCTTATTGGAGACGACCGGGTCACTATAAATCTCGGCAATCGCCGGGTCTGCTTCTCCGAATGCCGTCGTAAACCGTCGCCAGTTGTCCACATTCGGGATCGTCATGTTGTAAAGTGCTCCAGCCAATCCGCACGACGCATGAGCGCTCATTACCGGTAGATTGACGACTTTCGTCACATCATTGGTCAACACCGTGGCAAAATGACTGCTGGAGCTGAGATTATCGTTCATCTTCTCGTTGGGGCTCAATTCCAGAAACGATTTTCGCCGTGAAAAGTCCAGGTCGCCCCAAATTAACTTTCCGAGCACCATCGAAGCGTAGACATTTTTCTTTGAATAGCCCTTTCCCGGATAAGGGGCACGGACGCGGTAGCTGCCCGCTCTTTCGACAAAACCAGCGGCTCGCAGATCATTCGCGTCACGGTCCCACACGACTATCTGACTCGAGGGAACGCCCGCTTCGTTCAGACCTGCAACGACTGCATTGACAATCGCTGGGTGGGTCGAAAACAACTCCCGTCCCGCCGCCGAGACTTTCAATCCCACGCGGTCGGACGGTTTCACCAGCGATCGCCATGCTTCGGCGGGGCTGCTTGTATGCGTCACCGCCATCACGAGTCGGTTTACTGCCGATCTTACGCGACCGGAATCCACCCGGTAATTGGAAACCGCCGCAGGATCGCGCACTTGAAAAACCTCCCCTGTGGGGACTTCTGGCAGGGCCATCGGTGTGGCCTCAGGCTCCGGGGTCGCCGAGTCGGGAGGAAACGGATTCTGGGCTGGCGCCGCGACGGAGAAGAGCGCCGAGGAAAGGAACAGAACCAGAGCTAAATGTCGCAAACGCATTCGAGCCGCCAATCGTAGCACAAAACCACGTAAGGAACAGGGATGCCAAGGTCTGCCGCTCGAGCAATGCATTTTGAGCGTTTGCAAGAGATTCGGCCTTCGTCTATAAGGCAATAGTATAAGAATTAACTATTTAGCTAATTGTAGAGAATCATCGCCCCAGAATAATGAATCACATCCGATTTGGAATCGTTGGCCTTGGATCCATGGGGACCGTTCATGCACGGTCCATCATTGACGGACTGATTCCTCATACCACTCTTGCCGCCGTCGCAGACCCTAATGAGGCGGCATTTCGTAATTTTTCAGAGACCAGTCGTTTTGCAGACGGTTCGACGCTTATCCACAGCGGTGAAGTAGACGCGGTTCTGATAGCGACGCCCCATTATGAGCATACCACGATCGGCATTGAAGCGCTGAAGGCTGGTCTTCACCTGCTCGTCGAGAAACCAATTTCTGTGCACAAAGCGGATTGCGAACGCCTCATCGCTGCCCACACGAATTCCAGCCAGGTTTTTGCTGCGATGTTCAACCAACGGACGGATCCCAGCTATATCAAACTGCGGAACCTCATCCAAACCGGTCAAATTGGCCCGATCCGACGGATCAATTGGATCATCACGGACTGGTTCCGAACGCAGGCGTACTATTCCTCCGGAGGCTGGCGCGCGACGTGGGCGGGAGAAGGCGGCGGCGTATTGTTGAACCAATGCCCCCACCAGCTTGATCTCTGGCAATGGATTTTCGGTATGCCCACGAAGGTCCGCGCTTTTGGCAGGGTCGGCCGATATCACGACATCGAAGTCGAGGACGATGTCACTGCCTATTTCGAATACGAAAACGGAGCGACAGGAATATTTGTTACCTCGACAGGCGAGGCTCCAGGCACGAACCGGCTCGAAGTCGTCGGCGACCTCGGTCGTGTTGTCGTCGAGAATGGCCAGATTGAATTCACTCGCAACGAAGTCTCCATGAAAGACTTCTGCGAAACGACCCCCGAGCGTTTTAGCAAGCCGCCGATTTGGAATGTCCGAATTCCGGTCGCTGGTGGCACCGGGTTGCAGCACGTGGGAATCCTGCAAAATTTCGCTGGTGCGATTTTGGACGGCCTCCCACTCATTTCGCCGGCGAAAGAAGGGATTCATTCCGTGGAACTGGCGAACGCCATGCTGCTTTCCATATTCGAGGACCGCACCATCCAACTCCCACTCGATGGCACCGAATACGAAGTGTTCCTAAAAAAAAAGATCGCTGATTCCCGCTTCATCAAGAAGGAACGGGTCACTCTCGCGCTTGACGACGATTTCGCAAAATCGTTCTCTCGGTGACCTCAAACCCCCTGTTCAGAATGAAACTCTCTCAAGTTGCCGCCCAGCTTTATACCGTCCGCGACCTTCTTCAAACACCCGCGGATATTGCCAAAACCCTGAAAGCAGTCCGCAGTATCGGCTATACGGCCGTCCAAATCAGTGGCGTTGGCCCGATCGCTACCAGCGAACTGGTCAAAATCCTCGACGGGGAAGGCCTCACTGTTTGTGCAACCCACGAATCACCAGATGCCATTTTGAATGCGCCACGGAAAGTCGTCGAAACGCTCGATGCGCTTCGGACGAAAATCACGGCGTACCCGTTTCCGTCCGGAATCGACTTCGAAAGCGCTGAAAGCCTTCATGGGCTGATCGCCGGGCTCGAAAAATCCGGTAAAGTGCTCGCCGAAGCGGGGAAGGTCCTTTGTTACCACAACCACCACCACGAATTCCGCAAATTCGACGGGGTTGTGATCCTCGATCTCATTTACAACGGAACATCACCGAAATACGTGCAAGGTGAGCCGGATACGTTTTGGATCCAACATGGCGGCGGAGACCCCGTCGCGTGGTGCGAAAAACTGAATGGCCGTTTACCGATCATTCATCTGAAAGACTTCAAGATTAACTCCAAGAACAGCATCGAATTTTGCGAGATCGGCGCTGGGAATCTGAACTTCAGAAAAATCATCGCCGCAGCGGAAGATGCCGGGTGTGAATGGTTTGTGGTTGAACAAGACACAACGCCCGGCAATCCGCTTGATTCGTTGGCTCAAAGCTTCCGTTACATCGAAGAAAATCTGGTGAAAGCGTAAGTAAGAGCTTTCGCGGCTTTTAGGGTGGCCCTGCACGGGACGCCCGGGCGGTAATGTTCCGCCTGGGCACCAAGATGTTGGTTCCGTGTACTCAGCTGGCTTCCCCGGCCCGACTTGGCGTATGCCCGGAACCAGCGCCGTTTTAGTTTGAAGATTTGATGCCGTTTGCCGTTACGGTGAATGCCCGGCTACGCGTATTGGAAGATGGCTGCTCGACCGCTACGAGGCACACGTCGTCGTCGAAGTCTTCGCGGAGGGAGAAGCGCGACACATCCCCGAGAACCGCGTCAAAAAGGTCATTCGCGGGGAGGTCTGCGTGACGTCGGAAACTATCGATCAGAGAGCTCATTCCGAATTCGTCACCTTGGGGCGAATCAACTTCATAAAGGCCGTCTGTGAAAAGGACAATTCGATCTCCCCTCTCGAAAGGTAAATGTCCCGTACGATAATCTGCCTCTTTGAAGAGTCCCAACGCGCAGCCGGGTCTCCGTCCACTTTCAGCCACTTTCTCAGCTATCCCGCTGGAGCGCCGCAAATTCACTGGAGCAGGATGGCCGGCATTGGCGAAGTGCACCTCTCCGGCAGACGGATCTGCGACCATGTAAAAAGCCGTGGCGACAAAGGGCTCATCGACGCTACCGAGGATCGACCGAAGGCGGGAATTCAAATTCCTAAGAAATTGACCGGGATCGCTGAGAGAGGGCCGCAATTCCTCCAGGCAAGTGCGAATAATTGCCGTGACCAAGGCGGCGCGCAATCCGTGGCCCATCACATCACAGATAAAAATACCTGCCTTGTGTTGGGACAGCGGAAAGAAGTGAAAGAAATCACCGCCGACGGCTGCTGCGGGACGGTAGCAATGGGCGAAGGAGAGTGCGCCCGGGTCCGAAATTCCTGGCTCGCGTCCGGAGGGATACTCGCGCGGCAATAGCGCCTCCTGTATTTCACGAGCCATGCGCAGGTCCGCTTCAAGCTGAGCGTTTTTCGCTGCCAATTCGGCTGTCGTAATGCGGAGACGATTCCTTTCCTCACGCAGTGCGTTCTCCATCTTCTTAATCTGCGTGAAATCCTTGTTGATGCCGCAGACGCCGATAATCTGTCCCAGTGAGTTCCGGAGAGGCAGCTTGGTGGTGTGGTCCCAACTGATCCGTCCGTCGGGATGAACGAGCCTCTCTATTTTCCCCACCAGCGGCTGTCCCGTCTCCATGATCTGCTGTTCATCGATGCGTGTTGCGCGGGCCGTTTCCGGTGACCAGAAATCGAAGTCGCTCCTTCCAATGAGATCGAGGGCGTTCGGCACAGCCAGGAAGTCAGCTACGGCCTTGCTCGCACGTAAGAAACGCCCTTCCTTATCTTTGAAATAAACTTGGTCCGGGGTGTTTTCGAGCAGGAAGCTGAGGAGATCCATTCCAAGAGCGGGATTCTCCATGCCTGGGGGTGTTTGGTTGTTCATTTGGAGTTTTGGTAACTGAGCGATCTCGGGCTTACGGCTTATCCGTAAACGCTGTGGGAACGTGAGCGATCTTAGATGGAGTAATGGTCAAAAAAGGGGAAATTGTTTGGGCACTCGTTCAATCATGGCACAAAAGTCGCTTTGGGCAATCTCATGACGTGATGACTGGATAACGGTGGGCTGCCGGTATCACCACGGGTCCAGCAAGTAGATTGATTGCTCCTTTGTATTCTCGCCGTCGCCTCCGAAAATTTCCGTTCGTAGTTGACGCGTCCTCGCGAAGAGGATGTGAGCCGAATTTGGGAGGAGCATGCTTTTGCGGTTTTGCAGAACATTTCTAATAAATCGGCCTGGCTGTGTCAACATGTCAGCTTGGCATTGTTGGACCGAGTTGAGCCTGAAGGGGGGGCCATACCCGATTACTCGGAAGAAATGGAGAGAGGGATCGCTCGAATACGGGATTCTCACGCCGGGAAATCGAGTCCGAATAGTTGACACACCCATTCTCCCCACCTTGACTGTCCAGATGCGCCGGGCGAACCGTCTTTTCGCCTTCGGAGAAGCAGTTTGCCCAAATGTATAATCAGAACGAAAAAGTCCAACCCGTAAATGTGGCCGAGGAGATGTCCAAATCCTTCCTCGACTACTCGATGTCGGTGATCATTTCCCGTGCGCTACCAGATGCGCGCGACGGTTTGAAACCTTCTCAACGCCGCATCCTTTACGCGATGAACGACCTCGGCGTGCAGCCGAATCGCAAGCACCTCAAGTGCGCCAAGATCGTCGGCGAGACGATGGGTAATTATCACCCGCACGGCGACCAGGCGATTTATCCGACTCTCGTTCACATGGCGCAACCGTGGGCCATGCGCGAATTGCTTGTCGATGGACAGGGGAATTTCGGCTCTGTAGAAGGTGACCCTCCGGCGTCCATGCGTTACACCGAGGCCAGGCTCCAGCACCTCGGCGCGGCGTTGATGCAGGACATGGACAAGGACACGGTCGATTTCGTTCCCAATTACGACGAGACGCGGACCGAGCCTACGGTTTTCCCCGCGGCGTTCCCGAATCTTCTAGTGAACGGAGGAACCGGCATCGCCGTCGGCATGGCGACGAACATCCCGCCACACAACCTCAGCGAGGTCATTGACGGCATCTGCGCACAGATCGACGACCCGGATATCACGATTGCGGGCCTCATGCAGTACGTCAAAGGCCCCGATTTCCCTACAGGGTGTATCATCCAGGGCACTGCTGGTATTCAGCAATATTTTGAAACAGGCCGCGGCGCCGTCCGCGTCCGGGGCCGGATTGGTACGACGGAAATCAAAGGGGGCCGTGAACAAATCATCATCGCGGAGATTCCATTCAACGTAAATCGCGCGGATTTGGTGAAACGCATCGCTGATCTGGTGAATGACAAGGTTCTTACCGGCATCAGCGACGTCCGTGATGAAAGCGCCGAGGACACTCGCGTCGTTATCGATCTCAAGCGGGACGCGAATCCCAAGATCATCGTCAACAATCTTTATAAGCACACTGCGCTCGAGTCGTCGTTCGCTGTCAATGCGCTGGCCATCGATCATGGAAAACCACGGCTCCTGTCGCTCAAGGATGCCATCGCGTGTTATATCGAACACCGTCGCGAGGTTGTTCTGCGCCGTACGCGTTTTCTCCTCAGCGAAGCGGAAGCCCAAGCTGAAAAGCTCGAGGGGTTGCTCATCGCTCTCGCCAACCTCGATGACTTTATCAAAATCATCCGCGATTCACGTGATCGTGACGATGCCAAAGGCAAATTGCTCGGTCTTTCGTGGACCCGCGCCAGTGTTGAAGAGCTCGGTATTCTGATCCGCGATACAGCCCGGGTTGCCGACGGTTTTTATCGCTTAAGCGAAAAGCAGGTCGGCCATATCCTCGATCTGCGTCTTTATCAACTCACCGGACTGGAGCGGGAAAGCATCAAGTCGGAATACGACGCGTTGATCGAAGTCATCAAGGACCTGCTGGATATTCTCGCGAACGAAGGCCGCGTTTTGACCATCATCAAAACTGAGCTGCGCGATATTCAGAGGAAATACGGCACGGAACGCCGCACGCAGATTGTTCCCGCCGAAGGCGAAATCAGCATCGAGGACCTGATAGCCAACGAAGGCTGCATCATCACAATAACACACAATGGTTTCATAAAGCGCACGGCTGTAAGTGCTTATCGCGCCCAGCGCCGTGGCGGGAAAGGTGTTATTGGTATGACGGCGCGTGAGTCGGAGAACGCCGAGGACAGCGATTTCGTCGAGCATCTGTTCACTGCTGCGACCCACGACTATTTGATGTTTTTTACGCAGGACGGGCGTTGCTATGTCGAGCGCGTATTTGAAATCCCGGAAATGAGTCGGGCGAGCAAAGGTCGAAGCATCGCGAACTTCCTCGAGCTCCGTTCCGAGGAAAAAATTGCCACCACGATCCGCATCCAGGGCCAGAGAAACGACGACGAGACGTGGACCGATAAGCTTCACATCGTCTTCGCGACACGTTCGGGCATCGTCAAAAAGTCGAATCTCAACGACTTCCGCAACATCCGTAAGGGAGGCATCATCGCAATCAAGATTGAGGAGGGCGACCGCCTGATCGACGCCAGGCTCACCGATGGATTCAACGAAATCGTGCTGATTACACACGACGGCATGAGCATCCGTTTCCACGAGGAAGAAATGCGCGATCAAGGCCGCGATACTGTCGGCGTCTGGGGAATCCGGCCAGCACCCAATGATTACGTCGTCGCTGCGGCACTCGTTAACAATGAGGCGCAGCTCCTTGTTGCCGGTGACGAAGGCCTCGGCAAGCGCACGGCTTTCGACGAATACCGCATCCAATCCAGAGGCGGGAAAGGCATCATTACGATGAAAACTACCGACCGTACAGGTTCGGTGGTCGGCGCGCTCACGGTTCGCGACGGCGATGAAATGATGCTGATCACGAACAAAGGCAAAATGGTCCGCACTCGTGTCTCCGAAATTCGTGAGACCGGCCGCAATGCCCAAGGCGTCAAGCTCATCGATCTCCGCGAAAATGAGCGCCTTCAGGCCATCGCTCCTGTGGTCGCTAGCGAAGACGACGAGGAATCCGGCGACGCGGAGACTGCGTAACAGCGTAACGCGTTAGTTTGGATAAGAAGCCAGGCCTGTCCCCGCAGTTCTCAAGAGCGTTTTTCTGAATACGATCATCCCGGATGAATTACCTCCACATGGCCCGACGAGTGCTCGGGATTGAGATCGCAGAACTGCAACGGCTCGAAGAGCGGCTCGATGAGTCATTTATCCGGGCGATTGACCTCATCCGGGAGGTGCTCGATAAGCGTGGAAAAATCGTCGTGCTCGGTGTTGGGAAATCGGGGCACATCGGCGAAAAAATCGCTTCCACACTCACCAGCACTGGAGCGTTGGCGGTGGTTTTGCATTCGGTGAATTCGCTCCACGGCGACCTCGGCGTTATTGCGGATGGGGATGTGATCCTCGCATTGTCGGCATCGGGTGAAACGGAGGAATTGGTGAATCTGCTCCCGGCTCTGCGGCGTTTTGACGCGCCGATTATTTCCATGACGGGGAACGCCGCTTCGACGCTTGCCCAGCACAGCGCCGTGCATCTGGATGTTTCGATCGGAAAAGAGGCGTGTCCGCTGAATCTTGCGCCGACGTCCAGCAGCATCGTGATGCTGGCGCTAGGGGATGCGCTGGCGATGGTTTTGCTCGAGTCGCGTGGTTTTACGGAAGCGGATTTCGCGAAGTTCCATCCCGGTGGTCAACTCGGACGGCGATTGTTGCTTAAGGTGACCGACATCATGCGTTCCGGGGAAAGAATTGCTATTGTGCCGCCGGAAACGACGATTCGCGAAACGCTTCGCGCAATGTCTGGGGCGAGGGGAGGCGCTGCGATCATTGTCGATCCTGATGGAAAACTGGTCGGCGTTTTTACCCACGGTGATTTCGCACGCGTCTATGAAAACGAGCCCAATGTGGGAAATCACGTGGTTTCCAATCACATGACGCGACGGCCGATTACCATTTCTGCCGGAAAACTTGCAGTAGATGTCCTTGAAATCCTCGAACGACACCGCATCGACGACTTGATCGTAATCGATGAAAACAATCGCCCAGTGGGGTTGGTCGAATCTCAGGATTTGGCAAGGTTCAAACTATTGTGATTCACGGTTGCGCCGATTTGTGCAGATTGAAAAATGTTCTCAATCATCTGAGCAAATCGGTGCAATCTGTAGATACTTTTCCTTTGCCTACGTGGGGGCGCATCCCTACTTTGGCGGACTCTATGCAACCTGAAATCCAGAAGCTCGTGGAAGCGGGCAGGCTTACTTCGAAGACGGGCGAGGTTCTCAGCAATCTAGTGCCTGGCACGTGGGTGCTTCACAAAAGCTGGGGATTTGGCCGGATCGAATCATGGAACGACATCGCCGGACAGGTGCTCATCGATTTTCACGGACGGAAGGCGCATCCCATGCAGTTTCAATACGCAGCCGAAACGCTTCAGCTGATTCCAGAGGAACATTTTCTGGTTAAGAAAGCGACAGACGCCCCGACTTTGAAAAAACTTGCAGCGGAAGACCCGGCAAAGTTTCTGCGGATGGTGCTGGCGGATTATGACAGCAAGCTAACGGTGGATCAGATTTCGAAGTTGATGGTCCCGGACCTGATGTCCGAGGCCGTATTCAAGAAGTGGTGGGAAAGCACGAAGAAGCTCCTGAAATCCAACGGTTTGTTCGCGCTGCCCGCCAAGCGGACCGATCCGGTGATCCTGCGTGCGCAGGCGCTTTCGCGTGTCGACGAGCTCGTTGGCGCATTCAAGAGTGCACGCCAGGCAAAGGAGCGGATTGCGTCACTGGATCAGATCACGCGGAGTCTCGACGTCTTTACCTCCGACGAAGCGAAATTGCGGGAAATTGTTTCCCTCATCAATATCGCAGCCGCCCAGAATCAGAAACTTCACACGGCTCACTCCAAGGAACTTCTCGTCGGCCGCGACGCGATCCTGGAAAAATTTCCGAGCCTGCGTGCTGGCGATGCTTTGTCGCTCGAAAAACTGCTTCGTGATGAGGAATCGCGTTTGCACGATATTCTTCCCCAGGTTTCCGCGGCGAAGCAGCGCTCTGTGCTTGCCAAGTATCCGGCGGCGTTTCCCGAGCGGTGGGTGGACAAAATGCTACTTCTGGTTCTCCGGGCGAACAGCCGGCTCGTCGGCGAGGTCGCTACCCTGCTCGAAGAGCATGGCAAACGCTCCGAGCTCTCCAGAGCTTTGGACAAGGCGATCCGCGATCAGAGCATTTCTTCCGAGGGCTTGCTTTGGCTGGGGAAAGAACGGACGGTATTTCCGGATTTTGTAAATCCGGCATTCCTTGCGGCGATTTTTGGAGCGCTGGAACGTGATCAGTTTAGCGAAAAAAAGAGCAGCCGTTTGCATGATTTCCTGCTCGACGACCGCGAACTCATTGCGGATGCCCTCGCCGCTGCGGATCGGGACGAAGTCCGTGACGTGATGCGCAAGCTGATGCTCACGCCGGTTTTCGAGGAGCTCAATAAACGTTCGCTTTTGGCACGGATCATCAAGGCGCACCCGGAGATGCAATCGATGCTCACAGGCGAGACCGAGGAGAAGGAAGAAGCCCTTATCGTTTCCTGGTCGAGTCTTGAAAAGCGTAAAATTGAACTCGAAGAGCTCGACAGCAAGAAGATCCCGGAGAACCGCCGCGATATTCAGATCGCTCGCGAATACGGAGACTTACGTGAGAATTTTGAATACAAATCAGCAAAAGATCAGCAGCGCGTTCTGATGCGTCGCAAGGCTGAGTTGGAATTCATGCTCAACCGTGCCCGTGGCACTGGTTTCGAAAATCCAGACACATCCAAGGTCTCCATTGGCACTGTGGTCACGCTGGCGGATGTAGCCTCTGGCGATCAGGAAAAGTATTCCATCCTGGGAGCGTGGGATAGCGAGCCGGAAAAAGGAATCATCAGTTATCTCACTGCAATAGGCCAGGCTTTGCTTGGCAAAACGCTGGGTGAAGAAGTCGAGTTGCCGACGGAACGCGGGAGCCGAAAAGTGCGTCTTGAAACGATTGAGGCATACGAAGGGGAGCTAACTGCAAAGTAATAAGTTCAGCATTCAAGTTTCAGTTTTCAGAAGGCCGAATCGGAGCTAAAGAGTCTGCTGAAAACAAGCTAGTAACATTCCGCGCGCGTTGACTTTCCAAATCCGCCCTCATAACTTTTTCGCGTGAAAAAATTCACGGATTCACGGCATCACATCCCCCCGGCAACGAAATTCGGTCTTAAACAAACCTTCGACCTAATCAACCCGCATCTTTACACGGTCGAACAGCGAATCCGCGAACAAGCACGCTCATTTGATCCGGCTGTTGAAGGATATGTGGCATACGCCTGCGACAACACAGGCAAACATTTGCGCCCGGCGCTCGCCATCCTCGCAGGCGGCGCAACCGGTAAAATTACGTCATCCCACATCGAGATCGCGACGATTTTGGAAATGATCCACATCGCGACACTTGTCCATGATGACATCATCGACGGAGCGGATCGCAGAAGGGATCAGCCGACTCCGAACGCCAAGTGGGGGAATACTATTAGCGTTTTACTTGGCGACTGTCTCTTCGCTCACGCGCTGAAACTTGCAGCCAGCTTTCCGGACAATGCCATTTCGCGCACGATCGCCGGAGCCGTCACGGAGGTTTGCTCGGGCGAAATCATCCAGACGCAGCGTCGATTCGACCTGAAATTGAGTACTGCCGACTATTACCGGATCGTCGAGATGAAAACAGGGGCGTTATTCGCCTGTGCAGCGGAACTTGGCGCCTTCGTGAGCGAGGCAAGTCCGGCGAGCATTTCGGCGCTTAAGCAGTTCGGTTTGAAACTCGGTACTGCCTACCAGATTTACGACGATTGCCTCGACATAGTTGGCGACGAGAAAGAGTCCGGCAAAACGCTGGGGACGGATCTTCGCAAAGGAAAACTGACGCTTCCGCTAATTTTCCTGCTGCAAACCGCTCGTGGTGAGGAGAATCAGGCGATCAGCGAGCAGCTTTTGCGGGGCGACGATGGCGATATTGATGCACTGATCGAAGCCGTTAGCCGCCACGGCGCGATGCGGGCCGCTGCGAATACTGCCCGGCGGATGGTTCGTGAGGCCAGCGAAGGTCTCAGTGTCGTTCCATCAAACCGTTACACGGCCGGGCTAAAGAGCATTGGCGAGTATTTGGACCACATTATCGAGCCATTCGCGAGGTAATCGTGGGACAGGGCTAGCGAGCGATGCTGTACTGGGGGGCGGCTTCAGTGGCGTTTTTCGCCTCCAGCCCTTGGAGAAGCTTCTCGTAAATGTTATCAAAGCCACCGTT
Source organism: Chthoniobacterales bacterium (assembly GCA_036524675.1). Taxonomy (GTDB): domain Bacteria; phylum Verrucomicrobiota; class Verrucomicrobiia; order Chthoniobacterales; family DASVRZ01; genus DATDAW01. The sequence goes on along the minus strand of DATDBU010000113.1, from coordinate 79,355 downwards.
GCTGAAGACGACAATGAGATCTCCGGGGGCCGTTTTCGGGATCAGATCGGCAACAATACTGGCAGCGTTGGGGCGGTATGCTGACGGGATGCCGCGGGCATTGAGAGTGGCGACGACTTTTTCGGGGTTTAGCCGGTCGCTTTCGGGAAGCTGTTCCAGACGAGCGACCTGCGCGAGATAGACGCCATCCGCACCCGCGAGGGCGTCTGGGAGGGACTGCTGAAAAACGGCCCGCCGGGTAGTGTTGGATCGCGGTTCGAAGAGGGCCCATATGCGCGCTCCGGGATATTGCACCCGGAGTCCGGCCAGCGTTTGCCGGATGGCCGTGGGGTGATGTCCAAAATCTTCAATCACTTTCACGCCACCGATCTCGCCGCGAATTTCCTGCCGGCGTTTGACACCTTCAAAACTAGCCACCGCTTCCGCGATTTCATCGAGGGGAATACCGAAAAAATACGCTGCCGAAATGGCCATTGCGGCATTGCGGATGTTAAATTCACCGACCATTGGCAGCGTAAACCGTGTCCCGAGCAGTGAAAAATCCGCCCCGTCAGTTTCGTAAACCACATCGGTAATCCGCCGGTCCGCATTGGTCGCAAAACCGACTTTTATCACTGGCGCAGGGCATCTCGACGCGGCGTCGAGGGCGTTTGGATCATCCGCATTGACCAAAACTGCGCCATTCCCGGGCACGATGTTCAACAGCCGGCGAAAGCTCAGTTTGATCGCGTCCAGATCTTCAAAAATATCCGCGTGATCAAACTCGATATTGTTCACGATCACGACCTCCGGCAGGTAATGGACGAACTTGGATCGCTTGTCGAAAAACGCTGTGTCATATTCGTCGCCTTCGATAATAAAATGCTCCGACGGTGCTAGTCGTGCCGGCTCTTCGAGGTTTTTCGGAATTCCGCCGATCATGTAACCCGGCGAGCGTCCAGCCTTCTCGAAAATCCACGCAAGCAACGTCGTTGTCGTCGTTTTTCCATGGGTGCCCGTAACGACCAGATTGCGCCGTCCGCGCAGGAAAAACTCCTTCAACGTTTCGGGCAGCGACAGATAGTACAGCTTGCGATTCAGCACAGCTTCCAGCTCCGGATTTCCACGGCTGATTGCATTTCCGACCACAACCAAGTCAACGTCCGCAGGCAGATTTTCGGGGCTGAATCCGCTGGATAGTGCAATACCGCGAGTCTCGAGAAATGTGGACATCGGGGGGTAAACGTTCGCGTCCGAACCGGTGACGCGGTAACCCTGTTCCTGAAGGGCTGCGGCAACCGAACCCATTGCCGTACCGCAAATGCCGATGAAATGAATGTTTTGGATGTCTCTGTGCATTAAGTGCGATCCTAGTCAGTTTCGGCTGGGCACGGGTGCAGGGGGATCGTTGCGAATTGCTCGATTGGCGTCCTGTGCGAGTTTAAAAACATGTTGTGCGTCTTCCGGTGAAATGCTTGGCCGGGCGACGATCATGCGCACGGAGCGCAAGTTGTCGAGCAGAAGCGTAATAGTGGGGGTTGCTCGCAGACTCGGGCTGAGCGTTTCCATGCGGTCTATGTAGTAATCCAGCAATTCCACGTTCGCCAAACCCAGTGCCTTCTCGGGTGAAAACTTCGCCACGACAGAGGCACTCGCGAACTCTAGTGCTCGAAACCATCCTCCGAGACTGATCATGTGGGCCAGTTCGTCGTCGCGCAATTCGATCAGCGCCTTCTCCACGGACTGTTGGGTGGCGATGAGTTCCTGACGTAACTCGGGCCATTCTGCGTTACGCCCGAGATCCATCAGACTCTGCGCGTGCTGCGAAATTTCCGTTCCGACGCCCAAGCTGCGGGCTCGACGGAGCAATTCACGTCCGAAATTCTGGATTTCCGCGTTTTTTTGCTCCTCCACCAAAAGAAAACCGTCCGCAATCATCGAACCAAACTCCAGAGCCTGCAGGACACGATTTGGAGAAGATCGAGTTTTCAATGGCCGCGCGATCGAATCGACGGGAATTGGAGCAAAGAAATCCAGATGTCGAAAGAGGCCTTCAATGGAAGGCGTTGTGTATTCGTTGATGCCCAACTCTTCTTTTTCATGTTGGCTCGTTGGCTCGGTTTCTGCGTAACTGGCGGCAGGCGGCGTCAACCAGAGGCCGAAAAATACTAAGAACATGCAAACACCACCTCTTTGGCTGCCCTGCAACAGCGTCGCGACAGTTAGATTTGCGCTTGACCGAGAAAACGGAATAGGCATCATGTCGCGGACTTTCGCGGTTTGCGGGTAATCAATTCGAAATCAGTCACATGCATGTGAACTTGGGCTACATTTTATGGACCATTTGCTACCTGACGGTGCTCATTGGCCTCTCCCTGTATGGGATACATCGATATTCCATTATTTACTTGTTTCTCAAGCATCGGAAGCATGACCCGAAGCCGCTCGGCCGGTTTGAGAAGTTGCCGAAGGTGACCATTCAGTTGCCGATCTTCAATGAGTTTTATGTCGCGAAAAGGCTGCTCCAATCTGTGGCGCAGATCGACTACCCACGTGAGTTGCTTCAAGTACAAGTTCTGGACGATTCGACGGATGAAACCGTTGGAGTGATCGATGAAGAAGTGGCCGCGATGCGTAAGGAAGGCTGGGATGTTGAGGTCGTCCGACGTGAAAATCGAGTCGGTTTTAAGGCCGGTGCGCTCGAAGAAGGTCTGAAAACAACGAAAGGGGAATTTGTTTTTATCCTGGATGCCGATTTCGTGCCGACGCCGGATATTCTGCAGAAATCGATCCACTTCTTTACGGATCCGAAAGTCGGAATGATTCAGACCCGCTGGGGTCACATCAACCGCACCTATTCATTGCTGACGCGGGTCCAGGCCATGTTTCTGGATGGCCATCTCTTGCTGGAGCAAACCGCGCGGAGCCGCAGCGGGCGATTTTTCAATTTCAACGGCACAGCAGGTATTTGGCGGCGGACTTGCATCGAAGACGCTGGCGGCTGGCAGCACGACACGCTCACCGAGGACCTGGACCTCAGTTACCGGGCCCAGATGAAAGACTGGCGCTTTGTTTTCATGAAGGACGTGGTAACGCCGGCGGAACTGCCCGTAGACATGAATGGTTTCAAGTCCCAGCAGCACCGCTGGACTAAGGGATCTATTCAGACCTGCAAAAAAATCCTGCCGATGATTTGGAGAAGCAATCTGCCGTTCGTGATCAAGCTGGAGGCGACTGCACATTTGACGTCCAATTTCGCTTATCTCCTGCTCGCCGGCCTGTGCGTGCTGTTGCATCCGAGCGGAGGCGTTGGCCTGCAAGGCTGGTGGTATTTTTTCCTGATCGATCTGCCCATTTTCGTCGCTGCATCCGGATCGGTGGCAATTTTTTACCTGTGCGCGCAGGTCCATTTGCATCCGAAATCCTGGCTTCGCCAGATGCTGTTGCTGCCGTTGCTGCTTGCGCTCGGCATTGGGCTTTCGCTCAACAATGCCAAAGCGGTTCTTGAGGCGGTTTTTAACCATCAGACGGGTTTTAACCGGACACCAAAATATGGCATCGAGCGCAAGGGCCAGGGGTGGCGGGCTAGCCGCTATATGCCAATCAAAAATCTCCTGCCGTTGGTCGAGTTGGCGTTCGCGATCTATTTCACGCTGTTTGTCCTGCATGCCATCCAACACCAGCAGTTTTTTACTCTGCCATTTTTGCTGCTTTTCCAGGTTGGATTTTCCTATGTGGCGATCAATTCGTTCGCGCAATGGATGCCCCGTATGAGTCTCGCGACAGACAGAGATGAACCGCCGGATGCAGTTCCTGCTTGATTTTTGGGCGCGAAATCTGGTTAAGGACGCACATGCCAAGAATTTGGGGGGTCATCTTCCTTGTATCTACGGTCGCATGGGGACACGCCCAAGCTTCGAAATCCGTCCCGGTTGCCCCCCGCCAAGCATCTCCTCCAGCGTTCCTTCCACCTCCACGCGAGGCCTTCGTCAGTGTTGCCGAGCAGAAGTTAGTTGTCATGGAAAACGGAAAAAAAATTGCCGCGTTTCCGGTATCAACTTCCAAGTTTGGGCTCGGCGATCGGCATGGGAGCTGGACTACTCCGCTTGGCGTGATGCATGTGGCAAGAAAAATTGGAGATCGCGTTCCCTCTGGAACGGTTTTCCGCCGCCGGGTGCCGACCCGCGAAATTCTCCGACCCAATGCGCCGGGACGGGACCCTATCGTTACCCGCATTCTCTGGTTGGGCGGTAACGAGCCTGACAATCGGAATGCTTACAAGCGTTTCATTTACATTCATGGCACGCCAGAGGAGCGAAATATTGGGAAACCAGCCAGTTTCGGCTGCATTCGGATGAAATCAGCCGACGTTATTGCTGTTTACGAGATGCTTCCGGTTGGTTCGCGCATCACGGTTGTTCGTGAAAAAGTCAAAAAGGCACTAACTATGGTTGCAATGGCTCGTTTGCAGCCATCCAAGACTTATGCCGCTGTTACGGGGGCAAAGCGCGACGAATAGGCCAGCACGTTCTTTCGAAAATTTTTCGCTTGGAATAAGCGCTTTTTTCCCGTTATTTCACCTCGCACTTTATGGACGAGTTTATGCGCGTTGCAATCGAAGAGGCCAAAAAGGGGTTGGCAGAAGGTGGTATTCCCATCGGGTCCTCGCTGGCGCGCGATGGCAAATTGATCGCATCCGGTCACAACAAGCGCGTTCAGGATGGCGACCCGATTACCCATGCAGAGATCGATTGCCTGCGTAACGCTGGCCGAATCGGGAGTTTTCACAATACGACGATCTATTCCACGCTGATGCCGTGCTATCTGTGCTCGGGAGCGGTAGTGCAATTCGGTATCAAAAAAGTGATTGTCGGAGAGAGTCGGACTTTCCCAGGCGGCCCGGAATTTATGCGGGCGCATGGCGTTGAGGTCATTGATCTCGACTTGCCGGAGTGTTACGAAATGATGGAGAAGTTTATCCGCGAGAACCCCGAACTCTGGAACGAAGATATTGGCAAATAAGGAATTCATCACGCGATTCGCTCGGACGATCTGTTTTTTCCAGTTTGATTTTCCCTCCTTCCCTCAGCCAAATTCTTTGAGCGGCTGTCTCAACCCGTTCTTTCCTCGTCTTAGTTAAAGTCACACATGGGCAACAAGCTATACGTCGCAAACCTCGCGTTTCACGTTACTGAAAACGATCTCGAAGACATCTTCGCGCAAATCGGGCCAGTCAAAGAGGTTAAACTGATCCTTGATCGATTGACGGGGAAATCCCGTGGTTTCGGTTTTGTAACCATGGAGTCGGATGCGGACGGCGACAAAGCGATCTCCGAGTTGAATGGGAAGACTCACGAGGGCCGGCCCCTGGCAGTCACTGAAGCACGTCCACGTGAGGAACGTCCTGGCGGGTTTCGTCCACAGGGAGGAGGAGGGGCAGGCAACCGTCCTCAGGGAGGTAGCGGTGGCGGGTTCAGACCGTACGGCGGAAGTGGAGGAGGTGGCGGTCGCGCAGGTGGCTGGACTGATGGCAGCAACAGCCGGGGCGGCGGACGTCGGGAGAAAGAAAAACATCGTGGTCCTCGACCGCAACGGGATTTCGAAGAAGAGTAGAGGAACGCATTGGGTTGCGATCAGGTCGCTGGACGTTATCTTACGCGCCCAGGAGATGGAACCTTGTACTTAATTGAAGGTATCGGCCACCACACGCGCCGATTTTTACAGATAGTCAGCAGTGTTGTCTGGCTGCTGATCAATACCATCGCCGAGATGTCGGACAACGTGCGGCGCGGGCGCATGCCCTTTCGGCCGGCGATGTTTTTTGCACAAACGGATCGAGCCGGCGTTGGTTCAGTGCCCCTCACGGCGATGGTCTCGCTTTTTCTCGGGCTAACCATGGCGCTGTTGACGGGCTATCAGTTGCAAAAATTCGGAAGCGAACGGTTTGTGCCTGGCCTTGTCGCCATAGCGTTCACTCGGGAGCTCGGTCCGCTTCTCACTGGCATCGTGATTGCCGCACGAATTGGAGCAGCTTACACGGCCGAACTCGGAACCATGACGGTTTCGGAAGAAGTCGAAGCCCTTGAGGCCATGGGAATCGGTCCGTTGCGGTTCCTCGTTGCTCCCCGCCTGATGGCGGTGACTCTGCTAATGCCTTGCCTCTCCGTTGTGGCAACGCTTGCCGCATTAGCGGGAACCGTATTTATTTCTTGGTATGTGTTAAATATCTCGCCGGAATACTGCAAAGATCTTATCCTCGAGAGTATTGAGCTTAAAGACATTTCCACCGGCATCATCAAGAGCGTGCTTTTCGGAATGATCATTGGGCTTGTTTCCTGTTTTAAAGGTTTGGCTGTCGAAGGTGGAGCGGCGGGTGTCGGCACGGCGACGACGTCCAGTGTAGTCGTTGCCATTACAACGGTCATTGGTTTCGACACGCTGGCGAATATCATTCTCTCACAGACGCTGCCGTGAACGAGGCTCCGCTGGTTTCCATCGAAGATGTAAAATTGCAATTTGGCCCAAAGGTCGTCCTTGACGGGCTGACGATTCATGTCGCCAAACATGATCGCCTGGTTGTTCTCGGCCAGTCGGGAAGCGGAAAGAGCACCCTGTTACGGCTGATTTGCGGCATTTTGAAACCGACTTTGGGTTCCGTAAAATTCAACGGCCAGGAGATTCCCACGATGAGTCGACGGCAGCTCAACCAAGTCCGCTCGAAAATCGGCATGGTTTATCAATATTCCGCTCTCATCAGTTCCATTGACGTTCGCGACAATCTCGCTTTGCCCCTCGAGGAATTGACTCGCAAAACCCAGGGTGAAATCGAGCGCCTCGTCGATGAGAAGCTCGAAATGGTGGACATGACGTCTTCCAAATACCTTATGCCGGCCGAGCTCTCCGGCGGTATGCGCAAGCGCATTGGCCTTGCACGCGCCCTGATGCTCGATCCGGAATTGATTCTTTTTGACGAACCAAGCGCCGGGCTCGATCCCGTCATCAGTTCCGTCATTGACGAGTTGATTATTGATCTCACCGAAAAGACCGGAGCCACTTCCATTATCGTGACGCATGAAATGGATAGCGCCTTCCGCATAGCCACCCGGATGGCAATGATTTACAAAGGGAAAGTCATCGCGGAGGATACGCCCGCTCGTTTTAAGGAATCCACGAACTCCGTCGTTGCTCAATTTCTTTCCGGCGACACCGACGGCCCCATTCTTGCGAATTGAACGTTGCCAGCCTGATCTCTCATCTAAATGCAAGTCACTCGTTACGAACTAAGAACCGGTATCCTGGTGGTGTTGACGGTCGGCGTCCTGGTGGGAGTCATGCTTTACCTTGGCGCTCCGGGGGTTTTTAAACCCCTCAACACGTACCAGGTCCAGGTTGACAACGCCGCTGGGATCAAACCCGGCGCGCCAGTTCTTTTGGCTGGGCGTAAAGTGGGTTCCATCGTTGCGCTCCAGTCACCGGTTCCGGTGAAAAATCGTCCGATAGATAAACCCAATTACGAAGCGCTCATTACCGTCCGTGTCGACGCAACGGCGCTCGTCTACAAGGAATGTCGCGTGCGGATGATCGCCTATGGCCTTCTGGCGGAGCTGGTCATCGATTTTACAAATGGCGATGAAACCAGCGGTCTAGCGGAAAACGGTCACGTTTTCATTGGCGAACGTTCGCCGGACTTGACTGAGCTCGGTCCGCGTGTGCTCGACCAGATTACGCCCGTTCTCGCCGACGCCCGCAAAACCCTGGCGGAACTTCGTGTTACCGCCAAAAATATTGGTGATATCACGGCGCAGGGCTCGTCGTTCAACGCGGCGCTGGACCGGTTTAAGCTCTTCGGTGACAATCTCGTCCAACTCTCTGCTTCGGATGGAAAAATCAGCAAGTCCCTTAACGAGTCACTCGAATCACTGAATCGGTCGGCTAAAAGCGTCGAAAAATTCACCGCTCAGCTTGAGGATGGACGGGATCTGAAAGTGGCCCTCAGCAACTTCAAATCGACTGCGGTTGAGCTCAATAGCGCAGCTGGAAAAGTTAATTTCATGTTGGGCGACCTTTCGCCGCAACTCACCAGCATCGCTAAAAACGCGGATCAGCTAACGGACACCCTGAAGCGCCAACCCTGGCGCATTGTCTGGCCGACGACCAAAAGGTACCCTGAAGAAACTCTGGTGGCTGCACCCGAGCCAACTCCTGAAATCCGGAAGGCGATCCCGTACAAACATCGGCCGTGATGCTGGTGACCTGACCTGCTTGTCAAGCTGACCGCTGCAGACAAGGTCGTTGGATCGCGTTGCAATGGATTCACGCGGCTTGTAGGGAACCGCTTGCCTTTTCGCTGGTGCGACCGATAATACGCGGCGTTGGCAGTTCAAAACGCCAAAAACGACTGATTTCCTGGGATTTGCACAGTTAGCTCAGCGGTAGAGCGGCGCGTTTACACCGCGTTGGTCGGGGGTTCGATCCCCTCACTGTGCACGCCCTGCAGCCGGTGAAATCTTGCTGAGAGTTGGTTGTTTGAGGCTGGGAAGCGATAAAGTTTGAGTGGATTTCCGCTGAAACGGTCGAAGATTGTTGTTCATGAAGACGTTTTCGGTTTCCCGACGGGTCGTTTTTGCAGCGATTTTGACGCTGACGACGGGGATCGCCGCCAGCTTGATGGCCGCCGATATATCTCGGGGAAATCCATTCCGACAGGCTCAGGCTCAGCGCCAGCAGGTCATTGAGCGAACACAGAATTTCCGAAGGGATTCAAACCGGGGCTTTGACAACGGCGTGGACCGGTACGTCGATCGGAAAGATCTTTCCCTGCAAAGGCAGATCAAGGCCTCCCAGGTGCAACGGGAGGAGATGATCGAGCAGACTCGCGATTTTCGGCGAAATTCAAACTGGGATCGGAACCTGTACGCGGATCGTCGCAAGTGGGATCGTGACAATCGCCGGCGGGATTATCATCGGGACTGGGATCGTGGCGGTCGTCACCGGTACTACTACGACTCGAGATATCGATATCCTCGCTACCGATATTATGGTAACCGGCGGTACTACGGTGGGTATTGGGGATATCCGTATTACACATATGGCTGGGGTCCTTGGTGGGGACCGTCTTTTGGCGTGACAGTGGGCGGGATCTACCCGTACGGAGGCTACTACGATGGTCGTTATTACGATGAAGATGTCCGTATTTATCGGGGTGAGCAGGTGTCCCCTGGCTACGACACATCCATCTCGTTTGCCGTCCAGCGAAAATTGGCGAAGCTCGGTTATTACAGCGGCCCAATCGACGGCGATATCGGTCCAGCGTCGCGACGGGCCATCCGCCGTTACCAGAGTGATAATGACCTGGAAGTCACGGGGCGGATTGATCGTAATCTGATCGCTTCACTGCGTATTCTCTGAAGGCGCCCAGTCAACCCAGTCCATTCAAATGACTGCTGCTGCCGGACAATTAGAACGGCAGGACGGCGTGACGAGGTTTGTTACCCGAATGTTAGATTCGTGACTCCGGCGCCGGCAGCTGCATTGAGAACGTCGATGATGCGTTCCTGCTTGGTTTCCATTGCCGGCCGGATAATGACTGGATCTTTTCCGCCGAACATCTTGATCGTTTCCGACAGCCACGTCTGAAGCTGAACGAGATTTTTCGTCGTAGGCGAGTCGAAGGTCCTTCCGTTGGCGACGACGGAGTCATCGACGTTGATGTCGATGATTATTGGAGTAGTGGGAACATCTTTTTTGGCCGTTCCCTGGCTGGGAAGATTGATGGAAAGCTCCAGCTCGGTGGTTTGCGTGCCGGCCATCGCCATGAAAAAGAGCAGCAGCACGAAAACAACGTCCACCATCGGGGCGATTTGAAAGCCCATATCCCCATCTTCACCACCTCCACCTCCGCCGGCCATCTATTTCGCGCCTCCCTGGTTTTGATCGTCCTTGTTGAGCACAGAAAAAGTGATATTGGTGGCGCCTGCCTGCCCGACCGCTACAAGCAACGGCCGGATGAAGCTGTACGGTGCACGGCGATCCGCGCGTATAAGAACACGGAGTTTGGGATTCAGCTTCAAGCGCTCCTGGAGGAGCGGAATGACCTGGACGGGGTCCTTTACGTCGGCTTCGTCGACGGTGATGCTGCCGCTATTGCCGAGTGGGACCCACAAAACGTTGAGGACAGTCTGGCCTGCGACGGCAGTTTCATCCTTTTTTTGTTTCGCCTTGGCGGCAACCGGAAGTTGGACCTGTTGATTGGATTGCAGAACCTGTGTCGAGCTGATGGACATGAAGAATACCAACAGCACCAGCAAGATATCGATCATCGGCGCGATCTGGAAGTCCGGATCCTCCTCCGGCATGACGCGGAGTTCGCTCTTGGATTTTTTCGTGTGACTGAGGGCCATCTGGGGAGAATCAGGCGGGTTCTTTTTAAAAGTGCGCGGCTACGACCACTGAAGAGCGGCCTGGCAATGCGGGCACGGGGTAATACCAGGGCTGATGGCGCTGTTGCAAACAGGGCAATTTGTCGTGAGTGCCATCGAAACTTTGCGCGATGTTGCGGCATCAGCGGCAACACCCGGCACGCCGGGGCTGAATGTTTCGCCAATACGAATTCCGGTCAGCTCATCGTACGGAATATCCTGGACGAGCGTGTTGAGCTTGTCATCAGCATGCACGATGACCATCTGGGCGCGATTCCGGAAAATGTAGTAGCAAATAAATGCAGGAATCGCGATGAAGAGGCCGCTGGCTGTCGCGAGCAAAACCTCGGAAATATTCGCTGCGAGTTTACTGGGATCTTTGATGCCGCTGGACGCAAGAGTGGCGAACGCGCGCATCATGCCGATGACGGTTCCGAGCAACCCAATCATGGGTGCAACCACACCGATGACCGACAAATAACTGTTGCGCGTGCGAAGGATTTGCGCTTCGCGGAGGCCGTGCTCTGCGAGGCCCTCCTGGACGGCTTCCTTTCCACGGCCTAGCCGTTCGAGACCAGCCTTCAGAACGTTGGCAAGGTAGACACGGTTGGCTTTGCAGATTTCCCAAGCTTCCTGGTAATTTCCGGAGGCGAGCGTTTGTTTGAGCGAATCAAAAAGAGGCGGGGGAGCCAGTTTATCGTTACGAAGATAGAGGATATTCTGGATGATGAATGTGACCATCGTCACCGAGGTCAATACGAGACATATCCAGATCAGAACCGTGAGCGGACCGCCATGCCAGATGAGCTGGAGAATGGAGTGTTGCTCAGGCGCGGGCGCGGGGGAGCTTTCCTGCGCAAAAACCGGGGTGGCGAGCAGGAAGGAAGCGCAAAGGGTTGCGAACGAACGCAAATGTGAAGACGAGCGGGGGGTATTCATCGAGGAGAGGATCGGAAAGAGGACATGCACAGGTTCGGGGAGTCAAGGCGCGAATACGTCTGTTTTTTTTTTATGGAACGGCTACCGGGTGCGCTTTTCTTAAGGCATCCGCACGTTCCTGAGCGCGTGCAGCGGTGGCGCGGTCCGCGTAAAAAATGGTGACTGTCCGCAGGTAATTCTGGAGTGCTTCGGCGAATTTTCCGTCTTTTTCATCGAGGCTGCCGAGGGTATAATAGGCTTGCCCGAATGCCGCCGATTCCGCTTTCGACACGTCAGCCTTTGTGAGCGCGGTCGCAACGACCGGCTCGAGGGTCGCTCGCGCCTGGGCATTTTTGCCGTCGGCGGCAGCGATGCGAGCCATACCCACATCTGCTTGCAGCGACAGACCCGCGCCGGGATAAAGTGCCTTGAATTTGGAATAAGCGGCAGCGGCCTCCTTCATATTGTTCTGCGACAGATACAGGTCACCCAGAGCAGCGGTAGCCTGTTGGGCCCATTCGGTAGGAAGTCCTCCAAACTGCTCAACGACGGGTTTCAGTGCTGCAATCGCATCAGACACTTTCCCAGCTTCCTGAAGTTGCAGACCACGAGTAGCCGGTGCCGGGGTAGCCATTTGAATTTGTGAGATCTGCGCGAAGGGAACGCCGACTTCTCCGGCGCCGATTTTGATCATAGCCGAGCCGCGAGCGACTCGGACGATTTGGCCCTGGCGCACCGTCCCATTCGTTTGCAAAATGCTGTCTTGGGCGTGCGTTGCCAGAGGGGAAATCGTGAGAACTGCGGCGGCAAACGCGGGAAAAAGAAGTTGAAGGGGGGAGCTGGGAGGACTAAATCTCATGTCCCGCCAAATCTAGGAACGCGCATTGCGAAAGCAACTCTCAAAATTCCCCAAACCAACATGATCGATATTATACGGAAAAATCAGCGGGCGCTGATGATTATTATTTCAGTGCTCGTGATTATCTCCTTCGTCTGGCTTTACAATCAGACGGATCTGCAGAAGCTCGGTCAGACATCGGTCGGACAGATTTATGGGAGGAAAGTCAGCGGAACCGAGTTTGAGAGAACGGCTCGTCAGGCGCAGGTGGCATATTCCATGGGTCTTTTGGATTTGCTCCAGGCGCTTTCCCCCCGTGGAAACCAGGACGAATTCGTATGGGATACGATAGTTTTGCGGCACGCCGCCAGCCAGCTTCAGGTGGATCCCGGCGTTGAGGCTGTGCAGAAGCGCATCCAGTCGCTACCTGCGTTCCAGACGGACGGAAAGTTCGATCTTGTCAAATATAACAAATTCATCGCGGAGACTTTGACGCCCAATGGCTATACGTCGCAGCAGATGGAGGACCTCGTTCGCGATGACCTGCGCCTGGCGCGGCTGAAAGATATTATTGGATCCACCGTTGCTGTCGCTGATGACGAGGTTCGTTACGAGTACGCGCGTGCATCCGGCAAGCGGCATCTGTGGGTCGTTCGCTTGAATCGCGACGAGTTTGCCAAGAGCGCAGCCGTGACGCCTGAGGAAATCAGAGACTGGTTCGAGAAGAACAAGAGCTCGTATAAAACCGAGGAGAAACGCGTTGTGAAATACGTCGTCTTCGGGCTGCCAGACAAAGACAAATCGCTTCAGGGCAAGGAGCGTGTAGCCGCGCTTCAGCCTATCTCGGATAAGGCTGATCAGTTCACGCAAAAGATGCTCGTGACTGGTGCCAAATTTGAGGAGGTCGCAAAGAATCTCGGTGTGGAAGTGAAAACGACTGCCCCATTTACCCAGTCAAACCCACCTGCAGAGGTCGCCGGCGTACCTGGTTTCGGAGCGACAGCATTTAGCCTGACCGGCGAATCAGCCGATAGCGACATCGTGCAAACCGAGGATGCATTTTACGTTCTGCATTTGGAAAAGATCGAGCCCAGCCAGCCGGAGACGCTGGAACAGGCAACACCGCGAATAGCCAGCCTTTTGGAGGGGCGGAAAATTCAGGATACCATGTCCAAGCGGGCTGCCGATTTGAAGGTCAAACTCGCAACCGCCATCAAAAACGGAAAGACGTTTGCCCAGGCGGCCGAGGCAGAAGGTTTGAAAGTTGAGGCGCTTCCGCCATTGGCGCTCGCTGAGCTGCGCGATGCCCAGGATAGCAACCAGATGCTGCAATTTCGCGCGGCCGATTTAACTCCCGGATCTATTAGCGATTTCATCGACGCCCCGACGGGCGGCGCCCTTGCATTCCTTGAGAAGGTGGATCCCATCGACGAAAGCCAATGGAACGAGCGGAAGAAGGATGTTCTTGCGCTGTTTCAGGACGGCAAGCGCATGGTCGTTTTTGGCGAGTGGCTGCGCGGCCAGCGCAATGCAGCTAACCTCCGTGTCGGCGCGGGCAATCCCGGGTGATGGCTGAAAACGCTTTGGAGGAAATCTTCGACGACGCCAATAGCGACCTGGCTTTGGGGGATCTCGACGCCGCCGTGGAAAAATACCGCCGTTGCACCGAACTTGATCCAACGTTTTTTGACGGCTGGCATGCGCTTGGGATGGCCCTCATGAAGGTGGGCCGTTATCCGGAAGCGATTGAAGCCGGTTTGAAAGCCACGGAACTCCGCCCCAACGATCTCCTGGCGTGGTCAAGCCTATCGATGTTTTACGTCCGCAACGATCAGATCAAGGAAGCAGAAGCTGCCGGCGCGAAGGCGAAAATACTATCGTGGGGAGGAAAGATAGCGCGAGATTAGCCAATGAGTTCCAAACCATTTTTCGTTACCACCGCGATTGATTACACAAATGGTGCGCCCCATATCGGTCATGCCTATGAAAAAGTGATGGCAGACGTAATCGCGCGCTATCAACGGCTTGCTGGGCGCGAAGTTTTTTTTCTGACCGGCGTGGATCAACATGGTCAAAAAGTGCAGCAATCGGCGGAAAAGCAAGGCGTCGCTCCACAGCAATTCGTTGATAGCATCACCACCAAATTCATCGCGCTTTGGGAAAAACTCGACGTTCGCTATGATCGTTGGGCGGCGACCACGGAGCCGGTTCATAAGATTTGCGTTCAGAAAATCCTCACGCGCCTTAACGACGCCGGACAGATCTATAAGGATAAAAGAGGTGGTTATTACAGTGTTCGCCAGGAGCAATTTCTCACCGACAAAGAGCGCGGTCCCGATGGCGAGTTTGGGCCCGAATGGGGCCAGGTCGAATTTCGTGAAGAGGAAAACTATTACTTCCGACTCGCGGAACACAAAGAGTGGCTGATCCGATTGATCGACGCCCGGTCCGCAGCTGGAAATCCGCTTGTCATCCCTGATTTTCGGGTCGCCGAATTGCGGAATGCAGTGGAAAAGCTCGAAGGCGATCTTTGCATTTCGCGCCCGAAGGCCCGACTCTCGTGGGGCATCGAATTCCCGTTTGATCCGGACTTTGTGACTTATGTCTGGTTCGATGCGTTGGTGAACTACATCAGCTTCGCGGGCTATAGCGCCGAAGCTGGCGCGGACCTTGCGGAGTTCAAAAAATGGTGGCCTGCGTTGCATATTATCGGCAAGGACATACTCATCCCGGCGCATGGTGTTTACTGGCCCATCATGTTGAAAGGGCTCGGGTTTGCCGACGACGAGATTCCGCCGTTGCTGGTTCACGGCTGGTGGAATATCGGCGGAGCGAAGATGAGCAAGAGCCTCGGCAATATCGTCGATCCCGACGTTCTAGCAGACCAGTACGGTGCGGAAGCTCTCCGTTATTATCTCATGAGCGATATCGCCACGGGCCGGGATGCCGATTTTTCCGAGGAACGGTTGGTTCAGCGTTACAACGCGGACCTGGCGAATTCGCTTGGCAATCTGCTCAATCGCACGTTGAACATGGCGCAGAAATATCGCGATGGCGTATTGAAGAAAGCGGTCGGGTCTGCTCCAGCGAGTGCCGATATAATTGCCGCTTACCGGCAGGTAATGACTGAATTCCGGATTTCCGCAGGCTTGGAAAACGCATTCGCACTCGTGGTCGTGTGCAACCAGTTTATTGACAGCGAAAAACCATGGTCCTTGGCCAAAGAACCGGCGCAGGCGGAACGCCTTGATCGTGTATTGTACTCTCTCTCTGAGTCGCTTCGGATGGTCGCGATCCTCATTTCACCGGTGCTGCCGAAAGCGGCGACCGGTATTTTCAGCCAACTCAACTGGCGCGGCCCAATGAAGCTTGCAGAGGTCGAATGGGGGAAACTCCCCGACGG
Source organism: Chthoniobacterales bacterium (assembly GCA_036524675.1). GTDB lineage: Bacteria > Verrucomicrobiota > Verrucomicrobiia > Chthoniobacterales > DASVRZ01 > DATDAW01. The sequence continues at coordinate 63,799 of DATDBU010000113.1, read as the reverse complement.
ACATCAACTGGGGCGGCCGGTTCCACTATTCCCGCGGATTGAATCGTCCAAGTAGTTTCGCGGCGAAAAAACGTTATCTGCAGTGGCCGGCTTACTATAGGCCGCCCACTGTTTCATCGTCTGGAACGTTTCGCTCCACTGCCTTCCGATAGTCTTCCGGTGTATCCATGTCACTAATGACAGCTTCATCGGCGCAGGGTAGAAACGCCCGGAGGCTGGCGTGACGCCTGATAAACGCGCGGAAATCCGGTTCTGTCGTGGCAGCGAGACTAACAAATATTTCTTTTGGGAGAAAAACGGGATGCCCGCGGCGATTGCCAAATTGGGGTTGGCAAATTTTTTTGGGGTTCTCGTGAGAAAATCTGTTGAGGGAAATAAGAGTGCCGCGGGAAATATGCGGTTGATCGACCAACGCGACGGCAAAACGGCGGATAGACGCATTCCAATTTGGCCATTTTGCCGCGGCTCGCAGGGAGGACATCATCCCGCCATCGGTGGCATGCGGGTTGGGTATTCGATCGGACACAGCGAGGCGGTCTAGTTCTGCAGCGATGGCGGAGTTGGCAGGATCGAGAACAACAGCGATCTGCGTGGCGCCCGCGGATGTCCAGAGGTCGGAAAGGTGCTGTAGGACGGTCGATTTGCCCCAGGGAAGCAGGGCCTTGGGAGAACCCATCCGGCGGGATGCGCCCGCAGAGAGGATGATCGCTCCCATGGCGTCTTCCGTATCGTTCGTCCGACTCTTTGACTTGCTCATACACAACGGGGCGGTGAGGAGGAGAAACGGGAGAGTAAGGTAGTGTTAACGAGTAGGATATGAAGATAGAGTTAGTGCAAGTTCCAAAACAAAATGATTTCCGCGGCGTAGAGTGCCAGCAGCAATACTATGCCGACAGGCGTAATCCATTTCGAAGAGTCTTCTCTCAAGAATAGCCACCAGCGGAAGGCGCGCACTAGCAATGGCATGGAGACGTAACCAGTCAGTCCAGCGCTGATCATGTTGGCTACGAACATGCCGGGTGATCGCGCGAAGTACTGGTTGAGAATCCCGCCGAGCGCCCACATCTCGAGCATCACGATTGGAAACAGTCCCAGTAAAACGAGCGCTGTCGTTTTCCAATTCGGTGCGGGTCTGGCCGAAGCTGGGGGGGGCGGGGATCCAACTTGGAAATGATGTAGCCAATCGGTGGCGGGATCCGCTCACGAGAAATGTCTGCATTTCGCGCATGAGTTCCCTGCGGTCGGGGGATTTGAGCCAGTTGTCGAGATTCTCCGGGGAGTCGAATCGCAGCAATGTCGTCCATTCGTATTGTCCGGCAAACGGCGGCTGGATGGTCACGCCCAGGTAGCCTGGATATCGGGACTGCGCGCGGTTGATTTTGGTGCTCCAGTGCCGAAACGCATTTTCGGCTCCCGGTTGGATTTTCGCAAACAGTACTTCGGTTACGCTGCCATCCGATGGATGGTCGCGGGTGATTTTATAAATTGGGCCGCCTTCCAGAAGCGGTGCTGCTTCGCGCAACAAGTCTGCACGCTCTGAGGAATCGAGCCATGCTTCGAGCTGTTCGCTCGTTTCGAAAACGAGCCGCATCGACCAGGTGTTGCTGCCTGCCGGCGGCGGAACGGTTACGTTTCCAAGTTTTCCCGGAAAATGCGCGAGCGCCGCATCGTATCGCCCAAGCCAGCGCCGAAACTCGACATGCTGGCCGTGCCTTACCCGTATCGTTCCGTGAAAAATCGCGTGATGCAGCGTCATGAACGGAACGAAAAGGAAGCAGAGGAATGAAAAACGCAAATGCAAAACTCCAGTCAATGGGCTTGTGCGCGGGAGTGACTATTCTGGCTGTTCCAGATATATAACTTTAGGGATATTTATTACGCTGTTAACGTACAAGTAGGCGTTTACGGTAAATAAAGGTTGCCGCACTCGCGCCATGAACCCTATTTCTGTCCGAACAACCGAATAGGGCCTATGAACTGCAGCGTTAATGGGAATTCACTCAATGCGGAACCCCGTCCCGGGCAATGCCTTCGCACATTTCTTCGGGATCAAGGATGGTTTGGTGTCCGCAAAGGGTGCGACGCCGGTGATTGTGGCGCCTGCACGGTGTGGGTGGACGGACAACCGGTGCACAGTTGTCTCTTTCCTGCATTTCGCGCCGAAGGCCATGAGGTGACAACTCTGGAGGGTTTGGCCCAGGACGGAGAGCTGCACCCCGTGCAGAAGCAATTTCTTGCGGCGCAAGGTTTTCAGTGCGGGTTCTGCACGTCGGGAATGATCATGACCGCGGCGAAATTGACGGATGATCAGAAAGCGGATTTGCCGCGCTCATTGAAAGGAAATCTTTGCCGCTGCACGGGCTACCGTGCTGTTGAGGATGCCATTTGTGGAAGAGAGGAGGTGGCGACGGATTGTCCCGGCTCCAGCGTGGGAATGAATCTGCAAAATCCTCTGGCTGAGTCGATTGTGACTGGCAAAGCGAGGTACACGGCGGACGTGCATATGGAAGGAATGCTCCATTTGAAAGTGCTCCGCTCGACGCACGCGCATGCTGTCATCAAGTCGATTGACAAAACCAGAGCCGTTGCCGTTCCGGGCGTAAAATTGGTGCTCACTTGGGAGGATGTTCCGCGGAGATTGTTCACGACAGCGACGCATGATGACTATCACGTTGATCCCGATGACACGTACATTTTGGATAACGTCGTGCGTTTTGCCGGTCAGCGTGTTGCGGCGGTTGTTGCGGAATCCGAGGGAGCGGCGGAGGAGGCATGCCGGGCGCTTTTGGTGGAATACGAAGTCTTGCCGGCGGTTTTTGATCCCGAGGAAGCGATGGCCGAAGGCGCGCCGATTTTGCACACGGGCAAAAATGCCGTGTCGCGGATTTCACATCCGGAGAGAAATATCCTGCGGGAATTCCATGGCGAGAATGGAGATACGGAAGCTGGTTTTGCTGCGGCGGATGTGATTTTCGAGGGAGAGTTCGAGACGCCGCCTCAGCAACACGCGCACTTGGAGACTCATACAACGATCACCTATCTCGATGACGAAGGCCGACTGCATTGCCGGACAAGCAGTCAGACGCCGTCGCTGACAAAGGCGAAGCTGGTTTATCTGTTTGGTTTATACCCTGAGGCTGTGCACGTTTATACGGAGCGGGTCGGCGGCGGTTTCGGCGCAAAACAGGAAGTGCTTAGCGAAGACTTGTGCGCTGCGGCGACACTCGCTCTCGGGAAGCCCGTGAAGTGGGAGTTTACGCGAACGGAAGAATTTATCGGAGCGGTTACCCGGCATCCATTCAAAATGCGCCTGAAGCTTGGTGCGACCAAGGACGGCACACTCACGGCGATGTACATGCGGGCCGTTTCGAACACCGGCGCCTACGGCAATCACGGAGGTGAAGTGCTCGGCCATTCGTTGAACGAATCGCTCGCCATCTATCGTTGTCCTAACAAGAAGGCAGACGCGTTTTCCGTATATACGAATTGCGTCCCCGGCGGTGCGTTTCGCGGATATGGCATGACGCAGACGGCGTTCGGCGTGGAAAGCGCGATCGATGAACTTGCGCGCAAGCTTGGCATCGATCCGGTGGCTTTTCGCCGGAAGAACATGATTCGCGAACATGACACGCTGCTTAGTGTCTGGAGTGGGCCGAGTGATATCTCGATCGGCAGCTACGGACTCGCCGAATGCGTGGATGTGACTGAAGAAGCGCTAGCGAGTGGCCGTGGGAAGCCGAAACCGGACGGAGCCGAATGGCTCGAAGGGAAGGGACTGGCTATTTGCATGCTCGATTGCGGTCCACCGACGGAACATCGTTCTGAGGCACGGATCGACCTGCTGCCAACGGGGGACTATCTCCTTGCCATAGGTTCGGCGGAATTTGGGAACGGAACGATCACCACGCATCTGCAGATCGCGGCCACGGTGCTCGGCTGCGGCGTGAATCGCATTCGCATTATTAACGCCGATACGGATAAAGCCCCTTACGACACCGGCACGTACGCCAGCACGGGAACTATCATCGGCGGCGCTGCCGTCCAAAGTTCGGCAAACGTTTTGAAGGAACAGCTTGTCGTATTGGCGAGCCGTTATTCGGGCGTGCCGGCCGAAGCCTGCAAAATCGGAGACGGCGTCGTCCATACCGGCAACAGTTCGATTTCCCTCAGCGAGCTTTATGACCGCGCCACAAGGGATGGCACCCGGGTCAACGCCGTCCGTCGCGCATACGCCGCGCCAAGGTCTGTTTCGTTTAACGTGCACGGTTTCCGAGTCGCGGTGAACAAAATCACTGGCGAAATCCAAATCCTGCAAAGCGTCCATGCCGCTGACGCCGGCGTAGTCATCAATCCGATGCAGTGCCGTGGCCAGGTCGAAGGCGGTATCGCGCAGGGAATCGGCTGGGCGCTATTCGAGCGGATGGTCGTGGACGCCACGGGCAATCTGGTAAATCCCGCGTTTCGAAACTACCGCATCCCGGCATTCGCGGATGTGCCCAAAACGGAAGTCTATTTTGCGCATACAGTCGACAAGATCGGCCCCATGGGTGCGAAAGCCATGAGTGAAAGTCCGGTCAACCCGGTCGCTCCTGCGCTCACCAATGCTGTCGCAGACGCCACTGGCGTCCGATTTGGCACTTTGCCCCTGGCTCCGCAGCTGATCTTTGAGAGACTGCTTGAGGTGGAATCGTAAGTTGTAGGAGTGCCGGGCACGCATTCAATTGTTCCCGCAGGCACGACTGATATTCTTACGACACGCCGTGAACTGAATGCGTTGTCGATTTGTAACAGTACCGTATGACGGTCTATCTTTCCTCTATCACGTCGCTCTGACCAGAGCGGTCTATCTTTTGATGCATTGGGAAGTGAGTTCTTAAAGCAATGCCGATTTTTTCGATAGCCAGAAGCAGTCCTTCCGTCAGCCGATTCTCCACAAAATTCGCGGACATCTCCGTAATTAGGTTTGTCCACCAGTCATGAGGTAATTTCTGGTATAAATCTGTCCCGCCAATCACGGCCAGTTTTTGATTCTCCGGAGCTAGAAAAATAAGAACAGCGTTCTGAATTTCGGTTTTTCCCAATGACAACTTACGGAAAACCGCCCGAGCTGCGATCTGGGGATCAGCTACTTTTTTGTAACTAATATATAAAACGATATCGCCCGAGGTTCCTTGTTCTGCCTCCTGAATCGCTTTTACCAGGCGATTCTTCTCGAGCTGGTTGATAAAGTGACGCGTTTTCATAGTCTTTTACCAGCTTCCACCGGCGCCTCCACCACCAGAGTCTCCGCCGCCTCCGCTGAATCCGCCGCTATCCCCGCCGCCTCCAAAGCCGCCGCCGCCTGGGCCTCGATCGAATCCACCTCCGCCCGTCCCAATCGTCCATCCTCCCCCGTAGTTGCGATACCCCCTGTGAGTCACAACCATACCTCTCATTCGATTGCGAATGGTTAGTAGGATCATGAGGATAACGAAAAAGAGGATAATGCTGAAAAGGAAATCGCCACTATCGGAGGCGGATTGCTCTCGATCGTGCACACTTGTTCCTGTCCCGACATATTCTCCCTTTGTAGCGGCTATCATCGATTCGACGCCTGCCCGGATCCCTCCCGCGTAGTCGTTTTGTCGAAAACGCGGCACAATTTCGCTCTCGATGATCTGTTTGCAAGTGGCGTCGGGCAACGCACCTTCCAACCCGCGCCCCGTTGCTATGAAGAGTTTGCGGTCGGCTTGAAATATGAAAAGGACGGCCCCGTTATCTTTGTCTTTTTGACCGACGCCCCAGGCGTGAAATACTTCGGTGGCATATTGAGCAATCTCCGCGCCCTCAGGGAGGCGGGAAAAAATCGCTACCACGATCTGGTTTGACGTTTCGCGTTCGAAATTCGCCAGGCGTTGATTCAGTGCTTCCGACGTAGCGTCGTCCAGCACGAGAGCGCGATCCGACACATAACGCGTCGGTTTTGGCGGCAGGCTTTCCGCCGTGCAAATCTGGGTTAACAGACCGCAAACAAGCAGAGCGACGAAAAACCAGCGAAAAATCGCCCTCATTTGTTATTTGTTACCAAAATCAAACTTTACCGATGGCGTGACGTCGCTGCCAGGTTTGGCTTCAAAATAGGGGCGCGGCGTAAATCCGACCAATGCTGCGTACAGCACCGTTGGAAATGTTTGCACGGCTGTATTGTAGCCTTTTACGACTTCATTGAAACGGCCCCGAGCCGTTGCAATCCGGTTTTCCGTTCCTTCGAGTTGAGCCTGGAGATTTTGGAAATTGGCGTTTGCTTTCAGCTCCGGATATCTTTCCGCAACGACTAACAACCGGGACAACGCAGCTCCGAGTTGTCCTTGGGCTTGGTCGAATTGTTTGAGCTGCTCTACCGTCGCGGGAGCCTCGCCAGGCGTGATCTTCATTTGCCCAACACTGGCCCGGGCCTGAACCACAGCCTCGAGAGTCGATTTTTCAAAGTTTGCCGCGCCAGAAACCGTCTGCACGAGATTGGGAATCAAATCTGCCCGTCGTTGGTATTGATTTTGCACCTCCGCCCATCCGGAGTCCACACCCTGCTTGAGCCCCACCAACTTATTGTACCCGCCTACGCCCACGAGTAACAAAATTCCGGCAACAATTACTGCGATAACTCCACAACCAAGAGCGATTTTTTTCATAGCGGTTGGTTTAATCACTTAATGCCTATCGTTTGACAAGCTGCTAATCGGATTTGACTGCTCCGAAAAACTATTGCACTTCCTGTCGGAGCGTTTCCCAAGCGCTGCGTTTGCGGCCGAGAAGATGAATCGCTGTTCCTGTAAAAATCGTCACGAGCGCCGCTGTCGGAATCGCTCCTGAAACTAGGATCCACGATGGTTGGAACGGCGCTTTGAAAACCCATTTTCCCAGTGCCCATCCTGCGCCGAGCGACAGTGCGCTTCCTGCCAACGCCCCGAAAACTCCGAGAGCAGCGAATTCCGTGAGATTGATAGCCGTTGCCTGCCGGCTCGATGCACCGAGCACGCGCAACAACGCCAGCTCTCTCACGCGCTGGGTCTGACTTCCCGCGAGTACAGAGATCAAAATTAGTAGTGTTGTCGCCACTGCAAACGCCGCCAGGGCGCGTGCCGCGACATCCACTTTTTCCAGAACGCTGCGCACGGATGAGACAACAAGTTCCAGATCGATCACCGAGACATTCGGAAACTCACGAACCAAATGACTCTGCATCGCCGCGGATTGAGCGGCATTGTCCGCACGTGACACCGCGATAAACGTCGCCGGCGCCTCTTCAAGGACCCCTGAAGGAAAGATCACGAAAAAGTTAGTCCGAAACTTTCGCCAGTCCACGCGGCGAATGCTCTTCACTTGAGCTTTTACGGGCAAACCCTGTACGTCGAAACTGAGTTCATCGCCAAGCGTCACACCAAGATCCCTCGCAATACCTTCCTCGATGGAAATAGGAACCGGTTCGCGATCCAGTGACCAATGCGGCTCGAATTTTCCGGAAAGGAGCGTTTCGGTTACGGATAGATGATCGCGATAACTGGACCGGTATTCGCGTTTGAGCACCCAGTCGGGAATCGTTTTTTTCGGGTCGTTCAGCCAGTCCTTAACTTCGCGCCCCCGAACCGAGCGCAGACGCATGGTGACCATTGGCGCTTCTTCGACGAGCGGGCGCCCATTCGCCTTGAGAGCGTCAGCAAGCCCCTTACGCTGATTGGGCTGTATGTCGAACAAGATCAAATTCGGCTGGCCGCCTGCGTCGATTCGGAGCTGTCGCAAAAGAATGTCGCGCGTGAAAAGCAGCGTCAGCGCCGTGAACGTGCAAAATCCCAACGCGAGAATCAAAAGGCGCGTCCGGTTGTTGGGTCGGTCGAGATTCGCGAGGCCCTGGCGCAAGACATATGGCCAACGCGGAATGCGTTTCAGACCCACCCGCACCAGCCGCCGCAAACCCCATGCCACTCCATTCAGCAGGAAGACCAGAACACCCGCCGAAGCCGCAAAAATCAAACCGCGCTTCCAGCCGCCAAACTGCCATACCGCAAACAACACGACACCGAGAGCAATGATCAGGTTGGATCCAATCCATGCCCGGTAAAATGCAGGGCTGGTGGCCATCGCACTTTCCCGAAGAACGGCCAGTGCGGTAATCCGTCGTAGCGACAACAACGGCGGAATGCAAAAGAGCAGACTGACGAGCACGCCCGATCCCAATCCTGCCAAGACTGCTGACGGTGACAAGACAGCCTCGATCTTAAATGGCAGCAAACCCGCCAGGGCGGGGGGAAGTGTTTTATGCACTGCGATGCCAAGCAGTACGCCCGGAATCGATCCCGCGAGTCCCAGCGCAAGTGCTTGTATGCCATAAATTTGAACCGTTTCAGCGCCAGTCGCGCCTAGACAGCGCAGCAGTCCGGCTGACGCGGCTTTTGCCCGAATGTGCACACTCACCGCTGAGGCGATTCCAAGCGATCCAAGAAGCAGCGATAGAAATCCGGTGAGATTCAAGAACTGCGACAAATTTTCCATCGTCTCGCCGAGGTCCTCCTTGCGTTTCGCCACGCTATCGAAACTGAGGTTCGCATCATCCAGCGCTTTCGCAGCGCCTTCGGGCGTGACAGCCGGCTTTAATTCGAGGGCCAGGTAGTGCGATGATAGGCTTCCGATTCTGAGCAATTTGGTGTCCTGCAGTCGCTTCATCGGGATATAGACTCGCGGGGCAAATCCACTGAACGAAATCGCTTCGCCTGGCGCGCGTTTCAAAACGGCAACAATTGGAAAATCGGCTTCCCCCAACCGGATCTTCTGGCCTACCTGGAGGTGAAATTGCAGCAGCAGTCGCTCATCCACCAAAGCGCCTCCGGTTTCTTGAAAATCAACCTGCTGCGGTTCCGTCTCCAGCTTTCCGAAAAAGGGAAAACCCGGATCAACGGCTCGCACCTGCACCAGCCGCGTGTTGTCCCCCGCATCCGGGAATACGGCCATCGACGCAAACCGGATTTCGTGCGCAGTCCGCCTTGCCAGATTCATTGCTGCCACTTCCTCGGCGGGTTTCAACGGTTGCCGCGATTGCACCACAAAATCCGCTCCGAGCAATGTTCGCGCCTGCTGATCGATTGCCACGCGCAGACTCTCCTTCAGTGACCCAATCGCCACCAATGCCGCCACGCCCACAGAAATACAACTCGCGAACAGCAACAATCGCCTTCTGCTTCCCCGGCTGTCGCGCCACGCCATTAGCAGACAAAACCTGAGTCTCCAAGCTTGGGACCTAAGCGATGAATCCACCCGCCAGGAACGAGCTGTCGGTTCAGGCTTTAGACGCTCAGTTTCAAGTCTCAACTTTCCCTCCCCGCAATCGAATGACCCGACCGGTGCGTCCTGCCAGTTCCAAATCATGGGTTACCAGCAGCAGCGCTGTGCCCTGTTCCCGATTCAAATCGAACAGCATTTCCACAATCCGATGCCCCGTTTCGAAATCCAGGTTCCCGGTCGGTTCATCGGCAAACAGCAAGGCTGGTTCGTTAATAAATGCCCGGGCAATCGCGACGCGTTGTTGTTCACCGCCGCTCAGTTGATTTGGATAATGCCCCAATCTTCCGCCCAGACCGACGCGCCCCAGCAACTCCGCTGCTCGCGAACGGGCATCTTTTTTTCCCAATAATTCTGCTGGAACCATGACATTTTCCAGCGCGGTAAGGGTCGGCAGGAGTTGGAAGTTTTGAAAAACAAACCCTACGCGATCGACGCGCAAAGCTGCGCGTTCGTCTTCGCTCAGCGCAGCCAGATTTCGTCCGTCCAGCAGAATGTCGCCTTCGGAAGCAGCGTCCAGACCTGCGCAAAGCGCGAGCAACGTGCTCTTCCCGCTCCCGGATGGCCCCAAAATTGCACACGTCTCTCCTGTGGCCAGGGCGAAATTCACGCCGCTTAGAACCGTCAAATCGCCGTATCGTCTCCCTGCCCCGTTTACTTGCAAAAGAGGGCCGCTCATCGTTGTTTGTTGGCGCCTTCGGACTTTCCCATGAGATCGGTATTATTCGCTTTCTTAATTTTATTGGGCGTGACTCCCTCGGTGACGAGTGCCGCGGACAACATCGTCATTCTCGGCGACAGCCTTACGGCAGGTTACGGGCTCGACGAAGCTCAAGCGTATCCTGCCCTCCTGCAAAAGAAAATCGATGAAGCTGGCCTGAAATTTCAGGTGATCAATGCCGGCGTCAGCGGTGATACCACCACCGACGGCCTTAACCGCGTCAACTGGCTTCTGAAACGCCAGGCAGCCGTCTTTATTGTCGCTCTTGGCGCCAACGATGGCCTTCGCGGACTCCCTCCCGAGCTCATGGAGAAGAACCTCACGGCCGTTCTGCAAAAAGTGCACTCGGCGAATCCAGGGGCCAAACTTCTCGTCGCCGGAATGTTGCTTCCCACGAATTTCGGTCCTGAATACACCAACCGATTTGCCGCGGTTTTCCCCGCTGTCGCTCAGCAAACAGGCGCCACGCTGATTCCCTTTCTCCTGGAGGGAGTCGGCGGCCGACCGGAAATGAATCAACCGGACCGCATCCATCCCACCGCTGAAGGCCAGCGAATCCTGGCTGAAAATGTGTGGAAGATCCTGAAGCCCGTTCTGGAAAACGTGTCGCGCGAAAATTAAAAAACCGGAATGGTTGCGACGTCAGTTTTAGGTTTCAGACTTCAGCGGTTCACACAAGCGTATCTCGAAGTGCAACTTGTCTGGAAAAGGAATCTCTGAATGCTGCGAGCTTTCACTTCCAACCTCCAGGAACGGCTTTCCGCCCGACTCGCAGCGACGCTTCGCGCAGAGCCGCTCTCCGATCCATTCGCGACTGAACTGATTGTTGTTCAAAGCCTTGGAATGCGTCGCTGGCTGCAAATGGAAATCGCCCGCCACAACGGTATCTGCGCCTGCATCGATTTCCCGTTTCCGCAAAAATTCATACACGATCTGCTGGAGAAAATTTATCCGGACGAATCGAAGCACCTCAAGGACTTTTCACGAGAGATCTTCGAATGGCGTGTTTACGCATGGCTCAACGAACATTCCTCCGAATTCCCCGACCTCCACCGCTACCTGTCGAATGCCAATCCGCAGTCCGAATCCCGCGATGCACAATCAGAAACTTCTTCCAAGACCTGGCAACTCGCCGCCCGCATCGCTTATTTTTTCGATCAATATTCGGCCTATCGGCCTGACTGGCTTCTTCGATTGCGGAATGCGGAGTTCGGCTTGCGGAATGATGCTCGAGAGCGCGCCGTAGCATTTGACGGGTGGCAATCTGATCTTTGGCAGGCCTTGGGGACCACGACGCATCCGGCCGCTCTTCGCCACCGGTTCCTAACTGAAGTCACGCAAATTCCTACCCGAAAACTTCCTGAACGCCTTTCCGTCTTCGGTCTTGCCACACTTCCGCCGTGGTATCTCAAGTTCCTGGAAGGGTTGGCACTGCGTATCCCCGTCGATCTCTACATCCTTCAGCCAACGCCCGAGTTCTGGGGAGACCTCGAGACGCGTCGGGAAATCGATCGCCGCCGTCAACGCGGAGTTTCACACCGCTCCGAAACCATCCAATGGAACCCGCTCCTGGCTTCCTGGGGAAAAACCGGACGCGATTTCTTCCGGTTGACGATGGATTGCGAAGGGCTCGACGAGAACTCTGATTTCGCTGAATCGCCTGGTAGCGGCCTTCTCGGTGAACTCCAGCGCGATCTGCTTCATCCCGAACGCGCCAACCGTCGCGACATCGCTTCGGATGACATGTCTTCACTGCAGATCCATTCCTGTCCAGGGCCGATGCGCGAAGTTGAAATCTTCCGGGATCAGCTCCTTGCGCTTTTTGAGCAAATTCCCGATCTCGAACCGCACGATGTGCTCGTCATGACACCGGAGCTCGACAAATACGCCCCGCTGATCGACGCCGTCTTTGGCAGCCCGGAAAACGAATCGATTCCGTACAGCCTCGCCGATCGTACGCGCGGCGGACCTGAGGACCCGGGAGTTATCTTGTTGCGACTCTTCGAGGTTGCTCTTGGACGTTTTGGCGCGACGGAGGTCGTGGATCTTCTGGAGCTGCCGGCCATTCGCTCGCGGTTCGAAATTGTGGAAACCGACCTTGAACTGATTCGCTTCTGGATTTCTGAAACGGGCATTCGGTGGGGCCTCTCTGCCTCCCATCGTCGTGATTTTCACGTCCCGGAATTTCATCAAAATACGTGGCGCGCCGGACTCGACCGCCTGCTCCTCGGTTTTGCCATGGCGTCTGTTGATCATCAACTTTATGCGGGGGTTTCTCCTTTTGAGCTGACGGAAAATTCAGAAGCAGCTTTGCTTGGCCGTTTGATCGAATTCATCGATCGCATGTCCGAACTGCGAGAGACGATTTCTCGTCCGGCTGCTTTGGACGAATGGGCGGCGCATCTTCACAACGTTCTTCGTACCTTCTTCACGTCCGAATCCCTCGACACTCGCGACGCGTGGGCGATGAAAAGCGCCGTTGAGAATCTCGAAAAAGCTTCGTTTTTCGTCACCGGTAAAGTTCCATTCGAAGCTGTTCGGCTCCATCTTGAGGCGGCTTTGAGCCCCGACGAATCTCAACTGGGCTACCTCAATGGCGGCGTTACATTCTGCGCGTGCCGGCCCATGCGTAGCGTCCCGTTTCGTGTCATTGCCATGCTCGGGATGAATGACGGCGTATTCCCGCGTGCATCACCTATATCGAGCCTTGACCTCATGGCTGTTGAACCGCGCTTGGGCGACCGCTCCCAGCGGGAGGACGATCGGTACCTTTTTCTCGAAGCCATACTTTCCGCTCGCGACGTCCTGTATTTGAGCTATCACGGTCGCTCTGTTCGTGATGGAACAACGCTGTTGCCATCAGTCCTGATCGCCGAACTGCTGGATTATGTGGATGACCAATTTAATCAAAAATGGAGCGAGAAAATAGTGACACGTCATCCCATGCAGGCTTTCGCTCCCGCCTATTTTTCAGATAGGAAATTGTTCTCCTTTTCCGAATCCAATCTCAACGCCGCGGAGGCCCTTGTTGGGCCGCGAACCGAAAAGGTTCCTTTTGTCGAGAAGCCAATGGAATGCGGAATTAATGCTTCAAAAGCAATTCAGATACAGGAGTTTATAACCTTTTTTGCGCATCCAACAAAATATTTTGTCAGCCGTCAATTGGGCATAAAGCTTCGTAAAACGGATGAAATTGAAGCCGATACGGAGCCGTTCTCGGTCGGTTCTCTGACAAAGTACAACCTTAAAGAAGATGTCATGTCATCACTGCTTTCCACGGGAGGAATCGGCGAGCCGGAGCTACGCTGGAAAGCGGAGGGGATTCTGCCGCCTGGTGTCCGCGGATCTATCGAATCGCAGGAGCTTTGCGAGACTTCAAACGAGTTCTTCGCAAAGATCTCATCGTGGCTCGAACCCGACTCTGAGCCAGTAGAAATCGATTTGGAAGTTGCAGGAACGCGGTTGGCGGGTCGGTTGTCTCTTCAGACCCGTTATCGTCCCGCACAGATGAAAACAAGGGATCAAATCGAAGCATTTGTTTCGCACATCATCGTCAATGCCGCCGGTTTCGATGTTCATACGCGGCTCATCATGGAAAACGAATCGTACGTGTGGGAGCCAATGGCTGCTGCGGAAGCCGGAAAGATTTTGGAGACTTTTATAATTCTCTATCGGCAAGGACTTACGGAACCGCTTCCGTTCTTTCCGAAGTCCTCGTTGGAATGGATGCTCGCCAAGAAAAACCCGTTCCTCGAAGCGCTAAAGAAATGGCGCGGGGACAACCGTTCGCCGGGCGAATCGGCCGACCCCTATTTCAAGCTTTGTTTCGGTCACCTTGACGATCCCTTTAACGACAGGTTTGCGAAAATCGCTGAGACCATCCTGCGCCCTCTGCTCGACAGGAGGAGAGAATTGCATGGGATTTCTGCAAAACGGGGAGAACCTGATTTGCAATGATTCGATTCGATCTTGCACAAACGCCCATCGAAAGGGGGCGGACGTTGATCGAAGCCAGCGCGGGCACAGGAAAGACATTCACGCTCACCGCGATCTTTGCCAGGCTCATGATCGAGCACAGCCTTGGCATCGACGAAATCCTCGTCTGCACGTTTACCGAAGCCGCCACTGCGGAATTGCGGGAACGTATACGAGAAATGCTTCGTGAAGCCGTGGATTTGTTGAACGGAAAGTCGGCAAAGAAGTTTGAATTCTTATCGGAAATTCTTCAGCGATCTGGAAAAGACAATCTGGCAAATCTGGAAGCCGGGCTTCGCAATATCGATCAGGCGCCGATTTTTACGATTCATGGCTTTTGCCAGCGGCTGTTACAGGATCGCGCATTCGAAAGCGGCAATTCTTTGGAATCGACCGTGATGCCCGACGAATCGGAGATCCGGCGCGAGGTGGTCGAAGATTTTTGGCGGCGTTATGCGTACGCGACGGATTCAGTCGGAGCTCGATTGGTGCTGACTGCTCATCCGATTCCCGCATCCCTTGAGCGGTTGGTAGCGTCCGTTTTTAGATATCCGGAAATACAGCTGATTCGTCATGGTGAGCCGCCCGATCTAGCTGCTGCGATGGAAACGGCGAAATCGGCATTTGAAGCAGCCCGCGACACCTGGCGATCTGCCTCCGCTGAAATCAGCGAACTCCTGACGAAAGATCAGCGCTGGGCGAAAAGCGACTACGCGAAACCTGAAAAGGTTAGAGAATGGCTCCGGCAAATCTTGGCGGTATTTACTGGCAGTGGAGATTTGAAGGTGGTTGAGCAGTTTGGAACATCGAAACTGGCGGAAAATGTCAACCGAAGCCGGAAATTGCAGCCGCCGAAACACTTGTTCTTCGATCAGTGCGACAAGCTAAGCCGTGCGCTGGACGATTTTTTCGAAGCTTTCGCCATCGAGGCCGTGGGGTCGATTCGTGAAGATTTGAGAGTGCGAAAACGTGAGCGCCAGCTGCTCGGGTTTGGCGACATGCTCGAGAACGTCGATCGCTCGCTAGTAGACATGTCAGCTGTTGAAGTGGCTCGATTGCGAGGCAAGTGGTGCGCCGCGTTGATTGATGAATTTCAGGATACGGACCCCGTTCAGGACCGGATTTTCAGGCGTTTGTTCGATGCGCAAGCGCACTGGATTTATTTGATTGGTGATCCCAAACAGGCGATTTACGGATTTCGCGGTGCGGACGTAGGAACGTATTTGAAGACCGGGGAAATTTGCGACAGGCAATATTCGCTGGGCACAAATCACCGTTCGGAAAAGCGGTTGGTCGAGGCGGTGAATGCGCTTTTCTCTGTTTCGGAAAATCCGTTTGAGTACGAGAAAATCGTGTTTCGCCGGGTGAAAGCGACGTCGCAGGCGCCGCGTCCGGCTCTGGAAATGAACCGTCGGAAACCCTCTCCGCTGGTTCTCTGGGTCGATGAATCGGATCAGAAATACACGAATGGTGAAAGGGAAGTGGCTATTTCCAAGGCTGTTGCGCGCGAATCGAAACGATTACTGGAAAATGCTAGAATCGCTGGGGAAAAACTGCGCGTCAGCGACATCGCGGTTCTCACGGACACGAATCGTCAGGCAGCCATTGTTCAAGTCGCCTTCCAGCAGCAGGGAATTCCGGCAGTCATCCAGTCGGGTCGCAATATTTTTCATTCGCCCGAGGCGGAGGCTGTTGCGCGGGTCCTTGCGGGTGTTCTTGAGTCGAGGCGGCCGCATGCGTGGCGGGCGGCACTGGCAACACCCGTCTTCGGATTGAATGCCGCAGACATTGCTGTGAAAGAAGATGACGGGTCAGCCGAAGCATGGGCGGAAAAATTCCAGAAATGGCATTTGATTCTGCGCCATGAAGGGTTCATGCGAATGTTCGACGATGTTTTGCGTGTTGGGCGTGTGCGCGAACGACTGGCATCCGAGTGGAATGGCGAGCGGGCGATTACGAATTTTCTTCATTTGGGCGAGCTTTTGCACAGCGTCGAAACGCTCGAACGGCTCGGCCCTGCCCGCCTCTTGCAGTGGCTGGATGAGCGGATTGCCGAGGAGAACGCCGGGGAGAATGCGGAGGCGTACGAGCAACGGCTGGAGACGGACGCTGAGGCCGTTCAGGTGATGACTGTTCATCGCAGTAAAGGTCTGGAGTTTCCCGTCGTTTTTGTGCCGTTCGCATGGAAGACACCAAGCGGATTGAGGAGAATCTCCAACAAAGATGAACCCTTGATTTATCACGATGAACAGGACGGATTGCTTGGGTGGCTTCATCAGCGGGACCGTGCGTTTTCAGAGCAACGGGCGATGGATGAGAAGATTCGCGAAAGCCTGCGTCTTCTGTACGTGGCCGTCACCCGCGCCAAGCACCGATGCTATCTGACGTGTCACCCTGGCAAAATAGAAAAAGATTCGGCCGTTTACCGCCTGTTAGGCGATAATGTTCAGGCTTGGAAAAGGCGGTTTCCGGAGGGAGTGATTGGCGTTCAATCTTTAACAGACGATCAGCTGGAGTTGGATCTCCGTGAGTCCAGGCATGACGTTCAACGGACAGACTTTCAACGGCGGGTTTTTTCCGGAGAGATTCGACGCGATTGGCGTGTGGCGAGTTTCACAGGTTTGTCTCACGCATCCTTGTCGGAAGAGCCGGAGAGGGATGAAATCACTCCGCAGGCGAATGCGAACGAAAATGTGCTTCCCGCTGGAGTAAATGTCGGCAACTGCCTTCACGAGATTCTGGAATCCATCGATTTCAGTGACGAGATGGAGTGGCCATCGATCGTTCGGAGAGCGTTGCGACGTGCGATTCTGGACCGACCCGGAATTGAAGCACTTGTGCTGGACATGCTGCGCCGAACGGTGCGAACACGTCTGGACGCAGGTGTGACGTTGGACCGGATTTCGAAAGCGAATTGTATCCAGGAAATGGAATTTATGCTTCCGCTCGGAACATTGACGCCGGCTAAACTTCGCACGGCTTGCCAGGGTTCTGCGGTGCCGATCGATTGGGAACGGCTCAGTTTTCCCGATGTGCGGGGCATGTTGAAAGGTTACATCGATCTGGTCTTCCGGCATGATGGCAAGTTTTATCTGGTCGATTGGAAATCGAATGTGCTGTCGGCCTACGAATCCGGAACGATCGAAAATGCCATGCGACGGGCCCACTACGGTTTGCAATACCTCCTCTATTGCGTGGCGTTGCGGCGTCAGCTCATGGAACGGATATCAAGTTTTGATTGGGACCGCGATTTCGGCGGCGTGCACTACATTTTTCTACGAGGAGGAATTTTTAGTGACAGGCCATCTGGAGCGCTGATTGGAAGACTGGAGGCGCTTTTCCGGTGAAATCGCTGTCGGAAACTCTGCTTGCGCCGCACTTGGGAGAATTGCTGGAGCGTCTTGGTGCAGTGGCGTCCACGGAACTGACGCAAGCTCTTCAGGCAGTTTGTGAGGCTGCTTCCCATGGCGATGTTTGTGTGGCCATAAGCGACAAGGAACAAATTGCGGTGTTGCGTGATTCCGGTGTCGTCGGCTGGCCTGGGGACTACCAACCCCTGATACTGGACGACGCGGGTCGCTTATACCTGCATCGGCTGTGGTCGTACGAAAAGGATGCAGGTGATGCGGTCGAGAGTCGGTTGCGGGTGACGATCGCCGTTGACGAGGCTCAACTGGCTGCTGGACTGAACCGTTTCTTTGGGAATGATCCCGCGGATCTGCAGCGTCATGCTGCTGAAACAGCTGTCCGCCATCGGTTTGCGATCATTACGGGTGGCCCAGGGACGGGAAAAACTCGGACGATACTGGCGATTGTGGCACTCCTGATGGAACAAACCCCGGAAAAACCACCACGTCTGGCATTGGTTGCGTCGACGGGAAAAGCAGCCGCTCGGATGCGAGAATCGATCGAACGCGTTTCCGCGGAGCTTGTTTTGCCTCCGGCGATGGCATCGCAAATTCCGGTTGGCGCGCGAACGATTCATCGGTTGTTGCGGGATGCTGGTCGAAGCGGCTTTTTGCCTGTGGATGGCGTGATTATCGATGAGGCGTCGATGGTTGATATCGGTTTGTTGAGCCGGTTGGTCCGGGTGTTGCCCGAGAAGGCTCGACTAATTCTGATTGGTGATCGAAGCCAGCTGGCATCGGTCGAGGCTGGCGCGATTCTGGGGGATTTGTGTGGGCCGGGCGGCGGCAACGCGCCTATCGCGCGCCACATCGTCGAACTTCGCAAGAGCCGTAGATTTGGTGAAAACAGTGGAATCTTGGTGTTGAGCGACGCCGTCAAGGCCGGCGATTCAGGAGCAGCGATACAAATTTTGAAAAACGAGAAGTTCCCGGATGTTGCACTCAGCCCATCGTCCACCATGAACGACTTGTTGCGGGGGAAGGCGTTACCGCACTTCCAGGAAGTGTGTGCGAGCGAGGACGTTGCAACTGCGCTCGAGAAGTTGGATCGGTTTCGCGTTCTCTGTGCAGTGCGTCAGGGGCCGTTTGGCGTGGAAGGTGTGAATGCCGCGATGGAGACATTGCTGAAAGTGGACGGCGACTGGTTTCATGGGCGTCCGGTCTTGATCACCGAAAATGACTACTCGCTCAACCTTTTCAATGGCGAAACCGGCGTCGCATGGTGTGATGACTCGACGGGACAACAGATGCGAGTGTTTTTCCGGGGTGAAACGGAAGGAACTTTGCGGCGCTTTTTGCCATCGAACCTTCCGCCGCATGAGACGGCCTTTGCGATAACGGCGCACCGGAGTCAGGGATCCGAATTTGACGAGGTGTTGACGATTTTGCCGTCCAAGGATGTCGAATTGTTGACGAGAGAGCTGCTCTACACGGCAATCACTCGGGCCAAAAAACGCGTATTCCTCGCGTGTTCTGTGGAAGTTTTGTCGACAATGATCAAACGGAAAATCCGGCGCGTCTCCGGCTTGGAGAGCCGGTTTTGGCAGCCCGAGGTTTTTTAATCGGTTCCGGTCAGGAACGTTTTGACCGTTTCGGGGGCGGAGGCGGTGGCGGGGGCAACGTATTCGCGGGGGGCGTGTAGCTGCCTTTTGATTCTCTACTTGTGGCTGTTTTTCGTGAATCTGACATGGCGCTTATGGACTCGCTGTTGGACTCGCTGTTGGACTCGCTGTTGGAAATGTTTTGCTAAGAGGTAGATTTATCAAGGAGAAAACACATAAGCTGAGAATCCCAAGTCCAAGGCAAACCATCGAGGTTACATTAAGCCTTCGCGTTGTTTGAGTTGCTTTGTTCGCCTGAGGAGAATTGGTCGGTGACAGGCCATTTTCTTGAGATTTTAACGAATCGAGGAATTCGCGGTAATTCTTATCTAACTGGTCAATTTCAAATTGAATCGCCGTTTGGCTTGATGCGAGAGCGTAAACTCCTGTTAGAACAGAGATAATTAAGAGCAACCACGCCAACCCTAATGCGAAAAGCGACCACGCCACCGGATGTGGCGCGATTTTTTCGATGAAGGTGATTGACAAACCCAAGGAGCCGCCGGCCAGGGCAAGAACAGCCTTGTCAAATCGATCGCTTATTGAAAGGGCGGCCTCTCTATAAGCATCCCTATCTTTGACATAGGCTTCGTACCTGCGCTGTGCATAGTCCCTCTGAATTGATCCGGAATCTTGTGTTTTGTCTGACCCGAGAAAGCTTCTTAACAAAGACAACAAAATGCCCATGCCACCCCTATTATATGTGGGCGTCAATGGTTTCCAGGACTTTGTCCACTTCGGCCTCTGTGTTATAGAAATGCGGACTGAGACGGACGTATTCGTTGCCGGTGCGGTCGAAACGATGGGAAACAGACACTTTCTCTTTCGTTAAAGCTTCGGCGAGCGTTTTCGTGGTTTTTCCCGGATGATGGAAGGTGAGAATTCCGCTTTGGTTTTGGGGGCCTTGCGGACTGATAATCTTGCATCCAAGGCTTTCGAGCCCAGCGGAAAGAAGATTGCGAATTTCCAGGATCCGAGCCGCGATGGTTTCCATACCAAAGCTGAGAAGCATGTCGATCGCCGAGCGCATGCCAAGGATGGCAGGGATGTTTAAGACGCCGGGTTCGTAACGCTGGGCGGAGTCGATAAAACGAATCTCGGCCTGCGAGATAAACTGAGGCGAAAGAACATTCCAGGCTCCAAGCAGGGTGGGGCGCATCCGCTCGAAATGCTCGCGTTTTACGTAAACGATGCCAGCGGCCATTGGGCCAAGAAGCCATTTGTGCGCATCTGCGCTCAAGAAATCGACATGTTCGACCGTTGTCGGGAATGCGCCGAGCGTCTGGATGGCGTCGAGGGAAAACAAAATCCCGCGATTATGGAGCAGCTGTCCGATGGCAGCGTGATCAATACGGTACCCGGTCAGAAAATTGCAGGAAGCGAGCGCCACCAAGCGTGTGCGTGCTGTGAGGGAGCGTTCGACGATTTCTGGAGTGATTTCGCCCGGATTTTCGGATTCCAGGAAGCGAACAGAGACGCCACGGCGGCGAAGTTCGAGCCACGGATAAACGTTGGCGGGGTAATCATCGAGATAACACAAAACTTCGTCGCCATGTTTCCAGTCGAGGCCATTGGCAAAGAGGCTAAGACCAAGCGATGTCGGGCCAAGAAGGGCGATTTCGTCAGGACTTGCGTTGAGCAGTGCGCCCGATGATTTACGGGTGAGAGCGATCTCGCGGAGGTATTCGTCCGTTGTCGGAATCGAGCGGGTGGATTTGATCGTGTGAGCGATAACGGTGTCGGCTACACACTGTGGGATGGCTGTCACACCGGCGTGCGAAAGGTAAATGGTGTCGGAGCAAATCGGAAAAGCGGCGCGGCGTGCTGATTCGTCAGGGAAGAGATTAGGCATTCAGGGGCGAAAATAGAGGGGCGGATGTCGCAACGGCAAATTACAAAAGCAAAAAAGGCGCGGTTACAGCCGCGCCTTTTTTCGCAATTGGAGATGCGTCGGTCGACGTTAACGACCGATGCTGTGGTAGGTGAAGCCTAGTTCGCGCATCGTATCCGGGTCGAAATGGTTGCGACCGTCGAAGATGAGCGGCGTGTGCATTTTCGCTTTCACTGCCTCGAAATCGACGTTGAGGAATTCCTTCCATTCCGTCGCGAGGATGAGCGCTTCCGCGTCCACCACCGCGGCGAGCGGCGACGGGGCGATATTGACTTTCGCCGGGTCGATGAGTTTCCACTCGACAGCTTTTTCTGCGCCCTTGGGATCGTAGGCGGTGACTTGCGCACCTTCTGCGACGAGGCGGTTGATGAGCTCGATCGGGACTGACGAACGAACGTCATCGGTATCAGGTTTGAACGTCATACCCCACACGGCAATTTTCTTGTCCTTTAGCACCCAAAGTGCGCTGCGGACTTTGTCGAGGAATCGATTGAGCTGGTCGACGTTGATGCGTTCGACTTCTTCGAGAAGGGTGAATGGAACACCGAGCTGTTTCGAGATCGCGATGAAGGCTTTAACGTCCTTCGGAAAACAGCTGCCGCCATAGCCGAGGCCGGCGTTGAGGAAGTTGCGTCCGATGCGCTTGTCGGTGCCAATACCGTCAGCGACCATTTCGACGTCGGCGCCGGAAGCTTCGCAGATGGCGGAAATGGCGTTGATGTAGCTGATCTTAAGCGAGAGAAAGCTGTTTGCAGCGTGTTTGATGAGCTCTGCGCTGGCAATGTCCGTGACAAGAATCGGGGCCTGGAACGGCTCATAAACTTGCTTCATCAGGTCCGTCGCGCGTTGGTCCTCGCTGCCGATGACGACGCGGTCAGGATTCATCAGGTCCGGCACAGCACAGCCTTCGCGGAGGAATTCTGGATTCGAAACGACAGCGAAGTCGGACGTCTTGTTGTAGCGCTTGATGGTATCAGCCACTTTTTCGCCGGTCTTGACGGGCACGGTGGATTTGTCCACGACAACGCGGAATTGGCCGGGTTTCAACACGCCTGCGATTTCCCGGGCGACGCGTTCGATGTATGTAAGGTCCACGCTCCCGTCAACTTGTGGCGGTGTTGGCACGGCGATGAAAACGACCTGGGAATTGTCTACGCCATCCTCGATGGAATTCGTAAAACGGAGGCGTTTTGCAGCGACGTTGCGGGTCACCAATTCTTCGAGGCCGGGTTCGTAAATAGGGATTTTGCCGGCCTGCAGCATATCCACTTTTCGTTGATCGTTGTCCACACAGACGACGCGATGACCGACTTCAGCGAAGCATGCGCCGGAGACAAGGCCGACGTAACCAGAACCAATGATGCAGAGATCCATGTTTGTTTTTAGTTGGTGGTGTTTTGTTTGTAAAGTTCAGTGGTGGCTTCGTTTAAAGCACTGACCGATTGTGTCTGTCGATGCAATTCCTAATTACTGTCTTGGCCAGAGGAGCTTGGATCGAAGTTTAAGCTGAGGTCGAGGTTTGGCACATCCTTTAACGTCAAACTGAGGTAAAAGCCAAACTCCTGATGCGTGCCACCATTGTCGCGAATAATTGCGGAAACAGTTGCCACCCAGGCAGTAAGGTCTCGGTGAACAGAATAACGCTGACTTTGCCAGGTGGAATCTTCAAATTCGTATTCCTCCGCTGCGCTAACGGCCCAGTTTTCGTCAATCTGATAATACACGCCGAAATTGAGCAGATTGCTGTCCTGAATCTCCGGATTGTTTTCAATGTAGCGCTGGCCAACTGAAAAAGAGAGGTCCTTCGAGGCCATAAACGAGAGGGAGGAGTTCACCTCCGTAAAGCCGTCATCAAAAACGGGGAATTGGGAATCCAGCGTAAAGCTTACCCAAGGTAACGGCGAGAAACGAAAGCGATTGAAGAGATTGGAGTAATCCGTGGCGTCGTAAGGATTGTCGTAATTGACGTTGAAATAGGTATCCAACTCCATCCAAACCACGGTCTGGTCGTCACGCTTGGTCAGGAGGCGGTTGCGGAGGCCGAGGCGCAGAATGGTCGCCTGCTCGATGGAATCAAGCGCAATGAACTCCGGAAATTCGAACATCGGCAGCTGCGTTGAAGGGATGAAAGTATCGATCGGATAAAGCTCTTGGGCCGTCAAAGACGGCTCCGATGTATAGGAAAAGTTTGTGTAAGGCTGGACGACGTGTTTCAGCCCGTCGACGCCGAGAAAGCGCGAGTGAACGTTGTTCCACGTGCGCGAGAGTTTGAAAGATGCCTCGACACCAAGGTCGTAGACGGTTCTCCAACCTGGATCGTTATTCGTTGTCGATCCTGAAACGAGCGAGTTTGTCCGATCGTAATAAGTGGCTCGGAAGCCTGCGCGGGGCACGAGGGAAAGCCATCCGAAATAGGTATTTGCGAAACTCAACTGATGGAACGTGTCGAAGCGTCCTGTCTCCAATTTTTCGAGTGTGGAGGTGTCTGCGAACGCTTCGGTGATATACCCCCCGCTGGTGGATCCCTCGTAGTAAATGGGCAGGCCAAACAGCTGCGTCCGAGTGATGTCCAGCGAGACGTCGGGGAGACGCTCGACGGTTTCCTGAAACTGGTTTAGCTGTGCGCGGGCGAGTCCGGTGAGCGTCCAGTTTTCTCTGCGGTATACCGTCGAAAACACGTTGTCGGGCTGCGGATTGAGCGCGTTTTCACCCGGGTAAAAGTCTTCCAGGAAGAGGCTGTCGCTGAGGATCGTGCTGTCGACCATGGCCGTCCAGTCTTCCGTCAGATACATTTTGGATTTCCAGCCCAACCGGTAACGATCCGTTGGCACAGGCGGACGAGTGAGGGAGGTCGTATTCGTATCCGTAGCGTTATCGCTGAGAAAATACGTTACGATGTCGCCCCAACTCTTCGTTTCACCTTTGCCAAATCTGTAACGCAGATCGAGACCCGCAGCCGGGCCCCGTTCCAAGCGATAGTCGAGGTGTGCCGTGCCCGTCATCCAATCAGTAACCGGAAACGTGTACGTGCTCATGACGAACGCTCCCCATTTGCTCGAGTAGCCCGGCATGATGAGGAACGAATTCGTTTCGTTAAGCGATTGATACAGGTATGGCAGCCAGAAAATGGGCGTCTTGCCAACAAAGAGTGTCACGTTGCTGAATACGATTCGGTCGTCCGGATAAATCCGCACCGTCCGGGCCCGAATCCTAAAATCCGGGTTTGAGGAATCGTGGGTCGTAAAAAAGCCATTCTTTACTCCGTAACCGCCGGGAATGGTGTACAGGTTTTCGCCCTGGAAACGATAAGGAAGCGATGCCCCAAGAAAGTCGGAAGCGCGCAAATTTTTTGTGTCCAGGTTGTATAAGGCGCTTTCACCACTGAAAACCAGAGCGGCCTGATAGATCTTCACATGACCTTTGAGCAATACATCTTTGGTATCGGGATTGTATTGGGCGTAGTCGCAGTAAATCGTGGAATCTTTGCTGTAAATGACGACGTTTCCCTCGGCTATGCCGACGCCGCCTTCGAACCGAAAATCTGAATCGGACGTAATTTCGACCGGTGCATCAGCCACTTTTGGCATCTGACCTTGCGATGAAGGCGTGACAAGCAATGCCGCGATGGCCAAAGCAACGAAACTAGGAAACCATGTCGGAAATCTCACGATAAACAGGGAAGGCCTGACATGGGACAAAGTTCGCGAGGCCAATGCAAGGCAATAGCGGAGTGGAATTTTTCAGAACGTCCATTCCATCGGCGGTTGTAGCCAAAGATAGCATTCAAAAATAGTGGCCATTTCGTGCGATTTGATGCACAACGCCCAGGAATGGAAACGATAATCAAATCGCATGGTCCTGGAGAGTTCGTTTCGCCCCTCCATCATCTGGGCGGAACATTTAAAACTGATGCGGATCGCGTTCTTTATGAGCACAAATTGGGCGCGCTGATGGAAACTATCGCTTCCGGAAAGGAGCCTATGTCGTTTGAAGTCGCTGGGCCCCGCGAAAAACTCTATTTCAATGCGCCAAAAGTTACCGCTGGCATCGTGACCTGTGGGGGACTTTGTCCTGGTATCAACGACATCATCCGCGGCGTCGTGATGCAGCTTTATAACCACTATGGCGTTACGCGGGTTTACGGTTTCCGGTACGGATACGAAGGGCTTGTGCCGAAATACGGTCATACGCCCATCGTCCTGCGGCCAGATTCTGTTGCGACCATTCACCGCTTCGGCGGCAGCATCCTTGGCATGTCGCGTGGTCCGCAGAATATCGGCGAGATGGTCGATCACCTCGAGGAAATGAATATCGACATGCTTTTCGTTATTGGCGGTGACGGAACGCTCCGCGGCGCGAGTCAAATCGCTGACGAAACCGAGCGGCGCGGTTTGAAAAAAGCCATCATTGGCATTCCCAAGACGATCGACAACGACATCATGTACCTGGACAAAAGCTTCGGGTTCGAGACTGCATTTGCCGAGGCTGTGCAAGCCGTCAATTGTGCTGTTACCGAGTCCATGGGGGCAATGAATGGCGTCGGTCTCGTAAAACTGATGGGACGCGATTCAGGTTTTATTGCGTGTTTTGCAGCGCTCGCAGGCAATCAGGTTGATTACGTGCTGATTCCCGAAGTGCCGTTCCAACTTGACGGACAACGCGGATTACTTGAATCGCTGCGCTACCGCCTGGCGAAGCGCAAACAAGCGGTCATTGTCGTAGCAGAAGGTGCGGGCCAGGATTTGCTGAAAGCTGAAGACGGCGTCGACGCGAGCGGCAACAAGCGATACGGGGACATCGGTTTCTTCTTGAAAGACAGGATCGCTGCATTCTTCAAAGAGCGTCGGACCGAGCTCAACTTGAAGTTCATCGACCCGAGCTACACCATTCGTAGCGTCCCTGCCGGCCCGCAGGACAACGCGTATTGCTCCCAGCTTGCGCAACACTCCGTTCATGCGGCGATGGCTGGTAAAACCAGTATGCTCGTGGGCCGGTGGCATGGAACCTTTGTCAACCTGCCGCTATCATTGGTCACGGGTGGCCGCCGCAAGGTGAATCCTGAGGGCGAGCTCTGGCATGCCGTGCTCGAATCGACAGGGCAGCCGACGCGGCTTTATTAGGAATTCGGGTTGTATATTTTACTGATTTTTCGATAATTATTGCGAAAAATTTTCGGCGCCCTTAAGAGATTCCGGATGAAATCCATTCTCCGATTCTTGCTGGTTGGACTCATCTGTACAAGGGCAGCTGTGATGTTTGCAACAGAAGCCGGCGTTGGTTCGGATATTCCGAAAGCGAAAATCGCCATCATCGGCGGGACTTACCTTAATGACATCCTTTTTGACTCCGGATTACTCAAATCAAAGTTCACGGTCGAAACAAAGGTCGGAACCTCGCCGACCATCCATTACGGCGAGGCGGACGGTGTTCCATTTTATTACGTGCACGGTCACGGCGAAGGAAAATGGCTCGCGACCTGGGTGGCCCTTCACGACCTGGGTGTGAAGGAAGCAGTCGGCGGAGCAACGGCAGGTGGAATTAACACCGCGATGAAAACCTATGACTTTGTCATTCCGGACGACTTGATCGATTTTAACACGGATCGCCCAAAAATGATTCCGCCGGGTTCTCTGGACGAAAAGGGAATTATCTTAGCCCGATTAACACCTCCGATGGATCCTCTGATACGCAACATTCTTATCGAGGAAACAAGAAAAGTCATCCGCCCAAATCGCTCACTTGATGACGTTAACATTCACGAAAAGGGCGTCGTCGTACAGGCCGCTGGCGGCCGGTTTGAAACGGCTGCCGAAATCCGCTACTTCAAACAAATCGGAGGCGATCTGGTAACTCTCAGCGTGGGTAGCGAAATATCTTATGCGCGGCAGGCAGGAGTTAACTACGCGTGCCTAGTCATTATTTCAAATCCGGCCGAAGGAATCGCTCCGTGGTCTTTTGATTCGTTGCCCCAGGTTTACGAGCGGTTAAACCCGGTCAGCCTGGCCATCCTTCGGGCGTCTCTGCCTCGTTTGGCGGAACTTCCCTCGGAAGGCCGCGTCGGCGACGGATTGCGCATTCATCCTGAGATGACGTCGAAACCCAAAAAGTAGACTCGCTGCAACCCAGCGAAGACGAGCGTCTCGCCAATGCTCAAACCGGATTCAGTCTTCGAATCGTCCGATTACCAAAAACGCTTGGGAATTTGCCGAGTTCCATTTCACGGGGACGACGCGAATCCAAACGGAGCCAGTTTTAATACCGTTGGAATGAAGAATTGCATTCCCTTCCGTCGCCTGACGATTTTTTAAGGCGCAAACCAGGCGGATAATCGTTTGCATTTCGGACGGGTGCCGATCCTGCAAATCTTGAAGGGAGGTGGCCGCTGTACTGAGCCTGTATCCCGACCATTCTGAGAACGCCGGATTCGCCCACAAAACGGTGTTGTCTGCGTCCAGAAGCGCCAGGGAATCGGCGTTCTTTACGCCCAGCGCCGTCAATTTTTCTTCGGGAACATCGGGTGGAAAGAGCCTCTCCTGGATCCGCCGCCAAACGACCGACGCAGGATGTTGGAGCGATCGCAAGCCTTCCGCAGGGCCGGGGGCGCCGAGTTCTGTTGCGAGTTGTAAATGTGCTGCGTCTTGTTCGAGTAGCGGCTCGAATTCGGCGCGCTCCGGCTCGGCAAGCGTTCTTGCCGTGAATGGTGAAGTTATGTCGTGTTGAGTACGTACCTTGGTGGGAGATGAGCTTTTCATTTTTTCCTGCCACAATGTGCTTGTCCCGGAGGTGACCAGTTGCTGGCTGCTTCCAGAACTCGTTTCGTGAGGGGTTACCACACAATTCGACGCAGTTCGGTGTGTGGATTCACAAAATTTACTGACAATTTAATCTTCGCTGCCCAAATTGGCCTGCGAATGACGCCCGAGGCCGCTCCAATTCTTCCCCAAAAAAACACATGGTTCGATCTTCGGCACACCGATTGTGTGCAGGGAATGAAAACGCTGGACGCGACGTCGGTAGATCTCGTCGTGACGTCGCCACCCTACAATCTGGGAATCGGCTATCGGAGCTACGACGACACCTCCTCCCGGGAAGATTATCTGGCTTGGTGCGGCCAATGGCTTGGTGAAATCCACCGGGTGCTTAAGCCGAATGGGTCCTTATTCTTAAATGTCGCGGGTTCGGGAAAAAATCCGATGTTTCCGTGGGAAATTCTTGGCGTGGCTGCGAAGTCGTTCGTGCTCCAGAATACGTTTCACTGGATTAAATCCATCACGGTGAAGGACAAGCAGCTGGGAGAGATTTCGGTTGGGCATTTCAAACCGATCAATTCGAAACGATTCGTGAATGACTGCCACGAGTTTATTTTTCATTTAACTCACAGCGGCGAAGTGTCCCTGGACCGGTTGGCGCTGGGCGTCGTTTACGCTGATAAATCCAACATCGCGCGGTGGGGACATACGGGCGGGCGCGACAAACGTTGCCGCGGAAACAATTGGTTCATCCCATATGAAACCATCCAAAGCCGTGACTCGGAACGGCCCCACCCCGCGACTTTCCCCGTGGCACTGGCAGAGAACTGTTTCCTTTTGCACGGGCGCGGCGCTGAGACGGTGATGATGGACCCATTCCTGGGCCTCGGCAGCTCCGCGGTTGCAGCGCTGAATTTGGACGCGAAACGATTCATTGGCTTTGAAATCGATGATTTTTATCTCGCCGAAGCCAGGGCCCGGCTGAATCCGGAACCGACGCTCTTTGAATGAATTTATCGCCTGAATTTCACCACCAAGACACCAAGACACCAAAGAGGTTGAAGGGAACTCGAAACCTTCCTGTTTCCTTGGTGTCTTGGTGCCTTGGTGGTTCATCCATTCTTAGCCGCCACGCATGACCGGCTTCATCATCCGGCGGGTCCTGGTGATGATTCCCGTCCTATTAGCGGTTATTACGATTACCTTTTTCCTTATCCGCCTTAAGCCGGGCGGGCCCTTTGATCGTGAACGCCGCCTTCCAAAAGCGATCGAGGAGCAGTTGCTGAAAAAATATAAGCTCGATGGCTCGGATGGCCGCGCATGGGGTGAACGCACCGCCAAATCGCTTGGGTGGACGGGTGGTATGGCAAAGTTCCTCGAAAACGCGGGATCGCTCGGCCAGCAATATTGGGACTATCTGACGGACATCTTGAAAGGAGATCTTCGGCCGTCACTTAAATATCGAAACTGGTCCGTCAACGAAATCCTCGCTCAGACTTTACCCGTCTCCGCAATGTTGGGCAGCATGGCGCTTGTGCTGGCATCGATTTTCGGCGTGTCCCTGGGCGCGTATGCGGCGTTGCGTCAGCATCACGTTCAAGATTCGCTGGCGATGTTTTTTGCGTTGGTGGCAATCTCTCTACCGGCATTTGTGACGGGGCCGTTGCTCATTATGGTGTTCTGTTTCTGGTTGAAATGGCTGCCTGTCGGCGGGTGGAGCGGTTTTTCGTCGTGGATATTGCCCGTCGTGACCCTGGCGTTGCCGTTTTCCGCATACATTGCGCGGTTGATGCGGGGGTCGATGCTCGAAGTTCTGAGTCAGGACTACATTCGAACGGCTCGGGCGAAAGGACTGAATGAATTTCAAATCGTTGCTGGTCACGCGATGAAGATTGCCATTTTGCCCGTGGTTTCTTTTCTCGGGCCGCTGACGGCAAACGTCCTCACTGGTTCGATCGTCGTGGAGACCATCTTCAACATTCCCGGTTCGGGGCGTTTTTTTGTAAGCTCCATACTGAACAGCGACGCCTTTCTGCTAGGTGGCGTGACCATCGTTTATTGCACCTTGCTGGTTGTGATGAATCTGGTCGTGGACCTCCTTTACGGCGTTCTCGACAAACGCATTCGACTCCATGGCTGACCGAATTCCCACGCCTGGAGTGTGGAAAAAGTTGCGTCGTGATCCCAAAGTGCTGATCTCCGGAGGCATTCTGATGGTCGTTGTCCTGAGCGCAGTCGCAGGCCTATTTGTTTTTCCGGATAGCTACGCGGGTGTCAGCGATCTTCAATTTTCGCCTCCCACATGGAAACACCTGTTCGGCACCGATTTGAACGGGCGCGACGTTTTCTATCACACGCTGGAAGGGGCTCGAATTTCCTTGCTCGTGGGCGTATGCGGAGCGCTGGTTTCATTCTTAATCGGAACGGCTTATGGACTTTATGCCGGGTTCAAAGGAGGGAAAACCGACGCTGCGATGATGCGATTGGTCGATATTCTCTATGCCATTCCACGCCTGGTTTTCATTCTTATTGCAATCAGCGTTTTCGATACGCATTTGCAAAAGTTTCTTTACGATCTCGGCTGGGAGAATTTGATCGGATACTCGAAGATCGTGATCCTGATTCTGTCGCTTGGTTGCATAGAATGGCTCACCATGGCGCGCATCGTTCGGGGCCAGGTGCTGGCGCTCAAGTCGCAGCAGTTTGTGTTGGCGGCGCGGAGTCTAGGCCAGTCGAATTTCAAAATTGCCATCCGTCACATTCTGCCGAATCTGCTCGGGGTCATCGTCATCTATGTCACGCTGACGATTCCTGCGGTGATTTTGGACGAGTCGTTCCTTTCGTTCCTGGGCCTGGGTGTCCAAGCTCCACAGGCGAGTTGGGGAACCTTGCTTGCGGATGGAGCTCAAGTCATCAATCCCGTCAAAAGCAATTGGTGGCTTTTGCTTTTCCCTGCGCTAGCGATGTCCGTAACGCTGCTCGCTCTGAATTTCCTCGGTGACGGTCTCCGCGATGCGCTGGACCCGCGCGAGAAGAAATAGCTGCCTGCTATTCTTTTAGTTGCCCGAACAAGCGTGTTTGAATCGCATACATTTTCTCGGCAGCTGCAGGATCCAGATCATCGAATCCGCGTAAGTGCAACAGGCCATGGAGAATGTAGAGTGAGACTTCGTCGTCCGCTGCCTGGGAATGCTCAACGCCATACCGTGTCGCCGTTTCCGCGCTGATCACGATTTCGCCATGCTCAAAAGTCAGCACGTCGGTCGGCCCCTGGATTCCCATGAAATCGACATGCAGCTTGGCGATTTTGGCGTCGGAGACAATAGTTACGCCGATTTCGTCCAAATCAGCCAGGACATCGTCTGGCTGGGCAGGCTCGGCGAGAACGGCCGTGAGTGCTTTCCGAGAAAAATCGCGTAACGCGGTCAAATCAAGCGGGACTTTCCGCTGCCGATTCTGGACGGTGATCATGAAACGGCATGCTGTCGCCCGGTCAATGAACCCGGAAGGCGTGTTTCACGCTGCACTGGCGGGCGGAGTATTGATGCTGCGGACCACTGACGATGCTTCCCGAGGTTCTTTCGAACCTCTATCGTCCTTCGGATAGCTGATCCGGCTATGGAGGATATTCTTGAGACTGAATCGGAAACTTTCGCCAATGGCTTTGATTTCCTTCAACGTCAGATCACAATCGTCGAGCTGACCATCGGCAATCCGGTTGTTGATGATATCCGACACGAGCTGCTCGATCTTTTGCGGTGTTGGTTTGACCAGACTCCGGGACGCGCTTTCGACGGAATCGGCAAGGCTAACGATGCCGGATTCGCGGAACTGAGGTTTGGGGCCCGGATACCGGAAACTTTCTTCGCGCACATCAGGGATGTCTTCTTCGCGGATGTTCATGATCTTGCCGCCGACTCGAGCGTCTTCCTGCTGCTGCCGTGCGCGCTTGTAGAAAAACCAAACCAGCGAGGTGCCATGGTGCTGTCGAATGACGTCGATGATCTGATGATTAAGCTTGTATTTGAGCGCCAGATCCACGCCTTCCTTCACGTGCGCAATGATGATGAGCGCGCTCATTGTGGGCGCCAAGTCATCATGCGGATTGCGGTCCTCGTTGATATTCTCCGTGAAATACTCGGGTTTTACGAGTTTCCCGATGTCATGAAAATACGCGCAAACTCTGCACAGAGTTGGGTTTGCATTGATTTTCTCCGCCGCAGCTTCGGCAAGACTGGCGACCATGAGGCTATGGTGATAGGTGCCTGGCGCTTCGGTCGCTAGACGACGCAGAAGCGGGTGATTCAAATCGGCTATTTCCAGCCAGGAAATATCTGTCGTGATGCCAAAAAGACTTTCCAGCATCGGAAGCGCTCCGCTCACGAGGATGGCTGTCAGAATTCCCGAACCGATCGCCGCGCCGGTCTGCCAGCCCAACAATTCCCAATCCGTTGAGCCAAGATCTTCGAACGTGAATGTGATCAATCCGAAGCTCACTGCCAGCACCCATGTCGCAATGCCCACGTAAACGCCCGCCCGGATGAGCCGGCTCCGGCGCCGGACCTGCAACGTGACAAACACGGAAATAAATCCGCTGATCAGGCTCATCACGAGGAAAACGGCGTCGACACCTCTGAAAATAATGGAACCAAAAAGACTGACGAACACGGCCGCATAAAGACCGTGATTCCGTCCCAACAACACTGAGATGACCAAGGGTGCAAACGCGTAAGGCAACAAAAGCAACAATACTTCCTGGCGAAATAGCGTCATTCCCGACAACGTCGCGTTGCTCGACAGCACCATGATTAATTTTGATGCTGCCAAATGCGTCAGAATCACACCAAATATCAGCGCGAGTTTTGAGTTGCTGTGAAATGTCGCTGGCTGATTGATCCACAACTGCGCGATGGCGGTCAGAAGGATCAGCAGACTGATGAGGAAAAACTTCGCTGGATACTCCTGTTGGCCGAAGAAAATCAGGAGCGCCAGCCCGGCGACAAACGCGGCAAAAATCGAGCCTTTGATCCAGGCATTGGTTTCCAGCTGATGCAGCATCTCGTTCTGGGAATGCCGCCGGCGTGTTTTCCCGCAGGCAAGTCCCTTTTTGATGAGCTTTTGTTTCTCGAAAAACCCAAACATATTGATTCAGTGACCCCTTAATCTGATGCCGTTAAGCCTTCCCTGTTGGATGAGCGTCACGATATTTTTTGTAAGCGGAAATGATGTAGCGCACCAATTCATGGCGGACAACATCGCGTTCGTCGAACTGGATAAAAGAAATCCCTTGGCCTTCGCGGAGGGCGTCGATGGCTTCAATGAGCCCGGATTTTTTGTTGGAAGGCAAGTCAATTTGTGTGCGATCGCCAGTGACGACGCACTTCGATTCAGCTCCAAGACGCGTGAGAAACATAAACATTTGCTCGGTGGTGGTATTCTGGGCTTCGTCCAATATAACAAATGCATCGTTCAGGGTGCGACCTCGCATGTAGGCCAGTGGCGCTATCTCGATGACACCCCGTTCTGTGTAACGTTGAATTTCTTCTGCTTCCAACATGTCGTATAGCGCGTCGTAAAGTGGCCGCAAATAAGGGAGAATCTTTTCCTGAAGATCGCCCGGCAGAAAACCAAGGGCTTCGCCCGCTTCCACAGCGGGCCGGGTGAGAATAATGCGGCGCACTTTCTCTTGTTTGAGAGCCGAAATCGCCAGCGCTACGGCCAGATATGTTTTGCCTGTCCCCGCAGGGCCGAGGCCGAAAACGAGGTCCTTGTCCAAAATGGACTGGACGTAGCGTTTTTGGCTGGCAGTCCTTGGAAAAATCGGTGCTTTTCGGGCCGAACACTGGATCCGCGTCGCAGCCAGCTGTCCCAGCGAATCACTCGAACCCTCCATGACCGCGTTCAATGCGTAAAAAAACTCTTGTTTCCGAATGGTCTGACCCTTTTGGACCGCTTCCTGGAGCTGCTGAAAAACGGCCTTCGCCAGCGCGATCTGCGACGGCTCGCCTTCGAACCGGATCCACCCGTCGCGTGTGGTGACGACCAAATGAAGCGCCTCCTCAAGTTTTTTTAGGAGGCGCAGGTCGTTTGCATACAGCGCTTGCAGAGATCGCGCGCTGTCAAATTCAAGGGTTTCTGTATCGAACATTCGGGGCTTCTCGAACAAAGAGAATACGCACCATAGCAGAAATCGGCTTGAAATAACAAACCGAAGTGGCGGATGGGCGGGGATTCGAACCCCGGGTGCCTTTTAAAGCACACACGCTTTCCAGGCGTGCACAATCGACCGCTCTGTCACCCATCCCTTGCGCCCGTTTACGAGGGGCGGGAATCTGACCGAGGAACGCTCTTTTCGCAAGCAGCAAAGTAAAAGAGCGTTTCGACGACAGGATTTTTTTAAGCTGCGTGTGCGTCCGGCATTTGAGCCGTGACAGGTTTTACGTGCTACGCGACCTTGGCCACGGCGCGCTTACGAGCCGTGGCTTCCAGGATTTTCTTGCGAAGACGCAGGCTCAAAGGCGTCACTTCGACGTATTCGTCAGGAGCAATGTATTCCAAGCTGCGCTCAAGCGTCATTTTGATGGGAGGCGCGAGACTGATGCCCTTGCCATCGCCCTGGCTACGCATGTTGGTGAGTTTTTTTGCTTTGCAGGGATTCACCGGCATATCGTCCGGGCGGGCGTTTTCGCCGACGATCATGCCTTCGTAGGTTTCCTCCTGCGCGCCGATAAAGAGGCGACCGCGTTCCTGGATGGTATCGAGGGCGTACGCAGTGCTGATGCCGTTTTCCATGGCCACGAGGACGCCGTTGTTGCGTGTGGGGATTTCGCCTTTGTGCGGGCCGTATTCGTGGAAAATATGGGACATGATGCCGTGACCCTTCGTGGCGTTCACGAGATCGGTTTCGAAGCCGATGAGGCCGCGGGTCGGGATGATTGCCTGCACGGTTACGCTGTGCGTTTGGTGCTCCATGCTGCTGATGTCGGCTTTCCGGCTGGCGAGCGATTGGAGGATGTCACCGAGGTTCTCGTTGGGAACATCGACATAGAGCGTTTCGAGCGGCTCCAGAAGTTCGCCGGTTTCGCTGCGCCGGAAAATGACTTCCGGGCGCGAAACGAGCAGTTCGAAACCCTCGCGTCGCATTTGTTCGACGATGATCGCGATCTGCATTTCGCCACGAGCCTTGATCTCGAAATGGCCGGCAGTTTCCGTCTCGTTGACTTCGATGGAAACATTGGTGCGGGTCTCGCGAATAAGCCGTTCACGGATCTGGCGCGCGGTGAGGAGTTTGCCTTCGCGGCCGGCGAGCGGGCCGTCGTTGATACAGATCTTCATGTTGATCGTCGGCGGATCGATATCGACGAACGGCACGGCGGGACGCTCTTCCAGGTCGGTTAATGTTTCCCCAATGAAAACGTCCTCGAAACCGGTTAAGCCGATGATGTCACCTTCGCTGGCGTTCTTGATCTCAACCTTTTGCAGTCCTTGATGCCCGAAAAGTGCCGTGACGTTAGTCCGTTCGCGACGCCCGTCCTTATGGACGCAGACAATGCTGTCGCCGACGCGCACCCGTCCGGAAATGATGCGGCCATAAGCGATTCGCCCGAGATAATCGGAATAATCGAGATTCGACACAAGCATCTGGAAAAAGGACTGGATAGCTTTCTGCGGAGCGGGAATGTATTTTATAATGGCCTCGTAAAGCGGCTCCATGTTGTTGCTCGCCTGGTCGATCTCGTTCTTGGCGAAACCTTGTTTGGCGCTGGCGTAAACGACCGGGAAATCGAGCTGCTCGTCCGTCGCGTTGAGTTCGATGAAAAGCTCGAAAACCATGTCGAGCACTTTGTGCGGGCGGGCGTTTTCGCGGTCGATCTTGTTGATAACGACGATGGGCTTGGCGCCGTTCTGGAGTGCTTTCTTAAGAACGAACTTGGTTTGCGCTTGGGGGCCGTCGTGGGCGTCGACTACTAGAAGAACGCCGTCGACCATTTTCATGATGCGCTCGACTTCGCCGCCAAAATCCGCGTGGCCGGGAGTGTCAACGATATTGACGTGGTAGTCCTTCCAATGGAACGCGGCGTTCTTGGCTTTGATGGTGATGCCTTTCTCGCGTTCAAGGTCCATCGAGTCCATGATCCGCTCCTCGGAAGCCTTGGCTTCGTTGGCGCGAAAGGTGCCCGATTGCTTGAGAAGCTGATCGACGAGCGTGGTCTTGCCATGATCGACGTGAGCGATGATGGCGATGTTGCGAATGTGTTCCATAGGAAATTCCCCCAGTTTTGAAGGGCGGCGAATATGGCCGGAAAGGGGGATATCGTCAACCGGCAGTGGAATCACAAAGCATCTTACTCCCAGTGAAGCAAAATGCGTAGTCCTTCTTGCGAGCGTGTTTCTCGCTTTCCTCGGCTTGCTGGCGAGTCCGAACGGACTCACTCGGAAGCGAAGCCGATCACGCAGCTGGCGTTTTTTCTCCGTCGGCGAATTCCACACCGCTTTCGGTAAGACGTCGCTGGATTTCGCCAATGTGTGCACGATCCCGCGTCTCCACGGTACAGAGCACGTGAACGCGTGAAAGGTCCGGGCCGGCAAAGGTGCGGTTGTGCACAATTTCTGTGACGTTGGCTCCAGCGGCAGCCAACACGCCGGAGAGGTGCAGGAGTCCGCCTGGCCGATCGCTGATCAGCGCGTTGAAACGATAGATGCGCCCGTCGGCGGCGAGACCGCGCTCGATGACTCGGCTG
This sequence comes from Chthoniobacterales bacterium, assembly GCA_036524675.1. Classification (GTDB taxonomy): domain Bacteria; phylum Verrucomicrobiota; class Verrucomicrobiia; order Chthoniobacterales; family DASVRZ01; genus DATDAW01. The sequence goes on along the minus strand of DATDBU010000113.1, from coordinate 27,405 downwards.
TGGGCGAGGGGATCGATGTTGCCGCCCGTCAATAAGAGTACCACACGACGGCCGGCAAGATCTGGCAATTGGCCGCTTAATAGCGCTGCCAGACCCGTGGCACCCGCGCCTTCGATGATGCATTTTTCCAATTCGGCCAGCCGCAATATGGCGAGAGCCAGTTCTTCCTCACCCACTGTTACCATGCGATTCACTAGAGGCTGGGCAATGGCCAATGTGTGCTTGCCGGCCTCCGCTACGGCCAGGCCGTCCGCCAGAGTGAATCGGGTCGAAACACGCACAGGCTCCTTGGCTGCGAGCCCCGCAGCGAAAGAGGCGGCATTTGCCGGCTCTACTCCGATGATTTGCAAATCCGGCTTGAGAGCCTGCAATACTGTCGCCACTCCTGCCAGCAAACCGCCGCCGCCCACCGGAACGACAATCGCTTCGGCGTCTGGAACTTGCTCCAGGATTTCAAAAGCCAGTGTCCCCTGACCCGCGATCACGTGAGGATCGTCGAAAGGGTGGATATACGTAAGCTGTCGTTCTTCGGCCAGTCGCCCTGCCTCGTTCCGCGATTCGTCGAACGTGTCGCCGTGCAGCACCACCGTGGCGCCGAATTGGCGGCAACGTGCCACTTTCACCAACGGCGCAAAGCGCGGCATCACCACGGTCACGGGAATACCCAGAGCGCGGCCGTGCCATGCCAGACCCAGCGCATGATTTCCTGCCGATGCTGCGATGACTCCCAGTCGTGCTTGTCCTGGTGTCAGTTGCGCCAGTGCGTTGCGCGCCCCTCGTTCCTTAAAACTCCCTGTGCGCTGGAGATACTCCTGTTTACAAAAAATTTGCGCTCCGGTCAGTTCGCTCAAAGCGGCGGATTCTGCGCAGGGCGTATGGGCTACGGAGCCATTCAAACGCAGGCGCGCCGCGACGATTTCAGAAAGGGAAACGCCGGAAGTGGATTGAGTTTTCATCGAGACATTTGGGCAAAGAAAAAACCCTGAGCGGTTAACTCAGGGCTTCGGAATTTAGAGCTGCTATGAATCTGCGTGCGTCTATCCCCGCCCCAAGTAGGAGCTAATAATGATAGCAATCATCATAATGGACGGCGCGGCGAAGGAAAGCATTCGGGCCTCCTCTATCGGCAATGAGGCGGGAAATGTCAAGGCTGAGCTTTGCCGGCTCGACCATTCGGGTGTGATTGAAAGTGGTGCCGCGAAGTCAGGTGGAGCGTCCTGCGTAAAGAATTTGGACTTTGATGTGTACTTTTTGCGTTATATGCATAATTTATCGCATCCATGAACGACAAACGTGGAAAAGGGCCCGATGCCGCCCGGGAAAAACGCTTGATTGAATCGCTGCGCCGACATCCTGAATTGATGGAGCGCTTTGAAGCGATTTTGGAACTGACCAACTCCGAAGAGGGTCCGCTGCGCACGGCAGACGAAATCGAAGAAATGCTGGTCGAGGAGGTGCGCCGGCTCGGCCAGCGGGCCATGCAGGATTGGGCGGGCGGCGCCGAAGAGCGCGTTGCCGAAGAAATGCGGCAATCGCTTCCCGGAGTCCGGGTGCGAAAAAAAAGTCCTGAGCTGGTGGTGCGTCTTTGGGGCGGTGGCCATCGAGGAGCGGATTTGGCATGCGCCCGGTTGCAGCTACCTGAGGGTCTTCACGAGTCGGGCGGGGGTCAGCGCACGGGGCAAATCCCGCCGGCTGCAACGAGTCTTAAGCGATTTCGGGGCCGAGCATTCCTTCCGACAGAGCTGCCAGCGCCTCAAAGAGCATTATGGATTTGAACTCAACGCCTCGGCCGTGCGCGACATTACCCTGCAACACGCGGGGCGGGCGGCAGCGCGGCTGGAGGCCGGTTATGAGCAAAGCTTTCGCATTCTTCCCCAAACGGGTCCCGCCCATGTGGTGGCCGAAGCCGGCGGGACCATGATTTGTACACAGCCAGCAGGTTGCAAACGCCAGGAGCCACGTCCGCGGCAGTGGAAGGAGATGCGACTGGTCGCGGCCCGGGCCGAAGGCCGTGTGGAAACCTCCTATGCGGCTGGATTCAATTCGGTGGATGAAACCGGACGGCGCTGGGGCCATTGCACGCGTGAGGCAGGCTGGGCGCTGGAAAGTCGCATCCACGTCGTGGTCGATGGAGCGGAGTGGATCCGGCTCCAGAGCCAGGAAGTCTTTGGCGGGCAAGCCGATGTGTTGATGGACTTCTACCATGTGAGCGAATATCTGGCTGCAGCAGCCGGGCGCTGCCGGCCCCAATCGCCGCAGACCTGGTTGCGCACCCAGCAGAAACGGTTGCGGCGCGGAGCTGCTGCAAAGGTCATCGAGGCCATGGAAGCTTTTGCCGAGCCCGCTGCGACGTTCGAGGAAGAAACCCCCGTGCGCGACGCCATCGGTTACCTCTCCAACCGCCTTGCCTACCTTGACTATCCCCGTGCCCTGGCCCACGAGTTACCCATCGGTTCGGGAACTTATCGAGTCGGGCCATAAACACGTTTTGCACGCCCGGCTCAAACAAGCCGGAAGCGCATGGCTGGCTGACAACGCTCATTCCATCGCCCAGCTGCGGATCATTCGCGCCAACCACCAATGGGACGACTTCTGGCTGCCCCGCATAGCCGCCTGACTCGGACCCACTTTCAATCACGCCCCGACCATTCTGAAAAGATGGCTTCCAGTTCGCTCATCGTGCGCGAATCCAGAAATTCTCGGCTGCTTCGAAATTCCTGAATGGCGTTGCTTATCTGTGTTGGGGACGGAGTCGCGTAACTTCGGTTGTAGCGGGCAAGCCACAGACGCACAGTATCCGCAGCCGGCAAAGACACGCGATCAGACGGATCCCGGCACGCAGCCAGAATAGCCGCGATCTGCTCCCATTTTCCCAATTTGCCAATCAAACGCAGCGCGTTTTTTCTGACAAAAGGCGCGGGATGTGAAGTCAGTAATTCGCGGAGACTTTGAATACCGATATCGTGAACGAATTTCAGAAGAGCCCGACATGCAGCAAGCGACACGCCTGGTGATTCGTCGACCAACGCTCGAAGCAGCGGCTCCTTAAATTTTTCGGGCGCTAATCGGCCGAGAGCAGTGACTGCCATTCGCCTCAGCCTGATTTCCGGCGAATGCAGGAAACCGGTAACGAGATTTGCATCGTTTTCCGTGCCGCATTCTCCCAATCCGCAGATTGCAGAGGCCAACTGTCCGCCGGACCTTGATTCCAATGCGTCACGGTAAAAAGCCGCGGGATCGAAGTCGTTTCCGAGGTGAAAACGGGAGAGTTCCCGCATGGACGGATTTGGATCCAAAAGAGCTCTTTCCAGTGCTGCGTGCAGACCGTCGTCTTTGCACCGGACAAGCGCGTTCAGGCCTTCCCTGCGAATCGGCATAAATGGATCGCGAGCGAGTTCCGCGTAAAGATCTGCAAGAATGTCCGGTTTCGACGCGAAAAGAAGTTGCCGGGCAGACCATAAGCGCACTGCCGAATCATGATCTTCCAGAGCGTTATTAAGCGCTTTTTTGGCTATGGACGGATTCGCGGCCACGGCAAATCGCAGCGAGGTCAGCCGAATATTTCGGTCGGGAGATTTCAAACCGGCCTGCAACGTGGGTGCGCTCTCGCTTTGGCTCAAAAGGTCGCTCGTTTTCTCGATCAGCCATGTGTGTGAAGCGCGTCCGCATTGTTCCAGTCGCAAAATGAGTGGCAGGCAACGCAGGAAATGACCGGCATAATCACTACGGACCTTTGATAAAATGACGCCATAAGCCAGTTCGCGAATCGCTGCGACCCAGTCATTCATGCGTAACAGGATGAATGGCAGTTCCGCGCCAGTCTCATATTTTGCGAGGACTCGAATTGCCGCCTCACGCACATGACCGTTTGGGTGCATACTCGCGAGGGCCAGGACGGCGAGATCGTCTTTACTGCCCCATCTGGAAACGGTGGCTGGCAGCAGCGTTTCCCACCGGTCGTCATGCCGATCCCAGTGATTAAGCATTTCCCGCGTAAACACGTCGAGTTCCAGCAAATGCGCACACGGAACCCCCGAAAGTAGTGTACACAACGCGTTTCGGGTGACAGTTCGCACGATAGCGCCAGGATGAAGGGCGAATCCCGCCAAATCGGGCAGCAATCCTGGTTCTCTGGAACTTCCCAACTCAAAAATAATCGAGGCTTCCTGGTGGTCTTTGTCCAGCAGCCACGAAAATCTTCGTGATTGATGTAAAAGACGAAGCGCAGCAAGAGATTTTTCGGAAATTCGTCGGAAATTCACGGGTGGCATCCTTCCTTGGATGTCTTTGGCAACACCGCAACCCCAAACTGCAGGTTGCCAACGCTCAAGTGTTCGAATGCGGGACGACCGGAAGCTGGTAACGCGAGACAAAAGGGGCCGGCTTGGTGGTCATCGACGTGCTGAAGCCCGAATTCATCCGCCCTCTGAATAGCAAGAGGTTTTTCAACGCGTCACTCCGTTAAAAACTGACTCAAACCTACCCGGCAAAATATGGAGAAATCCGTCGCGTACGTCTTCTCCCGGTCAGCGATGTGGACGCGATCCCCGCGATTTTTGACGGAAAGTTCTCCGCCGCGTCTGGAGAGTTGCACGGCGTGCAGGCGTGATTTTCCGAGGCGATTGGCCCAAATATGGGAATGAGTGTGCTTTACGCAGAGCCCGTGACCGGCTCCTCCGGGACGCCAGCGCGGGGGAGCAAAGAATCGCGAGAGGAAATCGATTGTTTCACCGGGAGTGACGATGATGCCTAAGTATCCAATCTCGCCAGCGTGCAAAAACCGGGCTTCAACGCGGGCGATTTGTCCGGATTTGGTGTCGAATCCAATGGTGTCGCCTTTGTATCCGAGCGCTTCTTAATTCAGAATGATCCGCGCGTCGGACAATGTCTCCAAAACAAACGGCCAGTCTTGGGTAAACGTGAACAGGTCTCCTGCTTGCAGCACGATATCTTCGGTTCCCGGAGTCGCCGTGAGCCAGATTTTTCCGGTCTCGACGCGGACATGCGTGATTCCCGATGTTTCCCGAATCGAAAACGCGCGGCCGGCGGGAAGCTCGACAGGATCGCGGGTTTCGGATTCCGGATTTCGGATTGAAAGTGCCTGCGTTGAACGGTTTCGATCAGAGGAAGCCGTCAACGAAGGGGAAAAGTGAGCGGCGTTGGTCATATTGAAACCTTTCGCGGAAGCTGCGACAGCGCGGTAGATGCAGTTGGTGAGATACGTTGATTGTACAGATGTGGCTCGGGAAATCTGTATAACTCCAATTGCGAGCCGCGTGTATCTGTTAATTCGACCGGTTTCGTGACAATGTCTGCCATGCAACGGCCATTTCTCACCCCCGAACCGGAGGCGCCACTCTACCAGCGCCTCGCGGCCACCCTCGAAAGCATGATCCAAGGCCATTCGCTCCGTCCCGGCGATCGCATCCCCTCGGTGCGTCACTTCAGCGCACAGCAGCGAGTGAGCATTCCGACAGCGTTGCGCGCCTACGAGACACTCGAAACGCGCGGCCTCATCGAAGCGCGTCCGAAATCCGGGTTTTTCGTGCGTTCACGTCAGGCTGATTTCGTGCGAATCCCGACATTTGCGGCCAGAGCGCCCGAAGTAACCGATTTCGCGAATCTCGATCCGTTTGACTCTCTGTTTTCACCCGCCGCAACCGCCGGTCTCGTGCCATTGGGCGTCGCCCTGGCCGATCCTTCCCTGCTTCCCGGCGAAAAACTGGCTCGCGAAATGGGCGTCATAGCGCGGCGTCTCGGCCCGAAAAGCACTAATTACGACTTCGCGCCCGGCAGCGAAGCCCTGCGCGGGGAATTGGCGCGCCGTTCCCTCGACTGGGGCTGCGCGTTGCAACGTGACGATTTTATCATCGTCAACGGCGGCACCGAAGCGCTCAGCCTTGCGTTGCGGGCGACCTGCAAACCCGGAGACACGGTGATCGTCGAATCGCCAACGTATTTCGGTCTGGCCCAGATGATCCGCGAACTCGGCCTCAATGGCCTCCCCATTCCCGTCGAAAGCGTGAACGGCATGGACCTTGACGCGGTGGAAAAAGCCGTCAGCCATCAACGCATCGCCGCCTGTGTGTCGATCGCGAACTTTCATAATCCCGTCGGTTTTCTCATGCCCGAGGACCGCAAACAACAGCTCCTGGCCCTGCTCGCCAAACGCTCGATTCCGCTCATCGAGGACGACGTTTACGGCGATCTCCAGCACAACGGTGCCCGTCCGCGCTGCATCAAGGCCTTTGATCCCAATGGGGTGGTTCTGCTCTGCGGGTCGTTTTCGAAAACCCTCGCGCCCGGCTATCGGGTCGGCTACATCGCTGCCGGACGTTGGCATTCACAGGTGTTGCGCCTCAAGCAAATCAGCACGCTTTCGAACGCATTGCTGCCGTCGCTGGCCATCGCCGAATACCTGCGCAACGGCGGTTATGACCGTTATCTGCGCTCGATCCGGCAGACGTATCGCCGGCAAATCGGCCGGGTGCGCGAGGCGATCGTGGATAGTTTCCCGCCGGGAATCGGCCTGTCGCGCCCGCTGGGAAGCTTCCTCCTGTGGTGCGAACTGCCACCGCAAGTCGATTCCATGGAACTCTTCCAACGCGCCCGCCGGGAAGGCATTAGCATCGCCCCCGGCCCACTGTTTTCACCGGATGGTGGATCATTCAAAAACTTCATCCGCATTAACTGCGGCTTCCCAATGACCGCGGCGACAGACCGAGCCGTGGGGTTACTGGGGCATCTGGTGAAGGGGCTGTTGAAGTGAAGTCGATTTTCAAGGATGTCAGTGCTGTGAAACCATCGCATTTCCGGCCGCGGAAAGCCGGAGATGCTTCCGGAAATCGCCGGGTGACATTTCTGTTGCCTTGAAAAAGAGCCGGGAAAATGACGCCGGATCCTGATAGCCGACGCGATAACAGACTTCGGACACTCGGAGAGTCGTCTCTTCCAAGAGCGTCCTAGCCATGTCGAGGCGCTTTTCCTGGATCCATTTTCCCGGGCTGGTCTTCAATTCATCCGAAAACCGGCGAGCCAGCGTTCTCGGCGACATTCCCAGCTTTTGTGCTAGAAATTCGAGGCTGAGATTTCGTATGTGCTTCTGCGCCAGGGTGTTGAGCGATTTCTCGAATGCATCCACCAATTCTGAAAAGGGAATCTCGTACGGGCTTTGAAACTCCCGCGCTGGTGGGAGAACCAATAGCTTCCGCACCAGGCGTTCCTCGTTTGAAAAACCGAGATCGGACAGCAGCGCGGTGATCAATTCAATGCCGGAAAAGGCTCCGCCGCACGTGTAAATGGGCCCTTCGCGGACGACGATCCGCGACGGTTCCCATCGCACCTCGGGGAACCGGCGGGCGGCTTCCTTCTTCAGCCACCATGAAATCGTGGCGCGGCGGCCATCCAGCAAGCCCGAGCCTGCCAGCATCCAGGCCGCGCCGCATGTGGCCGCGACGATAGCGCCCTGTTTCTGCGCCAGTTCGATCAGCGGTTTCGCGCTGAGCGTTTCTTCATCCAGGAGTTGCAGCGTACTGGCAAGATCCGGTTTTGCGCCTGCCAGGAGAAACAGGAGATCCATTTTCCGCGAAGGTTCCGATCTTGCAGGAAACGAAATGCCGGATTTGGAGACTGCTTGCGAATGCTTCGAGACGAATTCAAAGGAAAAATCCCGGGCCGGATTCGCTTGTGTCACGGTTTGGAACGTTTCGACAATCGCGGAAGCGATGGCTGAGTAAAAATGGGACGGCAGATAAATAACGATGTGCACGTGGCAACTTTAGCATGGCAATTGTCATAATTGCCATCTTTCGTTGCAAACAGGTGCAGGCGAATCTGTTACGCATGAAAGCTATTACTTTTGAAACCATTGGTTCGCCGCTGGATGTCCTCGAGATTCACGATGTTCCCATCCCGGAAATCGGCGATGACGACGTGGTTGTGAAAATGGTCGCGGCGTCGATCAATCCCGGGGATTTTATGTTTATCCAGGCGTTGTATCCGGAGGCGAAAAGACCGGTGTTCCCCCGGCAAATCGCGGGAAACCATGGGGCTGGCATTGTCGAAAAAGCGGGGAAAAACGTCACAATGAAAACCGGAACGCTCGTGGCATTCAGTCACTATAATACGTGGGCGGAGTACGCCGCCGTTCCGGCCGAGCGCCTGATCCCGTTGCCCGTTTCGTTTCCCATCGAAAAAGCGGGACAATTCGTGAATTTTATCAGCGCGTGGGATTTGCTGGAAATGTCCGGCGTTCAGCCCGGCCAATGGCTGGCATTGACCGCCGGGAATTCAACCGTGTCGGTGATGGCGGCACAGTTTGCGCGGCGAAAAGGCGTGAAAGTTCTCGCCATTGTGCGAAAAGCCCAGACGCATCTGGATTTGAAAACGCTGGGCGCGGATGAGGTCATCGAGCTGTCGAAATTGGAGGGAAATATCTCGGATCGAATCGCGAAAATCACTCAGGGAAAGCATCTTAACGGCGTGATCGACAGTGTCGGCGGAGCACTCGCGGGCGATCTGGTGAGATCGCTCGCCGATGGCGGCCGGTTCGTCATTTACGGCGGCTATAGTCCGGAGAAATTCTCAATTCACAATTTCGATCTCCTGATAAAAGGCGCCGAAATCCGCACCTACATCTATCGCTATTTCTTCGATCCGCCGAAATCCGGTGATTTTCCGGAGCTGGAGAAAATCGCGGAAATTACCGAGGCTGCTGCATTTCGAATTCCGATTGGTGGCTCACATCCTTTGGACGATTTCAAGGCGGCGATTTACGAAACCGCTCACCGCCCGGAGCTCGGAAAACGGTTCTTCAACATGGTGCCGACATCGCATTTCCCGCAATCCAGCCCGTCGTCCAGGCGGCTTGGAAATTGAAACCACCGGTGATGCCATCGACATCCAAAATTTCGCCGGCAAAAAACAGGCCTGGGCACAAACGGCTTTCCATGGTTCGAAAATCGACCTCCGGAAGGCGCACGCCGCCGCAAGTGACAAATTCGTCCTTGTTCAGGCTCTTGCCAGTGACTGGGAGTTCGGTCCGATGAAGATTCACATTCAAAGCCGCCGCTTGTTCGCGGGGGAGACGGTTCCATGTGGTTGCAGGGTCAATTCCGGAAATTAGGACGAGCTTTTCCCAGAGACGAGCAGCAAGAGGAGAAACCGGACTTTTCGACACCGCGCGTCCTGCCGATTCGACGCGGCGTTTGGCTATCTCTTTTTGAGCATCCAATCCAGGCAGCCAGTCGACTCGCAGCGAAAAATGATAGTCTTTTGCATGCAGCTCACGTGCTCCCCATGCGGATAGGCGCAAAATGGCTGGTCCGCTCACGCCCCAGTGCGTGATCAATAGCGGTCCGCGTTCGCGCAAGTTTGTCTGAGGGATGGACGCCTCGACCTCAGCAACAGCGCCCGGAATATCCCGCAGCCAGGTTTCGTGAATTTCAAACGTAAACAGCGACGGTACAGGCGGCTCCAAAGTATGTCCCAATGAAGTCGCGAGCACTCCCGCCGCAGTAGTCCGGCAGCCGCCGCCCGCGAGCAAAACTCGGTCGCAGAAAAACGTTTCGCCGTTGGCCAGGCGGAGCTCAAAGCCTCGCTGGAGTGTATTCAGCGAGTGAATCCCAGTCACCCCGCATGACGTCCGCAGCGTCACCCCCGCGTTTTCCGCGGCCGCCAGAAGGCAATCGATGATGGACTGTGACGAATCGCTCACGGGAAAAATCCGGCCATCGGACTCTGTCTTGAGCGGCACTCCGCGCGTTTCAAACCATTCCACCGTGCCGCGCGGCTGGAACCGGTTGAATGGTCCGATCAGCGCCCGGCTTCCGCGCGGATACCGTTCCGCCAGCGCCCGCGGTTCGAAGCAGGAGTGGGTCACATTGCACCTTCCGCCGCCGGAAATCCGCACCTTCGTCAGAAATTGCGAACCCTTTTCAAAAAGTGTCACACTGGCTCCGAGTTCAGCCGCTGCTATGGCACCGAAATATCCTGCCGCACCTCCACCGACAACGGCGATTCGAAGCGGTTCTTTAGCGGTCATGCCGCCAGTTGACGGGATTTATACACGGGCCGTTTTTACGCCGAGAATGTCAAACGCGCCTTCCGCAAGATCCTTCAAAATGGACACATCATTCCTGATGCGGGCCTGCGTTAGTGACCCTTCAAGGTAGGCAAACAAAATGCGCGCTTTTTGTTTCGCATCCGGGGCTTGGATCAATCCTGCCGCGTGCGCGTCACGAATGGCCGATTCGAAGTATTTTAAGTAGGTGCCCAGGATGCTCTCCACTTTGGCCCGGATGGCCTGATCCTGAGTGGAAATTTCGCATCCGAGTGAAAATAGCGGGCATCCTAGCACACGCCCGTGCTGCTCGAGAGCGCCGCACTGTTTACGGTAAACTTCTTCAAAGTACCGTTCTATGCGCTCCAGCGGCGGAAGTGTCGGAGAGAAGATGGAGTCGAATGCAGGTTTCTTGGCCTGCCAGGCGTCTTCGAGAGCTTTGACGGCCAGTTCCGATTTGGACTCAAAGAAGTAGTAGAAGCTGCCTTTCTTGACGCCTGCCTTGTCGCAAATCGAATCCACAGAGGTGGAACCGTAACTTTGCTCCCAAATCAGCATGTTGGCTGCGTCGACCAATTTTTGCTTCGCATCACTCGTTCTTGGCATAGGGGAAGGCCTGACTTTGACCGATCAGTTGATAATAGACTTAAACTACTCGCGACGCAAAAAAGCCGGAACTAAATGTTCCGGCTTTTGGCAGAGTTTTCGGGGATAAAATCTCCTACGGGGAAGTATTAACCTTCGATTTCGATGCCCATCTGGCGAGCGGTGCCAGCGATGATTTTGAAACCGGCTTCTTCCGTGCGGGCATTCAAGTCTTTGGACTTTGTTTTTACGATTTCCAGGACTTGTTTTTTGGTGAGCTTGGCGACTTTCGTTTTGTTCGGTTCCTTGGACCCGGAAGCGATGTTGGCCGCTTTCTTCAGCAGCACGGCTGCGGGGGGGCTTTTGGTAATGAATGTGAACGATTTGTCTTTGTAAACCGTGATTACGACGGGAAGAATGTCGCCGGCTTGCTTCTGCGTGGCAGCGTTGAATTCCTTGCAGAAGGCCATGATGTTGACGCCCTGCTGACCAAGGGCGGGACCGACGGGAGGCGCGGGGTTTGCGGCGCCTGCCGGGATCTGCAATTTAATTTGTCCTACGACTTCTTTTGCCATTTTCGGTTTGAGTTAAGAGTGAAATTTACGCTTTGAAAGGATTTGGCCGTTAAGAGCGTTCGACCTGCCAGTATTCGAGTTCGACAGGCGTGGAGCGGCCAAAGATACTGACGGAAACGCGGAGTTTTCCGCGTTCTGGATCGATTTCTTCGACAACGCCGCTCTGATTTTGGAAAGGACCGTCGGCGACTTTAACGACTTCGCCTACTTCGAAACTGACCTTTGGCTTGACCTTTTCGTCGCGTTCCCGGACTTGGGCGAGGATGTTTTCGACGTCCTTAAGTTGCATGGGGACAGGACGATCCTTGGTGCCGGCGAAGCCGATAACACCGTTGGTTTCGCGGATGAAATACCAAGTCCGCGGGACGAGCTGGTTGTTCTCGTCGAGCAGATACATGTTCGCGATGACGTACCCGGGCATGAGCTTGCGGGTGGTCTCAGTTTTTTTACCGCGTTTGATTTCGGAGACGCGTTCGGTGGGGACGAGGACTTCGTAAACGAGGTCGCCCATTTCCTCGGTTTTGATGCGCTTGGTCAGGTTGTCGAGGACCTTGTTTTCGAGTCCCGACAATACCTGGACAGCGTACCATTGATCTTTCGGAGCGAGAGCCATGTCTAAAAAGCGGGTGTTATCTCGTCAGCCAGCCGACGACGGTGACCAGGATGAAATCCCAAAATGCGATGAATGCGCTGAGGATCAGGATACCGATCACGACGACGGCGGTCGAGTCGATCAATTCTTTATACCGCTTGGCCAGGGTACGCTCTTTTGTGTCCCAAGGCCAGGTGGCTTTGGCGAGTTCAGTCCTGACCTCGCCGAAGAATTTAGCAGTTTGCGCAAACATTCAGTTTTCGTTTTAAAAATCGGGAAGGGGAAAACACGCCAGGAGGGACTCGAACCCCCAACATGCGGTTTTGGAGACCGCTGCTCTACCAATTGAGCTACTGGCGTAAAAAATGAGGGACAGAAACTTATCCTCACGCGCCCGTTTCCTCAAGGGGTTGGGGAAACGGGCGGTAACTAAGAGGTTTTCTGTAGGTTACGGAATGATTTCAGCGATACGACCTGCGCCGACGGTCTTGCCACCTTCACGGATGGCGAAGCGCATGGTTTTTTCCATGGCGACCGGGGTGATCAATTCGACTTCAACCGAGACGTTGTCGCCAGGCATGACCATTTCGACGCCTTCGGGCAACTTGACGGTGCCGGTGACGTCCGTGGTGCGGAAGTAGAACTGTGGGCGATAGTTCGAGAAGAACGGAGTGTGGCGTCCGCCTTCTTCCTTGGAAAGGACGTAGATTTCGCTCTTAAATTTCTTGTAGGGCTTGATGGAGCCGGGTTTCGCGAGGACCTGACCGCGTTCGACGTCGTCTTTCTTGATACCGCGAAGGAGCACGCCGACGTTGTCGCCAGCACGGGCTTCGTCGAGGAGCTTGCGGAACATTTCGATGTCGGTGACGGTGGTCTTGGCGGTCGGGTTGATGCCGACGATTTCGACTTCTTCCATCTTTTTGAGGATGCCGCGTTCGACACGACCGGTGGCGACGGTGCCGCGACCTTCGATGTTGAACACGTCTTCGATCGGCATGAGGAAGGGTTGGTCGATCGGGCGCTCAGGCATCGGGATGTATTCGTCAACCGCGTCCATGAGGTCGAGGATACACTTGGATTCCGGAGCGGCCGGATCACCGGAGGCAAGGGCTTTGACGGCGCTGCCTTTGACGATCGGAATGGTGTCGCCGGGGAATTCGTAGGTGGAAAGCAGATCGCGAACTTCCATTTCGACGAGGTCGAGGAGTTCGGGGTCGTCAACCATGTCAGTCTTGTTCATGAAGACGACGAGCGCGGGAACACCGACCTGGCGGGCGAGAAGGATGTGCTCACGGGTCTGCGGCATGGGGCCGTCAGCAGCGGAAACGACGAGGATCGCTCCGTCCATCTGGGCTGCGCCGGTGATCATGTTCTTGACGTAGTCAGCATGGCCGGGACAATCGACGTGCGCGTAGTGGCGCTTCTCGGTCTGATATTCGACGTGGGCGGTGTTGATCGTGATGCCGCGTTCTTTTTCTTCGGGTGCCGCGTCGATTTCGTCGTATTTCTTGGCTGTGGCGAAACCTTTCTTGGAAAGAATCGTGGTGATCGCAGCCGTGAGGGTGGTTTTACCGTGATCAACGTGGCCAATGGTGCCGATGTTGACGTGCGGTTTGGTTCTATCGAATTTGTCCTTGGCCATGGAGGTTCTCCTTGGAAGTCAGTGGGTTTTCGTTATTTAGGGTTGTTTCAAATTAGGCTTTTGCAAGCTCTGCAACTACGTGTCGGGCGGCCCGGCTGGCTCGGATATGGAGCCCACGACCGGGATTGAACCGGTGACCTCGTCCTTACCAAGGACGTGCTCTACCAACTGAGCTACGTGGGCTTTTCCTCGCATCCGGCTTTTTGCAAAATCTGCAAACAACACTACGACGCGAGCCGTTATTTCACCGCTGCCTCCGGAACGAGGGGGTAAAAAACCCCAACCGCATCGGCATATAGAGCCAGCAACGATCAGGGCAGTTCACTTCCGTCTTTCTAAAGGCGAGACGGGAAAGTAGCAAAGGCAATAGGGCTGTCAAAAGAAATGTTCGGCTGGAAAGCAGCATGGATCGCGTAGTCTTCCTTCAGCGAAACCAGAGTCAGGTCGCGGGCCATCGGAACCAAGCCTGTTAACCGGCAAAATCCATAGATTTTCCCGAAGGATCGTTTCACTTTCGTATCCTTGATTAAATGCCCGTATTGTCGGTGAATACGTGCAAAATGGCAGCTGGATTCCAGGATTACTTGCGCGAGGCATTCAATGCTCGGCCATGGGGGATGTTTGTAGCTCCCAATTGGGTGGGGCTAGCTGCTTTTGGAGTGCTGGGTTTTTTGAATCCAGGGTTTTGGATTCTCGGAGCGGGAGTGGAACTGGGATACCTGTTTTTTCTGACCAGCAATTCGCGATTCCGTCATTATGTCGATTCGTTGGAGACTGGCCAGGATGTGAAGCTGTGGCAGGAAAAAGTCGCTGAACGTGGGGGCCGCCTTCTACCGGAAAACGCACGGCGTTTTCAAGGGCTACAGGAGCGCTGTGAGTCGATCCTGAACCGGCAGCAGGCGACCGGCCCGCTGGCGGATATACAAGGACAGTCGGAAAATCTCGGGAAGTTGGCCTGGATTTACCTCGGTCTGTTGCAGACCAAGCAAACCGTCGAGCATGTCGTGGGGCAAACGGGTGACGCGCCTTTTAGAAAGATACTCAATGTCGAGAAACAGCTTCAGAACGAGACGGATGAAAGTTTGCGCCGGAGCCTTGAAGGGCAGCTGGAAATCTTGAAACAACGCGTCGCCACCCAGGAGAAAGCCCGCGACAAGATTGAATTCCTCGACGCTGAACTCTCCCGTATCGAAGAGCAGGTCGAGTTGATCCGTGAACAGTCACTGCTTGGGAAGGATCCCGGCAGCGTTTCGCGACGCATCGACGACGTCACCGCCACGCTGGGGAGCACCACCGCGTGGATGCGCGAACAACAGCAGGCCTATAGCGAGCTCGAAGACATCCTGGACGAGCCACCTGCGATTCCCGTGCCGCAACCGCCGCCGCTTCCCTCGAATCACTCCTGAAATATCGCTCTATGAGTAAACAACCTGGTCTCACCACACTCGGCAAAATCATTTCATATCTGTTTATCTTCGGCTTGGTGGCTTTGGGCGCATTTGTGCTCGTTAAGCGATCCGGCAAAGTCGCTGAACCGAAACCCATCGCTGTGACTCCGACGCCAACAGCATCCGCGTCGCCGGCGCAAACAACTGCTCCGTCCGAGTCAGGCAACTACATCGAGCCCGCGCCACAAGCGCCGCGTCTTCCCCCTGCCGCAGCATATGTCCCGAAGGACAACATCGTCGAAGTCGAGCTCAGCGAATATGCCGGTTACGCTGGCCTTATAGCCGCCAACGGCGGACTCGCACCGAATGAAAACTCCATCTTCTTCAAAAAGTACGGCTTCAAACTGAAACTCACACTCAGTGAGGAGGAAAGCTGGCCTGCGCTCAACAGCGGCAAGTTAGCCGCTTCGGCCACCACCGCTGACGTGCTCGCGGTGTACGGACGACAGTTTCAGGTCGTCGTTCCCGCACAAATCGGCTTCTCGCGTGGCGCGGACGGTGTTGTCGTCCGCAGCGACATCAAACGCATCAACGATCTCAAAGGCAAAACGCTGGCGACGTCCCAATTCACGGAAGCCGACTTTTTTATCCGCTATCTCGCTCAGGAAGCCGGGCTGGGTATCAACATGCTTGCGGATGCCACCGCGATTCCTGATCCGGAAAAACTGAATCTTGTCTACGCTGAAGATGCTTTTGTGGCGGGCGACCTTTTCCTCAAGAATCTGCAGGACGGCCGCGGTGAACTCGCGGGATTCGTCGGCTGGGCACCTAAAACCGGGGAAGTCATCGATCAAAGTGCCGGAAAAGCCCGGTTGCTAACGTCCAATCGCAATTTACTCATCATCGCCGATCTCCTCATTGCCAACAAAGGGTTCGCCGAGCAGAACCCGAAAATGGTCGAGGGCCTGGTTCATGGACTGCTGGAGGGTAATCGCCTCGTCCGCGACAACCCCTCCGACGCGGTCCTCGACACAATCGGCAAGGCCTTCAAATGGGATCGCGCCCAAACCAAGGCCCAACTCGCCAGCGTTCACCTTTCCAATCTTCCGGAAAACCTCGCCTTTTTCTCCGGCGAAATCGACGCTGCTGGCAGCTTCGGCGGCATTTTCCAGTCGGCCGTCTATTCCTACGGTAAAGACATCATTCCGGACCCTGCCGATCCGTCGCGTTTCGTCGATGTAAAGAACCTGCAGGCGCTTCAGCAGGGCGGCGAATTTGCGAACCAGACTGTCGCGATCGCACCGATCAGATCCACGAACAATCCATCCCTCGAAGACAACCCTCTGCTGAGCAAGGATATCCGTTTTTACTTCGAACCGAATTCTGCCCGGCTCGATGTTGCGAACTCCGATAATACGAAAAATCTGGAAGACGTGAAGCGCCTGCTTCAGGTGAGCCCGGGCTCGACGATTTTGTTGCGGGGCCACGTCGATGACTCGCTGGTCGAGCAATTTCGAAAACAGGGCGGCGAATCGTTTGTGCGCAAAATGGCGCTCGGCGCAATGGAGCTTAGTCGCAACCGGGCGAATGAAGTAAAACAGCAGGTCGTCTCCAGGTTTCAGATCGATCCAGCACGTATCGAATCCGTCGGCCGCGGGTGGGAAGAGCCGGCTGGAAAGGACCCCGACAAAAACCGCCGCGTGGAAGTGCAGTGGTTTACCGTCGAGTAAGAAGCTCGAAACGTTCGCTATTACTCACTGCTGCTCGAGCTCGGCCAGCTGTTTCTCTTTGTCTACCCGGTCGCGGATCGCTATGGGCGCAGCGAGATGCCGGCGAAGAGGCGCTTCGTCGAGGCGCTTCTCGTAAAATGCGCGAAACATTTCCAATGCGGTGATCGTTTTTCCTGAAAACGGTTCGTAGATCACTCCGTCACCGCTTTGGACATATCCTTCCCGGATGACCCGGCAATACAAACCCGGGCGCTCGGCGAAGCGGAAACGTTTTACAAACATCGGATCGCCCATGCGCACCGCCAATGTCCCGCAGGGGATCCGCGGCGCCGTTACTTCCAAAATGACTTCGCCGATATGCAGCCTGTCGCCGATGGAAAATAGGGCGCTTTCCAGGTTGGAGATCGTCAAGTTTTCTCCGAAAGTGCCTGGTCCCAAATCTTGTCCCAGTTCCTGCGACCACCACGCATAGTCGGGCGCGCCAAAAACATAAACCGCCTGATCCACGCCCCCATGATTCTCCGCGTCGCAGATCGCATCCCCTGAAAAGCCCTCGCGGCCAACGTATACGGGCCCATCAACTGGTCGTTTGTAAATGCCCGTCGTGCCCGATTTTCCCGCTCCCTGGATCATCTGCGCCCTGCCGATATTGACGCTGGTCACGTGAAATTCACTCATGCTCGCCGCGATATTTCTTTTCTCCAGCAGTAACGGGAAACGTCAGCCGGTTTTGAGGAGGCGGCAAGGGGCAGGTAGCGAAAGGCGTGAAAGCGCAGGGCGGATTGTAGGCAAGATTGAAATCGAGGATGACTCTGCCGTCTGGGCCGGGGTGTTTGGCATATAGAAAACGCGCGGCGGAATACGTCTCTTTGCCGCTTGTCGCGTCGGAAATCACAAAAAATAGCGGGGCATCAGGGCCTTCGACCATTGGAATTAACTCCACGGTTTTTCCATCATGCTCGAAAACAGCTTTTCCAGGAATTTTTTCCTTCGACACACTGCCGATGATGTTGGCGATTGGCACTTCTTTGGGTGTATCGAACACCACCCATTTCGCCTCGATCCGCCACTTGGGATCCGCTGGGAAATAATCCAGCCCCAGAAAATGCGTCCGCCTATCGGATTCGCTGTCCTTTACGCGAAGCGCTTTGCGACCGTTGCGGTCCACAACAAAAAAGCTGACGCTTCCCGAGGAAACAATGGTCGGTGACATGCCGTCGAGTTCGCCGACTTTCAACGCTACGGGCCCCGAAAGCGAATTTCCATCCAGGAATGCTCCCGATTCCTTTGCTTCGAATGTCACAGTCCCGTCAGTAGCCAACGTTGCCACCCCGAAATGCGCCGGCAGCTTTTGAATGACGATACTGTTGTCTGGCGCACTACCAATGTTGTTTTCGCCTGGCTTCAGAAAATGCAGTCCGATCAGCGTCAACCAGCCGTCCGGCTTGGTCAGCCGTTGAATGCGGGCCAGGCGTGCAGCGGCGATTTCGATCGCAAAAGCGTCGTCGGCCAAAATCGCGGGCAGTGTTACAGCGATCCCGACCACGAGGAAAAGAGTCTTCCGGAAGAGTTTATTCATATCAATGCTGTCGGGCTTTAAGCGCATTTTTGGCCGCATTCAATAACGGTTGCGCCCCCATCGGCTCTGGCGTAGGTCTCCCACTCCCAACATGAAACTGACCCCTATCGTCACAGCCACCCTTTTTGCCATTCCTTTCGCGCTCCACGCGCAAAACGCTCCTGTGCAACTCAAAGATAACAAAGACAAAGTTAGCTATAGCATTGGCACTGACATCGCCTCGACCCTGAAGAAACAGGAAATTGAGATCAATCCTGAAGCCTTTTTTCAGGGGGTCAGAGATAGCCTCTCCGGGAACAAGTCTCTCCTAACGCCAGAAGAAATGCAGGCCGTCATGCAGACCTTTCAGCAGGAAATGATGGCTAAAATGGCGAAGAAACGCGACGACGCTGCGAATGCTAACAAAGCTGCCAGTGAAAAATTTCTCGCTGAGAACAAGACGAAGGAAGGTGTAAAAACCACAGCCAGCGGCCTGGAATACAAAGTCATTTCCGAGGGGAAAGGCGACAAACCAAAGGCTACGGACACAGTGAGCGTCCATTACCGCGGCACCACGATCGACGGCAAGGAATTCGACAGCTCGTACAAACGGAACGAGCCCGCTGAATTCCCGCTTAACGGCGTTATCCCTGGCTGGACCGAAGGGGTGCAACTGATGTCGGTGGGCTCGAAATACCAGTTCTTCATTCCGTCGGTTTTGGCCTACGGAGAACAAGCTCCGCCTGAAATTGGGCCGAACCAGGCACTTATTTTCGAAGTCGAATTGCTCAGCATCAAGAAACCTGAAGCCGCTGCAGCGCCGGCTGTGACACCTGCTCCGGAAGCCACCGCGGCTCCGAAGAAGTAGGCTACAGCAATACGATGATCCTCCAAAATCTCGAGCGCCAGGCGCCGTTCACGACGAAGGATGGCTCGACGATTCGCGAGATTCTCAGTTCCGGAAACGCGCCGGTGACGAACCAGAGCCTCGCGGAAGCGATGTTACCGGAGGGCGAAGCGACGCAACGTCATTATCACCGGAATAGTGAGGAAATCTATTTCATCCTTGAGGGGACGGCCGAGATGGAAGTCGATGGCGACAAACGGTTGGTTGGACCGAGCGACGCGATCCTGATTCCGCCCGGCGCCTGGCATACGATCCGGGCGCTGAAGCCGCTCCGATTGCTATGTTGTTGCGCGCCGGCCTACGCGCATGACGACACTTTTTTCGAGTGATACGAGAGCTGGGGCACGTTAGTGATTACACCTGTTTGTAGTTGTGTCCAAGGTCTTGCATCCGGTCGTGTGAGTTCTTGATGGCTTGGTACTGCTGATGAACAACGTTCTGGATATAGATCGGTAACTCTTTGTGATCGAGGGCGTCTCGGTATTCGGCGAGAACGGAATTCTCACCGCGTTCGCACTCCGCCAGGACGGCGTGCTCCTCGCCCTCGGTGAGGACGGATTTCAAAGCGATCCAGCCGCGGTGCAGATCTCCGCCAATTGTGCCTGTGTCGGGGACGGTTTCGCCGAGCCCTTCGACGAGTCGCTGAAGTTCGCTTGCAAATTCCATGCGTTCCATGGAGAGCTCCCGGAACACGGTCTTCAGGGTCATATCTCTCACTTCTTCTGAGGCGAGACGAAAGCCTTCCTGCCCATCTTTGCAGGTCTCGATGAGAGAGTTGAGGATGGTGGCGATGGATTGGGTCGTTGTAATTGGCATGGTATTTATAGGTTCGTTTTTCAAAAACGGCTTGATTGCAGGGAAACTGGAATCCGGAGCCCGATCTATTAACGAAAAAAGAGCATGAGTATGTTTCTGTCCGCGGTGCTGATCGGAACGACGTTTGCGCATTGGCAGGAGGAATTGGGCGTGTTGTTGCGGGCGCTGATAGCCATCAGTCTTGGCGGATTGGTTGGTTGGGAACGTGCGACAGCGGGCAAATGGGCGGGATTTCGCACACACATGTTCGTCTGCCTTGCAGCAATGCTTTTCGTAAAATTGGGACAGTTCCTCATCAACGACTTGGCGCTCCAAGTTCCGCCAACCTCGTTGCGAGCGGACCCCGTTCATATCATTGCCGCCATCGCAACAGGCATTTCGTTTCTGGGTGCGGGCACCATTTTGCGCGGGCCGCATACCGAGACCGCCCGGGGACTCACGACGGCAGCGTCGCTGCTTATCTCGGCCTCGGTCGGAGTCGCTGTAGCGTTGGACCGTTATGTCATCGCTGTCGGGATCACGCTCCTGTCGCTCTTTGTGCTGCACACACTGCACAAAGTGGAAGATAGACTCCTGAAGCCGAGGAGCAGCTAACTTTTTCGAGCTCTTGCCCGCCCGCCAAGGCGTCCGCCTTTTCTTGCGGGAGCTCTGTTCGTGCGTTTGCCACGGCCGGAGCCGCTTTTCTTGCCGCCCCTGTCCATTTTGTTAACAGTGGCCCACGCGCGTGCTTCTGCGACATTTTCAGACACGCCCCGGCGTTTGTAACCTTCCTCAATGTGGCTGGCCTGGCGTTTTTGTTTTTCCGTGTAAGCGCTTTTGTCTCCTCTAGGCATGGGGACACCTCCTTTCCATTGGGTTTCGTTCTAGCAAAGCATTGTGGACGCGTGGCATTCGCGGGCAGCGCCGGGAATTCGGAAACCTACGGCTTTCCTCCCTGATGAATGGGCGTCGTTCAGTCGGAGCAGAGAGACCCTTTGGCCCGCCTTGGCGCTTCCGCTGTGAAATTTGAGAATGTTCATGCAGCCCGCTTCCATTGCCAATGGGCGAGTTCATCCGGGTCCCGGCCTGTCTCAGCAATTTCGGTAACGAAATGTCGGAGCCGGTATTCGTACGCGTGCACGCGTTCGGTGGCTCGCGCTGCCACACGCGAATTCTGCTTTGCTGCCAGTTGGATGGCCTGAGTGACGACCTGAAACCGGCTCACTCCGTTCCTCACGAGCATGTCGAACGGCGTCGTGGTCGTGCCTTCCTCTCGATAACCGTTGATTACGAATCGTTTCCCGGCATTGCGCCCATGGAGAAGTTGTTTCACTGCACTGGGATATCCGTGGAAATTGACGATGACGGGCTTGTCCGGCGTGAAGAGCGCAGAGAAAAGTTCCGCATCAAGGCCGTGTGGATGCTCCGATTCCTTCTCCAAAATCAGTAGATCGGTCACGTTGACGACACGCACACGAAGTTCAGGCATTTCCCGGCGCAAAATATCTGCGGCGGCCAGGATCTCCAGTGTCACGACATCGCCAATCCCGACGAGAACGACGTCGGGGTCGACGCCGCTATCCGTGCTCGCCCAGGGCCAGATACTCGCTCCAGCCCTGCAGTGGGCGATCGCCTCATCCATGCGTAGCCAGACGGGCATCGGCTGCTTGTTGGCGATAACCAAGTTCACGTGATTTACCCCGCACAGGCAGTGGTCCAGTGTCTGAATGAGGCAATTTGCATCCGGAGGCAAATACACGCGCATGATGTCCTTCTTTTTGTTCAACAGCGCGTTGATAAAACCCGGGCTCTGATGGCTAAAACCGTTGTGCTCCTGTCGCCAGAGTGTCGACGTCTCCAGGTAGTTCAGTGATGGCACTGGTGCGCGCCATGGGAAATCGGCGCTCATTTTTAGAAACTTCGCGAACTGATCCATCATGGACGTGATGATGTTCAGAAAAGCCTCATACGACGGAAACAATCCGTGACGCCCTGTCAGTAAATAGCCCTGAAGCCAGGCCTGGCACGTATGCTCCGAGAGAATTTCCAGCACGCGACCACCCCGAGGCCCGATGCGTTCGGAGCGATTTCCGTCCTCCAGCGGCCACTGGTAGTCGCGCTGAGTCGGCGCTTCGAAAACCGCCCCAAGCTTGTTGCTCATCAGTTCGTCCGGACAAAAAATGCGAAACGTTTGCGGATTTGCCGCAATGACATCGGCCAGATATTTCGCCACTGCGGCAACCGGGCTGATTTCCTCGTTCACGTTGATCCCGCAGAATTCGAGGTGCGGCAGGACGAGAGGTTTGCGCATGCGCCCACCGAATGTATGGGGATTGCAGCCCATCCTTTGATCGCCTCTGGGGCAGCAGGCGAGAATATCCGGATGCGGCGCGCCGTTTTTTCCGAATAACTCCTCAGGTCGATAGGAGCGCAGCCAATCTTCGACCAGGTGCAGATGCTGGGAATTTTCTTTCACGTCATCGACGGGAACCTGATGCGCTCGAAAGGACCCTTCGATGGGTTTCCCGTCGAGCTCTTTGATTCCGGTCCAACCCTTGGGTGAGCGCAAAATGATCAACGGCCAGCGCGGTTTTTCGATCGACTGCCCGGAGCGCGCCGCATACTGGATCGTCCGGATCTCGGCAATTGCCCAATCCATCGCAACGGCCATGGGAGGGTCGAAATCCGGTCCGGCGACAAAACGTGGTTCCCAACCGTAGCCAGAAAAAAGCGCTAGCAATTCCTCATCGTCCATCGTCCCGAAGATGGTCGGATTTGAAATTTTGTATCCGTTGGCATGCAGGATCGGCAATACGGCGCCGCTCTCCGCCGAATCGAGAAATTTCGGGCAATGCCACGCCGCTGCTGTCGGTCCTGTTTCCGCTTCGCCATCGCCGACGATGCACGCGACGATGAGATTCGGATTATCAAGAGCTGCTCCAAACGCCGTTGCCAGCGCATAACCGAGCTCGCCGCCTTCATGGATCGTCCCGGGCACGCCCGGAAAAAGATGGCTCGGGAAACCGCCTGGCCAGGAGAACGCTCGCACAAATTCGTGCAGACCCTCCGCATCGAGCGTCAGCTTTGGATAGAATTCCTGCAATGTTCCTTCCAGATACAGATTCGCTAGATTTGCAGGAGCGCCGTGACCTGGGCCCGTGATCAGCATCACGCCCAGATTTTCGCGCAGAATGAGCCGGTTCAGGTGCGCGTAGATCAGATTGATGCCTGGGCACGTCCCCCAATGGCCGAGCAGCCGGTCCTTGATGTGTTCGGCTGCCAGCGGTTTGCGCAGGAGCACATTGTCACGCAGGTAGATCTGTGAGGCGGCCAGGTAGTTGGTGGCTCGCTGATAAAGGACGAGCGCAGCATCGGGAAGTTCCATTTTTGGTGTGAGCTCCGGATCTCAAATAATCCACGCAGTACCAGAAGGTTCGTTCTTGAGGCGGCGGATGCGCTTCTCAAATCGATAGACGTTTTCTTACGACCAACCTTCCGTCGAGTCGCGAATCCACAGAAAACCCACTGAACCAGGCAACTCGTTACACCGGACCGGCGAAGTGTTGGCCGATCAACAAAGCTACCATGGAGGAGCCGGCGGAAGAATTTCTCGAGCCCGAAGGCCAACCGTCAAAAGAAGCCGCCGGTCACGAGCCGGAAATCGAGTGCCCTGAGCGTCATCCTTCCCTGAGCAAAGACGATCATCGGTAGCCCTCGGTCTGACTAGCGATTCTTTTGGCCTTTTTCCTTTCGAGCGTCCGCAACGCTGGGGGAAAAGCGAGTTGTGGTGTTTGCCGATAGAGTTTTCTACACGCGTTTCGCAAACCGTGAGCGAACCCAGAGTATGAGTACCACAACCACATCCTTAGCAGTCGTTCTCAATTCTCTTCTCCAGACTTGTAAAGACGGCGAGGAGGGGTTCCGTAGTGCCGCGGATAATGCGACAGACTCCCATCTGAGAGCATTGTTCGACGAGCTTTCGATACAGCGCCGCGACTTTGCAGTCGACCTACAACCCCTCGTTACCAGTCTCGGTGGAGGGGCCAGGGAGTCTGGCAGCATCAGCGGAATTATTCATCGCGGCTGGATGGATCTAAAAGCCGCTTTTGCCTCGAACGACAACCACGCCATCCTCGCGGAATGCGAGCGCGCAGAGGATACCGCCGCCGCCGAATACCAGCAGGCACTCGAGCATGACGACCTGCCTCCAGAGGTTCGCGCAACCGTTCGCCAGCAATACATGGCCATCCAATCTGCGCACGATCGCGTTCGGGATATGCGCGACAGTTTTGCCACCTAACCATCCACCCAAACCGCCGGTTAAAGGGTGAATATGGCGGAGCTTGGGCTTCGCAAGATTAACTCGGTGCCGGCCGTCATCTGTACGATTATGCCAACCTGTGAAACCTGCGGAAACGACTACGATAAATCCTTCCAAGTGACCCTTGCCGGGGTCACGCACTATTTCGACTCTTTTGAATGTGCCATCGAAACCCTAGCGCCACGTTGCGACCACTGCGGGTGCCGCATCATCGGTCACGGTGTTGAAACTGCCACGGGCCGAATGTTCTGCTGCGCAAATTGCGCAACGCGTGAAGGCGAGCACGGCTTGCGCGATAGACAGTAGAGGAGAAATCGGATAATAAGCGAGGAGGTGATTCGTCCGCTATGAAGGCGGAGGGGGAAGCGTTTTGTGTTTTTGGAACGATCGGTGTGGTTGACGGTTCGCCGACCGAAAATGCCTGATCATTTTCTCAGGCGACTCCCTGATGTCTCAGACACGTCCCCTGACATTCGGGCCAGCGAAACTCAGGTATGAAAATCAATTCCCTCCGTGACGTTTACATCCATGAACTCAAAGATCTCTTCAGCGCGGAAACTCAGCTGATGCGTGCGTTGCCAGAAATGGTCAAAGCAGCAGCAGATGAGGAACTATCCGCGGGCTTTGAGCAGCATCTCCATCGGACCGAAGAACACGTAAATCGGCTGGAAAAAATCCTGGAAGGGCTTGGCGAAACCACAAGCGGCGACAAATGCCAGGCCATGGAAGGTATTCTGGAGGAAGGAGCCGATATCATTCACGAAGACGGTATCCGTGAAGTTAAAGACGCGCTGCTCATCAGCTCTGCGCAGCGAGCCGAGCATTATGAGATTGCAGGCTACGGCTCAGCGCGCACATTTGCCGAATTGTTAGGCGAGAGAGAGGCCGCCAAGATCCTTCAGCAAACGTTGAACGAAGTGTTCGAGGCGGATCAACAACTGACGAAGATAGCCGGCACGGCAGTCAATCGGCATGCCCAAGAAATGGCGATGCCGTGAAATGCGATCGAGCTCCGAAGGCAGCGGGAGCCACTGGCAGTGAAGTATCTCGTAGCCGTGGCTCCACCAAAGGGCCGAAAACCTTCTGCCGACGCTGCCGTGGTTGACAGCTTGTCGTCTTTGGCCGGCGATCTTTACCCCGCCGGCAACGCGAAGTAGGGAAGCAACTCGGCTGTTGGCGTTTTTACCAGATCGCGCGGGACGTTCCGGTCAATCCGCGTTCGAAGCTCGGGCACCACCTCGTCGAGAATAGCACCGTTGATCTCTGACGGAGCCGCAAACGACCAACGCTCAGGCTGGTGCCGACGCAACAAACTGGTAATGCGATCCGCCAGCAGCCGAAAGGCCCGGAGACTGACTTCAGCGTCGAAACTCAGCCGTTCACCTGTCGCCGTGCCTTGCCCAGGGCCGCCGGTTGGAAAAGCCCCAGCCTGATCAGTCACTTTATCCTGGTAACGTTCCCGTGCTTCTGGAACTTGAAATGTCTCAACAAGACGCGGGACACGGCCGCGGGTTGGAGTTCGTTCAATAGAAAAAGCTTTCAGGCAGCCCCGGTCGGCTACGATCAAGAAAGAAGCAGTCATGAGAGGAATCGCCGCTGCAATGTCGCGGTTCTTACTACCAATCGCGCCTTTTGGCGCTGGCGCATGCAGAAAATCGCGCATTGACCGGCCTTTTTTCTGCTGTCAAAACGGGGGTGCTGCCTCGGGTGCGGCAGCAGGAGTAGTCACGGGTGCAGATCCTTCCTGCTTTCGATTGAGCGAATCGTAGATCTTGATGACGCAAAACAGAATTGCAGCCGGCCGCAGCAACGCAAACACCAAGCGGCCGATCGCAACTCCGATGGATACCAGTGGTAGCTTGTTCAGAATGTATCCGATTCCAACCGCAGTGAGTAACGACTGGGTGGGGGACCGACGTACGAACGCTTCGCATTCATCGCAGCGTTTGCGCAGGGTTTCCCGTGTGACATTGAAAAAATCGGCAAGCCGATCTTCGAGCCCCCGCGCTGCTCGAGTGTCGCCATCTGGTATTTTCATGGAAGGGGAATCAAGTGTCAGTTTTCGTGGTCCACGAGCAGGCTTGGTCGAGCAACACGCCGAGCGCAATCCCCGCGACGAGTGCGA
This sequence comes from Chthoniobacterales bacterium, assembly GCA_036524675.1. Classification (GTDB taxonomy): domain Bacteria; phylum Verrucomicrobiota; class Verrucomicrobiia; order Chthoniobacterales; family DASVRZ01; genus DATDAW01. Next base: position 1,127 of record DATDBU010000113.1, on the reverse strand, counting down.
TCAGCACAGTAGAAAAGGGATTCTCTCGTATGCGATCCTGGCTGAAATGCAGAGCGGTTCCCGCACTTTGGCGGGCCTGATCTCTGGCATCCGTGGCGAATTGCTTGGCTTTGGTGGCCGCTTCACCGGCTTTTTCAGCAGCTGTTTTTGCAAAATCGGAGGCTTCGTGACTCATGGTTGGTTTCATTTACAAATGATTTCGCAACACACCGCCTTACTGGTCGCGAAAATGAGAGCCTTCGCGTTCTTTGCTGTGGCTCAGCAATGAAATCGGTATCAGGCTCCTCGCCCCGAGGGAGGACAAGTTTTAACGTGCGAAATCGGTTCTCGTGATGTAAAAACGCACGTGAACAACCTTCGATGAGGAATCGCGCTTGGGTGTCGTCCTGCAGGATGATCCTTAACGAGACCGTACGCGTCGTTCACAATCAGTAGTCCCCATAGTTCAACGGATAGAACAAGGGTTTCCTAAACCTTAAATCTGGGTTCGATTCCCGGTGGGGACACCATTGATTTTCAAGGATTTACGACGAATTGCAGTAAAATTGAAGTAAATCCTTGCCCGCAAAAATAATTTTCAGGGAGGTGCAAGATGAGCACCTCACAGCCCAATTTATCAATCCGCACGCGCTTTTCATGGTGTTTGGTTGTCACAATGGTTGGAGGACGGCCAGAGGTCTCTGAAAAGGCGAAGAAGCGTTACGCATAGCTGACGTATTTCTCGGGCGCAAAGGGCTACGCGTGGTCGTCCTTCAAACATTTGGCGGAGAAGCTCCACGTCTCACGCCGGTATGTGATTCGCGTCGTTCAGGAGCTTTCCGGGGAATGGCCTCGTTTCGGTGACGAACGAATCCAGCCGGGCGCGTCAGTTGAAGAAGCCATCATATCCTCATTCCCGTCGATTTTAATGGTTGTCCAGGCATGCGGCCCCCGCGACTGGTACGAGTCGAATACGACGTCGCCTCCGGGCTGGCTGGCCACCCATTGGTAGCCTTGGCCAGTTTTCCCGTTTCCAGGTAAGAATCTCGAGCACTCGAGGTTACCTGTTGCTTTCCCAATAGAACGGAGGCATTCTCCTGTTGGTAAACCAAATGAACCTACGGAACGAAGCCGCATGAAACAGAAAA
>DATDBU010000112.1:0-6406 GCA_036524675.1 Chthoniobacterales bacterium | reverse complement strand
TCGGCCTGAATCATGTCCCATCTGCGCTTGCGTGGCCGTCTCGTTTCGATGCGCGGCCAGATGATAAGACGCGAACGAATGTCTCATCGCGTTTCGCGGCCATGGGGTGGCCCCCGCTGATTTCGCGATCGTCGCGAAAAGCCGCTGATAGCCCGACGGCGCAATTGCACATCCTGGATGCAGCCGCAGCCATTCAACGCAATTCTCGGCCATGTCCACGACGCGTTAGCCTGGCGTCGACCATGAAGGTTGGACGGCCCCCGTGAATGATTTTTGTGACCTTCGGCCAGGCCTTCATCCCGAATCTTTTGCGCCATTTTTGGGACAAAAACAAGGGCTAAAATGGCGCAACTTGTCCAATCATGGGGAAGCTGCCATTCTTGTAAGTCGCGTAAACTCAACGGTTTCCGCCTTTTACGCTGGCTGCCTCACTAGGACTCGAACCTAGACACACAGATCCAGAATCTGCAGTGCTACCATTACACCATGAGGCAATCGCGTTTCCCTTGGAAGGGGCGGGAAAAATAACCCGGTTGTGGGCAGGGGCAAACGGTTTTTTCGCTCCTCATCACCTAAAATTCTCTCGTCAATATCGACTCCATTTTGTTTCAGGTCTCAGATTCCCCTACTCCTTTACGCCTCCGAGTGTCAGTCCCGGGTAATAGGGTTTGTTCAGCACCTTAAGCAGGCCAGCTCTTCGGAGCGTCGTATAAAAAGGCGTGCACCGTCGGACGCCGAAAATACGGTAGCCACTCGAAATCCAATCTATGGAGCTCTTTACCTGACCACCGGAATACGCCACGGCAGAAGACGCAAAATAGTATGCGGCCGTGTCGCTTGGCTGCTTGAACTTATCGAGTTCCAACCGTGCAGCCTTGCGGTTTTTCTCCAACAAATACGTTATAATTACATTGAATCGCAATCCTTCATCGCCTGGAGCGACTTCCATGGCTGCCATCAAATCCTCCCGGGCTTTAGCATACTCCTTTTGGTCCATCCGAAAACCGGCGCGCATTGCCCGCATCGGGACGCTTTTTGGCTGAATTTCGACGGCTCGATCGTATAGGACGGCAGCTTCCGCGATTTTCCCTCGCCGGTTCAGAATGAGCGCTTTGCAAATCTGGATAGAGGCCTGATTGGGCACCAGTTTGTCAGCTTTATCCAGGTTCTCCCAAGCGACGGCATCGTTGCCCTTGGCGAAAGCGTCCAGCCCGGCCTGAGATAGTTGTTGCATCTCAGCGACAACAGCGGGATCCGGCTGGCGCGCAGGACGATTCTTGCTGGCAACGTCCGGAGCGGGCGTTGATGCCGGATCAGCAAGAAGTGGAGGATGAGCATGGATTTTCGGCAATACCGCCGAATCCAAATAAATAGTTCCGCCCTTACGCGGAAATGTGGGCAAAATGACAGGTTCGCCCGGAGTGCTTCCATTGCTTGTCGCGTTTTCAGCGAGAATCTCAGCGGTACACACAGTTGGCCATCCAGCGAACGCCAATACGGATATTGCGGCTATCCTAACGAACTGGAAGGGGATCATGTTCAAGTGCCTAGCATTGTCCGCTGCGGGCATACGCGCCAGGGGTTTCCAAATTCATACGTCGAACTTGAGGGTGCCGAGAGCGCTGCACGCCGCCCGCCAGCCGCACATCCCGTGGACACCTCCGCCGGGTGGAGTGGACGCAGAACAGAGCCAAATGTTCCGCCCTGGGACCCGGTAGGGGTCAGAGTGGAAAATCGGTCGCGCAATAAGTTGAGCGAGGCTTGCCAGACCGCCGTTGATCTCGCCTCCGATGAGATTCGCGTTATAGCGCTGAAATTCAGCGGTGTTTTTACTGTGCCGAGCCAGGATGACGTCGCGGAACCCGGGTGCAAATCGTTCGATCTGCGCTTCGATGAGCGCGGTCATGTCACGCTCCGAGCCATTGGGCACGTGGCAGTACGCCCAAGCCGTATGCTTCCCGGCTGGAGCACGGGACGCGTCGGCAGTGCCTGGCTGACCCACAAGAACAAACGGGTGCTCTGGGTGCGCGCCATGGGCCACACAAGCTTCTGCGAGGCGGATTTCCTCAATAGTGCCGCCCACATGAATAGTCCCGGCCTTCCGGCACGCCTCTGCGGCCCAGGGAATCGGCTCACTGAGCGCATAGTCGATCTTGAAAACGCCAGGACCATACTTGAAGCGAGACAGCTTTTTCGCATAACGGACTGGCAAGACTTTGCCACAGACGTCCAGCAATTGGCGGGGCGAGGTATCGAAAAAGAACGCCCTCTTATCACCGATGGACTGCAAGTCGCTCACTGCGGTTCCGCTGCGGACGACTCCCCCGAGCGCCTCTAAATAGCGCCCCAAAGCCGCGGATAGATTCCTGGACCCACCACTCGCGAATGGCCAGCCGACAGCATGCCCCGCAGCCCCCAACACCAAACCGATCGCTGATGACGACGGAGCGTCCAATGGCAGAAACGAGTGAGCGGCGAGGCCCGCAAAAAGAGCTTTTGCCCGTGCTCCGCGAAACCTTCCGTTTGCAAACCAGGTCACCGGTTGCAACGCATTCAAACCAAACCGAGCGAGCAAAATCGGGTGACGTGGAAGATGCAGCATCGGGCCGAGGATCTCTTCCGCGAAAACATCCCAGCGATCCGCCAGCGGCTGCATCACGCTCCGGTATGCTGTGCCATCCGAACCCAGTTCGTCCGCAGTTTCTCGGACGGAACGATACAAAACGGCCGCTTCGCCGCCATCGAGTGGATGCGCCAGCGGAATCCGCGGATGCGCCCATTCCAATCCGTGTTTCTGTAACGGCAGCTCCCGGAAAAAGGGCGACCCTATTGCCATGGGGTACACGCTCGAGCAAACATCGTGGATAAACCCCGGTAATGTTAACTCCTCCGACCGTACCGCGCCGCCAATCGTTGCCCTGGCTTCGAAAACCGTAACCCTGGCGCCTTTCCGCGCCAGGGCGATCGCCGCAGCAAGTCCATTCGGGCCCGAGCCAATTACCGCAGCCTCGTTGTTATCCGGTAAATCGGTCACTTCACAAAAGGAGTCCCCAAAGCGGAAGCAGGCGCCGCTTCAACCTTCCAGGCTACAATCCGCCCGGTCGCTTGTTAACCAGAGAGATTCTGGAAGATCCTTCTCATCGCAATTGTTGCCCGGCCCTCCTCGGTCGACGACGATAAAATCACTTGTCTCGTAGAGCGCCAGCAGCGGATGATGCCAGACACCGCGCGCATAGTTAACACCTTGCCACCCCTGCGTAACAAAGGCCCGAAGGCCCTCGGGATCGAGCTCTCCTGCGGTTGCCACGACAATCAGATAAGGCCGGTCTGTCAGCGGAATAAAAGCCTGGCTGCCAAGCGGATGGCGTTCCATCATCTTCACCTCAAACGGAAGAACGCGAGGTTCGCCGCGGAAGACATTGATGAGCGCATGGCCTCCTCCCTGGCTAACATCGACATTCGCCAAATCATGAAAGCGGCGGGTGGAACCCAGATTGATCAAATAGTTTTTTGAACCGGCCAGTTCGATTACGTCGCCAAATAGGGCGAAAGCTTCACGTGTGAGCGGTTCGATTTTTAATGCCTTCATTCAAATCAGGTATTTCAGCAAAATCGGGCAAATAACCGAAGCCGCCATTGCCGAGCACGACATCCCAATGGAGGCAAAAGCGCCGTGAGTTTCACCGAGTTCGAGAGCCCGCGCCGTGCCGACGCCGTGCGAAGTCGTTCCCAGCGCCAATCCGATTGCCTTCGGGTCATTTACCTTGGAAATCCTCAGGACCCAGGGGCCGAGGATGGCGCCCATGATTCCAGCAAACATGACACCGATTGCTGTCAACTCAGGAATGCCGCCGTTTTCCCTGGAAAGCTCGAATGCCACCGGAGCGGTTATGGATTTCAAGGTTAGCGATTTGATAACAGCTCGGTCCAAGGGAAAGGCAAAAAGCATCAGGTCGATGCTGACTACGCTGAAAAGCACCGCAATAACCACAACAACAGCCAGCGGGACGAAATTCGAAAAAATTAGGCCACGCATTTTATAAACCGGCACAGCAAGCGCAACGACGGCAGGACCTAACAACCATACAAGCCACTGTGTTTCGGCTGCGTAATCTTTATACGAATGACCGGTTAACTCAATCAACGCGATCAGCGCAACGGTTCCCCAGAGAACGGGATGCAAAAGCGATTGCCTGGTCTTCAGGAAAATCCAGCGTATGGCGAAATAAATCGCAATGGTTAGTATACTCCAGACAACCAGACTCATGATTCCCTTTTCCTAAAGACCCATTGTGCAAGATGACCCACCGCAATCCACATGACGGCGACAGCAACGATCAGCGACGGTACCAGCAGCCATCCCCATTGCGCCCAAAGCGTTTTATAGTTGCCCGCACCGACGTAGATTGGGACGAAGAGCATTGGCATAAAAAACAAAAGCCATTTGCTCGAAGATTCGATCCAGGATAAGGGGATGACTTTCAAGGCGATCGCAGCAAGCAGCAGGAAAAGGCCGACGACATTTCCGGGAATGATCAGGTGCAGCCAGGCCTTGATCTGAATGCCTGCAGCCAAAAACAAACAAAAAACAACCATTCCGAGCACAAGTTGACCGGCTTGAACAAGGAACGGTTTCATTTCAAGCTAACAATGTAATCTGCCAACACCGCAGCAGCTTTGGCAACGTCCGGCGCTCGAACCGATTCGGCAGGATTGTGGCTGATCCCGTCCTTGCAACGTATAAAAAGCATCGCGACGGGACAGATCCGGGAAATAGCCGCAGCATCGTGCCCCGCGCCGCTAGGAAGAGAAATAACTTCGCCCTCGTGCCTGAGAATGGCTTTCTTGAGCAACGCCATCAAATCCGGGTCACAAGGAACGGAGGAAGTTTCCTGCATGACTTTCCAGGTTAACTCCAACCCGCGTTTTTTGGCAATCGCCTCTGCCTTTGTCTTCAGCGCGCCAATTGCAGCAATTCGCTTCGCATCCTTCTGATCACGAATATCGAGAGTCAGACGAACCTCGCCGGGTATTACATTGCTGGCTCCGGGAATGGCTTCCAACTGGCCGACCGTCGCGGTCACTCCGCATTTTTCTACGAGGACAATAAATTCGGCAGCGCCGGCCATTGCATCGCGGCGCAGGTCCATCGGCGTCGTGCCTGCGTGGCCTGCCGAGCCTTTGAAACCAATCCGGATGCGGGACTGGCTTGCAATAGCCGTAACAAGGCCGACAGCCCGGTTGCGCGCCTGCAAAACCGGCCCTTGCTCAATATGCACCTCCGTGTAGGCGAAAAATTCACCTTTGGGGCGTTTCGCTTTTTCGATCCCCTTTTCCTGAATCAAGTCGAGATCCTTTTTGGTTAGTGTCCCGGCGATGGCGCGGCTGCCCAGATAGGCGGTTTGATAGCGCACTCCCTCCTCGTCAGAGAATCCGATAATTTCGACATGAAATGGGAGCTCGATCCCCTGCTGCTTCAGATGCTCGACGGTGGCGAGCGCGAGAACGACACCGAGAGGGCCGTCGTATTTTCCTGCGTCACGGACAGTATCCAGATGAGAGCCCAGCAGGAGTGTTTTGGCTTTCGCATTAGCCGATGGCCACCGTCCGATGAGATTAAAGGCAGCGTCTTCGGAGACCTCTAAACCGGCGGCATTCATCCACGAGCCGGCGAGAGCGTTGGCACGCTGCATCGCGGGTGAGTGAAAAGTGCGCGTGATTCCGCCCGACTCGTCGGTGATCGCGGCCAGTTCATCGCAACGCGCCATGATTTGCTCCGCGATCTTGCGGAAAGAAGTCGCCCGCATTCTGTTAGCTTCCGCGGTAGGTGCTGTACGTCCACGGACTGCACAGCAAGGGCACGTGATAGCCCGCATTCGGGTCACTGATTTTAAAACGAAGCGGGATTACATCCAGGAAAGAATTTTGCCCGAAATAGTCGCCTGCGTGAAAAAGAATTTCGTAAGTTCCTTCAGCGATCTCATCGGCTGCCAGTAAGGGGCTGTCCGTTCGTCCGTCGTCGTTGGTCAAAACCGTTTTCAGCAGCTCCTTGCGATCAAATGACCACAATTCCAACTTCATTCCGGCGGCGGGACCTCCTTTGACGACATCCAGGACATGAGTGCTGAGCTTTCCTTTCATCCAGCGATAAGGTCCTCGAGACGAAGTCGGGCGATCTTACAAATTTCCACCAATGCCGTGAAATGTTCCTGCTCAACCGTATGCTCCATACGAAGCGGGAATTGGGTGAGAATGGCGTCTTTTTTATTTTCGCGGACGCAAATGACGAACGGGAATCCAAATTTTTCCTTGTACTCCCGGTTATAACGATCAAAAAGCTCCGCGTCCTCCTCATTCAAATCGGTGAGGCCGGCGCCGTTTTGTTCACTTTTCGACTCCGCGGTCA
>DATDBU010000111.1:0-105577 GCA_036524675.1 Chthoniobacterales bacterium | reverse complement strand
AGACACATGTAGAGGTGACACGAAATGAATCATATAGACAGCACGCCAGAGATAGTCGTACGGCAAATAGCCGAGTGTGAGTATGAGGGCCGGATGGTACTCCGGTATGGGGAATATCCGGGCACGTTGCTCGAGCCAGGCGAAGCGCGACGGCAGGTCGAATGTGTGGTGGTAGCGCGGGGGGATACGCGGGATGATGCGGTGGAGGGGTTGCGCCGAGAGGTGCATATATGGGGTGTGGGTGTGCATATGCGGCAGATGCCGGTGACGCCAGGCGGGTGGGCCCATCTTCGCCCGTCGATGGGTGCTGAGGTGGATCGGGTGATGCAGGAGTACGATCGGGCGTTCGACGGTCTCATCTGATGCCGCGGTGGCCGCGAAAAAAAACTAACTATCCGCTTTGGCGGTGGAATCCTAACATACCATATATGCTATCACGAGAGATACGGCTGCTGCTCGATGGCCCGACCTATTGGGCATTGCGCGATGAGGCGGAGCGGCGAGCCGCTGTGGCGGGAGGGCGGAGGGCGGAGGTAGGGCCTGTTGCCCGCGAAATATTGGCCGCCTGGGCGCGCGAGAGAGGGGCATATCATCCGGCTAAGGCACGCAGAGATGACCGCACATGACGGCAGCATTTACCATGCCGCTCCGTTTTTACACTGTTTGTAATATAAAATCGCAGTCAGGCGGTGAGCAATGCGGAAGTTTGGTTGCCCAAAAGATTTCCCACCCCCCCCGAGCTGAAAAAGTCGCGCTTTGGCCAAAGCGCCAATTAGCGGTCCTCCAAAGGATGCTATCGGATTTTTCCGATCAACGACTTGACCAGATCTCCGGGATGCGTCGTTGCATCGAGCTCGCTACGAAACGTGGCATCTTTGAATACGCGCACGAGCGCGCCAACCAGTCTCAAATAGTCAGCTGCCATCCAGATCGGAAATGCCACCACTATCATGTAACGCACATCGACCTGTTGGGAGTCGTCGTCGAGCACTGCAGGTGTCCAGCGCACCAACCCCATTGCCATGTCGTTCACAAAATCTCCGCGTGCGTGCGGCACAGCCAGGCCAGAACCCATACACGTTGTAGCTTCTCTTTCCCGTTTCAGGAGCGCGTCGTAGAACGAACGCCAGTTCAGCATGCGTTCATCATGTTTCAACAAGTGCGCGATCTTGATGACTGCGGACATTTTGTCTGGCGCCATCCAATCCAACGCGACATTTTCGACCGGTAAAGCCTCGGCGAGAGTCATGCGTCAATTGCCGGTGAGTTCGGCTGTCTGGAGGAATTCGTGTTGGTCGAGCGACTGGCTGTCGCCAGCCCGCTCACACCCGACATCTGGGAAACATGTACCATCGCCACTTTTTACACTAAATGTTCGTTCCGGTCCACTTAAGCTTCTGCCGCAAGACTTCGGAAAAAGGCAATTCCGGCAACATCACCAGCGGTAGTGGTTGTGGAAATTTTGAGATTCGTAATGTGTCGCCATATTCCATAATAAAAGGTGCGTCACCATCCGCGCTGAGGGAGAGATACTGCTCCTTTCTCGTTGGCCGCAGCGTGATGACGCTGTTTTCCGAGACGATCACCGAGCGGTTTGTAAGGACATGCGGACAGATGGGCGTCACTACAAAGACGTCTGTTTCCGGCATCAAAATCGGTCCGCCGGACGCCAGCGAATACGCTGTGGAACCCGTCGCAGTCGCAACGATCAGGCCATCGGCATTGTATTCGGTCAACATTTCGTCGTCGATGTGGACGGAGACTTTGACGAGCTTCGAACTGCCGCCCCGACTTACAACGACATCGTTGAGGGCGCGTTTTGTGTCGATGATTCTTCCGTCACGTTCGATTTCCACCTGTAACAAGACGCGTTCGCTGATGACGTAAGTCTCTTTGACGATGCTATCGATCGCTCGCGGGTATCCGCTGGCGCTTACGCACGTGAGAAAGCCAAGCGACCCAAAATTGATACCGAGGATCGGTTTCAACACCCCATGCATCTTGCGCAGGACCCGCAAAATGCTTCCGTCTCCACCGAGGATCATAATCATGCCGCATTGTTCGGCCAGCGCCGGGATGTCAAAACCGCCTTCATCGCCGAGCAAATGCGCTGTTTCGCGTTCCAACAAATACGGCACGTCGCGTCGCGATAATTCGGCTGTGACGGCTTCGACCAACTGCCGCGCACCCGGTTTTCCGGCATAGGCAATGAGACCAATCACGGGACCATACATGCGAGAAATTCCTTGTTGCCAGTCATGCCGAGGATTGGCGAATCGATAACCCCTGCCCACTGCCGACGTCCGTCAGCGACGACAAAATCCCGCACACGGGCAACCGCACGTTCTTGAACGATCGGGTCGCGCACGATGCCGCCTTTGCCAACTTCGTGCTTTTGGGATTCGAACTGAGGTTTGATGAGACACAAGACCATCCCGTCTGGACTTAACAATCCAAACACGGCTGGCAAGATCAAAGTCAGTGAAATAAACGACACGTCGATGACTGCAAGTCGCATTTTTTCCGGAAAATCGTCGGGCTCAGCATATCGAGCATTGTATTTTTCGTGCACGACGACCCGAGAATCGCTCCGGATCTTCCAATCGAGCTGATCATGCCCGGAATCGACCGCATAAACCCGCGTCGCGCCACGCTGCAATAGACAATCCGTAAACCCGCCCGTGGAAGCGCCCACATCGATACATACCCAGCCGGCGGGACTGATCTTAAAATGGTCCAATGCTGCCTCGAGTTTGAGCCCCCCTCGCCCTACGTATTTTTCCGGTTCCTTGACGACGATTTCAATATCCTCGGGCACCTGCAGTCCTGGTTTGGAGAAAACCATATCGGCTGTCCGCACTTCACCGGCCATGATGGATCGCTGCGCTTTCTCTCGGGAAGAAAACAGACCACGCTCGACGAGGAGCAGATCGAGACGTTTTTTTTGAGTTTTCATTCCCCTTATCGATCGCGCCGATGGCAAAAACGCGCAAGAACGCCGCCGGGTTGGCGCGGTGCCAAGCCGGGAGGCGACGAGCCTTACGTACGTCGGTAAACACGCCCGATGGCGGCAGCCGCGGCCAGTTCCAGGCGCTTAAAGCGCAAAAAGCCGGGTTTAAAAATCTGAATGGGCCCCCTCGCCGCATGCCAGAAACGTTTGTCAGGTTCGCCAGGCGGAATACCCTGTAAGACACGGCTGAGATAATTCCTTCTCCACGGCTTGAGTCGCCCCATTGCATGCGAAAGCAGCGTGCCGCCGCTGAAAAAATCCATTTCCGCAGGACCGACCGTCGAAAGCGGCACGGTTGACACCATCGCCGCAATGTTCAGGAAATCCTGGTCCGAATTGCTGAAATACGGATAGCGATTCATTTCCTGCGAAAAAGCGTCCAGGGAAAACCCAAACCTCGTTCCTGCCTGCATCAGGTCGTGCCACGTCCCGATAAACTCCGCATGCTTCCGATGCACGCCCACAAAGCCTCCGTTGTAATAACATTGCAAGGCATTGCGTACGGTAAATCCGGACTCTTGACAGAACCGTTGCCAGGCTTGCCGCACTGGATGATCCAAGGGCATGACCGGATTGACGTCCTGAACCAAAGCTACTCCGTAGTCGACCCAGTCTTCGAAATAACTCCATTGACGTTTCACGATGACGTCAGGGTCGATATAGAAAAGTCGCTCGACGTCCGGGCAAAACTCCTCCCAGAGCCTTGTAAAAAATACGGGTTTGTAATTCGTAAGGTGGTAATCAGTCTCGAGGAGGATGATTTCGACACGGAATCCGTCCGGTCCTTCGAAAACATGCCGGCCATCGCGCCCAGCTGAAGTCCACGGCGGGGGCAGATGACGAACGCCGGCGTAGCAAGTGCCTCGAAAACCAGCCTGATGCAACGAGTTGAATAGCGCTGCAGCTCCCAAATGATAATGACCTTCAAAAAGCGTAAAGACTGTGGAGTTTGTCACGTTGCATCCTCCCTGCCCTCGACCTTTTTCTGCGTCTCAAGTTGCAGTCTAATCACGCCTGTCATTGAAATTCCCCTCTGAGGGCTAACAAACCGCACCCGAACTTCAAGACCAATTTTTCAATGTGTCATTTTCAGCGGTCGATAGTCAGCTTCAACGACGACTCGCCCCATGACTTTGCGCTTTGACCGGAACACCTTCCGATATTAAAAGCGTTCCCTCCGCCATGTTACCTGAAGTCACCAAAGACGAAATCCGCGCCATGCTCGTGAAGAGTTTGATGCTGAAAATGCCGCCTGAAGAAATCACGGATGATCTTCCCCTTTTCGATGTCGACGGCCTCGGTCTTGACTCTATCGATGCCTTGGAGCTTGTCGTAAGCCTTGAGAAGAACTTCGGCGTTGGCATTCCCAACAGCGATGTTGCCAAAGTCGCTCTGCGCAGCGTCGACAGCCTTCACGAATACGTCAACGCTGAGCGAGCGGCGAAAACATAGGTTTCAGGTTGCGACTTTTACTGGCTCTTCTCGGGCCTGGTTTTAACGATGCGCCAAGAAATTTTGCGTGGCCATCCTGCGTGGCCCGGTTCACTTTTGGACCATGATCGAAAAACCGCTTGTGGCAAAGGAAGGCTGGTTCGTCCTCCATCTCTTTTACCGGATCGAATATGGGCAGTGGGAGCTCCTGACTTCCGAGGAAAAAATTCGCGCCAAGACCGATCTTGCCGAGCTGGTCCAGGAAGCCCGGGCCATCCAGAAAACACAGCTCCTTACATTCAGCATTGTTTCTCCGAAAGCGGATCTTGGATTCATGTTGTTGACGCCCGACTTGCATGTCGCCAACTCCCTCGAAAAACGCCTCAACCTGATTCTTGGAACGGAAATTCTCACGCCAGTCTTTTCGTTCCTTTCGATGACGGAACGCAGTGAATACACGACGACAGACGAGGAATACGCTGCCACTGTCACAGCCGAAAAGGGCTTCGCTACGGGTTCGCCCGAACATGCGGCCGCAATGGATGAATTCCGAAAACGGATGGTCAAGTATTTGCAGGATCGTCTCTACCCGAATATGCCCGATTGGCCGGTGATGTGCTTTTACCCGATGAGCAAACGCCGACAGCCCGAACAAAACTGGTACGCTCTGGACTTTGAAACGCGCAAGAAATTGATGACTGGTCACGCTCGTGTCGGACGCACATACGCCGGACGGGTCCGGCAGCTTATCACGGGGTCCACCGGCCTGGATGACGCCGAATGGGGGGTCACGCTGTTTGCTCACGACCCCTTTGAAATCAAATCCATTGTGTACGAAATGCGTTTCGATGAGGTCAGTGCCAAATACGCCGAGTTCGGCGAGTTTTATATTGGTCTACAGTTGCCTTTGAACGAATTGTTTCAGCAAGTACGCCTTTAAGGCCCTTTAAAGACATGCCATTGCTTTCCGCCAAGCTGTCCGATTTGCAAAAGTGCCTCGCTAATCACGCTCCTATGCTCGTCGCGTATTCCGGTGGCGTCGACAGCACTTGCCTGCTGGTCATTGCGCATCATGTGCTTGGCAATTCCGTTACTGGCGTCATCGCAGACTCGCCAAGCCTGCCTCGAAAGGCCTTGGAACGCGCCGTTTCCGTCGCGGAAGGATTCGGAATTACCCTGAAAATCATTCCTACTTTTGAACTAGATAATGATAATTATGCGAGCAATCCATTGAACAGGTGCTACTTCTGTAAATTCGAGCTCTTTAACAAAATGGATGACATGGCAGCGCGCGGCCAATTCGCTTCATTGGCCTATGGAGAAAATGCCGATGACGCTTCTCAAATCCGTCCTGGACGCCAGGCTGCTGCCAATTTTGCTGTCATCGCTCCTCTAAAGGAAGCCGGGCTGACCAAACTGGAGATTCGCCGACTCTCCCGCGAAATGGGTCTTCCAACTGCGGAAGATCCGGCGCAGCCCTGCCTTAGTTCACGCGTTCCACATGGAACGCGCGTCACCAAGGAAACCCTCCACATGATTGAGCAAGCTGAAGAGTTTGTGCGGAGTCAGGGATTCCGCGTTTTTCGAGTCCGCCATGTCAACAGCCACTCGGCTCGCGTTCAGATCGCGAAAAGCGAAATGTCGACGGCAACGCATCAACAATATGATTTGATCCGGCGCGGTTTGGGCGCGGTCGGATATCGAGCCGTCGAGATTGACCCGAATGGTTACGTTGGGGCTGGAACGATGTGATGTGGCGTCATCGCTTTCGTCTCTGGAGCCGAGACCGACGAATACGGCGGTATTTGGTATCTCCATTTTCGAAACGACAGGGCGCGGGGCATGGTGTGTGAACTGATGCAGTTGCAACCGTAATTTTCGCATCCAGGCAAACTTGTCACCGCTTCTGATGCGCTGTTTAATCGTTCGATGAGTATGAAACTGGTCGTCGAGGCCCTGCTGTTCGCCTCGCAAAAACCACTGATGCCGAAAGAAATTGTAACCGCACTCCGGGGCGCCATCGATTTTTCCGATGATGCCGATGTGATTGCCTTTGCAGTGGCGAAGGAGGCGGAAGTCGCAGCGCTGTTGCACGAGTTGAAGGATCATTACCTCGCCGAGGGGCATGCGTTTCAACTGATCGAGCAAGTTAATGGCTGGCAATTGACCACCCATAAGCAATACGCTGTGTGGGTTCGCCAACTTTTTCCCGAAGGCAAACCATCGCGGCTGAGTCCGCCAGCGCTGGAAACGTTGGCGATCATCGCCTATCGACAGCCGATCATGAAAGCTGACATCGAGGCTGTCCGCGGGGTTGCAGTTGACGGAATGATGCAAAAACTGCTCGATGGTGGTTTGATTAAGATCTCCGGTCGGGCGGAAATTCCAGGCCGTCCGCTGCTCTATGAAACGACCCAGTTTTTCCTTGAGCATTTTGGACTGAAAACCCTCGACGAATTGCCGAATGCGGGAGAACTGCGGCAGGTGAAATTGCCGAAATCGCCGGCCCCGCAAGAATCTACCGTCGAGCAACTTCCTCTCCAACCGCAGTCTGAAACTGGGAAGGATAAAAAAGAGGATGCGCCTTCTCCCGTTGAACCCGCCAATACCGCCCAATCGTGAATCTCAACGAACTCCGAAAACACATCGACGCCATCGATTCACAGATCATCGATTTGCTGAATCAACGCGCCGACCTCGTCCACGAAGTCGGTCAGACCAAAAAGGCTAACGGGCTGTCCATTTACGCCCCGGAACGTGAGGACGCGCTGTTGCGCAAACTGGTCGAAAAATCCAAGGGACGCCTCGGCAACGGGGCGATCCGAGCGATTTATCGGGAAATCATGTCGGCCTCGCTGGCTTTGGAAAAGGATCTTACCATCGCATACCTCGGCCCAGAAGCGACGTGGACACATCAGGCTGCGCGGAGTCGGTTCGGTGCGAGTGTCAACTATTCCGCGCAGGTCAATATCAACGATGTTTTTAATCAAGTTGCGCGAAACAAGGCGGATTACGGCGTCGTTCCGATCGAGAATTCTACCGAAGGAGCCGTAAATTATACGCTGGATGCATTCATGGAGAGCGAGTTACGCATTTGTGCGCAGATCTTGCTCAAGATCGAAAACAACCTTATTGCGAAGATTCCGAAGGAGGAGATTCAAAAAATCTATTCTCATCCCCAGGTGTTCGGCCAGTGCCGCATCTGGCTTGAACAACATCTGCCGCGTGTCGATTTGATCGAAGTCAGCAGCACGACGCGCGCTGCCGAACTGGCCGCGACTGAACCCCACGCCGCTGCGTTGGCTGGACGCATGGCTGCTGAAGTTTACGGACTCGATATTCTCGAGGCATCCGTCCAGGACAATCCGAATAACACAACGCGTTTCCTGGTGATCAGCCACACGACCTGCCCTCCAACCGGCAATGATAAAACATCCATCATGTTTTGCGTTCGCGACAAGCCCGGAGCCCTTTTTGCCGCACTGGAGCCATTCAGTCGGCTCGGAATCAGCATGAGCAAAATTGTCAGCCGTCCTTCGAAGCGGAAGGCGTGGGAATACTACTTCTTTGTTGACCTGGAAGGTCACTACGAAGACCCGGGCCTCGCGACGGCCCTGGAAGATCTGGAGTCCTATTGTTCCTTCGTAAAGATTCTGGGAAGCTACCCGAAGACCGCAGCGGCATAGAAAACCTATTGCGCCTTTGGGGTGTCCCACAGATAAACGCCGCCGGCGTCATTCGTCGTGGCCAAAGTCTTGCCGTCGCGAGAAAACGCGACGACGGTGAGCATCGCGTTCGTAAACAAGCGGGCTACTTCTTTTTGCGTGGCCATCGACCAAAGATGCAGGCTGCCGTCATAGCCGCCCCAGGCAAGCAGTTTTCCATCGGGTGAAAACGCTATCGAGACAACGGTGTTGTCGGGAGCGACGATCTCGGCGGACTGTTCTTTGAAGCTGGGCACATCCCAGAAAACGACGCCGCCGGGGTTTTGCGAATACCCCCATCCGCCACCGATTCCGGCCGCCAATATTTTGCCGTCCGGTGAAAAAGCCAGGACTCGCACCAAGTTCTTCAACGTTTGTTTCGTTTCAAATAATGATCGGTTTCCATTAAGATCCCACACGGTGATCGATCGGTTGCAATCGGTTGCCAGGAAATCGCTGCCCGGCGAAATCGCGCCAGCCGTCAGCGAATGAGTGTGCTCCAAGGGCCAGCCCATAACCGTTACCTTTTTTGTTGCGAGTTCCCAAATGCGGCCTTCTGCACGGCTATTGTAGGGACCACCGGTCATGATGAGCTTCTTGCCGTCTGGCGTAAATTTCACATTCCAAACCGGCCCCGTCCATCCGTCGATTTTGGCCGCCTCCCTACGCTTGACTGTGTCCCAGACAAGGACTGACCCCCGTGATGAAGCCGTCGCTTCTCCGGTACCTACGGCAAGGAGGGTTCCATCAGGTGAAAACGAGAGGGTTGACACAGGTTCACCTCTACCGATGGGCGGCGCCGACCAGACGGAGCGATGCTGGGCAATATCCCAGATCGTCACAGAGCCGTAGTCATCACCCACAGCAAGGCTTTTTCCATCTGGAGAAAACTCGAGTCTTCTTACGTTTTCGTTCTCGGAAAACGTCTCACGCGGTCGATCGGTAGCGTTTGTCTTGGCGAACTCTCTGGCTCGCTCCAGTTTTTCCGGTGGCCAACGCCATTTTCGCACGTCCGATGAATCGTCGATCCGTTTCAAAAGCCTAACAACCGTCTCCTGGTCCCCGGAGTCCGCGGCGAAGCAACAAAAATTGACCAGATTCCATGTTGAATCTGGGAACTGCTTTTCGATATCGAGAAAGCCCTGCTTCATTTTCGCCCAGTCAACTGCCGATTCCTTAAAAAGGTTGGAGTAATGGCCCGAACATGCCCACGCGATGCGTGTGTAAAGTTCCATGCCTTTATCCGACGTGGCGGTCTTGGATGCACTAATCTCCGCAAATCGTTCCCAGTCGCCCGGGGATCCGTGCCACTTCGGCAAGAGATAATATGCTTTGTTGAAATAAAAATAGTAATAGGATGGCTCAAATGCCGTCGCCTCCTGGAAAAGCGCGTCGTATTTCTCAGGGCTCCAGGACTCGCCGAGGGCTACTGTTTGCATGGCAGCGAACCAATGCGGGCATTTTTCCGGCAAGGTTTTTGCCTCGTCGAGTATCGTTTTTGCTTTTTCCAATCGCTCCGCGAAAAGCCTCCATCCCTCGTCCGTAACGCTGTTTGCCCAGCCGCCGCCTCGAGCTTTCCAAGCATAGTCTGTCCATGCAGCCGCAAGCGCCACCCGGCAGGTCACGGATTGGGGTGACTGCATTTTCCATTCGTCGAATTGTCTGAAAAGCTCTGCCCACTCAGCTTCGCTGGCGTCCGACGATAGCGAAAGGCCGTCATAGAACCTTTCCAATTTCCACACGCCGGACTTGAAACGCGCGTTGGTCTTTCGAAAGTCCGCTGCCGTCGCGTCCAACCGCTCGTAATCGTGCATGTTGAACCAATAGGTGGCCTTTTCCGAGACTGCGACTCGGGCAGCCTGTTCGTCGTCGGACATCAAAGCGGCATGCAGGGGAAAAATGACGAGCATGCACGTAATCGCAACCAGGATACTGACAACACGCAATTGCATCGGGAGGTGCCTGCTAAAACACATGGATTCCTTACGGATTGCAAGACTTTCCACACGAAGCTTCTAGCACCGTCACGGCCCGGCCTAACAGCGACCCGTCGCTAATCCGATGAAGCCTTCTGTAGCTATGCCAACTCGGGCTTATCGAGCGGATAAGGCTGGGAGGAGATCGTTTTTCCGCGCCGCAACGCGACGACTTCGTCGCGAAGTTGTCGAGCTGCCGTTTTGCGGTCGGTGTTCACCACGCGGGGTTCGCCAAAATCGATGCGGACGGCGAGGCCCCGATGGTTGAGAAGGTTCAGCAAGTGCGGGGCGAGCGTCATGTCTCCATACCACGGAACGATCCGGCTCGCCTCGCCCAGATAGGAAATGCCGACTGGAACGATTGGGCTACGGCTTTTCAGGGCCGGTTCGAGAAGAGATGGGCGAAATGCCAGGACGTCCGAACCGTCGGAACTGGTTCCTTCCGGGAAAAGAACGAGCGGGACGGGATCTTTGAGCGCGGCGCGGAGCAGTTCGTTGATGCGAGAAACGTCACGCCGTAACTCTCTGTCGATGAATAACGTGTGTGATTTTTTTGCCATTAAACCGAAAATAGGCCAGTTGGCGACATCGCTCTTTGCAACAAACCGGCACGGCAAAATCGACGACAGGGCGATGATATCGACATAACTCAGGTGATTCGCTACCAACAGACCGCGTTCGGGCAGGTTTCCCGAGAATTCCACTCGCAAATCCAGCACCCTGCGGCAGCAAACTTTCGAACCTTCAGACAGCCATCTCCCGCGATCGGCGAGTCTGCGCCGAGTCAGGAGCATTCGCGCAATTAAAAGGGCCAACGGAGGAAGACGTAACAAGCCGGTCATGTAAGCCGATCAGCTCAAAAAATGTGTTCGAACGGCGTCTGGGACGTTTTCCAAGTCCAAAAACGTCAGAAAATCAATGGTTCGGAATTCGCGGTCGATCGCAGGAGGGCCGCAAACCTTGGCTCCGACTGTTAGATAGGCGAGCAGAAGGCGTGGCGGTGTCAGGGCTCTCAGGGGGCCTGTGACAGGGGCGAGCTCGAGCCCTTTTACGGGTGTTGTCCGAAAACGGGGTTCGACCAGCGCTTTGGACTCAAGGAATTTGTAAGTCCCCCAGCCTTCCGCGGGGTCCTGTGAATTGATCGAGCTGCAACCGATGAGGTAGCGTCCGCCTCTCACATGGCTGTAGAGGGCGATGCCCCGCCACAACAAGTGGATAACGGCCAGTTTGCGATGATCTGTATGGACGCAGGCGCGGCCGAGCTCGACGAGTTGATGGCGAATCGATTCATACGGCGAAAGATCAAATTCGTTCGCGCTGTAATATCCCTTTCCCGCAGCTGCGATAAGGCCGGTTTGCAATCGATAGGTGCCCACAATCGTCCTGCTCGGGATATGCTCGACCAGCAAGTGATCGCATACTTCGTCAAAAGGATCGCAGTCCAATCCCGTCAAATACGCAGAGTCAAGGCCTTCGTGGAGTTCCAGATTGAAGACTTCAAAGCGAAGCCGCTGGGCCTTTTCGAGATCTTCACGGGTTTCGGCAATTCGGACGGAATACGACGAGGTTCCGCACAAGATGGAGGCGCCCGCTGGAGGCGGCGCTGACGATAAGCTCATTGGCAATATTTGACCATGCTGTGTACCGGTCATGTGGAATCGGCGTGACATTTCGGTGTCGACCAACCTGCGCTTATTTTCAAAAAAGCTCAATACTTCGAAATCGTGCGCTTTTGCCTTTATCCTCCCCTTGCCGCAAGTTTGGGGGAGTGCAAACTTTTCAAAATCCAATTCAACATCTCTTGTCATGAGCGCTAATAACATTCTCGTCTGGACCGATATTCCCGTCACGAATCTCCAAAGAGCGAGTCGATTTTACTCGGCTGTTCTGGCAAAACCGGTCTTCGAGGTTCCAGGAATGGAACTTTCTGTTCTTCCAAACGCAGATACCGGCGCCTCGGGTTGTCTCGCCGTAATGAAGGACAATATCCCCGCTCAAAAAGGGCCTTTGATTTATCTATCCGTTGAAGGCCGCTTGAACGCCGCGATTGAAGCGGTGCTGTCGAATGGGGGCGATGTGATTCAACCCAAAGAATCCATCGCGCCTCATGGTTTCAGGGCAGTGATTCTGGATTCTGAAGGAAACCGTATTGCTTTGCATTCGCAAACAGAGTGAACAGCAGCGTTCGAAAATGCATCATCCGGCGAATCGACAACGGCGAGTCGAGCTTGGAAACTGATTTGCTGGTCACGGAAGAGCCTTTGGAAATTCAACTGACTTTCGAACGAGGCAAACGTCGGGTGAATCGGACAGTGTCCGTTACGATGCGGACACCTGGAAATGACGTGGAACTTGCCTTGGGGCTATTGTTTGGTGAAGGGATTCTCGATGATATCGACCAGATTGATTGCACCGAAAATTCGAATGAAAACACGATCCGCATCGTGCTGAAACCGGGCGCGGTTGTCGATCTGCGGCGACTGGACCGAAACTTTTATACATCCTCGAGCTGCGGCGTGTGCGGGAAAACGTCGTTGGAGCAACTGCAGTTCGGTCACGATGCCTCGCAGACTGAGATTTCGCCGTTGGTGGTGGATTCTGAAGTGATTCATGAACTACCGAATGCCCTGAAGTCGACGCAGACCGTTTTCGGTTCGACCGGTGGATTGCACGCCGCGGGCCTGTTTGATGCCCAAGGCAATTTGGTCGAAATCCGGGAAGACGTTGGTCGCCACAATGCGGTGGATAAATTGATCGGCGCACAGCTTTTGGCTCATCATAAGCCGCCATTTACGAACCGGCTGCTGTTTCTGAGCGGGCGCGCCGGTTTCGAACTCGTCCAAAAAGCCGTCGCGGCAGGAATTCCAATCGTCGCCGCAGTAGGCGCTCCATCGAGCTTGGCCGTTGAAATGGCACAGGCAAACGGCGTGACGCTGGTTGGATTTGTGAGGAACAGAAGGTTCAATGTCTATTGCGGCGAAGCGAGGATTCGAGCTTTTACCCAAAAAATCGGGCGTGAAAAGACTTGAAAAGTCATTCTACCTCGAACTGAAGTCGCAGGACTATATTTTGAAGGCGCTCCATCCGGAACGCACGGATCACGCCATCTCGTTCCAGTTTACGAACAGAAGTTCTTTTTCCGGCGGAACGTCGATGGTGGTGACAAGATTCGACGCAATGAGTTTGTGGATAAACGTTTGAAGGGAACGGTCGCTTGTTTTCAAGCAGGCTGTGGCGATGGGGAGAGCTGCTTTGGGGTAGACGGCTGCAAGCGGTTCGAACCACCCGTTGCGGCGGGGAACGACGCCGGATCCGATTTTCAACAGACCGGAGAGAAACGCCGCGGACATTGCAGGCATGTCGACAGCCAGAACGAGCAAAAACGGTGAATCGATTGTTTCCAGCACCGCTGTTATCCCGGCAAGCGGACCCAGACCAGGCTTAGGGTCGGCCACAAGGGCTTGTTTCGGAAAACCTTCCCGAAAATGCCCGGAAATGAAGCATTCTGCCGGAGAAAGCGCATGCAAGATTTCCCACTGGCGTTGCCACAGCAGCCGTCCATTCGGCAACGGAAGGAGCGCTTTGTCCCTGCCCATGCGTGTCGAGCCGCCGCCCGCGAGAAGGACGGCGGCGAAGCTGGGATTCTCGATTTTTGATTCTTGATTTTCGATTGCTGAACCGATCGGAATTTCCGATTTTTGAATCTCGATTTTCGATTGAGGAAACGTCGCCCCAATGAATCGACAATCGAGAATCCGGAATCGAAAATCAAAAACTAAAAGACGCGGTCCACAAGCGGTTCTTCATCGAGGAAGTTCCTCAGATTGAGCAAAAAGTGACGAACGAGCGTCGTTGATTCATTCCGGTGCCCCCCCGCCGTGTGCGGCGTGATGAAGCAGTTTTTCAGCGTGAGCAGCGGATGATTTTTCGGAAGCGGCTCCGGATCGCATACGTCGAGCCAGGCGGCGTCGAGATGCCCGGAATGCAAGGCGTCGTAGAGACCTTCCTGATCGACAGTGGAACCACGGCCGATATTGTAAAAAACCGAGCCGGGTTTCATCGTGTGAAAACGTTCCTTGGTAAAAAAACGGTCCGTTGAGGCGCTGCCAGGCAGAATGTTAACGACGTGATCGGCCTGTTCGAGCGCTGCTGGCAAGTCCGCCGCCGTTACTACCGGAACACCTTCGTCGCCGCGCGGTTGTCGGCGAAAAGCCGTGATCCGCGTTTCGAAAGGTGACAAGAACCCTCGCAATCTTTTTGCAATCGCGCCATAGCCAAGGATGAGCACATTGGATCCGCGCAGCGGCACGTAACTCCGGCGAAGGTCCATCCAACGGGGATCGGTATTCGGCAAATGCGTCGCCAGCGACACTGGCAGCCGCCGGGACTGTGCGAGCATGAACGAAAACACATGCTCCGCGCACGCCTCGTCGTAAACGCTTGAGCTGTTTGTTACAAATAGCCCCCGCTCCCGAGCTGCCGAGCGAAATTGCGGCGTATCGTACCGCGTGTATCCCGCCGAACTCAGATGGAGCCAGCGCAGTTTTCTGGAGCCGAGGACGCTTTCGACGTCGGGCTGACCAAATGCGATTTCTGCAGTCGCAAAAGCGGGATCGGGCTCGGCTAAGGCGAGAACGGACGCAGCGGGTTTCGCTGGAAGAACGAGTTCGTGTGGCAGGACGCCGTCCTTCAGGAGTTCGAAGGCAGACTCGGACAGATTGGCGTCGGAGAAGATTTTCAGTTGGTTCATCGGAGCTTCTGGTTGCACGGTTTTGCGAAAAATCCAAATCATCTTGGAATTCAAACTGCGGCGTCAGGCTTCAAAAAACCTCAGAACAGTGACAGTGCATCAAACCAAAACTTCTGCATTCTACATTGTCCGTTCTGCATTTATATGTTGGGGATGCGGATATCCCGAAAAGCTGAATATGCCCTACGCGCACTTATCGCAATGGCTCGGGAACCAGCAGGCCGAGTTCACCAGATCCAGGAACTCTCACGCACGGAAAACATTCCGGTAAAGTATCTCGAACAAATCTTGCTCGCTTTGCGCAACGGCGGACTGCTCGGCAGCAAACGCGGCGTTGGCGGCGGGTATACTCTCCAAAAATTGCCTGCCGAGATTTCCGTGGGCGAAGTCATCGAACTTCTCGACGGGCCGATTGCGCCTATCGCTTGTGCGCTTGAACGGCCAAAGGAGAAATGTACGTGCCCCGATCCGGCCCAATGCGAGCTTCGGCAGTTCATGCGCGGCGTGCGGGAGCAATTAGATGTACTTCTTTTTGGAAAAACCATTGACGATTTGCTCACTTTGGGTCGTCATCGGCTTGTTCTCGCGTTTGACATTTAAACAACCACCAATCAACCACCTACAACTCGCATCCCGGTCCCCCGAGGGAGCGCCTTAACATCAGGATATGCCCAACAAAAAAGCAGTCATCATCGGGGGAGGCTTTGGAGGCCTCGCCGCGGCAAAAGTTCTTGCGAACACGCAGATTGACGTCACGCTCATCGACCGGGCGAACCACCACCTCTTCCAGCCTCTCCTTTACCAAGTAGCCACAGCCGGACTTTCGCCGGCAAACATCGCTCAACCGTTGCGTTTCCTTCTTCGCGATGACAAGAATGTCTCCGTGATTTGGACGGAAGTCACCGGTGTCGAGCCGGATAACAAAAAAGTCATTACGTCGGACGGGACATTTGACTACGATTATCTCGTCGTCGGCGCCGGGGCGCGTCACTCTTATTTCGGAAAGCCGGAATGGGAACAATACGCTCCCGGTTTGAAGACACTCGAAGATGCTGTTGAGCTGCGCCGTCGCATTTTGACTGCTTTCGAGCTTGCCGAAAAGGCGCATACGCCTGAGGAACGCAGACAAGCCCTTACTTTCGTCGTAATTGGCGGAGGCCCGACCGGAGTGGAAATGGCGGGAGCCATCGCCGAACTCGCCCACCAAGCTCTGGTCCGCGATTTCCGCAGGATGGATCCGACCGAAACCAAGGTTATCCTCCTCGACGCTGCTCCGCGGGTGCTGCCGATGTTTGCCGAAGACTTGTCCGAATCGGCCCGCAAATCGCTGGCACTAATCGGCGTGGACGTTCGAACCGGCGTTATGGTGAAAAATGTGGATGCCACGGGAGTCGATATTCCGGACGAACACATTTCTGCCAAAACGATCGTCTGGGCGGCAGGAAACGCGGCGTCGCCACTTGGAAAAATGCTGGGCGCCGAGACCGACCGCGCCGGCCGGGTCGTTGTGGAACAAGATTTGTCCGTGAAGGGTCACCCCGAAATTTTTGCCGTGGGCGATATGGCGTCATTCACACCGAAAGGGCAGGAGCGTTCGCTCCCAGGCGTCTCGCCCGTTGCCATGCAAATGGGTAAACACGCCGGTAAAAACGTTCGCCTGCTCGCATCTGGGCAACCGACCACGACATTCCGCTATTTCGACAAAGGCAGTATGGCTACCATTGGCCGGAACCACGCGGTCGCAGACTTGAAATTTGCCAAGTTGACCGGCTTCCTCGCATGGGCTGCCTGGTTGTTCGTTCACCTTGTCTTCATCGTCAGTCTGCGCAATCAGTTCCTCGTCTTTTCGCAGTGGATCTATTCGTACCTGACCTTCGGAAAGGCTGCACGTCTCATCACGGGCGTATTCAAACCCGGGAAACAGTAATCCGGCTGCGATCCGTAGATCGCCTGCGCTGTTCCTCCTGCCATGCCATCTTCAGTCAAAAAGCGCCCGACGATCACTGTCGGCGAGTTTTACGCCAGGCACGCGGAGGCGCTTGGGCTGAAATTGATCGGGCCGGCGGTCGGATTCGATCGCGTCATTCGCGAACCGACTATCAACCGGCCCGGTCTGGCACTGAGCGGGTTTTACACATATTTTCCGGAGAAACGGATACAGGTTCTTGGCAGCGCAGAACTTACGTATCTGAAAAAACTCGGCACCGAAGAAATGGGCGAACGCTTTTCCAAGCTTTGCGTCCGCAAGATTCCTTGCATCGTTTTTTCGCGAAGCGCCACGGTCCCACGACCCATGCTCGACGTCGCTGCCAGCAAACAGATCGCCGTTTTCAGCACGCCGATGGTCACCATGCGTTTCACCAATGCCGCGACCATTGCAATGGAGATGGATTTTGCGCCGCAAACTTCCGAGCACGGCAGCATGGTCGATATCATGGGTGTCGGCACCCTTATTCGGGGTGCGAGTGGCGTGGGAAAAAGCGAATGTGTGCTCGGCCTCATCGAACGCGGGTACAGCCTCGTTGCCGACGATGTAACCCGCTTCCGGGCCTTCGAAGGCAGCGACCTCGTCGGCACGGCGCCGGACCTGACCCGTTATCACATGGAAGTGCGCGGCATCGGTGTTATCAACGTATCGTCCATTTTCGGTATTGGAAGTATCCGACTTGAAAAAAGACTTGACCTTGTAGTCACATTAAAAGACTGGCAGGACATCGAAGAAGCCGATAGAATCGGACTGGATCAGGATTACTATGAGATTCTTGGCATCTTGGTCCCGCACATTACGATACCGGTAAAGATAGGCCGGGATTTGGGGCGGTTGGTTGAAGTCGCCGCGTTGGATCAAAAGCTGAAAGGCCTGGGTCAAAATAGCGCGCTCGAGTTCAACCAGAGGCTCTTGAATGTGATGGAAAACCGAAAAGCCACGTAACCAAAAACAAGAGACTTCACATCAATGGGTTTGCTCAGCAAAAAAACATCCGACGCCGGGACCAAAAAGTTGACCAAGGAAATCACGATCATCAACCGTCTTGGCCTTCATGCGCGGCCAGCGGCGATGTTTGTGAAAGTTTCCAACCGGCACAAAGCCGAGGTTTGGGTGGAAAAAGACGGCGAACAAGTTAACGGCAAGAGCATTATGGGGCTGATGATGCTCGCAGCCGGCCAAGGTTCCAAACTGGCGATCACCACGAGCGGTTCAGACGCCGAACGGGCCATGCAGGAAATCGAAGACCTGATCATGCGGCGCTTCGACGAAGATTGAGAGGCCTCAAGACGTTTTAAACTGCTTCGGTTACGAAGCGGATTGTTCGATTTGATGAGGAGTGATTGCGTATCAGACGTTTTTGCATAGCTTGTCACTTCCAAAATGACTACCACATCCACTCCGTCTGCTCCT
This sequence comes from Chthoniobacterales bacterium, assembly GCA_036524675.1. GTDB lineage: Bacteria > Verrucomicrobiota > Verrucomicrobiia > Chthoniobacterales > DASVRZ01 > DATDAW01. Next base: position 87,306 of record DATDBU010000111.1, on the reverse strand, counting down.
GACTTTCTGGACAACCTCACAGGCTCTTTTGCGATGCCTGCCGCCGAGAACCCAACTGTTGCCATGGTCGAAGCCGCTTACCGGCATCACGGTTTGAACTGGCGCTACATCAATTGTGAAGTCTCACCAGAAAATCTGGGAGACGCCGTGCGAGGCGCAAAAGCGATGGGATGGGCCGGTTTCAATTGCTCCATCCCCCACAAAGTCGCAGTCATTGACCATCTGGACGGTTTGGGGGAATCCGCTGCACTGATGGGTGCCGTTAACACAATTGTCCGAAAGGGCGACAAGTGGATCGGGGAAAACACGGATGGCCGCGGTTTTGTTCGTGGGCTGAGCGAAGTTATCGATCCTGCAGGAAAGAAAGTAGTTCTGTTCGGTGCCGGCGGTGCTGCCCGGGCCGTAACGGTCGAGCTCGCTTTGGCGGGTGTGTCTCACATCACCGTAGTCAATCGCGGTGCTGACCGCGGAGAATCCCTGGTCGAACTTCTCAATTCGAAGACCCCTACTTCCGCTGCTTACCAGCCGTGGACCAGCAAATTTTCAGTCCCCGAAAACACGGATATCGTCGTGAATGCCACGTCGATCGGATTGTTTCCGAAAGTTGACGGGAAGCTGGATATCGATTTCGATTCGTTGCTGCCTTCTATGGTTGTCGCGGATGGCATTCACAATCCGCCCATGACCCATCTTCTTCGCACGGCTAAAGCCAAGGGATGTCGCATTGTGGATGGACAGACGATGCTGATTTATCAGGGCGTTATCGGCATCAAATACTGGACCGGCGTCGATGCCTCCGTCCCTGTCATGCGGAAGGCATTGCAGGAAGTAATGGGCGTCTGATCCGGTTGGGCTTGGCGTAGCCGTGCCTTCGCCTTTCGGCTGGGGCACGGTGCAGCCGCTCGGCGATGATTCCATACAACGGCACCCTATCTCTGCCTGCCTTCAGCTGAGTCGCGGAGCCAGAACGCGAATTGCCTTCGGACGAAGGACAATGCGCAGAGGAAGACGATGTTTGGAGATTTCCCCATCGCTCATAACAGGCAGGCGGCGCTCGCCTTGAACGCTGATTTCAAGGTCCGTGGCATGGAAATAACTGACCTCGCGATCCTGTTTCCAGCGACCGATCACCCAGGCAAGAAACGACCGGATGAGACCCCAGCGGGTGCGATGGGTCGAGATATAAACCGTGAAATAGCCCGCATCCAGGCTCTTCCGCCGCGGAAATAATCCAAACAGCTCTTCATAATCATTGTTTGCAATGAGCACGATGCGGCTGCGCTGGTGGATCACCATGCCTTCTTCGTTGACGAATGTGAGGTGAAGCGGGGGAAAGGCGGCCACACTGGCGAGCATTTCGGTCCCAAGTTTCCAGGATTTCACGAACCAATTTCCCCGGTATTTCGGCCGCGTCATGACGAGAGTGGGATAGAAACCGAGGATGACAAGGCAAAAATAGAGTCTGCCTCCCATTTCCAGCAGATCCACGTCCAAGGCTGGAGCGTCGATAAGAGCCAACGTCGCTTCCTTCCAGTCAAGCGGCATACCGAGGTCCCGGGCAGCGAGATTGAAAGTGCCTAGCGGCAGTATGCCCAGCGGTTTCCCTCTACCTGCCATGAGCGTAACCGCAGAAGCCACCGTGCCATCACCGCCACCGATAATGACGATGTCAGCCGGTCCATTGAGCGCGCGTTGCAGAGCATTTTCGATCTCGCTCCCGGGAACGGCTTCGATTTCGGCACCGGTGATGTCCTCGCCAATGAATATTTCATGCAACCCTGCCACCAGTTTTGCGGATCCACTACCGGCGATGGCACCCGCTTCGCTGTTCAGCACAACTGCGGGATGCTTCCAGCGATGTGGAGTCATGCGTGCAAACTAAACGGTCCGCAAAGGATTGCTTATAAAATCCGGCCCGACCGAATCGCGGAAACCACGGAGGAGGGGTTGAGCGTGACCTCTAAACAGGTGGCTTCTCTCCGTGTCCTCAGTGACCCCGTGTAACCGTTCCGTCAAAGCGCAACGGCCCAAAAACGGATCCACTCCTATCTTGAGGCCGGGAGGGCCGCCGGCTTGATGTTTTTGTGGAAATCGTTGCCTTGTGCGGTGGCTGCGACGTAACCGGTGCGGATGACGAAATCGCCGAAGTGCTCACCTTCTGCACGCTCTTTGGCGTAGTGCTCGAGGATGGGAGCAAGGACGGGCTGGATCTGGTCCGCCGGCACATCTTGGCGGTAGAGTTTGCTGAGACGCTGGCCGGCGTGACCTCCGCCAAGATACACGTTGTATCGATCCGGGCCGCGACCGACGAAACCGATCTCGGAAATGAAGGGACGTCCGCAGCCATTCGGGCAGCCGGTCATGCGGATCGTAATGGCGTCATGGCGAAGACCCACCTGCTCGAGCTTTTCTTCGAGATTGGTGATGACATCGGGCAAATACCGTTCCGCTTCAGCGAGCGCGAGGCCACACGTAGGCAAAGCGACGCAGGCGATGGAGTTCAGGCGTAGGGCGCTGCGTTTGTGGCTTTGAGCCAACCCGTATTTTTCCAAAAGTGCTTCGACTTCCACGCGTTTTTTGGCGGAGACGTTGGCGATGATGAGATTCTGGTTTGCCGTGAGGCGGAAATCGCCATCGTGGATTTTCGCGATCTCCCGGAGACCCGTGCGCATCGGATAATCGGCGGTGTCGAGGACACGGCCGCCCTCAACAAAGAGCGTGTAATGAAAATTACCAGCCTCGTCTTCGACCCAGCCGAAACGATCACCGTTGTGCTTGAATTCGAAGGGCTTGGCCGGTTTCAACTTGTAGCCGAGATACCTGTTGAGCTCCGATGCGAACCAGCCAATGCCGCGATCCTCGATCGTGTACTTAAGGCGGGCGTGTTTGCGGTCGGTTCGATCACCGTAGTCGCGCTGCACGAGTACGACTTTCTCAGCAACATCGACGACCTGATCTGGTTTGCAGAAGCCAATGACCTCAGCCAGCCGGGGAAACGTCGCTTCGTTGCCATGTGTCATGCCCATGCCGCCGCCGACAGCGACGTTGTAGCCGGTCAGCGTGCCTTTCTCGACAATGGCGATGAACGACAGGTCGTTGGCGTAAATGTCCACGTCGTTGCTCGGCGGGACGGCGATAGTGATCTTGAATTTCCGCGGCAGATACGTTTTGCCGTAGATCGGCTCTTCTTCGACCTCGCTGGAAGTAATTTTTTCGTCATCGAGCCAAATTTCATGATAGGCCCGGGTCCGTGGGGTGAGATGATCCGAAATATCCCGCGCCGCCTTGAGGACCTGATCGTGAATGCTGGAAAGGAACGGATTTGGGTTGCACATCACGTTGCGGTTCACGTCGCCGCAGGCAGCGATGGTGTCCATGGCGGAGTCGTTGATCTCTTTGATTGTTCGCTTCAGGTTCGTCTTGATGATGCCATGAAGCTGAAACGCCTGTCGGGTCGTGAGTTTGATGGTGCCGTTGGCGTAAGCGCTGGCAACACGATCCACGTCAAGCCACTGCGCAGGTGTGGCAACACCGCCGGGGACCCGGATGCGGAGCATGAACGAATAAGCTTTTTCGAGCCGATGCTTACCGCGATTTGGGCGCAAATCGCGGTCGTCTTGCTGGTAGCTGCCATGAAATTTGATGAGTTGCTGATCGTCCTCCGACAGTGCGCCGGTGGATAAATTGGCAAGACCATCCTCAATGGTTCCGCGGAGATAGTTCGAGCGGATTTTGATGCCTTCGTTGGCGGAAAGTTTCGCTAAAGTTTTATCGGACATGACGGTGGGAAAATGGCGAATATCTAATGCCTAATAAACGTCGCGCTGGTAGCGTTTCGATTTTTTGAGATCCTCGACGTAGGCCTCGGCGGCATCGCGGGATTTGGCCCCCTGGTTTTCGACGATGGATACGAGCGCGCCGTGAACGTCGTGTGCCATGCGATTGGCGTCGCCGCAGACGTAAAAATGAGCGCCGTTTTCGAGCCAGTCATAAAGTTCTTTTGCCCGATCCTGGAGACGGTGCTGAACGTAAACTTTCTCCGGTTGATCGCGCGAAAAAGCGACGTCGAGTCTTGTGAGAGCTCCGCTGGCGAGGTGCTCCTGCCACTCGAGCTGATACAGGAAATCGTAGGTGTAATGCTGGTCGCCGAAAAAGAGCCACGATTTGCCGGTTTGTCCCAATGCGGCACGGTGTTCAACAAAGGCGCGGAATGGCGCAACGCCGGTGCCCGGGCCGACCATGATGATCGGGGTATCACCGGAGGCAGGCATGCGGAAGTTTTTGTTCGTGTTGGTATACACTGGGACGCGGCCACCTTTTTGGACAAGATCTGCAAGGTAGGTCGAAGCGACCCCTTTGCGATCAGTGCCGTGCGCATGGTAGCGGACAGAGGCGACTGTGATATGAACTTCACCCGTGTGCGCGAGTGGGCTCGACGAAATCGAGTAAAGGCGCGGCGGGAGTTTGCGCAGGATGGAGACGAGATCGGCAGCGCTGATGCCTTGCGGAGCGAAATCGGCGATGGCATCAGCGATCCAACGGCCCCAAAGGTAGTCTTTGAACTGTTCTTTGGCGTCCTCAGCAAGAAGAGTCGCGAGTTTTTTCGATTGAGCGAACGCCTGAAGCTTCGTTAAGACCGGCCGTGAGAGGGCTGTGACGTCGAAGTCTTCGCGGAGAGCGTCAGCGACGGTCTTTTCGCCCGAGCCATTGAGCGCAACGGACTCGGAGCCGGTAAGGCGGGAGGATTTAAGGATGCCTTCGACAACGTCTGGGGCGTTGGTGGGAATGACTGCCAGCGAGTCGCCCGGTTCATAGGCCAGGCCGGAGCCTTCGAGGGAAATTTCGTAATGCCACGTTTCCTTCGACGTGCCCTCGCCGTTGAGCAGGACACGCTCAGTAAGCTCGGCCTGAAAAGGATTCTTGCGGCCGTATTCAACGGTGGCCTGTGCAGAGATTGGTGCGATTGATACCGTAGGAGACGTTTCCGCCGGACCGAAAGCCTTGAGCGCGCCGTCGAGCCAATTGCGATGCGCGTCTTCGTAATCCACATCGCAGTCCTGGCGTGGAAAGATCCGGGTGGCACCGAATGCCTCCAGACGCGCGTCCACGTCCTTGCCGGTCTGGCAGAATTTCTCATACGACGTGTCGCCAAGCGCACAGACGGAATACCGAAGCTTCGGCAGGGCTAGCGTTGTGGTCGTCAGTTCTTTGACGAACGTTGTCGCTGTTTCTGGAGCGTCGCCGTCGCCCCAGGTGCTGATGATCACGAGCAAGTTCTCGATTTTCGCGAGATCGGCGAGAGTAATGTCCGCAACATTTTTCACCGCCGGCGCAAATCCCCGTTTTTTGGCTTCTTTCGCGGAGAGATTGGCAAGTTTTTCTGAATTGCCGGACTCAGTGCCAAAGAGAATGGCCAATTTTGTCGCGGCGACGGGAGCAGCTGGCGCACGAACGGCGGTCGCGGTTTCGTCGGCGGAAAGATATCCGGCAAGCCAGAAACGCTGGGGCACGGACAACCCAGCGATCAAAGTTTCGAGGGTCTGACGTTGTTCGGGTGAAAATGGCGAGTGCTCGGGCAGCATTTTTGGAGATATCAGGGCCCCGATACTAGCCTCAATACGGGCATGTGCAAGCGGCCAATGGGCAAATTGCCTGCAAACCGATAGATTTTTAGGGAAATACACCGAAGTCGCCTTGCGGTAGCGGAAAACACTGAAGCTAAAGGCTGGATTCCATTCGACGCAGGCTTACCATTTCAATCATGTCGAAAGAACGTTACATCGAGGCCAAACAGAAGTGGGCCGAAAAACAGAAAGCTCGCGGCATCATCCCCCGCTCCTCTCCTGCAGCCGGACGGCTTCCACCGGGACAGCGACTCACCTCGGGTTTTCCCGTGCTCGATCTGGGCGCTCAGCCTCACATTCGCCACGGCGAATGGTCTCTTACTCTCGACGGACTCGTCGAAAATCCCGTGACCCTTGATTGGGACGCATTCAATGCTCTGCCGCAGGTTGAAGATTTAAGTGATTTTCACTGCGTAACAGGGTGGAGCCGTTACGACTGCCGCTGGGGCGGTGTGGCATTTACCGAGCTCTACGAACTCGCTCAGCCAAAACCGGAGGCAAAATTTGTCTATTTCACCGGCTACGACGGCTATTCGACCAATGTGTCGCTGGAACGGTGCCTCGACGAAGACGTGCTCGTGGCAACATTGTTCGACGGTGAACCCGTTACTCGTGAGCATGGCGGCCCGGCACGCGTGATTATTCCGAAGCTCTACGCGTGGAAGGGTGCAAAATTCGTGAAAGCGATCACTTTTCTACAGGAGGACGAACTGGGCTTTTGGGAAGTCCGCGGGTATTCCAATACCGCCGATCCCTGGATCGAGGACAGATATGCTTAGACGACGGCCTTTTTCAATTTTCCGTGTCGTGGTTCCGACCGCAACGAAATGACGAGGCACAGGGGCGAACTTGGGCACGGACTTGCCATTTGCGCGTATGGGTTGACATGAACAGCCTCTGGAAGAGCGGAAGCTACCTGATGATGGCGACTTTTGTTCTCGGCTCGATCCGAGGACAGACATCTGAGGGTGACTGGCGGTCGGACGCTCCAGGCAAACGGCATCGTATCACCGTGGCGGAATTGCCAGCGCCGTTCGCCACCGAATCCGTCGCCAACGGCCCGAAATTGATCGCAAAACCGGAAGGAGCGACGCTTCACGTTCCTCCGGGATTCGAGATTCAAGAGTACGCATCGGGTTTCAAGAATCCCCGTTATCTGTGCTGCGCACCCAACGGCGACCTCTTTGTAGTGGAAAGTGCATCCGGCGAGATCCGGATACTTCGAGATGCGGATGGCGATGGTAAGCCTGAGCTCAACAAAGTTTTCCTATCCGGTTTGAAAAAACCATTCGGAATCACCTTCTATCCGGCCGGTCCGAATCCGCAATATCTCTATGTGGCAAATACGGATTCCGTCGTCCGTTTTCCCTATACGAATGGTGATCTGAAAGCCCGCGGTGAGTCTGAGGAAATCGCCCAACTTTCCGGTTACGGACTGCTCACCGGCGGCGGCCATTGGACGAGGGATGTCGCATTTTCCAAAGACGGGAAAAAGCTCTATGTCTCGGTTGGCTCCCTGAGCAACGTCGATGACGATTCGAGGGAGAACCGGCGAGCCCGGATCTTTGTCATGAACCCGGACGGTTCAGACATGAAGGATTTCGCTACCGGAATCCGCAATGCGGTCGGACTGGCCGTACATCCGGATACCGGTGACTTGTGGGCTTCGGTCAATGAACGCGACGGTCTGGGCGACGATCTGGTGCCGGATTACATTACCCGGGTGAAAAAGGATGGTTTCTACGGTTGGCCCTGGTTTTACCTGGGAAATCATCCGGATCCGCGGCACCAAAAAACTCCTCACTCCGAGATGGCAGATAGGGTTCTGATACCTGATGTGCTTGTCCAGGCTCATTCGGCGTCGTTGAAAATGCTTTTCTATATCGGCAACCAATTTCCCAAGGAGTACCATCATGACGCCTTTGCCGCCTTTCACGGATCATGGAATCGTAAGATGCGGACTGGCTACAAAGTGGTCCGTGTCCCATTGAAAAACGGACAGCCGCAAGGCTACTACGAAGACTTCGTTACCGGCTTCGTCACGCCTAAAGGAAATGTCTGGGGCCGTCCTGTTGGCCTGGCGGTAGCCAAAGACGGCTCGCTACTGATGAGCGAAGACGGCAACGACACCATCTGGAGAATTCGGGCGAAATAATTTCGCTGATAGCTGTTTCGGTCACTGGCGAAGGACCTCCGGAGTGTTAGACGCTCTTTTGGAAGGCCTCTTGATCGAAAACTCCTCCATTCCCAGCCGGGTCGCAAGCGCGTCGGCGAGGAAAATCAGCAGGGCGACCAGCAGCAACCACGCCCGCAGATCCCGCCACGCAGAACGCTTTGGAGTTTCCCAGGCCCGGCTCAGATCGATCCGCTCGACTCCGTGCGTTTCACGCGAAAGGCTGCGCAGCTCCGCCACTCGCGTATGGTCAAAGCTCCATTCGATGTTCGATCCGGCAAGCACGGGGCCAAATGGCAGGGTGAATTCCCCCACCCGCACCGCACCTCGCATCCATTGGCCCGGTTCCAGTAGGGTGGTGCAGCGGAAATGGCCGGGCTCCATCCGCTGCCAGCCCGGGCTGCGAATTTCATGTTTCGTCCCATCCGCCAGGGCAATGGACGGCGGGTTTTGCGCCAGGCGCGGAACCCAGGAATCATCGTAGAAAAGGTCCAGACGCAGTTCCGTGCCATCGGTTTCCTGGCGAAGACCGATCCCTGGTGGGAGTTGATCTCCCGCCAGCCAGCGAGCCAGGGTTTGCGCGAAATCAGCGTACTGTGGCCAGGCCCGAATCCGGTCCGAATACGCGCCACCCACTGGAAACGACACCGCTGCCACGCGCCCGGCTCCGCGCTGCCACCAAGCCGTGAGCGGCGCGGCATAAGAGTCGCTCGAGAACAGGCCCGCGGACGCGCCCGGACGCAAATAGCTCAGGTTGTAGCCGTCCACATCCCGTGGCCAGGGAAGTGGACGCGCCGCGATTTCCATCCAGCCCGGAGCCGCGGCTAGTGGCGTGATCTCATCCAGAAAAGCCGACCGCGCGACTGTCACGGTTTCCTGGGCGAACAACGCCGGCAATTGCGTGGGGTCGGCATTGAAAAAAATCCGGCCCTTACCTAGCTTCGCCACCTCTTCAAGAAAGTTTCCGCCTGAATCCGTGGCGGAACCCAAACCAATGACGCTGATGGTGATGCCTTCCTTGGTCATGGACTCGATCAGCTCCCGGTAATTGCCGAGTTCCTGGGTGGCGTCGTTGGCATCGGCAAAAAGTACGATGTGCCTCTGGCCGGCCTGGGCTTTCTTGAGTTCTTCGCGGGCAGCTTTCAATCCGGTAGGCACGCAAATGCCACCGCCGGCGCTGGCGATGCGCCGGACCAGGCTGGTGATTTTTTCCGTGTTCCCCGCTACCTGAGTCATCGGCACGACGAAATGGGGCTGGGTGTCCACGGCGAGCACTGCCACGGCGTCGAGACCGCCCAGAAGAGTCACGCAACGGGCTGCGCCTTCGTCGGCGAGATCCATTTTTTGCAGGCTGCCGCCTCCGGTGGCGACCGTCGCGCTCATACTGCCGGAACGATCCAGAACGATGGCCATGGCCACGGCCAGCTTCCGGTGCTCGGCCCGCAGTTCCATCGAGACCGGCAGCAACTGATCGATGGGTGATTGAAAATAGCCACCTGCGCCAAAACTCTGTTTGCCGCCGGTCATGAGCAATCCGCCGCCTTGTTCGCGTACATAGAAATCCAGGGCCCCTAGAAAATCGGGCGGCAGCGCATAGGCGGGCACATTGTTTAAAATTACTCCCCGGCAACCGCTTAGTCGGCCTACGTTTAACTGGCCCAGCTCCATCACCGTCTCCACTGCAAACCCCTGCGCCCGGAGCACCGGCGCCACCGGATCGTCGGCATACTGTGTAACCAGAAGAATGCGGGGACCGCCGGCAATTTCGATCCAGCGTTCCAGGAAATCGTTGCCCGGACGGCTATCTTGCGCCGGACGCAGCCGGGCGGTGTATTTCGCCGCGCCGGGCCGGGCCAGTCGGTCGACGAAACGTAGGTGACCCGCGCCTTTCTCGATTTTCACCTTCGCCTCACCGATCTTTCGTCCGTCGCGCTCGATCTCACAGGGCAGTTCGGCGTCCGGCTCGCCCGCTACATCGATCTCGATGAGAAACGGCTCGCCTGGCTGTGCGCGCGAAGGCATTTCCAGTTTCGCAACACGATAATCTCCCGCTGCAGGACCGGGAATCAGGCGGAAGTCCAGCGGTGTTTCCTCGGCGCGCAACCGCTCGCGCAAAGAGCCGAGTGGTTCGGTGCTGAAACCATCGGTGAGCAGGAGCAGGCGTGAAGCGCGGTTGCGGTCGAGCTGGGCCAGGGTGGTCTCGACGGCTAGGGAAATGCGGGTCTGCTGGCGTTTCGATTCGGGAATTTCATCGGTATCGCCGCGCAGTTGAGCAATTTCAGCGAAATCGATGAAACGCAGGCGGTCATTTGGTCCACGGCCGCGTTCGATGAGGTCCTCCATTTCGGCACGGCGCGGTTCCAGCGTTTCGGCGGCGGAAGCGGAACGATCCACAAGCACCCAGAGATCGAGGCCCTGACCCAGACGCCGAATCTGCGGCTGCGCTAGCCCCAGCAGCAGCAACGTCGCCAGCACAATCCGCCGGGCCCGGTGCAGTCCCAAACGTCGCCAGCGCCAGCCGAGAATAGCCAGGACGGGAGCCAGCAGGAACCATTCGGGAGACGCGAATCGCATGTTTTCAGAAGTGAATAGTGATCAGTGAAACGTGAATGGTAGCCCTGGCGGCGGCGCGCAATGACGAATGACGACCAGGGTAGATGCGGATCACTGAAAACTGAAACCTGAAACTCCCGCTTAAGACTTAAGACTTAAGACTTACAAACTCCCTGGTGGTGCTCTCGTTTCCTTTCTCCTCTTTTGATTTTCTGGTTCCTTCCACCAGCCAGGACAGGCCGATGACCAGGATTAAGAGCAGCAGCCAAAGCGGGGTCAGAAGATCTTGTTCGCTGTTACGCTCGCGGAGTTCGGCGGCCGCCTGTTGCAAGCCGTCAGCCGAAACAGCCTGGCGGAAATCCGCTTCGCGGGCGTCGGCGAAATGGGCTGCTCCCTGGACGCTGGGCCGCTCGAAAAATCCCGGCTCCTGCGGCGCGCGGCTTTCATCCGGCAAAAGCTGTCCCGTCTCGGCATTCACCACTTCCGTTCCGGGCAGCCGGGCACGGATCATTTCCACGTAGCGAGTGAGGGTGAGCACAAACGCCGGGAGCCGGCTGGCGTTGGAATAGCGCAGATCAAAATTAACCAGCAACACGGGATTTCGGCCTTGCCAGCGCAGCAGCAGGAGCGGCCGATTGCCTTGGGAAACCAGCCATTCGTCGTTGTCGCGGGGCACGATTGAAAGCGTTTCATTGACCTGCAACCCCTGCCAGCTCAGCCCGGAGACCAGCGGATGATTTCGGGCAATCACCGGCTCGCTGGAGAGTTTTCCGGGTCGGCCCGGTTGATCCAGAAAAACGATGGCTGGCCCCTCGGTTTCGCGCGGCAGTAAGGGATCGTAACGCCGCAGAACGACATCGCGGCCCTCCGGCGATTGATGTTCGATGCTGGCGCGGAATTTTTGGAAAAAGTCATCGAACGGCGTTCCGGCCTCGTAGGCAATGCCCAAGTGCTTCGGATGCGACCGGACCAGCGGCAGCGAATCGTCCATCGCGAAACGATCCTGTTCCAGCGAAAGCGTGAGCCTTTCGATTTGAGCCGGAAAATCGCCACGCAGTTCCTGGATTGCTCCGGGAGCAACTTCCAGAACGCCGCGCGGCTGGCCGTCGATCTTCCACTCGCGGCGGACAGGCCGAGCGCTGTAATTTTTCACCAGCACTCGCCAGCCCTGATCATCCGCGCGCAAGCCGGTGAACCCGGCATTGTCGAAGGGCTCGCCCACAGCCAGCACTGCGACGCCTGGAGACGCCGGTTCCGCGTGATCGGTGACAAAAATCACAAGGCCCCGGTTGCGGACCAGGCTCCGGGCAGTGCGCAGTGTCGAGCCTGTGTCATGGGTCCCAAGGTTGGGTCGCCACGACTGCAAAGCCACCAGCAGCCTGGCCGAGTCGTTGCCGCTGTAGAGTGCCAGCCGGGCAGGATCGCTCTCCAGCAGGGTCCAATCCGTGCGGGCCGCGGCGGCGGAAAGCGAGGAGAGTTTGTTGGCGAGCGCCCGTTTCGCGTCGTCGGCAAAAGCATTCATCGAAGCGCTGCTATCCAACACGATGGCAATGCTTTGCGCAGAATCGCGTCGAATCCAACGCGGCCCGGCCAGGAGCCACGCGAGGAGCAACACAGCCAGCAATTGCAGCCAGAGATTGGCGGACTGACGCAATCGCTCGAACCGCCGTCCCTGGGCGCTTTCCGGGGCCAGTTGCTCCAATAAGAAGAGCGTGCTGATCGTTGCCCGCCGCGATTCACGCTGGAGAAAATGAATGAGCAGCACTGCTGGCAACCCCAACAATGCCCAGAGTCCGGCGGGATTGGAAAAGAAAAAGCCGCTCATGACACAGCGTAGCGACCCTTTTCCGGGTAGCACAGGCGGGGCGTATGGAGTGTTTGACGGCTTGTCAAACACTGTGATGCTTTCGGGGCGCGGAAGCCAGCTTGTGCGTTTAACCGATGGTTGATTCGTCTAGCAGGCAACACTCGCTCTGCGCTACGGCAAACCTGCCGCTGTTCAGCGGGCCGCCAAACGAAACAGGCCAGCGGCCTCTGCTCCCTAGAGTTCCGCCTCGGCAAAAAAAATGTCCTCACGCGCACATCTCCACTGCGCCGCGGGCCAGCGCATCGCGGCGCATCGCGGCAAGAAAATCCGGTTCCTCCCCCACCCGTGCCAGCACCACTCGTCGTCGCTGGCTGGCCTCGGTCCAGAGCGCAAAATGCCGCCGATAGGCCGCTTGATAACGTTCCAGGAGCGCCGGATTCACCTGTTGCACCCGGCGCAGCTCCGATTCGCAATCGATAAACTCGATGTTCCCTTCCCAATCTGGCGCGCTTTCCTGGACGGCAAACGGCGCGAAAATAACTCCGCTGCCCCGCGCGGTGCCCAGCATCGTCAGCAGCGGATCGGGCGCGCCGGGAAAAAGCAGATCGGAAATGAGCGCCCGCAACGAGCCCTGGCGCCAAGGTAGTGCGAACTGCATCTTTTGATAGCGCAGCCCCGTCCAGTCCCCGTCTCCGAGCGCGGCTTCCACTGGCCAATGTGCCGATTCCGCCCCGCGCAACACATAACATTGGAGCGCCGCTCCAGATTGCCTGGCGCTTTCCAGGGAAAAATAGAAGAGCTCCAGCACGCGGTTCGCTTTTTCGGGGGTCACAAACATCGACGCCGAGACATCCAGCACCAGATCGACCGCGGGACTTACCTCTTCGCGGTAGAGCTTCATCGTGTATTGACCGCTCCGGGCGTAAGCCTGCCAGTCGATGTGCCGCGGATCGTCGCCGGGCAGATAGGCGCGGTGATCCTGGAAATCAATGGAGCTGCCGGCTCCAGCACCCTGCCAGGCGCCGCTTGGCCCGCGCCAGACCCGACTGCGAAACGGCAGCCGGAGCCGCATTGCCGCCGCCTGCATCCGCACCCGGATCGCGCGGCGGGAGTCGATGTTAGGAATCAAGGCGGCGCGCATTAGGGGAAACAGTGGCTTAACCGAGATTTCACAGATCTACGCAGATTTGTTAGAATAACCTCGATTCTCATCAGCGAAAATCTGCGGTTGATCCTTCTTCATCCGGTTTTCAAGCCTGGCGCGCAGATCCCGGAGTGGCGCGCGGCATTTCCAGGCCAGCAAAACCAGCGCCAGGACATTCAGCGCAAATAGCCAGAGCAGAACCACGGGCAGCATTTCATCGAGTTCCTCAAAGCCGATGGAAAAAATGGCGATCGGCGGCAGAAACGCTCCGAATTGATATAAGTGGCTGTTTCCCTGAGTGTTGGTGAGCATCGTCAGGAAGAAAAAGACTCCGGCGCAAATCGCCGTAAATCCAATATAGAAAAAACCCCGCTTCCTGAACCGCACCGAAATCAACGCGGCCGGCAGCAACAATGTGGCGCTGAAGCCGAGAAACGATGCCAGGCGCAACTGATCCTGTTCATTCGCACCAAATCGCAGCCAACCCGCGCCCTGCCAGAAAAGCCCCAGCAGCCCGATAACCAGCAAAGTGAAGAAAACCCCGGGCACCCATCCGGGCGTAAAAACAAGCGCCGCCGCTTTTCCCGGAACCCCTCGGCGCGTAAACGGTCCGTAAAGACTCTTCACCCCGGGGATGTTTTCGGAGAGGGCCCCGAGACAGAACAGCCCGGCGACCGCTTCAGCCAAAATCAACAGCCATCTTGCGTCGGGCGCCCGCATCGCGGTGAACCCGCCCACCAGTACCAGAAGCAATACCAGTAAACGCAACGGCCCGGCATGATTTTCCGCTTCGGGAGCAATGCGGGCAGCGCCGACCTCCAGCATTAACCCAATCAGGAGCAGCGCCATCGCGAACTGGCCCAGGAATAGCAGCCCATCCGCCCGACCCGTGCCGCCAACCGCAAACCCTCCAGAGTCAAATGCGAGCAAGGCGGCGATGTAGAACCCCGATTGCAGCAGAAGAATGAAGCCGATGATGATAAATACCCGCAGCAGCTTCGATTGAAAGGCCGAGAGCGCCACCGTAATCGCAGTCAGCATTGCCGACAGGCCCAACATCAAGCCCACGGTCAGCAGGTCGCGGGTCACATTCACGCCGCCCATATAATAACGCAGAGCCACGTAGGGCAGTACAGTCACCGCCAGGAGAGCCGCTTGGGCCATGACTGCAATCCATTTGCCCAAAACAATCCGGCGCGAAGTCAGTCGGGTTAGAAAAATCAGCTCCAGAGTGTTGGCCTTAATTTCGTTGCCTAAACTTCCCAAGGCTGACCCCGGCAGGATGAGTAACAGCGGCAGGGCCAGGATGGACCAGAAAAATCCGTTGGTCACCCGGAGATTGACCTCGCTGCCGCCTGAACCAAAACCAGCGATGACGTTACAAATGAGCAGGCCCTGCAACAGAAACAGCGACGTGGTGAGCACCTTCGAGCGCATGCCCTGGCGTAGCTCCTTGACGAGCATCGGGCTCAGCCAGTCGGCAAAATCCTGGGTCACAGAGGCGGACTTGTTCATTTCCTTTTCAAAATATCGACAAAGGCATCCTCCAAACGCCGTTCTTCGCGATGAAAATCCAGCACCGGCAACCCGTCGGCAACCATTTGGCGCAGGCAGGCTGCCACAGCCTCCGGTTCGGTGGAAGCCATGCGCAGCCGCCCGCCCTGGCGATGCGTTCCGGCCAGCTGCACACCGGGATGTGTTTCTGCCCACTGGGCCAGGGCTGCGCTGTCGCCTGCCAACCGCACGTCGATGAAGACTTCCTCGCTGTCGTGCTGGCGCAGGTTCTCCGCGCTGCCGAAATGCACCACTTGGCCCTGGTCGATGAAAAGCATGGTATCGCACATTTCGGCGAGCTCGGAGAGAATGTGGGAGCTGATGAATATGGTTTTGCCCTGGACTGCGAGCAGCCGGATCAGGTTCTTGAATTCGATCCGGGCCTTGGGATCCAGCCCGGCCGCCGGTTCATCGAGGATAAGCACCTCAGGATCGTGCAACAGCGTGCGCCCGAGACAGAGGCGCTGGCTTTGACCCTTGGAAAGCTTGTTAGCCGGACGCTGCGCAAGCGGCGTGAGATCGGCAAAATCCATCACCTCCCGCACTCGATGCCAACGGGCCGTCCCCTTCAATCCGAAGGCGCGGCCATAGAAATCGAGATATTCGGCGACGGTCATGTACTCATAGGCGCCGTATGTGTCGGGCATCCAGCCGATACGTTGCCGCACTTCAGTGGGATAATTCAGCACGTCGCAGCCGCAGATCTCCGCTGTGCCGGACGTGGGAGAATCCAATGTGGTCAGGATGCGCATCGTGGTGGTTTTTCCCGCGCCGTTTGCACCGATGAAACCAACCACCTGCCCTGGGAACACATCGAAACTGATCCCGCGCACAGCCTGCACATTGCCAAAGGTCCGGTGCAAATCGCGCACGGAAATCGCCGGAGTGGGAAGGGGCGGAGGCAGCGCGCTCATGGAGTGATTACCGGACCAAGATAGAAGGCACGGTCCTTACGCCAGTCGAGCGAGCGGAGCGTGTCGATCATGACTCCCTTGGGAGCCTCGGCCGTGGCATAGAACCAGCCGGGCGTCACGTTCGGAAAGCCCGCGAGTCGTCGCAACCTGGGACCCGTCAGTTCAAATTCACCACGATTTAAAGCCGTCTGGAATGTGGCCCTGTCGCATTTTTCCAGGGTAACCGCCCGTCCGGGGCTGACGTTCTCCGCTCGGAACAAGGTGCCGTCTGGATCAACGTAAAAAAGGGCATCCAGCTTCGCGCCAATGCTCGAGAGCACGCGCGGTCGCTGGCCGGCCGCCACTTCGGCGGCGTTCAGCAATTCCACCCGGGCGCGTGAAGGGCGCACCGCCGTGAGTATTTGGCCCTGGACTGCGCGGCTTTGAAACCAGTCTCCGGTAACTTTCTTCCCGTCAAACGCATAGCTTTTATTGCGGGAACTCAGCGGCATGGGCTGAAACGCGGCATGCTCGTCCACATCGAATCTGGTTTTCAGAAGCACACCCGTCCGGGAAGCCTGTTCCTGCTGGACGACCTCGAAATTTTGCCCGGGCTGCAACAGGATCAGAGCCACTCGCCGTCCCCAGCCGCCCAGACCGTCCTGGATGAAAATGGCCAGGCCAATCAGGAGCGCACCGATAATCGAAATCAGAGGCGTCATGAAAAAAATGCGATGCCGTTTCTCGCGTCCGCAGAGCAGGAAAAAATTAATCGGGCCGACAACCACGCCAAAAATGCAGATGACACCGATCAACAGCGGCGCGTTGGCCTTGTAAGGAGCCATCCACGATTTGTCGGGCCACACTGTTCGGTAGCTTTCCTTCAAGCCGGCACGGTTGCCGGCGCCGACTTTTTCCATGTGTGCCGCAGCGACTGCAAGGGTATATCCATACAGCGGAAAGGTCTGAACGGTTCCGAACCCGCTGGGCTCCATTTTCTCTTCCCCTTGGGGCCTGCAGAGTACCAGCAACCCTCCAGTGGTTGCCCATTGCTGGATGGCCTGGCGCTGAGCTGCGGGCAGGGCATCGTATTCATCCTGTTCCATCCAGATTTGGTCAAACCCCAGCAGCGCTCTCCAGTCCGGTGGCAGTTCTGCAAAGTCGATTTCGGACAGGCCGTTGTTAGCGCCGTTGTCATCCAATCGTTTCCGAAGCTGCGAACCGAATGCGTCGTTGACTTTTCGGCTGAGACCAATGTTTCCAATGAGGCGTTTTCCGCTGAAATCGATGCCGGAGATCCATTCAAAGCCGGGGAGCGCTCCGAAACCGGTGAATTGCACAGAGATTGCCGAGGAAGAGTAGTTTCTCGTCAGACAAGCAGTGGGAACCAAAATGTCGAACACGCGCTCACCGCCAGCCTCCACCCGCATCCGGTATCGGGAAGCAAGAGTCTGAGTGCTATCAAAACTCCGCCACTCTCCAGGACTCTTGGCCAGAAGGGTCCATTCACGGTCCGCATGGCTGCCATTACGGACACGCACCCGAAACGGAGAGTAGCCCCCCATGGGCTGGCCATCAAAAGGAGAGGTAACTTCTATCTCGATGCCGCTTTTGGGATCGACGCCGACTTGCCAAACAGGCTTGGCTTGGGAAAAAATCGCCAGCAGCCAGAAGAGGGCTATGAACGCCGGAACGCTCGCAGACGCTGTTCCGCGAGACGCGCTCTCTCCTGGAACTGGTCTGCCGCCGTTCATATCTTCGCCGACTGCAACACGTTGGGGATTTCCCGGTTTTGCATCGGTACCGCCTTCAGCAAATCCTCGATGACCAACGCCGGAGTTTTGCCGTCGAGCCGAGCGCTGTAATCGAGCACTAGGCGATGCTGCAAAACCGGCGCAGCCACGGCCTGGACGTCCTCGAAGCTGGCCGCAAGCCGTTTCTCCAGCAAAGCCCGCGAACGCGCCGCCGCCACCAAGGCCAAAGCCGCGCGCGGGCTGGCACCAAATTTTACCCCAGGCACGGAGTGCGTGGCATCGACCAGCCGGGCAATGTAATTGGCCACTACATCCGGCAGAAATATCCGGCGGGCGGCATCCGAAATCGCCTGCAACTCCTCGCGCGTCAGCACCGGTTCCAAGGCCAGATCCGCGCCGATTTCGCGATTTTTCACAATGCGTTCGATGATCTCGACGCTGATCCGGCGCACTTCCAATTTGAAAAGAAACCGGTCCAATTGCGCCTCGGGTAACGGATAGGTGCCCTCCAGTTCGATGGGATTCTGTGTGGCCAGTACGAAAAATGGATCCGGCAGCGAGTGGGTCTGGCCGAGCACGGTAACGCGCCGCTCCTGCATGGCTTCGAGCAGCGCCGACTGCGTCTTCGGAGAGGCGCGATTGATTTCATCCGCCAAAACGAGATTCGCAAAAAGAGGTCCTGGCTGAAAAACGAACTTCCGCTGACCGTCCACCCCCTGAAGAATGGGGTTGCCGGTAATGTCACCCGGCAGGAGGTCGGGTGTGAATTGCACCCGCCGGGCCTCGAGCGAAAGACAGCGCGCCAGACCTTTGACCAGCTCGGTTTTGCCCAGGCCCGGCAAGCCTTCCAGCAATAAATGCCCGCGCGACAGGAGGCCGATCATCACCAGTTCGATAAGAGTCTCCTGCCCAAAAAGAACGGTTTGCAAGGCGGTGCGCAGGCGATGCATGTGTTCCGCTGCGGGATGTAGTTCGGTCTCGGTGAGGGGCATGGGAGAGGGAAATGACGAATGACGAATGACGAATGACTAAATGGCTAATCGGGATCCTGAGATGATTGATGAATCATGACTAGTGATGGGGTCTAGGACGCATGCTGGAGGAAAGTTATTTGGATTCGAGTCAGCTAGAGCGATAGCTCGCCACGGTCATTCGTCATTTAAAAAACCTTCCCAAGGTTTCGCGTTCGTCTGGGGTTAGCGAATCTTTCCATACGGCCTGGCCGCCTTGGCCGGGGCTGTTGACTGCTCCGCCGCTGACGCTGGTCGTTTGCGCTGAATCGACTTGGTGCTCGCCCGCGCTGAGACCGACCACTTCGCCGGGCAGCGCCCGGGTCATGTCTTGGTTGCTGATTGAATCGGTGGTTTTGGTGTGCAGATTTACGTCGTTCGCCTTAGCGGTGAGCGGGGCTGGACCTCCTCCCCCACCCTTGCCGCCGGACAGGGTTGCCTCTTTTTGCAAAACCATCATCGCCCCAGGAGGTCCGTCGCCGAGGCATTTTTTACAGGCGCCGCTGCGTTGTTGAAGTTGTTGCTGAAGATCGGCAAGTTGTTTCGAATCCAGGGTTTTCAGGGCCTTGGGATCCATTTTTTGGAGCTGCTTCAGCAATTCCTTGTTCAACGGGAGCTTGCCGGTTTCCAGATTTTGCAGCGCGCCGGAGAGCGCCTGGCTAACGGCTTTCAAATCGGAATCCGTCAGCGGTTGATCGCTGGCTTCGAGCATTCTGGAGATATTTTCCGCAGCGGTTTCCAGGTTCGATTGCAAGTCGCGGATCGCCTGCCCGGTCTCGGCGTGCAGGTTGTCACCAGCTTCCAGGCTGGCGTGGTCATACCAATCCTTCGCATCCTGTCCGGTTAGGGTGTCAAGTTGCTCACGCAGATTTTCCAGGCTTTCGGGCTCGGCCACGGCTTCCTTTTCAAGGGTCTCGATCCAGGATTGGACCTCGGCCCAGGCGGGCGGCGGTTGCAACGGCGCCTCGGTTGGTTTGGAAAGTCCCGGCAGCGGAATGGACGCCGCCGCCAGCACTACGAGTGATCCGCCGAGGATCGGAAGAAAAATCCGATCCCAGCGCCAGCGAAGGCGATCGCCCGTCTTTTCCTGAGGGGCCGGCCAGTCGGCGACTCCGGCAAGGGCGGCGGAAAGTCCATTGTGCAACGACAGAGCCGCTTCAAGCCGGATCATCGCGTCGCGCCTCGAAAAAAACTGCCGTCGCTGGAGAAACGCCGAAACAATCGCCCCGACTGCCAGCAATCCGGCAAGGCTCCACCACACCACCTGCACAGCAAACCCCATCCGGCGCGCCAGTAACAGCGCGCACGATGCCGCAACAGCTGCACCCAGGAAAACACGAAGAAAAACCGTAAGCCACGCGGCGAGATTATGTTTCGCAGCAGCGAACGCAGCCCGGCGGTGCCAAAATTTTTCCGCGTACAGCGACATCAACGGCAATCATATCCAACGAAACGCGCCCGGGAAGCAGCATTTAAAGAAGTTTTCGCTGCATTCAACGGCGGAGTCTGGAGGATATGAGAGTCTGATGAGCTGTTGCCCAGTCATCAGACTTCCATTTATGTGTGTGGCAAGCCTCAGCACTGCCCAGTGTTCTCAGGACGTTTTTCGCAAGAATCTTTTGTGCAAATACTTATGCGTGCAGGTGATTCGACGAATTGCCCTTTGGTCGGAAGGCTCTGACAACCCTTGGCTGCTGCAATAGCTGTCTTCGTCGGTTTTCGGAACTGAAAGAAAATCGGATTGCGACGGCCATTCAATTATGGTTGCATCCTGCCCGAATCACGAGCTTCCGGCAAACCGGGGCTATTTTGTGGCAATCGAAGGACATCCAGTTCGATGCACAAAGTTGCGACAGATTTTCCGCGGCAATGAGGCCCGGCCAAGCTTTCGCCTGATCGATTCGAAAAGCCGAACTCAACCATGAAAATAGTTATTACCTGCAACCATTACCTGCCGGTTATGGGTGGAACCATTCAGTACATAGTGATGCTGGCCCCCGAGTTCATCAGACAAGGGCACGAGGTAAAAGTGGTAACTCGCACCCGTGAGACGCACCCCACTGATAGCGAAGTGCCCTTCGAAGTGATTCGCGGTCCGTCCCGCAAAAAGATATCCGAATTGGCAGATTGGGGGGATGTTGTCCTTCAAGTTGAGGTCTCGTTGACAACTATGCTGCCGTTCCTGCTTAAAGGGAAGGCCTATGTCCCAACGCTTCACGCGGGCTATCCGCTGGCAGGTTTGAAAGGGAAGGCGAAGCTTATGCGCTGGCTTCAACGTTGCTCCCTTCGCTTGGGACATCCGATTGGCGTCAGTAAATGGGTGTTGGACTCTTGGGGCGGTTACGGAATTTCCATCCTGAACCCAGTTGACTCAACAATCTTCAAGCTTCCTCCCGAGAACTCACCGCGCGACGTGGATGTGCTTTATGTGGGAAGGATGAATCATGCTAAAGGCGTCTACCTGCTGATAGAGGCCCTGGTGCAGCTGGCTGCAGAAGGCCTCGTTCGCCGGGCGGTGTTTGTGGGCGAAGGAACGGCCATTCCCGACCTGACCGCAAGAATCTCGGAAGCCGGATTGACAGAAGCCATTCAGCTGGCGGGCAGGGCGGACACTAAAGGCGTCGCTTCATGGATGCAACGCTCGCGCGTGTTGGCTTTTCCCACGACGCCGGCATGGCTCGAAGCCTCACCGTTAACGCTATTGGAGGCGCTGTCCTGCGGCTGCGAGGTCGTGGCGTCCGACATTGGTGGAGTCGCGGAGACTGGCGGCGGATTTATTCGCCTGGTCAAATCGGGAGACCCTGATGACCTGCTCAAAGGGCTCCGCAAGACCCTCATGGGCGACTGCGTGCGCCGCGCCGGCATCGAAGATTATTTGGGGCCGCAAAGCATCCCCGAAGTTACTGCTCGGTATATCAAGGTGATGAAGTCGATAACCAAACGCTGAAAAATCAGCCAACCTCACGATCTCCCATCTCCAGTCTAAGAGGCGAAGAGCGGATCAGCGCTGCGTCACTTTTTACCACTAGGCGCGGGTTTGTTTACCGTCACCTTCTCGTTATGGGCCTCGATCTTGCCAGCGATGGTTTTGTTGTTCGGGTCGAGGCGAAGCGCCCTTTGCCAGTAGTCGAGAGCCTCGGGAAGCTGATTCTTTTTGAGGTAGGTGTCGCCGATATGTTCGTACACGACGGCATCTTCCTCGGGTAAATGCTCTGTGGCCCGGAGCAGTTCCTTCAGCGCTGCGTCATAGTTCCCTTTTTTGTAGTAATACCAACCAAGACTATCGATGTAGGCGCCATTGTCGGGCTCCGCAGAGAGTGCTTTTCGGATCAACTGTGCGCCTTCTTCGAGGTTTTCGCCGCGGTCCACCCAGAAATAGCCGAGAAAATTCTGACCCTGATGCGCGTTCGAAGGATCCATGTCGATGGATTTTCGAATGAGTGACACCGTCTTTTCGTAAAGGCCAGCCTTCTGGGCAGTCTCCGCGTAACTAAGGTAAAAATTCGAGTTGAGGATGTCCTGGTCGTAATTTTTCGACTCCTGAATGGCTTCCTCAAATGTTGTGAGGGATTCCTGCAACTTGTCGGCCTGGCTGTATGCAATGGCGAGCCACGTCGTGATTTCCGGCGAGGCGAACCGGCTGCGCGCATCGATCAAGGTCTTGACTGCGTCAAACGGACGTTTCAGACGCAAGGCGGTGCGCGCGACCAAGAGATACGTCCGTGGGTCGTTTTGCTTGGTAAGCAATGCCTGCTGAAAATTTGCGAGGGCGGACTCGTAATCTTTCGAACTTTCGTAAATCTCGCCCAACAGGAGGTAAGCTTCTGTTTTTAACGGGTTGAGTTTAACCAGGCCTTCCAGCATTTCGATGGCTTCCTTGCGTTTGCCCTGGTTAAGGAAGACTTGTGCTAGCCGTTCCCGCACATCCGTTTGCAAGGTTTCCGAAGCACCGCTGTTTTCGGCGATGGCTTTTAAATACAGCGGGATGGCGGTCTGGATGTCCCCCGTTTTACTATAGAAATCTGCGACCCGGCTAAGCACAACCGGGCTGTTTTCGCCTTGGGCGAGTGCTTTCTGGTAGATCGCCCCCACCTTCGCGCGCTCGGAACCCGTCATCCGGTCCTCGGTGTTATCCCGAGCATAAATTCGCAAATACAAATCTCCGAGTCCGAACCAGAAATCTGGGTCTTCGCTGTCGAGTTTGGCCGCTTCGTCGAGCGCTTTTTCAGCCAGGATCGTGTCCCCTTTCGCGTCGAGTACAGAAAAAAGCGCCTGCAGCGAACGCAAGTCATAAGGCGCAACTTGGACGGCCTGCCGGGCGTATTTTTCAGCGAGATCAGGTTTGTTGAGCTGCCTGAGATACAAAAACGCAGCCGTCACATACGGAAGCGGTTCCTTGGGCTGCGCTTTGATGATGTCTTTGAGCAGACCGATGCCTTCAGCGACGTCACCACGCCGGGCATATTCGGACGCAACGCGAGCGGCAAGTTTGGGGTCGACTCCGCTGGGATCCAGCGAAAGAACTTTCTCGTAAGCTTCAAGCGCGCCGTTGATGTTGCCATCATCCTCGTTCATGAGCCCCCGCACGAAACTCGCCAGCGCATCGGCTGCGTGTTCGCGGTCCTTTGAAAGAACCAAGTCAGGCTTTGCTTTTTCAGCCTGAAAACTGAGCGTCACATCGCCAACCCCCGTGTTTCTCCGTGGCTGTTGGGCGTTATCCGCGAGGGCCGACGATACACTCCCGGGGAAACACCAAAAGCCGCTGAACGCGAGTCCAGCGGCAACGAAAATGGCGGCCTGCAATTGCGTCCGGAACATCGTGGACGGGGCAGGATGACGTGGCGTAACGAAAGCGTGTGGTCGGAATGGTCCGACACCGGGAGCGCCTTGAGATGTGGCCGGCGTTCCGCGGTTAGAAATGGTCATGAGACCATAGTTTACCGCCTAGGACTTGTAGCGCAAACGCTTCTTGTGCCGGTTCTCTTTCATGCGTTTCCGGCGCTTATGCTTTGCGATCTTGGCTTTTCTTCTTTTTTTGAGTGAACCCATACGAGGTTAATTGTGTCTGATGTCTGCTAAATATTTGATTGTATTTGGGGCTGCAAAAGCCGGTTCAGGTTAGTAAACCAGCTTGTTCAGGGAATATTCGATGATCCCCTCCGCGCCCAGAGCCTTGAGCTGCGGAATGATTTCGCGAACGACTTTTTCGTCGATTACGGTCTCCACAGCCACCCAGTCTGACTGCGCCAAATGCGAGACCGTCGGATTTCTGAGCGAGGGTAGAGCGGTAAGTAGATTTTTCAACTGATTTTCCGCGATATTCATCTTTAGGCCGACTTTGTCACGAGCGTTGAGCGCGCCCCGAAGCAAGAGGACAACACGCTCTAGTTTCGCCTTCTTCCACGGATCGAGCATGGCCGATTTGTTGGCGATGATCTGTGGAAAGGACTCGGTCAGCGTCTCGAGAATGCGCAGCTTGTTGGCCCGCAAAGACGATCCTGTCTCGGTAATGTCGACGATGGCGTCCACGAGATCGGGCACTTTGACTTCGGTCGCGCCCCAACTGAATTCGACGTGGGCGGTGACGCCGTGTTTCGTGAGGAATTTTTTTGTCAGCCCTACCGCTTCCGTGGCGATGCGTTTGCCCTCGAGATCCTGCACGGTGTGAATGGGTGAGCTTTCCGGAACCGCAAGCACCCAGCGTGTGGGATTTGCCGTGGCCTTCGAATACGGCAGCGAACAGATAACATCGACGTCGGAGCCGTTTTCTTCGGTCCAATCCCGTCCCGTAAGTCCGCAGTCGAGAAATCCGTCTTCGACGTAGCGGCTGATTTCCTGCGCGCGAAGCAGGCGGATAATGATCTCGGGATCATCGATTGCGGGACGGTAGCTCCGCTTTGAGACAGTGATGGAAAACCCGGCTTTTTCGAACAAATCCAGAGTGGCCTCCTGCAAACTGCCGGAGGGCAAACCAATTTTGAGATGTTGTTTGGGATCGGACATTCCGTGTAAACCGCGTTTGGCGGGGTGTGGACCAAAGCGCAATTTTAATCGGAACGCCAGCGGAAAGTTGACAAAGGAAGAACGGGCGAAAGAATTCCGTTTTGGCTCCATTGAAGGCATGCGCGAGGAATGCCCATTCCGTGTTGACGAAAATGTCTAAAGACTCGACTCCAGCCAACCGGGAGCGTTCACTCCTCCGGCGTGATTTCTCCCTGGCATTTTGGATTGTTCGCCGTGTTTTCGTTTATTCTAGGCGCCTGTATTGGGTCCTTCCTCAACGTATGCATTTACCGCATGCCCAGGGAAATGTCGGTGCACCAACCCAGGCGGTCATTTTGCCCATCATGCAACAAGCCGATCGAATGGCGCCACAACCTTCCGCTCGTGAGCTGGTTATGGTTGCGCGGGAAATGCGCCTATTGTGGAGCCAAAATTTCGCCACGGTATCTGGCCGTGGAATTTCTGACCGCGTCCCTATTTCTGGCAGTCTTTGTTCGCTGCCCGCCGGCCTTGTGGCTCCCGTATTGGGTCTTCGTGTCGCTCCTCATTGTGGCAACATTTATTGATTTCGATTTTTACATCATTCCCGATGAAATAACGATCGGTGGAACGGTCGCCGGGATGTTGTTGAGCGCAGGGCTGCCCGTGATGATGCAGGCGGAATCCCATTGGAAGGCGCTCGGATGGTCAGCTTTGGGAGCGGCTGCCGGATTTGTTCTGCTCTGGGGCGTGGTGGAACTGGGGAAACTGGCTTTCGGAAAGAAGAAAATTGTCTTTCCCCGGCCGCAACCATTTCGCATCGTTGAAAGAGACGACCAGCCGGTGTTGACGGTGAATGGGGATTCATTTCCGTGGGCAGACCTTTTCTTTCGTCCCAAGGATCGGCTTATGTTGACGGTGGAAAGCGCCTCCGTGAACCGCAAAACGTTGGCTCAAACAGAACTCGTTTTTTTTCACGATCGATTGGAAGCCGGCGGCCGAATGTGGCCGCTCGCGGAAGTGGACGAAGTCACGGGAGTCGTGCGAGAGATCGTCATTCCGCGCGAGGCGATGGGTTTCGGCGATGTTAAGTTTATCGCGACCATCGGCGCATTCCTCGGATGGAAAGCCGTTCTCTTCGTTGTGCCTGTTGCAGCGGTATTCGGTTCCGTTATCGGCATCGGTTCCATCCTTGTAGGCAAACGCGAATGGTCCGCAAAAATTCCCTTCGGCCCGTACCTCACTGCCGGAGCAGTCCTGTGGATTTTTGCGGGGCCGGAACTGGTCGGCTGGTATTTGGGGCTGATGCGGAGGTGACGAATGACGAATGACGAATGACGAAAGGCGAATAAGCGAATGGACGAGGCCCTGCGGTTACTGGAATGTCTCACCGCCATGTTTCAGCCAGCCACCGGGGTGGCGGCCTTCCGGGTCGCGGTGAGTCCAGTGAATGAGGCCGCCCTTCGGATTCCATTTGTATTCGCCTTCAAACGAAACGGTATCGCCCGTTCGAAGCGATTGGATTTTGGGAGCAAGATCAATGTTATGGGCAATCAGCACAGTCCCTCCCGTGGGCAGTCGGAGAATAAAGCGCTGATGGCGACTGCCATTGTTATCGTCAGGCAGAATTTTTGTGACAACACCTTGTCCCTCAACAACGACATTGCTTCGGCGATGCTCAATCGCCTCGACCAATGTCTGACTGCTCCCAGCACCTGACCGGACAACGGCTTCGTTGCGAAAATCAAACCTGGTTAGTGCATAAACGGCAGCGATCAGGACGCAGGCAAGGACCAGTTTTTTCATGGGATTACGTTGAGAATAAAAGGCGGAGACCGGAATAAAAGCGCGACGTCGAAGGTGTGCCTGAGGTAAATTTTTCGCCGGATGCACCACATCACCTTTCTTCAGGATCTGGCTGTCGTTATGATCGTCGCAGGACTCGTGACGATCCTGTTTCGCCGCCTGAAACAGCCTGTTGTGCTCGGTTACATTCTAGCAGGCGTCATCATCGGGCCGCATACACCTCCGTTCCCGTTTATTCACGATCCGGAAACCATCGAGACTCTTTCCGAATTGGGCGTCGTCTTCCTGATGTTCTCGCTGGGGTTGGAGTTTAGTCTCCGCAAACTCCGCGAAGTCGGCGCGACGGCGTTCGTCGCGGCGGCGTTTGAGATCCTGCTAATGATTTTCGCCGGCTACGAGCTTGGCCGTCTGTTTGGCTGGAACAAAATGGACAGCGTTTTTCTCGGAGCAATCCTGTCCATTTCATCCACGACGATCATCATCAAGGCCCTGGAGGAATTGGGTAAAACCAAGGAGAAATTCGCCGAGCTGATTTTTGGGATTCTGATCGTCGAAGATATCCTCGCCATCGTGATGATCGCGCTTCTTTCCGGTTTCGCGACGACGGGAACGCTGGATGCAGTCGATATCGGCATGACGGTTGTCAAGCTGAGCGCTTTCCTGGTCGTGTTACTGGTCTCCGGGCTGATCGCCGTGCCGCGCCTGTTGAACTACGTTGCCAGATTCAAGAGCAACGAAATGCTGTTGGTGACCGTCATCGCTCTCTGTTTTGGCGTTTCCCTGATAACCGTGCGTCTTGGATACAGCGTCGCGCTTGGAGCGTTCCTTATCGGGGCGATCATCGCCGAAGCACGGCAAATCGCGAAGATCGAATTACTCATGCAACCGGTGCGGGATTTATTCAGCGCCGTTTTTTTCGTTTCCATCGGTCTACTGATCAATCCGGGTCTACTCGTAAAATACTGGCTGCCGATCCTGATCATAACAGCCGTCGTGGTCGCAGGAAAAGTGCTCACGTGCGCAACGGGCGCCTTTGTCGCCGGCAACGATATGCGCTCGTCTCTACGGGTCGGAATGGGCCTGGCGCAGATCGGCGAATTTTCATTCATCATCGCAGCGCTTGGCCTGCAAAAGGGTGTGACGAGTGAGTTTATGTATCCGCTGGCAGTTGCGGTCTCGGCGTTTACGACATTGTTCACGCCGTATCTCGTCCGGAGTTCGGACTCGGTCGTGAGCTGGTTCGATCGCGCCGCACCCGGTCCGTTGATAGGCTACCTCGAGGCTTATACTCGATGGATTGGACAAGTCGCTGACGAGCGCAAAGGAAGTATGGCATTGAAACTGATCCGCAAATGGTCCTGGCAGATCGGGTTGAATCTATTGCTCGTGACCGCCGTATTCATTGCTGCCGTTTTTCTGAAACGACCGGCGATGAATTGGTGGTCCACGGTGCCTGGAGGCGTCAAAGGTATGCATGCAATTCTCTGGCTCAGTGCGATGGTCCTGTCTTTGCCGATGTTGATCGCCATCGTGCGCAAGTGGCAGGCGTTGTGCATGTTGCTCGCGGAAATCAGCGTCAAACGCGGCGCTGCAGGGGCCAACACTGCCCCGCTGCGGGCGGTAGTCTCGACCATCGTTTTTGCGGCTGGCTGCGTGGGATTGTTCCTTTGCATCCTTCTGTTGAGTTCAGCGATTTTGCCGACGTGGAATGTCCTCCTGGTGTTGGCAGCCGTGTTGATTGGAGCGACGGTTTTGTTGCGTCGAAGCTTTATCCAACTGCACGCGAAAGCGCAGGGAGCCCTTCAGGCGACACTGTCGCAGCCGCCACCGGCCCGTCATCATGGAGACGTTGCCGCGTTGCCGCCGCTATTGCGCGAGGCCACGCTGAGGACGATCGGACTGCACCCTGACTCCTCTGCGGTGGGGAAATTAATCGTCGAACTCAATCTGCGCTCCAAAACCGGCGCCAGCATTGTCGGCATCGAGCGGAGCGGCAGCAACGTAGTGAATCCCGGTCCGGATGAAGAGTTGCTGGCGGGAGACAACGTGTTGCTGCTTGGCAACGAACGGCAATTGGCTGCGGCAGAGGAACTTCTGACAGGAAACGAAGCGGCCGCCAGCGCTGCGTAAAGGCGCTTTCTTCTCCCGAGGTACCCTCCAAAACCGTGGTTCGTCGAAAATCACCCTGCCGACTTACGAAACACAGCAGGATTCAACCACGCCCCGCGCAGCCATCGTCGCGGTTGTGAAGCAGCCTTGAAGCAGGTAGCCACCTGTCGGAGCTTCCCAGTCGATCATTTCGCCACAAACGAACACGCCGGGAAGCTTTTTCAACTGGAGTGCGTCGTCCAGTTCCTCCCATGCGACACCCCCGGCGCTGGAAATGGCCTCTGCGATGGGACGCGGACCTCGCAGCGGCAGCGGAAACGAATGCACGTCCGCCAAGCCCGCGCGATTTTCGAGAAGCCACCGAATGGCGGACGGAAGTCTTCCAATGCGGACGGGGCGCGTGGAATCCGGGCGAAAATCGATTTCGACCAGCGGTTTTTCCATGGCACGCAGCCACGATCCGAGCTGATACAACGCGCCACCTTCGAGACCGTATTTAGTAATCAACAATTCGCCGCGAACACGGTGACCGTCGGCAGTCACGGCCAGATTTTTCAGCGGCACGCCGTCGAATTTTTCGAGAAAATCCGACGGCCACTCGACTTCCCAGCCGCAATTGGCCGGTTGCCAGGGTGCAATTTTGATCCCGTGCGCGGCTAAAATCTCGGGCCACAAACCGTCTGAGCCCGTTTCCGGCCAGGAAGCACCGCCCAAGGCAAGAATTGCGACATCAAAATCGTGCCAGATTCCATCGATCTGCAAACCGATCCGTTGGCCTACGTAAATTGCTTCGAGTTGGTTTTTGACGTGAAAAACCACACCAAGCTCGCGCAGTTTCGCGACCCATCGCCGCAATAAACGGGCCGCTTGTTTCTCCATCGGAAAAACGCGTCCGCTCGTTCCCACGAACGTTTCCGCGCCCAGCGCACCCGCCCAGGCGCGTAAATTTTCCGGTCCGAAAACTCGCAGCATTCGCTCCCAGGGCCCTGAGCTATACCGCGTCATGAATTTTTCCAGTGGTTCTGAATGCGTCAGGTTCAGCCCGCCACGTCCGGCAATCAGGAATTTTCGGCCGGCGGAAGGTCGTTGATCGAAAACGGTCACGGAACAACTACCGGCTTCTGCGAGAACTTCCGCAGCGCGCAAACCGGCTGGACCCGCACCGACGACGGCGATTTTCTTCACGTCTGAGTTGCTAAATCCTTCCGACCGCCGCAAAGCGGCCGGATTTCTTGAATAGTCCGAAGAAGTAACGATAGCCACCACTCGACTGCGTCGGATTGAACGGGAAGAGCCCGACTCCCGCCCGCGTGGACGCTCCCGTCATCAGCCACCGCCCCTGCGCGTCCGTTCCGGCATAAATCATCACATGAGTCACCGGCGGCTTGCGAATCGGTTTGTAAGTGTATTCCCAGAAAAGCAGATCACCCGGGCGTAAGCGCTTTCGAAGGGCGCGCGTATCTTTGGGTGAAATACGCCAGAGCTTCCCCTGCTCTTTCGCCATCAAATATTGATCGGACGCCGAGCGCGGTAGCGAAATGCCTGTTTGCGATCGAACCATCCAACGAACGGCGTTCGAACAATCCATTTTCCAAGCTTGGCTTTGGCCCGGCGGCTTCCACCAGCGGCCATACGAAAGCCCGTCAGCCGGCCCGGCCGCACGTTTCCAATCGGCCGCACGAATGGAGACAGGAACGGCAGTCCAGACTAAGACAAGGAATGACACCCAGAGAATCGATCGCACGGCGCCGATGTTCGCCACCTCCGTCGCGTTGTCAACGCCATGAGACAAGTTCGACATCAATCTACAGATCCTCTTTTCCTTCCGTTGACACGCAAATTGGGCTGGCGATAATGCGGGCGTGTTGAAGAACCTGTTATCCCAGAAGTCAACGCCTCCAGCCGGAACCAATCCTCCGCCTAGCGCGTCTCAGGTTGAGCCATCCGGAAAACCGATTGCTAACCCACCAAATAGAATTATGGCCGACATCAGCTCCACCAAGAACTCACTTTCCAGTGACGTAGAAATCAAAGGCTCGATCCGATTTACCAATGACTTATCCATTGACGGCAAGGTCGAGGGCGAGATTTTTTCGGAAGGCACTCTTACCCTTGGGGAGAACGCAGATGTCCGCGGCGAAATCAAGACCAAGTCCGTCACTGTTTACGGCAAAGTGAACGGCAACATCACAGTCGTGGAAAAATGCGAGCTCAAGGCTCGCGCTCAATTGATTGGTGATCTGAAAGCCGCCCGCCTCATCATCGAGGAAGGCGCCACGTTTGTCGGCAAATCGGAGGTCACTCCCAACAAGAATCTGTTGCCCAAGAATGAGCCGAGCCATTCACTGCCACCGCCGGCGCCTACCCCCAAGGAACCAGCATTCGCGGGGCGCTAAAATAGAATCCACGCGGTGGCAAAGCCGTCCAAGCCGGCCGTTCAAAAGGTCAAGATCCAATGCCCGCACTGTGGCGCGGAGCAAATGGAGGTCAAGCTCGCAAAAACTACCGTATGCAGAGCTTGTAACCAGTATTTCGTCATCGGAGCGTCAATCACCCGCCAGCTGCCAAGACTTCAGGGGCGGGAATCCTCGACGCCTCCGAAAGACACTGTCGCGCCTGAGGCTGCCAGCTCACCGGGTGCCGCTCTTCCCGAAAAATCTGAGAGTGGCAATTGGTGGAGTCGCGTTGTTGCGTCCTTCCTCCCCGCGACTGGCCCGAAAGCCGTCGCCTGTTTTGAGTGTGGAACCCGGCAGGAAGTTCCACGCTCAGCCACGTCCTGTTCCTGTCGAGCCTGCGGCGCTTACCTTGACCTACAGGATGTAAAGGTTGTCGGTGCATTCAGCCGCGCTGTTCGCACCGCAGGGCACATTTATGTGACATCTCGGGGCGACATGAATAGCACTCGCGCCGTCTGTGGCTCCGCCGAGATCCGGGGTATTTTGCGCGGAAACTTGAAGTGTCTCGGCGAGATGCGCATCAAGTATAAAGGCAAACTCCCAGGGGGCATTGAAACGAAAATACTCCGCATCCTCAAAGGCTCGGACCTGGACTTCTTTCGTCCCATTCACGCAGAAGAAGTAATCGTCGAAGGCAACATGAAAGGCCGTATCATGGCGACGGGCACCGTCCGTATTACCAAGTCTGGCTCCATGACCGGCGCCTTGTTTGCACGAGGTATCTCGATCGATCGCGGCGGTGTATTTCACGGTGAAATGAGCATCGGCCAACAGCAATCTGAGCAAAAGGAACTGATTCCAACAAAGAAAAGGGAGCCCGAGCCTGGCCGCGAAAATCCGCAACCTGAACTGGGGTTCGGCTTTTCGTAAACTGACAGAGATACCGCCTTCCCATGGAAAAACGCCATCCTCGCAGCCCCAACGAACGCCTCGGAGGCTATGTCCATTTGCCGAGGCTTATCGACAAAGCCCGTCTTCACCGACAAGGCCTGCTTAAAGGGTACAACTACAAGACAGTTGGCTTTGACAAAAATCTTCTCGCATTTCTCCGGGTCGATCCTGATGCCTTTGAGGAAGCTGTCCACCGGTTGCAAAGTGATGCCGAGATCCTGGGTTGGATCCAAAAAAACGGCATCCAACACACGCCTGAAGCTATCGAACAATGGAGCCAGGCGATGATCGAGCAACATCCTGATACGGCTGAGAAAATGGCTCGGTTCCGTTATTCGCTCAAGAAGGCCGGCGGTGAAGGTCGCACTGATGTACGGACCTATTTCGACCTGATCGATCTCGAAGAGGGCCGTTTACGCGAACCCTGCGTCAATTGCGGCTAGCTGGCGGGTTTTTCCGCCCATTTTTTCGCTTGGCAGCCACTATCCGGGGAACTACTGAGGTTGCTGAATGGATGATACCGAGCCCCCGATTCTGGAGCGACCCGCTCAACGACTGCTATCGCTCCTGGCGCCAGGTGGGCCGCGCCGCATCCTGATTGGTCTCGCCGGATTGCCGGGTTCGGGAAAAAGCACTTTTGCTGCGAAGCTGGCCGATGAAGTGAACGAATTGGCCGGGCAAGAAACGATGATCGCCTTGGGTATGGATGGTTTTCACTTGACCCGCGCGGCGCTTCTTCAGTTGCCGAATCCGGACGAAGCTTTGGCTCGACGGGGCGCTCCCTGGACGTTCGATCCTCAGGGAATGGCTGCCCGCCTCCAGGTATTGCGCGATGCAGCCGGTCGCGCGCCGGTCTCCTGGCCCGATTTCAAACACGAGGTGCGCGATCCCGAGGAAGATGTGTTCACCATTGGTCCGGATACTCGCCTCGTTCTGGTGGAAGGACTTTACGTGCTGCTCCGTACAGGCCATTGGGATGCCGTTACAGCGGCTTTCGACGAACGCTGGTTCCTGGATATCCCCCTGGAACTAGCCTTGCAACGCCTGGCCGAACGCCACATGACTGCGTGGGGCTTGACGCGCGCGGATGCCGAAGCTCGCATCGCCGCAAACGATCGTCTCAATGCGGATGTTGTCCTGCAAAGCCGGTCTTTCGCCGACTGGCGGCTGCCCGGTTTCGTGTAGCAGCTTTAGTAAGAGGGCTTTTAAGGGCTTTTAAGGGCTTCAAACCAGGGTTCAACTCAGGGCGTCCGATGAGATATTTTGCCCAGCTTTCCACCGGGAAGACGATTCTTTGGTGCTACCTGATTTGGTATCTCACGTTCGCCGGGCGCTATTTCGATCCGAGTCCGAGGCTGTGGACGACATCATTGGGTATCTCGGCAATCATCGGTGCGGCGCTTGTGATCAGCACCACGGATGGGGGAAAGAAACTGTCGGGCTGGCAAATTTTCAGACTTTTTTTGATGCCGTTCTGTGTGTCGAGTTTCTCGGCATTGATTAAAGGACGCGGGTTTTTCCTGATTTTCCCGCCGAGTTGGACGGAAAATCTCGTGGCGTTGGGATCATGCGCCACATTTTGCGTTTTTGTCTTCGTCGTGAAACGCGTTCAGGGTTTTCAATTCGGCAACCTGCAACCCAGGTCTGAATCGAACGAAGTCCGAAAGTTCCTCGAATGAAAACTTTACACTGCCAACGCCTCCCCGACTCGCAGGCTCATGCCCATGACGTGGAAAATATGGTCGCGCTTCTCGAGGTAATCGGGTGAATCCAGGTCACGCGGTCGAGGGAGATCGATGGAAACGACTTCGCGCACTGTCGCGGGACGTCGACTCATAACGAGAACGCGATCCGCCATTTGCACGGCCTCCTCGATGTCGTGGGTCACAAAAAGAATCGTCTTTTTCTCCGCGCTCCAGATGCGAACCAGATCGGCACGCATTTTAAGCCGGGTGATGAAATCCAGCGCACCAAAGGGTTCGTCCATGTAAATGATGTCGGGATTTGCCGCCAGCGCGCGTGCGATTTCGACGCGCTGCCGCATGCCGCCAGAGAGTTCGCGCGGATAGGCACTCTCAAAACCGGTCAGGCCGACCATTTCGACGTAA
This sequence comes from Chthoniobacterales bacterium, assembly GCA_036524675.1. Lineage (GTDB taxonomy): Bacteria > Verrucomicrobiota > Verrucomicrobiia > Chthoniobacterales > DASVRZ01 > DATDAW01. Next base: position 53,442 of record DATDBU010000111.1, on the reverse strand, counting down.
TGAGCGATAATGTGCTCTCGTTCGACCTCCGTCTTCCGCCGCAGGCCGAACCCAATATTCTCCCGAACCGTGAGCCAGGGGAAAACGCCGTTCTCCTGGAAAACAAAAATGCGCCGCGGATCGGGTCCCTTGACCGGCGCACCCTCAACGAGGGTTTCCCCAGAGGTGGCCGTAAGGAATCCGCCAATCACATTCAGTAAAGTCGATTTTCCGCAACCACTCGGCCCGACGATGCAGACGAATTCGCCCTTCTCGACTTCAGCGTTCACATTTTCAAGGACATGAACGGGCTCCGCCCCACGTTTCTTGGCAGGAAAGGTCATCCAGAGATTGCGGATCGAAATAGCGGACATGGCGGGAAGAATGACGAATGACGAATGACGAAGGGTTAGTGGTGGTGTTCGAAAAAAGGTGGCGAGCGGACGGGAAATTTCGTCATTGCTTCCCTGCGTATCCCCAGCGGACTTCGTCGAAGTTTTCGAGCTGGCGCACGAGCAGGTCCAGGCCAAGGCCAATGAGGCCGATCATCACCATGCCGGCGACGACGAGATCGTAGCGCTTGCCGGCGTTGCGGGCGTCGATGATGAGGTAGCCGAGGCCGGAGTTGACGGCAATCATTTCCGCTGCGACGACAACGAGCCACGCGACGCCGAGCGCGATCCGGATGCCGGTGAGAATTTGCGGCAGCGACGCTCGAAAAATGACGAGCCGAAAGAGTTCGCCCTGACTGAGGCCGAAATTTCGGGCAGCCCGCAAATAAACCGGATGCATGTTCTGGACGGCGGAGATCGCCGAAACGGTAATCGGAAATACACTGGCCAAAAAGATGAGAAAAATCGGCGAGGCATCCGTCACGCCAAACCACACGATGGCAATGGGAATCCAGGCGATCGGTGAGATCGGGCGGAAGACTTGAATCATTGGATTAAACGCCCGAAAAGCCCGCGGATACCATCCCAATGCCAGGCCCACTGGAATACCCACCAGGACGGCTAAGCCGAATCCCCACGAGACACGAAAGAGCGACGCGGCGATGTATTTGAGCAGCAGCCCAGACTGGGCCAGCTCGATGATGCCCTTGAGCACGTCAACGGGGCGCGGAAACAAGTCGCTTTTGCTTAGCCGAACGGCGACATCCCAGCCGATCAAGAGAACCGCCGCGACGATGAGCGGCAGAATAACCGCCTGCCATTTGCCCGAGCCGTCCTTCTTCATTTGTCCTTCGAGGCCTCCCACGCGTAAGCCTGTAAAGCTGCTGCTTTCTCCGCAAACCGGTCATCCACGTAGTCCTCAAAGTGGGCTGTTCCCTGCAAAATACCCGACTCTTTGCCGAGAGCTTCGATTTCTTCAAAGTCCGGCTTCAATGGCAGCAACTTCGTATATTTTACCCGGTCTGGCGGCTTGCTGAGAACAAAGCGCAAAAGGCGTGAATTCTGATTGTAATAATTCCGGCTCACGAACTCCGCCGCTTCCATCCGGTGATCCATGTTTTGGTCAAGCCATTTGCCGCTCCTGGCAATACCGCTTACAAGCTCCTGCACGACGTCGGGATGCTCGGCGATCATTTTTTCATGCACGGCCAGCACACAAGAAATGAAATTCGGCCATACGTCTTTGGTTTGCCAGAGTACGCGTCCGTAGCCATCCAACTCGGCCTGGCCCATGAATGGTTCTCCGCTGCAGATGGCGTCCACGGCTTTGGAATAGAGCGCAGCAGGCATGTCGGGAGGCGGCATTTCGAGCAGCGTAATGTCTTTAATGGTCATGCCCGCCTGTTTCAAAGCGCGGAAAAATAGGAGGCGTTGATTGGAATAACGATTGGGCACAGCAATCCGTTTCCCACGCAGGTCGTGCATGGAAAAAATGCCGGAATCCTTGTGCACGACGACTGCCGAACCATCGCGATGACCCAGGTAGACGATCTTTAACGGGACACCCTGCTCGCGGAGTGCGATCGCCATGGGCGCCAGGATGAATGTGGCAGAGGTCTGACCCGCAAGGAAAGCTTCTTTCAATTCCGGCCAGCTCGAAAATCGGAGCGGTTCGAACATGCCATCGCCGGTCATGCTCTTGTTGATGAAATGGGTTACTGGGCACGTGAGATGGCAGGTTACCGGCAGGAACCCAAGTTTGTAGGCGACGCGACCGCTCCGTTCTTTCTTTTCGAAAAGCCCAAGATTGAGCGAGCTGTGAAGCAACGAAATGCCAGTCAGCCAGACCAAGGCGAAAAGTACAACCGTTTTACGGAGAGACATGCTGCCGTTCGGGATACACGACCTGCATCACGGCTGGCAAGTGTTCAGCTCCAAGGAAAATTTCACACGGAGGCGCGGAGAATACGGAGACGATCATTGGAGGAGCTCTACTTTTTCCCTCGCGGTGTTCTCCATGCCTCCGTGTGACACTTCATCGATACTAACGAGTCGCGTGAATCAACGTGCGCAAATCTGTCTCGGGACGCTTCACCAGCCAGGCATTCAAGCCCGCGCTTCGCGCCCCATGAAAATCGGCTTCCTCCTCATCGCCGATGTGCAGAATTTCCGCGGGCGCAAGTTCCAGCGCTTCAGCCGCAGCTTTGAAAATTCGGGGAGACGGCTTGTCAGCGCCAACGACGCTGCTTACGACGATTTCTTGGAAGAACACCGCCACGCCAAGTTCTTCCAGGGTCGAAATCAGGCGCAAATCGTAGTTGGACGTTACGGCTAACGGAAAGCGCTTCGACAGTTCGCTGACCACTTCGAACACCTCTGGATACAGCTCCCATTCTTTCGCGCCACGATACTGCTCGTAGGCCGTTTTGAAAAACCGGTCAAAATCCGACGGGCCTAATTTGATTCTATTTTGCCGTAGAACTTCGCGAACAATCTCCGCCCAAAACCCGGCATCGTCATCGGGGCGCTCCCCGTCGGCGCGCTCAGGCAGAGATTTCCAGACATGCCGAAACGCTGCTGTCGTTGCTGATGCATCCAGCGCAATCCCCTGCTCTGCAGCCACTTCCGCATAAACCTCTCCGACCGGCCGTTTCAACTGGATCAACGTCCCGCCCGCATCCATTGAAATGCCTTTAATCCCCGAAGTGATTTTGGATTTTGGATTTTGGATTTTCGATTCCATGTTGATCCGGGCAACCCATTAAATCGAAAATCCAGAATCGAAAATCCAAAATTCCCAGATGGACCTTCAAACCCGCATCCAAACCTATTTCGGCTCCAGCCCGCGCATCGCTAAATCTGCGTTCGTTGCGGAGAGCGCGACCATCCTCGGTGCCGTGGATATCGGCGACGAAGCCAGTGTGTGGTTCGGCGCCGTCTTGCGCGGAGATATCAACCGAATCTCCATCGGCCGCGGGTCGAATGTCCAGGACGGCTGCATTTTGCACGTTGCGGACGATTATCCCTGCATCATCGGCGAGGACGTCACTCTTGGGCACGCTGCCATCCTGCATGCCTGCACGGTCGAAAACGAAGTGCTCATTGGCATGCGCGCGACCGTTCTAGATGGCGCTGTCATTGGGAAACGTTCTATCGTCGGCGCGCATGCTTTGGTGACCGGCAAGACCATCATCCCACCGGGCTCGCTGGTGCTTGGTTCACCGGCCAAAGTGGTCAAGACACTCACCGAGGAAGAGCAGGACGACATCAAATATTGGGCGACCAAATATGTCGCCCTCTCACGGCGCTACCTTTCTTCGCCTCCGCCATCGGTTTAAGCCTTCCCCAAGGGGGGAAGGATCTTCCAGCCCAGAGTTGCGAGGAACGAGCTACTCTGGGTGAAAATTCCCGAAACATTTTTACCCCAAAGGGGTTGTGTCTAACAGCTGTAACTACTTATGTCGCAATCCCATTCCTCTGTTTACGTGCACATCATCTTTTCGACGAAAGGTCGCTTTCCCTTTCTCACCGATATCGGCATTCGCGAGGAAATCCATGCGTATCTGGGTGGCATCGCCAAGAATCTGGGATGTCCGCCGTTTTGATTGGAGGCGTTGCCGACCATGTTCATTTGTTGGTCGGGCTCGGAAGGATTGTTTCTGTTTTTTTTGCAAACGATCCCTAGGTAGCTCGTTCCTCGCAACCTAGGGCTAACGGACAAAGCGCCATTGGCGCATCGATTGTGAGAGAGCTGAATTCAGCACTCGCCGGTTAGCGATTCCTACCTCCGCAACCACACCGTTGCCTCGGCAATGCACCACTGATATTTCCGGGCGTGTTCGCGAATCAGGAACGGCAAATCTTTCCGGCTGAGCAATATAAAATCGGACAATTCGGCCTCCAGACGTTCGTGCGTCGTGAAAGGACGTTCATTCTGTTCGAAACCGCCGAGCCAGTTCGTCGCCGGAGTAAATTCCTCCAGCCATGTGTAGGGCGATGTGAGAATCAGTTGGCCACCCGGTTTCATCAAACCGGGCAATTGACGGAGAAACTTGAGCGGCTCACGAATGCGATCGATCAAATTGGCTGCTAGAACCACGTCAAAAACACCCATATCCGGCGAAAGACACTGCGCGTCTCCTTGTAAAAAGCGGACGCGGTGACGTCGGATATCCGCGGGCAAAAAATTCTGCAGCCGCGTCGCGAGCCGCCCCTCCTCTATCCGGTCAAATTGTGCATAGCCCGTTTCCCGAACGGACTGTGCTGCAGCGATGAATTTTTGAGAAAAATCCACACCAACGACTTCTGAACAATACCGCGAGAGTTCAAAACTCGATCGCCCGACTGCGCAACCAATGTCTAGTGCACGCGCATTTGCGGGCACAAGATCGCTCTGAAGCGTCTCGCTCACGCAACGGACTGGAAAAGTGGAAAACTGAATCATCTCCGGAAAACCCGCCGGCACGACCTGCTCAGGCGAGCCGTAATGGAAAAGAAGATATTCGGAAAGGAGTTTGTCGGTTTCGTACGGGTTCACAGGCAAAGCCTTCTTTTATGTGCTCGCACCTGCTCTTTAACTTTAACCTGCTCTGGTGTGGGGCGATACGCTCGAAACGCAGAGTAAGTTTAAAGTCAATGAGTAGGATTAAAGTTTCCTCAAATCCCCTCTAGTCCGCTAGCAACGCCTTCATGTACGCCGCGGGCTGGAAGTTCTCGATCAACACCACCGTCTCTCCATCCCGGTGCATCCGAACCTGCGGAACCTGAATTTCCGGCGTCTTCTCGGGCGCGAACAGGATATCGTCATGCGTCGCATGTTCCTTTTTCGTAAAGCGATCCGGCGTTAGCTTCCCGCCAAGGTGATCGCTCCGGCCTGTGGCGACATGCATCGTTCCAAGAATTTTCTCGTCCTGGATGTCGCGTCCGGAAACAGGCAAAACTTGCGTTCCAAAACCTAATTCCCCCAATTCACCCGTCACCGGGTCCTCTGCCAACTTGGCATTGTGCGCGTCAATGGTCGCCTGCTTGCCTCGAACCAGCCGTGCTTTCACGACACGACCTCCTGTCACTGTCATGATGCCGAGAGTTCCGTCCTCGTATTTCATCGGAAACTCGCCTTCGGCCCCGGCCGGAACATAATAAATCTCTCCTGCTGGCAGATTTGCGATATCCGGACCGCCGCGGCAAAGGCCATGGCTTTTCTGTGCTTCTTGACCGTCCAAAATCAGCTTCAGCGTGTACCGGGAATCATCGAGCGCGTAGTCAATTTCAACCCAGTCGGCTCGAGTCATTCCCAGCCGAAGTTTTTCAGCACTCCGGCTCACTTCATCGTAGTCCACTGCCAGCCCGGAGCTGAGAATGATGTCGTTGACACCATGCAGTGTCGCACCTCGAAAACCGTATTTCTTTGCGAAAGCCGTGAGGGGCGCAGTGGCTGAATATGTGGAGATACACAGCACGATGCTGTAATTGGGATAAACATCCTTCTCGAAGCTCACTTTTCCCCCGGCTGGAGTAAACGCTTCGTCTGGAAGATCGAGATTGCTGCCGCCCGTGATTTTGTAAGCGAAAAAGTCTACTATCCCCACTCCGAGTTCCGCTCCGGGGCCATTGAGCAGCGGCTGATAAAACACATCATGTGCCTTACGCTGGATCGTTAGGGACGGGTTGTTCAGAAATGCAAAATTTTTGACATCTGCCGGATTGTCCAGATCGATGAGGACGGCATAATTTTCGCCGCCTGCGGGATGAAAAACCGTGCGAAGCAGCCGGACGAGATCGAACGCAGGAAAGCCGAGACGGACGGGAATGGACGGCGCGGGAGAAGTGGTCGAAGCAGTCATGAGCCACACGTTTGGTCTTGTCGGGTCAGAAGTCAAAAAATCCGAGACAGACGCTCCGCAGATTTCATTCGCACCGGACAGCTGCGTTTGCTTTGTTGATCCATTCAAGATGGCAAGTCAGTCAGGACAACTTTTTCGAATATCGACCTGGGGAGAATCGCATGGCGGCGGCGTGGGCGTGGTCGTGGATGGCTGCCCGCCCCTCGTCGAACTTTGCGAAGCCGACATTCAGAGTGACCTCGACCGCCGGCGGCCCGGCCAAAGCGAAATCGTCACCCCGCGCGCAGAGGCGGACGAATGCCGGATTTTGTCGGGCGTTTTCCAGGGGAAAACTCTAGGGACGCCCATTTCTGTCGTCGTGATGAATCAGGATGCACGGCCCGAGGCGTATTCCGAAATGGAAACGGCTTATCGTCCATCGCACGCGGATTATACATACCAGCAGAAATACGGTATCCGGAATTGGCAGGGGGGCGGTCGTGCGTCAGCCCGGGAGACAATCGGTCGTGTCGCTGCTGCGGCCATTGCGCGTAAATTTCTCGCCACCGTCGCTCCGGAGCTCGAAGTCGTTGCTTACGTAAAATCCATTCACGAACTCGAAGCGAATGTTGATTCGGCCACGGTCCAATTTTCCGACGTTGAAGCGAATATCGTGCGGTGTCCCGACCCGGCCATGGTCGAGCAAATGATCGCCCTGATCAAACAAATGCGCAAAGATGGCAACTCCGTTGGAGGCACCATCGAATGCGTCGTTCGTGGCGTGCCCGTGGGCTTGGGCGAACCGGTTTTCGACAAAATGGAAGCCGACCTGGCCAAGGCAATGCTTAGCCTGCCTGCTACCAAAGGGTTCGAAATCGGTTCCGGATTTGCCGGAACACGTCTGACCGGCGCCGAGCACAATGACCCTTTCGAGGTTCGCGAAGGTCATATTCGGACGGCGACCAATTTTTCCGGCGGTATCCAGGGAGGCATCACCAACGGCGAAGACATTTTTTTCCGGGTCGCTTTCAAACCGACGGCAACGATCACGCGTTCGCAAAAAACGGTCACAACATCGGGCGAAGACACGGAACTGGCTGCGCGCGGGCGTCATGATCCCTGTGTGCTTCCGCGAGCTGTTCCAATGGTCGAGGCCATGGTTTGGCTCGTTCTGGCCGATCACATGCTGCGTCAACGGGCGTTGCGGGGCGGCTGAAATTTGGCGTCCAGCGGTTTTTGGCGAGGCTTCTCGCCATTTCTCGCCTTGTCTGTCGCGTTCGCCTCTCGCATAAGTTCACGCCTCAATGCCTCATGCCGAAAATTCACCCACGCTCTCCGGCCTTCATGTGCTCATCGTCAGCCTTTCGGTGCTGGTCGTATTCTACAGCGTCTGGTCCGGTTGGCGGAACGGCGTTGTGCGGCAGGCCTGCCGGTTTGTTGCGTTGGGTGCGGCCTATCTGGCAGCAGCCGTTGGCTGGCAGATCATTGCGCCGCGGTTACCGCTGAACGCCTTCCCACCGCTCGCCGTTCAGGTGATCGTTTCAGGCGCTTTGGGAGCCCTTGTTTTCGTGGCAATGGCCTTTCTCTCGAACACGCTGTTCCGTAAAACTTCCGAACAATCTGGACTGGTTCGAATCTTTTTCGGCGTGGGCGGAGCTTTTTTGGGATTGATAATTGGTTCGGTTTTTTTGCTCGTCCTGCTGACTGGGGTTCGAATGATTGGTACCGTTGCCAATGCGCAAATTACCGTCGCCGAAGACCGCGAGGAAAAGCTCCCTGCGAGGCGTCACCAATACCTCACCGAGGCTTGCCGCGCCAAATGGATCGTCGAAAACGGAGCGGCCGGGTCTATTCTTCGGCTGTTGGATCCGATCCCGAACAGGGTCTATGTGGCGCTCGACAAAATCGCCCGTGTCACCGCGGACCCTGTGGCGATGCAGCGGCTTATTGAGTTTCCTGGGACACGACAACTGGCAAGGCATCCGGGTCTTGCCAAAGTCGTCCGAGATCCTGCCATCCTCGAGAAACTTTCGAGGCGCGACTTCGGAGCGCTTGTGATGGACCCAAAAGTCATCGGCAGCCTGCTCGATAAAAGTTTGCACCCGGCTTTGGAGAAGTTTGATCTAACCGGAGCGCTGGATTATGCGTTGAACCCCCCTCCGAAACCGGCCCCTGGTCCGGTTTCAAGGGGACGCCATTAAACATTTCAATCTTACTCGTAATCCTTCTCTGAATCGTAATCTTTCAGCCCTCCCTCCACCATATTCCTTCCTGGAATGTTTTGAGTACGAGTAAGACCTTTTAAGACTTCCAAATGACCAACGGATACATCGTCACCATCGGCCTCGAGGTTCATGTGCAACTCAAGACGCGCAGCAAGATGTTTTGCGGCTGCCCCGTCGAATTCGGCGCGGAACCAAATACGCACACCTGTCCTGTCTGTCTCGGCTTACCCGGCGCCTTGCCTGTGATGAATCTCGAAGCGCTCAAGCTCACCGCGCTTACCGGCCTCATGCTCGAGTGCGACATCGCGCCCGTCTGCAAATTCGATCGCAAACATTATTTTTACCCGGACATGCCGAAAAACTATCAGATCTCGCAGTATGACCTGCCGATCTGTGTGCATGGAGCGGTGCCACTGCACGATCTGGCCTATCCGAAAGACGCACAGAAAAACATCAAAACACCCGGCAAACGCGTTCGACTCACCCGAATTCACCTCGAGGAAGACGTTGCAAAAAGTTTCCACTTCGAAACCTCCACCGGTATCGATTTCAACCGCGCAGGATCACCGCTGATGGAAATCGTTTCCGAGCCGGATATCGAGTCGCCCGAAGAAGCCTTCGCGTATCTGTCCTCCCTTAAACAGGTACTCATCTACGGCGGAGTCAGCGATGCGGACATGGAAAAAGGGCAGCTCCGGTGTGACGTCAACATTAGTGTCCGGCCGGTTACGCAGAAGGAATACAACGCCAAGATCGAAATCAAGAACCTCAACACGATCAGCGGCGTCCGGCGCGCCATCGCGTTTGAAATCGACCGGCAGATCGCAGCTGTCGAACGCGGCGAGAAGTTGAGGCAGGAAACACGCCGTTGGGATGATCCAGCGGGTGAGACGACCCTTATGCGGGTAAAAGAAGTTGCGGCCGATTACCGGTATTTTCCCGATCCTGATTTGTTGCCGGTCGCCACGGATGCTTTTTTGGAAGAAGTCCGTACCAAAGTTCCCGAGCTTCCGACACAGAAACGTGAGCGTTTTGTCAGAGACTACGCCGTGAGCCCCTACGATGCCGGAGTCATCGCCAATGACCTCGACTTGTGTCATTACTTTGAGGCTGCGGTCAAAGGCGCTCGGAAGCCGAAAGGCATCGCCAACTGGATTCTCAATGACCTCCAGAGCGCGCTCAGCTCCGCTTCTCTCACCATCGATCAATCGCCCGTTTCACCCGAAAAGCTCGACGAACTTGTGAATTTGATCGATGACGGCAAAATCAATGGCAAACAAGCGAAAGAAGTCTTTGCCGAAATGTTCACCACGGGCAAGACCGCGCCCGTCATCGTCGATGAGAAGGGCCTTAGCCAGGAGAGTGACTTGGGTGCGATCGAGGAATTGTGCCGGCAAGCCATCGAAGCCAGTCCGAAAGCCGTCGCCGAGTACAAAGCCGGCAAATTGCCCGCCATCAACGCTATCAAAGGTCAGGTAATGAAACTGTCCAAAGGCAAAGCCAACCCCGCCATTGTCGGCGATTTGCTCGTCAAACTGCTCGGATAGTCGGCGGTTCAGGCGATTCCAATGAAACCGCCTGAACCAATATCGTTAGACGGTTCAATGAGGCGTCTCAGTCCCTCTCACCCGCTCGTCACACACCTGCGGGCTCGAGCTCTTGTTCAACCTTGGGCGCCTGGATCGGCTTCTGCTTTTTCTTCCGGCCCAGTTTCATCACGGTGACGTAGAAAACAGGGGTTAGGAAAAGACCGAAAAGCGTCACGCCGATCATACCTGAGAAGACGGCTACGCCCATGGCCTGGCGCATTTCGGCACCAGCTCCACTCGAAATCACCAGCGGGAAAACGCCCGCGATGAAGGCGATGGACGTCATCAAGATCGGCCGCAGTCGGAGGCGGCAGGCCTCGATGACAGCATCCCTGGATGACAAGCCTTCGTCCTGTTTTTGCTTGGCGAATTCCACAATCAGAATGGCGTTTTTGCATGCCAGGCCGACGAGCACGATCAATCCGATCTGCGTGAAGATGTTGTTATCTCCGCCTTTGAGCCATACACCGGCGATCGCAAACAGCAGGCACATCGGCACGATCAGGATAATGGCCAGCGGCAGCTGAAAACTTTCATACAATGCCGCCAGCACCAGGAATACGAGCAGGAGACACAGCGGATAGACATACACGGCGGTGTTCCCGGCCAGGATGCGCTGATAGGTTAGTTCAGTCCATTCCATGGTCATGCCTTTTGGCAAATTTTCTTTGGCTAGCTGGGTCATCAACGCCTCGGCTTGGCCGGAGCTATAGCCGGGTGCCGGGCCGCCGTTGATCTCCGCCGCCGGATACCCGTTGTAGCGCATTGCGCGGTCGGGCCCGTGCATTTCTTTGATGTTCAGCAGCGCGCCCAAGGGCACCATTTGCCCCTCGGCATTGCGGGTCTTGAGGCGCGCGATGTCCTCGGCACCTTCGCGGAAGGATGCATCCGCCTGCGCGATGACCTGGAACGTCCGGCCGAACCGGTTGAAATCGTTCACATACAGCGATCCAAGATAGACCTGCATGGTCTCGAACAGGTTCTGCAACGGCACGCCTTGGGTTTTGGCTTTCACGCGGTCGATGTCGGCGTCCAATTGCGGCACATTAACGGTGAACGTGGAAAACATCGCGCCCATACCCTGCGTCTGCATGCCTTTGCCGATGAGGCCCTGCACATTCTGATAGAGTGCATCGAACCCGAGGTCCGCACGATCCTCGATATAGGTTTTGAATCCCCCGATCGTTCCAAGGCCGTTCACCGGAGGCGGCGGCACGGTGAGAATGAAGGCCTCCTGGATGGAACCGAATTTCTGGTTAAGCGCCGCGGCAATAGCCGGGCCACTCATCTCCGGGCTTTTCCGCTCCTCGAACGGTTTCAATGTGAAGAACGCGATGCCGGCATTCGGAGCGACGCTGAAGCCGCTGATGCTCAATCCCGGGAATGCGACCGACGACTCCACGCCCGGTACCTTGAGACCGATTTCAGTCATGTGCTTGATGACGGCTTCCGTGCGATCGAGCGACGCGCCTTCGGGCAATTGCGCAAAGGAAATGAGATACTGTTTGTCCTGAACCGGCACGAAACCGCTGGGCACTTTCTTAAAGCTCCAGCCTGTCAATGCGACTAACCCCACGTAAAGGATCAGCGCGATGGCGCTCTTCCGAATGACGTTGCCCACTCCCGCGGAATACTTCCTGCCCGACCACTCAAAAAACCGGTTAAACGGCCGGAATAACCACCCGAACGCGAAATCCATCGCCCGGGAAAGCGCGTCTTTTGGCGCGTGATGATCCTTCAAAAGCAGCGCGCTCAGCGCGGGCGATAATGTTAGCGAATTGATCGCCGAGATCACCGTCGAAATGGCGATCGTGATGGCGAACTGTTTGTAAAATTGCCCGGTCAATCCGCTGATAAATGCCGTCGGAACAAACACGGCGCAGAGCACAAGTGCCGTGGCGACAATAGGTCCAGTGACTTCTTTCATCGCCTGCTCGGTGGCCTTAATTGGAGACAGCCCCAACGCGATGTTGCGCTCGACGTTTTCGACCACCACGATGGCGTCGTCCACGACAATGCCGATGGCTAGAACCAGCCCGAAGAGAGACAGCGCATTGATGCTGAAACCCAGCGCGTGCATGATTGCAAATGTGCCGATCAACGACACTGGGACAGCCGCCAGCGGAATAATGGATGCCCGCCAGGTTTGCAAAAAGAGAATAACCACCAGAACGACGAGGACGAGCGCTTCAACTAACGTGTGCACCACCGCGTCGATGGAGTGACGCACGAACACCGTCGGGTCATACACCACGGAATATTCGAGCCCGTCGGGGAAATTCTGTTTCAATTCCTCCATCTTTGCCCGCACATCCTTGGAAAGCTGGATCGCGTTGGAGCCGGGAAGCTGATAAATCGGAATGGCGACCGCGGGATGATTGTCCAGTAACGAACGAAGCGCGTAGGATGACGCACCCAACTCGACGCGCGCCACGTCTTTCAGCAGCGTTTTTTCGCCGTTGGAGCCGGTTTTTACGATGATATTCGCGAACTCGCTTTCGTCGATGAGCCGGCCCTTGGCATTGACTTGAATATCGAGGGCCACGGATTTGCTCACGGGTTGCTGGCCCACGCCGCCGGCAGCGACCTGCACGTTTTGCTCTCGAATCGCGGCCACGATATCGCTCGCCGTCAATCCACGCGATGCGGCTTTGTTAGGATCGATCCAGACGCGCATCGCGTAATCGCCCGAGCCGAAAAGCTGCACCGAACCGGCCCCGGGAATCCGCGCCAGGACGTCCTTGATCTGGAGCGTGGCGTAGTTGCGGAGATAAATCTCATCATAACGTCCCGTAGGCGAGGTCAGGTGGACGACCAGGGTGAGATCCGATGACTGCTTGTTAGTGGTTACGCCCAGGGCGCGCACTTCCTCGGGCAGCTTGGGTAACGCCTGGGCGACGCGGTTTTGCACCTGGACCTGCGCTTTGTCCACGTCGGTGCCGAGCTTGAAAGTGACGGTGAGCGACATCACACCGTCGGGCGTGGATTGCGAGAACATGTAAAGCGAGTTCTCGACGCCATTGATCACCTGCTCCAGCGGTGCGGCGACGGTTTCCGAAATGGTCTTCGGGTTGGCACCCGGATAGTTTGCCGTCACGACGACCGTCGGCGGCACGACTTCCGGATACTCGCTGATCGGAAGTTGCACCATCGAGATCGATCCGATGATGAAAATAATGATCGACAGCACACCCGCGAAAACGGGGCGGCGTATGAAGAATTGCGAAAAGTTCATGGGCCTCCGAACGGTTCGTTTTCCCTAGTTTGTTGATTTCCGATCCCCTTAGCGGGAAACCGTTTTCGGAGCCGATTCCGGCACCACGGCTACCTGCTCCTGCGGCGTCACAGGGAATCCAGGACGGGCGCGTTGCAGGCCGTTAACGACGATTTTTTCCCCGGGCCGAAGTCCGGAGCGGACGACGCGTTTCCCTTCGATTGCCGGTCCGAGATTCACTTTCCGGTATTCGACGGTATTTTTGTCACCGATGGTCAGCACGTATTTCTGCGCTTGATCGGTTCCAATCGCTGCTTCATCGACGAGCACGGCCGGATACTTCCCAGTGGCCGGCACACGGATCCGCGCAAACAGACCCGGCACAATGCGGCCTTCCGGGTTGGGAAATACGGCGCGCAACAAAATTGTGCCGGTGTTGGGGTCGAGGCGGTTGTTGAACGATTCGATTTGCCCGCGATGCGGAAAGCCCTCTTCGTCAGCCAGTTCCAGCTCGATGGACATCGGGTTTCCGTCTTCGTTCTTCCGCTTCTCAGCCAGCGCGTTGAACTTCAGAAGCGAGTTTTCATCCACGTCGGCATAAACATAGATCGGATCCACGGAAACGATGCTCGTCAGGAATGTCGCGGAACCGGCGATGCCGCTTACATAGTTGCCCGTCGTCAACAGGGCACGGCTGACACGGCCATCGATTGGCGCGCGGATCTCCGTATTTTCGAGATCGAGTCGCGCCGACTCCATTACGGCTTGCGCTGAAACCAGAGCCGCTTTGGCCGCTTGATACGTGGATTCCGTTGTGTCGGCTTCATCGGTGGAAATGGCCCGAGTGGAAAGCAGGCGCGCAGCACGTTTGGCCTGGCGTTCCGCGTTGTCGAGACGGGCTTTCGCCTGTTCCACGTCGGCTTGGCGCTGCTCGAAATCCGCTCTGTACCAACGCGGATCGATCACAAAAAGCACGTCCCCCTTTTTCACCATTTGCCCGGACTGAAACCGGACTTCCTCGATGTGCCCCGACACGCGCGGACGCACTTCGACGGATTCAACAGCATCCACTCGTCCGGTAAATTCGTCCCATTCCGTGATCTCCCGCTGCTGCACCGGAGCAATGGTTACCACGGGCGGAGGCGGCTGCTGGGTTTGAGCGGTACTCCGGCCGCAGCCGTTGAGCAAAGCGACGGCGAGAGACAGGCCGGTCAGGAGGTAAAGTGGTTTGAGTAGCATGTTATCGAAATTTTCAGGTTAAGGTTTTGCTGAGCGGGGGTGGCGCGGTGTTGGCTCAGGCGGCAAGTGCGAGGCGGGCGATCCGATCCTCGGCAAGTTCCGGTAGGAACAGGTGCGGGAACGAGGTGCGCCATGCGAGCGCTTCCGCTTCTTCGATGGCTTTGTGGATAAGCACGGAACGCTCGGGAAAAACGCGTTCGTACCGCTCCTGCAGCCGGCCTTTGAGATCGGCGATGGCTACGCGTACGCGGCTGCAATATTCGGGGAGAACACTCGTATTTTCCGGTGATGATGACATGATCAGTGGTTTCGGTTTGGTATACGTCGAGTTGTAGTTGTCTATTTAGTAAACAAACTGCCCAAAAAAAATGGTGCGGGTTCTAGGTTCAGCCGGCAACAGCTTCGAGAGCTTTGGCGCCTAGCAGCTCCATCGCTGTTTCAGGAAGGACGCGCAAGAACTCCAGGTCATTTTGAATGCGTGCCTGCCCCAGGCTCCCTTCGAACAGGGCAAACAGGCATTTCGCCTTTGCCGTAGCGTCGCCGGCGGGAATGGAACCCTCGGCCTGTGCATCGCGAATCGCCGATTCGAAATAACGAATCTGCCGCTGAAGAATCTCCTGTGTCTTGACGCGAATGGCTTCGTCTTGGGTGCTGATCTCCGAGCCGAGGGAAAAACACGCACAGCCCAGCACCTGCCCGTATTCCTTTTGCAGCTCGACTTGACCCTCGTAGCTGAATTGAAAGAAACTCCGGATGCGCTCCAGCGGAGATGTTGATGCCGAGAAAACTTTGTCCCATTTTGCTTTGTTGCAGTTCGCCCAGTTTTCTTCCAAGGCTGCCACGGCGAGTTCGGATTTGGAGTCGAAGAAATAGTAAAAGCTGCCTTTTTTGACCTTCGCCTGGTCGCAAATGGCATCGATAGTCACCTGTCCGTAGCTCCGCTCCCAAATCAACTCCAGCGCGGCATTCATCAAACGTTCTTTGGCATTACTCGTGCGGCCCATGGCGAAGATTTAGTTTACTATTTAGTCAACTACAAGTGAATTTTTCGATGGATCCATCGAAAAATTCGCGCCATGGACCGCACGGCAGCCTGCCGACAGCACCCAGCACCTACGACATGCTGTGCAGGCCTACCACGTTTCCTTCGCTGTCTTGAAAGACCCCGATGAAACCATGCGGAGCAATGTCGAATCGGCCCCGGAGCACCTTGCCGCCAGCCGCCGGTATGCGTTCCAGCACACCGTCGAGGTCTCCTTCAACGTTCAAATAGACAATGGTTCCGCCCGGCCCCGGAGCGTTTCCCTCCATTTTAGCAAGAGAACCACCGGTGCCATTGTCCGAGTCGTACGGAAAGATTGCCATATTGCCTCCCTGGAAGTCCGTGTCCTGCAATTGAGCGTTCAGGATGGTTTCGTAGAAGCGTTTTGCGCGATCGAAGTCTTCAACAAAGATTTCGAACCAGTTCAATGCGTTGTTTTTCATGGGTTTGGGATGGGTTGTGAGTTTTTAAGTCCCGCGCTGAATTCGCAGGAACGGGAGCAACAAACCACCAGCCACTGACAACCCTATGTCAGGAGAGTTTTTTTACCTTCGCCAAACCTCTTAATCCTACTGCCTCATTTTTGAATCGGAGGACGAATGCAGGGAAAGGACGGTTGCGATTACGACCACGAGTAAGAGTAGGATTAAGATTCTATGCTGGCTTTCCAGCTAGTCTTCTTCCGTGGTTGTCTGCAATGGCGAGCGCAGCCTGTCTCACCCGCTCCCGCAGCTCCGTCGGCTGCAGGATCTCCATCGCATCTCCGAAACCCAACAGCCATCCAGCGATCCAATCCACGGACCAGGCGAGTATTTCCACTTTCACGCGGCCATCTGGTAACGACTGCTCCGTTTTGGGCGCATACCGCCATTCGCGACGAACGCGTTCGATGGTATCCGAGCGAAAGACGGCGGTTACCGGCGTGAGCTCATGCCTGCTGATTTCATCCGCCAGAAACGCCTTCAATGAAAAGTCCTCATGCCCTGAAAAGATCTCGGGCAACACCTTCCAGCCGACGATGCGATCCATCCGGAAATCCCGGAAATCCTGCCGTAGCCGGCAATAAGCGATGAGGTGCCATTCTTTCCCGTAAAACAGAATTCCCAGCGGCTCAACGGTCCGCGTCGTGATCTCTCCGCGGCCACCAGCATCGTAAGTGAGGCTCACGCGCTGCCGGCGCACCACTGCGTGCTGCAGCGGCATCAGTAGACCATGCTCGCGCTCATGTTCCTGCCCGTTGCCACCCTCGCGCGATGCCGGCAGTTGAACATCGACGGCTTTTTTGAGCCGGTTCAGATAATCATGCCGTTCCCGGGGCAGCACTGACCGCACTTTCAGGAGAGCCGACCGCAGCGCTGCACGCAGGGATTCATCTGCTACTTGTTCCGCGATTTCTCCGCTCAAAAACAGCGCAGCCGCTTCGTCCTCCGTGAACATCACCGGTGGAATGTGATACCCGCGCATGAGGCTGTAACCAACGCCTGCTTCGCCCATAATCGGCACCCCAGCCTCTCCCAGTGCCAGAAGGTCCCGATACACCGTCCGCACGCTGATCTCAAAATGTTCCGCCATTTGCTCCGCCGTGATCACACGATGCCCCTGCAGGAGCAAAATCATGCCAGTCAGCCGGTCAATGCGGTTCATCGTAGGGGACAGCTATCACGGAAAAACTGAGAGTCACATAGGCGGTTTAAAGTTTCGGGTTTCAGTGATACCCTCCGGGCTGTGTTGGAACCGACGAAACGAATGGGGAATCTGCAAGGGGTCTCTGCAGCGCTTGAAGAATGCATCCGCGTAACCCGGCTGGCGAATCCTGCTGCCGCCGCGATGGGACCGGTGACATTTCGAGCCGGATTTCGCATAACAGATCACAACTGGGAGCCGTGGCTGCATACGGTGTTGCCTGTTCTTTTACCTGTTTTGAGAGAAGCAATGGCGCTTGGCGGATCGCATCTCGGGCGCGAATTGGTGGCCCTCGATCAAAATGGTTTGGACGCGTTGCCCAAATCCATGCAGGAGGCTAGCGCACGCGCAGGACGATTGCTTTTGAAACATAGCCCACCCAATGGGGCAAAGGCGCTGCAAAAACTGACCGTTGCGGCAGGCAAAGGCGACACGCCGGGGCATTTGGCGACCGTTTTCGGAGCGCGCTGCGGTGTGTTTTCGATTGGCGCCCGAGTTGCAGCCATGGCGTACGTATTTCAGGAATTAACCCTTGGAGCGCCGGATTGGAGCGAAATTCAAATCGCCTCGAGACTGGAAGAAGCCCGCGTTGTGGTGGAGAATATCCTGGCCCCAAAGAACGAGTGGTCCGAATCGCATGGCTGAAATTCTCACCGCCCCCAAACACAAGACTGAGGAAACCGTGGAACGCGCATGGAATGTCGTTGTTCACAACGATCCGGTGAATTTGATGAGCTATGTCACGCTCGTTTTTCAGCGTGTTTTCGGTTTCGCCAAAGAGAAAGCCGAGAAACACATGCTCGAAGTGCATGAAAAGGGCCGTTCCGTCGTTTGGAGCGGCATTCGCGAGACAGCAGAAATGTATGTGCAGCAGCTGCACGGATACCTTTTGCTGGCAACGATCGAAAAGAATTGAAGCCCTGGCCGGACGACAGATTTGGCATTACATTTGCTGCCGCCGGTCCCTCAATTTTCAGCCCATGCAATTCCGAAAAAATGGCGATACCCTCCTCGAATTCATCGCCCTGGATCCATTCCTTGCCGAGTTAATCAAGCAGATTCCGAGCGCCACTGATCCTCGTGGAGAAACGTCTGCGAGTTCGCGTCTTTACTCCAGCCCGATCGACTCCGCGGCATCGCCGGGTGCCGCATCGGAGGGTCTAAAAAAGGATTGGGAAGAATATGTGGTTCCGGAATTGAAGCTGCAATTTGCTTCCTCGGTGGCGCAGGTGCAGCACGACATTCAGGAATATTTGTGCGAAGCCGAAGGTGACGACGACGATTTCCCCTATCGACTCCAAATTCCGATGGATCACGTCGATGCATGGCTCAGCGCACTAAACCAGGCGCGGCTCGTGCTCGCAGCGCGTTTTGCCTTCACGGAGGAGGAACTTTCGAGGCCGTTTCAGTCGAAACTGACTTCCTTGCGGGATCTCGCCCTGTATCAAATCAGCATCTACGCGTTCCTGCAGGAACTGATCATCTCAGGGTTATAGTGATGGCGCGGGTGATCCGGTTGGGTCCCTTGGTTTAACCCGAGCTAAGGCTGCCCGCCGAACTCGTGCAGCTCCAGGTGCGGGGCGTCCTGCGGACTCCATGGATTCTTGGAAAAATCGGTCGCCAGAATCGCCGAAGTGTGTTGTTCGCAGATGTGAAAAAGATTCTCCAGGTCCAACCCCAAATACCGGGGGCGATATCCCGCCAAATTTTCCATGCCTAGCGCAAAAAGGCGCACGGCGGGATAAAGGCGGCGGCCGTCCTTGGGGTGATCGGGGCGGCGATATTGCTTTTGCAAATGCACAAACGCTCCAGCGACCTGGATCAATCCTTTGAAAAATCGGTGATTCTCATCGCGGTTTTTCAGCCAGAGGTGCTCGAGAACGTCGTGAGCCTCGTAATACTCACCTCGATTGAAGCACGCAAAATATCCCAGATAGCAGCGGTCGAACTCCGATTCCGCCTCTGGCGCTAAATCCTTTACAAATTCTGAGATTCGATCACTTTTTTTCATCCCAAGCGGATGTCTTTCTGAAAACCGAGGCTACCATAACGGGCCGGGACCGGCAATCGGTCAACGTGCCAGAACCTGGATGGGGATTTTTCCCAGAACCAGCGGTCCCGTCGTAGATATCCGAGGTGGACTACCTGGTTTACTACCTACTTGTGGCTTTGGTGGGCGCGTCCGCATTTTTCTCGGGCATGGAAACGGCCCTGTTTTCTCTTCAGGCGTCGCCGCTCAAGAAACAGCGAAATCCCGCGTTGGGGCTGGTGATGGAGCGGCTGATGCAGGATCGCCGGCGGCTTCTGTGCGTGATCCTGCTTTCAGACGTTCTGGTAAATATTCCGCTGGTATTGTTGTGTCTGTATCTTGTTCAGGTTCTGCCCTTTATGCCAGTTCTCCCGATTTGGCTGAATTCGCTGGGGCTGTTTACTCTCGTCGTGCTGCTGTGCGATCTCCTCCCCAAGATGTTGGCACTTGCCGATCCCCTGCTCCTTGCCCGGCCGGCGGTCTGGTACCTCAGACTTGCAATGCCCGTTCTCGGCCCAGTCTGCGACGTGCTGCACCGGATGACTGAAGGCATCGCTAAAGTGATTACGCCGAAAAATCTCAACCCGGCGGACACTTTGAGTGAAGGTGAATTCGCCACTTTGATGGCCCTCGGCGAAGAAACAGGCATCATCGACCCGCAGGAGCGCGAGATCATCGTCGAGATCATGAAGCTCGGCGATAAAACGGCCAAGGACTGCATGACGCCACGCGTCGATAGTTTTACCCTGCCCGATGACCTCGATAACGAGACCGCCATCGCACAGCTGCGAACCAAAAGGCGCCGCCTCGTCCCGGTCTATGGCGCAAGCCCCGACGAAATTCTCGGCATCCTTGACGTGGCAACGTTCCTGGACAATCCCACGGCGCACTACACCGAAATGCTCATCCCGCCCTCCTTCGTTTCGGAAACAATGAATGCCTTGAATCTGCTCAAGAGTTTTCTCCATCATCCCCAGCGGCTCGCAATCGTCGTCGACGAATATGGCGGCACCGGCGGCGTAGTCACGTTCTCTGACATCGTCGAAGAAATCATCAGCGACGCCGTCCCACTCGGCACCGAACTTTATATTGAAGATCTTGGCAACGGACGACTCATCGTGAGCGGTCACGCCCGGCTCGACGATATCTCTGAAAAACTTGAAACGCCCCTCAAGCAGGAAGGTCTCGATACGATAGGCGGCTATATTTTCAATGCGCTCGGTCACGTGCCGCGTCCAGGATTCTCCATGGAGATTGCCGGGTACACATTGCGCATTCGTCGCGCCACCCGAAAGCGGATTCAGGAAGTGTTTATCGAACCGACGACCAAACTCGCTTCCGAGGCGGACCATCGAGCTGATACTGCCGGGGAGCCGGCTGCGCCATGATGTGGGTCATGCTCGCTTTGTGCTTCATCGTTTCGTTCCTTTTTGCAGGGCTCGAAGCTGGCATTCTTTCCATCAGTCCTGTGCGGTTGAGCCATCAAGTTCGGCTGAAAAATCCACGTGCCATCCGGCTGCAGGCCCTCCTCCGGCGACCGGAGCGTCTTCTGCTCACGGTGCTGCTCGTCACCGACTTCATTAATATCAGCGCGCTGGTTTTGCTAACACGCATTTGCACGGATCAATTTGGAAACATCGGCTATCTGGTTGCTTTCGGGCTCGCCATTCCGACGTGGATCATTTTTCTCGAGATGCTTCCAAGGTCCATTTTTCGGCGTTTCCCGTACCGGTTGCTGGCTGGCTTTTCGGAGATTTTAACCTTTGTAACAACGGCATTCTCTCCTCTTGTTCAGGTGCTCGTTTCGATCGGCAAGCGGGTTTTTCATATGGAGGAGAGCCGCAATTTGTTTATCGCACGCGACGAATTGAAGGCGTACGCTGTGGAGGTCGAAAAAAGCGGCTCGCTTACATCCACGGAACGCGAAATGATCCATAACGTTGTCGATTTCCGGAATATCAAAGCCCGCGATGTGATGTTTTCGCTCGATCAATTTCCGGTCATCACATCGGAGACTCCCGTCGGCGAAGTGCTTGCCGTTTCCAAAGAAAGACATCTCGACCGTCTGCCCGTTACCGATGAGAACGGCAAAATCATTGGATTGGTCCGTGCGTTCGATATTTTACTCGACGGCCGTCTCGATACGCGGGCCGGGCATCACCTCCGGCGCATCGTTACAGCACAACTCGACGAACCCGCATATCAAGTTATCCGCAAATTACGCGCTGCGCGTCTTTCACTCGCGGCGGTTATAGACGAGAATGGGCAACCTGCGGGAGTCGTGCGGCCGGAGGACTTGATTGATCGGCTCATTGCCTTCAACGTCCACGGCCCGAAAAGTGATCGCCCCGCGGCGCCAACCTTTGCATAAATCCATCGCAAAACTGTTTTAGATTTCATGACTTCCGACGAATTCCCCCTTCCCGCATTCGAAGCTGCCACTGTCGAAGGGCCATTGCCTGAAACGGCTACCGCACATCCCGATTTGAGCGACCACAATCTGGAACACCCAGAGACTGCACCCGCCGAAGAAAATGCCGTTGAAGCTTCCACCCAGACCGCGGTGGAAGCGCCGCTCCCAGACGAATCAGGCTCCCTGCTGGATTTGGCTGCCATGTCAAAAAGCGCTCGCCTCAGCCCAACGGCCGAGACCCGCGCCGCAGATCTGCTTCGGCAGGCTCTTCTGGGCGGACGCGCCGAGATTTCCGAGGCCCTCGATGCCATGGCGATCTTGCCATGGCCGGTAAGCGTGAGCGGTCTTAACGCAGCTTGGCCCGACATGAAACCATACGGCCGCAGACTATTTGTCACCGGCATGAAAGGAGAGAAGTTCGCCGACGAAGCTGGACGCCGTATCCGGATCAGTCTCACGCGTGGACTTGCAAAAGTTGATGAAACACAGGCCGCAAAATGGGCGTGCGCACTCTCGTCAGAAATGTTGCAGCCGGACGGAACCCTTGCCGTACGCGACCGCCAGTCGTTTTTCAACGTATTCGTCGGCAAAGGAAAACCGTGGCTTCTGCGTCTGCCCCTTGCCGGTTTGAAGGACGCGGATGTCCGGCCATTTTTTTCCTGCACCGTGGCAACAATCTTTTCTAGCGGCTGCCCGCCATTCAGCCAGCAATCGCTGCTCCAGTGGATTCTGATGAGCGGCAAAATAGATCTCCTCGATGAAAAGCCAGCCGCTCTGATTGCTCAAGCGATCAGGAAATGGCCCGGCCGCCTCTTGCGGGACCTTCCCCAACGTGCCGCCGAATTTCCCGAACCCATCGCTGAGGCCCTGAAGGCACGCGATCTCGCAAAAACTCCGGCGGCGCAGCCCGCAGATGAGGTGGAAGACTTACCGGCACAGGAAACGGTAAACGGCACCGAAGAAGATACTGGCGAAAAACCAGAGGTGACCGATGAGGAGAGCGCTGCCGAAGATGTTTCAGACAGAGAAGAAGAGGAGGAGGAAGAAGAAGACGAAGAGGAAGAAGAAGACGAAGAGGAGGAGGAAGAGGACAACAAGGAGACAGCCCAGGTGGTCATGCGGCGTCATCCGCCATACATCAGCCCTGGACAACCTGCCCGGCAGGGCCCGCAGCCGTCGCGCTCAGGGCAGTTCGATCCCGTCGCTGCGTTGCGCCAGGTGGATAGCTTTCTGCGCCAACAAACCCAGCAGCTTCAGGCGGCAAAATCCGCGCTCCGCCAGCGCGAAGAGGAAATCAAACGCATCAAACGAGGCGGTCGCGGCCGCCGCGACCGATATGGTGCCGATAACGTTTGGCCCGAGATTACCAAACCCGAGGACCCAGAGTCCCTGCGCCGCCTTGTTTCCCAGCTTGAAACTGCGAACGCCGAACTGCGTCAACGCCTCGAGGATCTCACCGCTGATGCCGAACAACACGCTCAGGCACTCACCGCTCCGGATGGTTCATTGTTGGGTGAGCGCGAGCAACTGACTCAATTCCTTTCGTTAAAACTCGCTCGCGACCACGCCGATTTCGTCCGACTGCAAAACGAACCCGAAGACGAAGTCTTCCGTGAGCACTACCGGCTGATTCTGAAAAGCGTTTTCGAAATCCTTGCCGCCGAGGGAATCTATCCGAAGGCAGAAGGATGATCCGAAGGCCGAAGGATGAATCCGAAGGCAGAAGGAGGAAGGCAGAATGCAGAACTCAAAAATCCTGCCCCTTTCTGCATTCCGACTTCTGCATTCTGCCTTCTGACATCAGATGATTTCTTCTGAGTTGCTCCTGGAGGCCTATTGCCGGGGGATTTTCCCGATGGGGCTCGAGAACGGGGAGATTGGTTGGTTCAGTCCAGATCCGCGCGGGATCTTGCCACTGGACAGTTTTCATATCCCGCACGGTTTGCGACGCACGTTGGCAAAGAACCGGTTCGAAATTCGGATTAACGAACAATTTGAGGCGGTTATGCGTGCTTGCGGTGGACGTGAAGAAACGTGGATAAGCGACGAAATCCTGGCGAGTTATGTTCGACTCCATAAAATAGGCTACGCTCATTCCGTCGAAGCCTGGAGCGAAAATGGTCTTGCGGGTGGATTGTACGGAGTCGCGATAGGCGGGGCATTCTTCGGCGAATCCATGTTCCACTACGAAACCGACGCTTCAAAAGTCGCGCTGGTTGGCCTGATCACCCGCTTGAAAGATCGTGGCTATACCCTGCTGGATATCCAATGGGTCACGCCGCACCTACAGACATTTGGTGCCATCAGTATCCCCAAGAAAGAATACTTGCGCTTGCTGCGCCCCGCGGTTTCCAAAACGTGTCGCTTTGTGTGACTCTTCGGTCTGTCATCGTGCTACGATCGAGCCATTAGTTCGGCAATATTTGGCAGCCGCCGCAACTTCGCTCCCATTCGGGGGATGCACGCGATGAGCGCTTTAGTGTAGGGATGCGAGGGTTCGCGAATTACTTTCGCTGTTTCTCCTTCTTCTACGATCTGGCCGCGGAACATGACGATAACCCGGTCAGCCAAGCCGTGCACCAAGCCAAAGTTGTGTGTGATCATCAAAATCGACATTCCCAGCTTTGCCTTCAGATCCTTAAGCAAAGCGATAATTTGCGCCTGAATGGTCACATCAAGCGCCGTCGTCGGCTCGTCAGCGACCAAGATTTCCGGCCGGGCACATAATGCCATGGCGATCATCACCCGTTGCTGCATGCCGCCACTGAGTTGAAATGGATTGTCGCGGAGGCGCTGTGCGGGATTGACGATCCCGACAAGATCGAGCCAGCGTATGATTTCGCCGTCGATCTCACTTCTGCCCACATCGGGCCGATGAATACGGATCATCTCTGCTATTTGTGCGCGGATGCTCAGAACCGGATTTAGGGACGTAGACGGTTCCTGGAAAATGTAGCCGATCTTTTTCCCTCGAATGGCGCGAACTTCCGCTTCGCTCGCCGCGAGGACGTCGCGGCCGTCGAGCAGAATACGTCCACCCGTATAACGCGCTGGCGGCGTCGGATTGAGTCGTGCCAACGAAAGCGCTGTAACACTTTTTCCGCTACCGCTTTCACCCACGACTGCCAGGGTTTCCCCTTTGGAAAGCGAAAACGAGATGCCGTGGACACAGGTAACATCACCAAAAGCAATGCTGAGATTATCGACTTCCAGCAATTTGGGCATGCGGCGCAGTCTGAGGTCGCGACTTCAGACGGTCAATCTTTCAGAAACCGCATCTGAACGCCGGTAACCTTGAAATATGCCACAGTCTCGTTGACGCCGGAGCGTCCCTCGCATGCTCAAAAGCTGCCGCCAGGAGCTCTATCTGGCGCAAGTCACCCAACAAACCGGGCCGAAAATTACGACGTTGTGGAGCGTTGCATGAGCACAATTTCCAAGTTCATGGTCGGTGATGAGCGAGTTCTCGCGCGTGGGGAATCTCGCCGCTACCCACCGGGCGGACATGCTCTGCTGAGACAGTAACGACCGCCGCGGTCCTGCCGGTGAGGGTCACAAACTCGACTTCATATGCGTCGTGGCGCGGATAAACGTGAACGACGGCTCCGATGTCGCCCGGCTCAAGGCCCTCTTCGGCAAGAGGCTTGGTAAGGACAACTCTGTCGTGCTCCTGAATCATGTTGCGAAAACCTACTACAATGGATGAGCCGTGACCAGTCTCGGCGCGTCCGCGCCGGTATCGATGACCCAGACGGCTCGGATCGAGGGAGAACGACCGTCGGGACACCGGATTGGGCCGTCAATTCGATATTTGATGCCATACTTAGATTCGGATGTGGACGAGATGGGGTGCGTTCTCGCGTGTTCGATAAGTGCACACGCCAGAACTTCCCAGTCGTCAGCGGTGAATCCGAATCGGGTGAAAAACTCCGCCTTGCCGGATCCTTCCGGGTGATCGAATGCCAGGAGATAATCAGCTATCTTCCTCCGCTCGACGGCGGCCCTAAGCGCATTTGGAAGATTCACCGATTTCTGGTTAGCCTCTAAAGTAAGAAAGCCATGCGCCAAATACCCACCGAAACAAGGCTAGGATCGGGATGCCGTTTCACTGCGTTCGGTTCGACCCGGAGGGTCATTGGAAATTAGCCGGTGGCGACAGCCACCGGAAATGTCGTACAAAAACGGACCAGCCCCGGAGGGGCGATGGAGCGCTTGGTTTTCATGCGGCGAATCCCGGCCCTGTCCGGAACAGTCGTCTTTTTATCCTGTTCCGGTGGTTGTCACCACCGGCTAATTTCTCAAAACCCTTCGAGTCAAAAGGGTGATGTTTTGTTAACAGCTCTTATACCGGTGAAGCGACTGGCGTCGCCACCGGAATCTTCGTGTCGCCATTGCCACTCCTGCTAGTGCATTGTCATGCCTGAGATGACGGCTTTCTGCTTCGATCAATGGCGAAGCCATTACAGCCACAGCAGCCGGGGGTTGAGTGAGGACGAGCGATTACCCCCGGATAAAATGCGAAAATCGGCCCGATCCCAAGGGATCGCAGCCAATGCTGCCGGTCACCTGGTGAGACAACCGCTGGTTGCGATCCTTTCGGGATCGATTCGTCTCTTTCGAGTTTCCGGGGGTGTGGCTTGTTCCTCGCCAAACCCCCGGCTGCTGTAGAATCTGACTCGAATTGTTGATGGCAAAATGCAGTGCTGTTCAATTTCCCTAGAGTTCCAAGATCGATATTTCCCGCTCCTCTGCCGCTCAAAAGACCGCACGCATCAGGTTATCTTGTCGGGTCGCATCACCGACAATCTGTCCCCAAATCATTGATCGCTCTGGCGCGGCTGTATTTTCCCCCGAGAAGTGCCGAGATCAATGTTATCAGAGCCTGTCCCGCTGAAAAGGACGGCCCGTGTTTCTTTCGCCGGGAGGCCAAAGGTATAGCCAACGACGCGGCCAGCGTTGTTGATACCCGTGGCATAGCTGGCCAAGTCATTCAGAGTTCCGAGATCGATGACTGTATCGTTCACCATACAGCTCCCCTCATTTAATCGTTATCTTCACTCTGACCGCCCAATGTGCCCACATCTTCGGCGACGGCAAATCCTCCTCACTTCACCTTTGGGCCTTCGGCCTGCCGCTAGGCTTTACTATGCCCTCTGCTGATTTCCCACAATCTCTCGGTCGCTGTTGCGCTCTATGGCGCAGCATCGCAGATCTCCTCGGGTAATGCACACGCACCTCCGCGCTTATCACCGCCGCATATTCATAGAGACCTTCCGTGTAAGAATCGGACTTTGGCGCAGTCGGCTGCATCATGTCTGTCTCTGTGCCTCGTATGCGATTCTTGTCCATCGGTGCAGCGTTTTGCCCTGCGGCTTCCTTCAGACTCCCCCAAGGACGCGCGCCCTGCCGGGCACGCCAACTACGGGTGTATTTGCCGGCTTCGCGGCAATACACCCTTTATTGTTAGGCATCATTTCCAAAACTGCCACCATCTCTTTTTCGCCATCTCTGCTTGATCGCGGCGTATCTCGTCGTCGGTGTCTCTGCATTTCTGGACGTAGGCGTCCAAGCTCGCCGCCGCCTCCTTCACTTTTCCAGTCTCAAGCTGAAAAACGTAAACGGGTGAAGGCTGCCGCGACACGTCAATGAAATACGTCTCCTCGCCGCCATCGTCACCGATAATAAAACTGTGCGGCGGAAGATTCGCACTAGCGCCAGCAAGCTCCAGCAGCCTGTCCGCGATGTCTGGGAGCAAACACTCTGCGGCAAAAGAGTCTGGCGGGAACGGATACGTCAGCATTAGCGCTCGGTAATCGGCAGGCAACGTAACCCAAAGTTCGCGTTCGATGCGTTGGAGGTCCGTGTTTGTCATTTGCGCGTGGTGATGCCTAACTACAAATAGACGAAAGACTGTTTCGTCTATTTCGGGATGGAAAGAAAGAAAGCTTCCGCCTATTCAGGCTGGAAAGGCGGGGGGAGGACATGATAAAACGAACACATGGCCGCCACGATTTCAGAAGATCACGAAGCCAGCAAGCCTAAATTGCTGGATCGCGTCCGGGACGCTTTGCGGTTGAAACATTGCAGCATTCGGACCGAACAGTTGGATTCGCCGGTTCATTCTTTTTCATGGGAAACGACATCCGCTGGAGATGGGTTGCGGCTGAAGTCACCCGGTTTTTAACCCATCTCGCCGCGGAACGCGACGTGGCAGCATCCACTCAAAACCACGCGCTGAGCGCGCTGTTGTTTTTGTATTCGACGGTGTTAGAGGTGAAATTACCGCGGCTGGGCAAGGTCCAACGCGCGACGCGTCCCATGAGATTGCCGGTGGTCCTCACCAAGGCGGAGGTGAAAGCTGTGCTTGAACCCTTGAAGGGTAACTTACCCGGCCGACTTCGGGCAAAGAGCGCATTGGCACGGCTCTCGTGTAGGGGCGCGGTGGGGCTGCGCCTCGGCTTCGCTTTGAGGGGCAGTTCGACGACTTTGTTTCACGCAATGCTCGACGACGTGGCGGTTCGGGAGCATATCACCACGCAGCACGAGGCATGGGTTCTTATTTGTCTCTGGATTTTTCTCTAATATTCATCGCTTGACAGCGCTGCATTCGAGCATCAAAACTCCCCCGAACGTAAAGTTGTATCTAACCGGATTTTCATTCCTAACCCCCTTAAGCGGATGTTATTATTATGCCCAGCGACTATTTGATGACAATGGATGTCGCCGAAGCCAGCAACGCCATAAAGACACTCGGCTATGCAAACGAACAGGTGGTCTGCTGGATGTATACTGAACAGGCAGACAATACCACGCCGTTTTTCCGATTGATCGGTCCGGGCGGCCATTTTTATACCGCGTCAGAAGCTGAAGAGCAGTCACTCATTGAGGACGGCGCTTGATCACTCGAGGGCGTGGCCGGTTACCTGTACGCCTCTCTGGTGGATGGTACTTGCCCGCTGTATCGACTGTGCGGCCGGGCGGCCTGCACATTTACACAACATCGGCGACGGAACGCGATGGTCTAGCACTATGTCCTGGGTGGACTTATGGAGGGCCTGCCGGCTACGTATATGCACAACCCACGACCGGCGCCGCGGAACTGTTGCGGCTCTGGAAACCGGACCCGATTCCAGAATATGTGCCCTGGGTGCAAGGAGACCAAACTTGGTCCCTTTACCTGGTGATCAACAATTCCCCGTATCCGCTACTCGTTTCGGGAACCCGTGGCAGTGACCTTCACGACGTCACGCTCGGACGGGTTGTCCCACCTTTCGGCGGTTCGTTGGAAGTTGCGCGGATGCACTGGGGTATCGGCGATCGCCACGACTGGGTGTATCTCAGCGACCTAGCCAGCCCTCAGCGCTACCAGATATACGCCGATAATACCGCAGGCGGATCCTATCACGCTTCTTTTGGCTATTTCGACTCACAGAGCAGCCAGAGCCATTCCGATCCCAGCCCGTTCCCGATCGGGACAGCAACGGCGCAGTGGGGGTCAAAGGGTTACTGGATCTTCACACTTAACACCACGCCGGAACTGCAACAGACGGACCTGCAGGCGGTGACCGACCAGCTCGGCTATATCCTCGCAGGCGAAGCGCTAGAGTGGACGGCATCGACTACGTATGACCTCAAGAGCAATCCCGAACTTGCTCCTTACATCGCCCAAGCAAGTGCAAGCCGTGCCTCAAAGCGAGCCGACGTACGCGCCAAGTGATCAATGGACG
This sequence comes from Chthoniobacterales bacterium, assembly GCA_036524675.1. GTDB lineage: Bacteria > Verrucomicrobiota > Verrucomicrobiia > Chthoniobacterales > DASVRZ01 > DATDAW01. The sequence goes on along the minus strand of DATDBU010000111.1, from coordinate 24,088 downwards.
ATTACGGACGGATCGATGGAGGAACATCCCGGCTGCTACCAGAACACCGCGCCGACCGCCATGACGACGACGTATCAAACCACGCTCACGCGGGTCACTCAGTTCACGTGTCGGTGACGAAACGCTCAGCGTCATGTATAAGTATTCGACGACCGTCGGGTTGCCTGTGGCCGGCGACAAAGCCACGTCGCAGTGGCAGGTCACGATCGGCTTCAACGCTACCCAGTCCAAGAGCCTCACGGACACGGTCTCGATTCAAAAAAGCATCCCGATAGCTGTGCCGGCTCTAACAACCACGGTATGGAAAATCACGTTCACGGACCAGAACTACTCGATCCCGTTTACGGTTCCTGTCCAATTGACCGGTGCGGTCGCCATAAGGGCTACCTCGGCGGTCTCGCCGGAGGTGCTAAGCGCCGTCGGGGGACAACAGGTGCAGCCCTCCGGCGGGGGCTTTCCTCGTGATCGCGCCGCTCGGGTCGCTGCTGAGCTACGGACAAAGCGTAAACGCCGGCCTGGCCGCGATACCATTCACCTATATCTCCGCTAATGAGGCAAGCTATGCGATGGGTGGTGTGATCGTCGGCGGTCCGGACGTGGTCGACACGATCGCAACGCAGCAATACAGCAACAATGGCATTGCCCTCCCTGCTCTCAATGTCCGCCAATTGTTGGCCAGACCGACAAACCGGCCTAGTCGATTTGTTTTTCATTCGATTTTCCGGGAGGGTGGCTCAATCATCGCACGTGCCGCTTGGGGCAAGAAAGATCACATTGTTGAAAGACGCCTCCCTCCGGCATCGACCGGCTAGGCCTCATTCGTTTGCGGTATCGCTCAAGAGCTTTTTCAGCTCGACCAGCGAGTAGATGTGAAAAGTTGCATTGCTCGCTCGGGGCACCCCGTACCGAAGCGTCTGGACTGTCCGTATGCCGAGGCGGTTTCCCGCCTCGATTTCGGAATCAGCATTGTCTCCAACCACGAGAACTTCCGCCGGAGTAAGTTGGTGATCCTTCAGAATTTGCTCAAAAAACCGCTGCTTGCCGAGCCTGTCCGGCTCGTCAATCGCATCTACATGGGTGGAAGTGAAGAGAGGGGCAAGGTTTAGCGCCTTGATCTTGCTCTCCTGCAGACGTCTGAAACCGGAAGTCACCAGAAACCGCTGCACCGGCAATTCGGCCAAGCTCGCTAGATCACCATAGCCGTACATCGGTTCGGTGACTTCCATTGTAGCAAATACACGCCAGCCCGCTGCAAGCATCGCTTGCGAAAAACCGTATTTGGCCGCTACCCAATCCAGCGGATGTCGCCAGCAATCCGCAAATGCTTGGTCCAATGCCTCGTCTGAAAGCGTGCCAAGGTTCGCCTTTTGAATGGCCTCAAAGGCAGGCTCAAAAAGCTGCTCCCCAACCTCGTTGGCCGCCGCGAGGCAATTGTCCAAATCGAAGATCAGGGCGTTTATCATAGGGCGTAGTGATGAGGCCTGGCAGGTAATTATACCAGTCTGAATAACATCCATTTAGACTTCAGCAGCGGCACGCGTGACTTGGCCTCTATCGGATTCCTCATGGTGAGTTTGCATGTCGAGTGTGCCTAATGATTAGAATCAACGGCCGTGCGTAGCGCCGTCACCTGGATGCCGTTGTTTGGAGGCGCGGTCATCTGTTCACCGTTCCACGAACCGCCCAAGCTCGAGCGGTGACGACGATTGTTCCATCTGATCCTTGGCGCAACGTCTCTTCAAGCGATTCCATTCGGGTGTACACGTTGCTGTTACTTCTTAAGTCTGATCTCTTAATTCTTAATTTAGTCCTCGCTCGAATATATGTTAGCGCCGCTCGTGCCCTTTAGAATCGAGCATTGGTCGAAATTGAGCGAATCTCTCAGGCGGGCATTTCGCGCTTTCCCCTACCCGCTGCGTTTCTTCACGAGATCGAATCGAATGGGAATGACCTTGGAAACAATCCCCCCACCCGGCCGTGGTTTGAAACGCCAGCGATCTCGAACCGTGTTCAGCGCGCTTTCATCGAGCAGTGGCCAACCCGATGAACGGGCAAGTTGCACATCCACGGGATGACCACCTTCGTCCACGGAAATTTTAAGACGGGTAACGCCTTGTTGTCCCGCGTCTTGTGCAGCCTTTGGATAGCGTGGTTCCGGGTTGCGGAGGTAGGCGAGTTCGGCAGAAGAAGCTCCACGGCTGGCTTTGGCGGTCGTTTTGTCTTTGCCGGGATTATTCGGCGAAGTTCCGTCGCCAACGGGTCTGGCTACTTTTTGAGCGGGCGAGGCTGAAGCCGTTTGCTGGACGGGTTTTCGGACGATCTCCTTCCGTTGCTCAGGCGTAGGCCGCGGTTCGATAATCTTTTCGTCAGGAACCATAAAGTCGCCCGTATCGACCATTTGCGGCTGCTCTGGTTGAGTAATTTCGGCAACTGGCTCGATCGGTTCCGGTTCCGGGACATCGAGCGTTTCTTCGGCGGGCATCGCTGCGACGAGGTCTATTTCGACGCTCTGATCGGCCGATTCGACGCCGTACTCAAGCTTCTGAAACATGTCCTCAAATGGAATCAGAAATGCGCTCACCGAAAGAATAGTAGCGGACGCCACCAACGACGTGAGAAAAGACACCAAAGACGGCTTTTCAGGGCGGATCACCGAGCTGACGACTGGGCACACGGACGCGTCCCCTTTCACAAAAACAGCCGATGCTTCAGGGACTGCGCGCATTTCGTTCGGGCTTGCGGTGTGTGCGGCGGAGTAAGGCACGGAAAACGAGGTTACGGGAATGGCTTCTTGCACGCTTGCGCCGGATTGCGATTTTCTTGCGGCGGATTGCGGTTTTCACCAAAACGCCGGCCACGCTAGTGTTGCCGAAGTATGTCTGAGTCCATCGAACTGACGCATTTCATCCGAGAAACAATCCGACACGAGGGGCCCGTGACATTTCGATGGTTCATGGAACAAGCGTTGTATCACCCGGAATGGGGTTACTATGCGTCTGGAAAAGCCGTGGTCGGAAAGAAAGGCGATTTCTATACGAGTGTCAGCGTCGGTGGATTGTTTGGAGAATTGCTGACGCGGCAGTTTCATGAAATCTGGCAGCGGATGGGTTGCCCCGACGAGTTTTCGCTGTTCGAGCAAGGTGCGGATCGCGCTCAATTGGCCGCCGACGTGCTCGGAGCGGCACAGCGGTTTTATCCGGACTTCTTCGCGGCCTTAACGTATCAAATTGTCGAGCCGTCGACGCAGTTGCGAGCGGAACAGGCGGCAAATCTGGCAAATTGGAGCGGGAAAGTTGAGTGGCGCGAACGGATCGAAGAATTTTCCGGTGTCGCCTACAGCAACGAATTGCTGGACGCAATGCCGGTGCATGTCGTGTCGCGGTGCGACGACAAATGGCGGGAGGACTACGTCGACGAAAGTGGTGACAGTTTTCAATTCGTTCCAGGGCCAATTTCCAGTGCAGAACTGGCATTGGCATTGGCGAAATTACCGGAGGGATTGCCTCCGGACGCATACCGCACGGAAATCAATCTCGCCGGTCCCGCGTGGATACGCGAAGTCGCCCGGAGTATGCGACGTGGATGCGCGCTGGTAATCGACTACGGTTTTTTACGCGATCAATATTACTCCATCGAACGCCGCGAAGGCACGCTCAGGTGCTATCGTCAGCATCAGCGCCATGACAATCCGTTTTCGGAAATCGGGCGCACGGACATCACGGCGCATGTCGATTTCTCGGCATGCATCGATGCGGGCATCGAAAACGGCCTGTCGTTGGCAGGTTTCACAGACCAACATCATTTCCTGACCGGCATCAGCGAGCCGGAATTTGCCGCGATCGAAGCGGAGTCGCAGCGCGGATTATCTGCCGAAACGCAGCGCCGGCTCCGCACCTTGCAATCTCTCCTGCATCCAGGAACGATGGGAATGCAGTTCAAATACCTGGCGCTGACGAAAGGTATTGATTTCGACGAGCCACTGTTGGGTTTTTCGGCGGCTCGGCAGATAACAGCCCATTGAGCCCAGATAACAGCGCCCATTGAGCCGGCCCGTGCATGTTCTTGCGGATCAGCGCTTCACATCGGCCACGAATTCGCGCGCGGCATCGCGGATCGTTTCACCAATTCGAACGGTGGGACGAACAAATTTCGGCGTGAACCATGGGAAGAAACCGATCAGGTCCGGCGTCACCAAAATCTGCCCATCACATTCCGTACCGGAACCGATGCCGATCGTTGGGATCGCCAATTTACGACTGATTTCGTGTGCCACAGCCGGGACAACAATTTCGAGCACCACGGCAAAAGCGCCGGCCTCTTCGACGGCAAGCGATTCCTTGATAAGCCGGTCGGCGTCGGCAGGCGTCTTGCCTTTGACCTTGTATCCGCCTTCTTCACGGACGTGCTGCGGCAACATTCCCAAATGCGCCATAACTGGAATGTCATGGGACACAAGTTTTTTGATGTGCGCCGTATGGCAGCCTTCCAATTTCACTGCCCGGGCGCCGGCTTCGATGAGTTCAAGCGCGGAAAGCAGCGCCTGTTCGGGTCGATCGTAAGTGCCGATGGGAAGGTCGGCGACGAGCAGAGCGTGTTTCACGCCGCGAGCAGCAGCACGCGTGTGATGAACAATATCCTGAAGGGTGACGCTCGTCGTGTCTGGATAGCCGAGGACCACCATACCGAGCGAGTCCCCGACCAGAAGGCAATCCACCCCCGCCTCGTCGAGGAGCCGGGCAGTCGGATAATCGTAAGCCGTCAGTGCCGCGATGCGATTTCCAGCGGCTTTCATCTGTTTGAGATGGGACGGTTGGAGGCGTTCGGATGAAAGTGTTGGGGAAGTCTCGGAATCAGAAGGGGTTAAGAGAGAACTCATAATTTTTCTCCTATCGGATGAACGTCGTTGCCCGGAGGCAGGGCATCGAGCAGTTCGCGAAAGGTTGAATGATGGCCGGGTAGAATTCGATCTGGAGCAACGTCAGTGGCGGGTTTGAGGACAAATCTGCGAAAAGGAATACGGGGATGCGGAATGATTACTTCTTCGTTGTTGAGAATAAAATTTCCACAGTAAAGGATGTCGAGATCGATGGGGCGCGAGGCATTCCGCGGGCGCTTATCGGGGCGACCCATTGCGTGTTCGACACCCTGCAAAGCGTCAAGGAGCAAAGCAGGGTGGCCGTCGTAATCGACTTCCATGACCGCGTTAAAATAAGCAGGAGTGTCAGGAGCGCAATCGATCGGCGCCGTTTCGTAAACTTCCGAGGTTAGCACCGGCTCGGATACGCCCGCCAGCTGCAGCACGCGATCACGTGCCTCCCGCAGATTGGCTATACGATCGCCAAGATTTGAGCCGAGTGCGATGCCGGTTCTCATGGGACCAATGTATAGTGGACATTGGACATTCCTGCCACTCATACGAACCCAGGAATGCCACGCCGACAGCCGGGCCTTAGGTCAGCCCCAAGACGTCCTGCATCGAGTAAAGCCCGGGTTTCTGCCCAACAACCCATTTCGCCGCGTGGATGGAACCCTTGGCAAAGGTATCGCGGCTGGAAGCTTTGTGCGTGAGTTCAACGCGTTCGCCGACATTGGCGAAAATAACCGTGTGATCGCCCACGACGTCCCCGCCGCGAAGGGAGTGCATCCCGATCTCGGTCTTGGTGCGTTCGCCGACGATGCCTTCCCGACCATGACGAACGTCTTTGGAATATTGTAAATTGCGCACGGCAGCAAGGATCTCGGCGAGTCCCCGTGCCGTTCCGCTCGGAGCATCTTTCTTGAGCCGATGATGCATTTCGACGATTTCGAGATCGAACTCAGGACCGAGGATTTCAGCGGTTTTCCGCGTCAGCCAGAACAGAGTATTGACGCCCACGCTGAAATTTGGGGCGAAAACAATGGGAATCACAATGGCAGCTTCCGCGATCCTGGCGCGGACATCGTCGGTATGCCCCGTTGTGCCGATGACAACGGGTTTTCCGGCGGCGACGGAGCTGGCTACGACACCCTCCGTGACTTCGGCATGGGAAAAATCGATTACGACATCTGCCTCTGGAAGGGCCGCTGCAAACGCTTCACTGGAACTGACTTCGCCGGCAACAACGACTTCAGAGTCAGCCGCGGCACATGCGATGATTGCCTTGCCCATGCGGCCGCGTGCGCCATTGACGAGCAGGCGAAGTGGTTTTGCTGCATTTTCACCACTCATAGAATTCCCACTTCGGTGGCCGTTTTGCGCAGCTTGGCCTCACTCACAGGGCTAAGTTCGCAAAGGGGCAACCGAACTTCTGCAGACATTTTTCCGAGCCACGAAAGAATCGCCTTCGCCGGCACCGGATTTGCCTCAATGAACAAATCCTTGAAGAGAGGCAGGTATTTCTTGTGAAGCGCCTGTGCACTCGCGAGATCGCCTGCACGGAAAGCCTTCACCAAATCAGCGACCGCCTTCGGAACAACGTTCGAAGCGACACTTACTACGCCAACTGCGCCAACGGAAAGGAATGGCAATGTCAGCGAATCGTCACCGGACAAAATCGTGAAATTTTCCGGAACGGCTCCGACAAGCTGGCCCACACGATCCACGCTCCCACCGGCTTCCTTGATGGAAACGATATTCGGGACGTTCGCCGCGAGCCGGACAACCGTCTCGACAGCGATCTCCCCGCAAGTCCGTCCGGGAACGCTGTAGAGCATGATTGGCACCGGCACGGAATCAGCCACGGTTTTGTAATGGCGGAAAAGCCCCTCCTGCGACGGTTTATTGTAGTACGGATTGACGAGCAACAGGGCATCCGCTCCTTTCTCAACAGCTCCCTCAGACAGGTTCACCGCCTCGGCGGTTGCATTCGAGCCGGTCCCGGCAATGACGGTTACCCGTTTTGCCGCAACCTGGACGGCGAGTTCGATGACGCGAATATGTTCGTCGAGATCGACTGTGGGCGATTCTCCCGTCGTGCCAACCGGGACAATGCCGTCGACGCCACCCGCGATCTGGTCTTCGATCAACCGCGCAAAAGCATCTTCATCAAATCGTCCGTCCCGAAAGGGGGTTACGAGTGCCGTATAGGTTCCTTTGAACATAAATTAAAAAATTAAGAATTAAGGATTAAGAAACGCCGTGCTGGTCGGTGGGCGATCCACGGGAAATGTGGCGAGTGGCCATAAGAAAAGGAGGAAAGCTGAAATGCCGAACTTAATTCCTAATCCTTAATCCAGATCGATCTCGCCGCTAAAAGCGAAATCGGCCGGACCAGTAAGCGTGACGTCAGTAAAATGATGGTCGCCGACTTTCCGGAAACCGACTTTAAGGGTTTCACCGCCACGAACCTCGACTGCAACCGGACCATCGACATTTGTCACAAGCGCATGGATGAGCGCCGTTGCGACGACACCTGTGCCGCACGCGAGGGTTTCGGCTTCCACACCGCGCTCGTAGGTACGGATGGCAATGACATGGCTGGAAAGCTGCCGGGCAAAGTTCACGTTTGTTCCCTTTGGCGCGAATGCCTCGTGCCAGCGAAGTTCCGCCCCGAGATTCGCCACGTCCACCTTGTCGAGATGATCGACGAACACCACCACATGCGGCACGCCGGTATTCAGAGAATGGACGGTGAGAGCAGTTCCAGGTTTGATCGAGCCTTCGCTGAGAATGACTTCCCGATTGAGCTTCAGATCCTTCGGCTCACTCATCTGCAAAGTCACGAGGTCGCCCGTTATCTCGGCTTGAATGATGCCAGCCTGTGTCTCGAAATTCAGCTGACTGCCCGCATTAGCAACTTTCTGGGCAAAACGCGCAAAACAGCGCGCCCCGTTGCCGCACATTTCGGCTTCGCCTCCGTCCGCATTGTAATACCGCATCCGGAAATTCGCGCCACTCTGCGCAGGCTCGACCAGGAGGACGCCATCGGCTCCAACACCGCGGTGACGGTCGCAAAGCCGGGCGATCTGGCCGGATGTGAGACGAAGGTCGTTCTGTCGATTGTCGAGCATGACGAAGTCATTGCCCGCGCCATTCATTTTTTGAAATTTCAGCATTTGGAAAAGGGGTCGAAAGCTAATCGAGTCCCAAGCCACAGGCAAGAAGCAAGCAGCATGTCGGTTTTCGCTGCGGTTCCCGCCAAAACCGAACAAGCCAACGGCTGTCCCGGTTGACGGTGACGAAGTTGTTTTCTACGTTCGGCCCATGCTCCCCCTCGTCTTCAAAGTATTGCTCGCAATCAGCGCCGGATTTGCCATTACGGCTCTCTTGTGAGGCCGTTCCGTTACGCGTTCGATCCGTTGTGCTTGATCGCATGTGTGGCCTATGGATTGAATCGCTGGATTCTCGAACCTGTTAGCTCGTGGGCATTTCTCCATGAGCATTTTAACGATTTGCTGTTAATCCCGGCTGCGCTGCCGCCACTGCTTTGGCTTCAACGCCGCCTGGGGCTGCGCACCCATGATCTACCGCCGACGGGGATGGAAATCGCCGGACATTGGCTGGTCTGGTCAATTGTCAGCGAAGGAATCGGTCCACATCTGTTTGCCTGGGCAACTGGCGATATCCTCGACGTCGCTGCATACGCGATTGGCGCCATCGCAGCCGATATTTGGTGGAATCGGCAATCGGGCTCCACCGCAAAATCGACCGGATTCGACCTGCTCGCCGTGCATTACGACTGGATGGAAACCATACTGGCCGGGAGAAAACTCGAACATTGCCGAAATGCGTTCTGGAGCCGGTTGCCTTCCGTGAAGACCGCGTTGCTTGCCGGCGAAGGCCACGGCAAATTTCTCGTCGAACTGCTCCGCCGGCACCCCAATGCGGAGATTACCTGCGTCGATAGCAGCATAAGGATGCTGGAAGTGTCCCGAAGACGGCTGGAAAGAAACTTCCCTCGGGCACAACGAAGCCAGGTAAAATTCATCCACGTCGACCTGCTCGAGTGGCGTCCACCGACCGGCGAATTCGACCTCGTTTCAACCCACTTTTTTTTGGACTGCTTCACCGAAGAGCAGCTGTCCCGCCTGATTCCTCACCTCGCAGCTGCAGTAAAAACTGATGCCAACTGGTTGATTTCCGATTTCCAAATCCCCTCGTCCGCTCTGGCCCGGCAGCGGGCCAGCATCATTCACTGGCTGATGTACCGATTTTTCCGATTAGCTGTCGACCTGCCCGCTACGGTCCTCGTGCCTCCATTCGACTTCCTTCGGCGACACGGACTTACGCGCGTCGCTCATCAGGAATTCGATTGGGGATTGCTCTACTGCGACCTCTGGAAAAAGAGTGCTCCTATGCAGGCAATTGCAGAAACCGGGGATGCCAAGTTCCTGGGCAAGGACTCAAAAAGGCTCAATTGCTGACCAGTTCCTTCCATTCAAAGCCACGAGCGACAGCATATTCCTCGAGGACTTTCCCGTGTCTTTCCAGCACCAGTTCACTGACTGCCAGGTCATCCTTGAACCCGTCGTCCGGAAGGTCATCGGGAATCAGATCGTTATCCTGATAGAAATATTGCAAAGCAAAAGCAATGTCCGCTACAGCGTGAAAAGTCAGGTCGCGGCAGAGGCCGGAAGCAAAATCTTCGAGGACCTGACCCAAAAACTCGATCCGGATGGCCAATTTCGGCTGTTCGGGATCGAGGCTTGCAAACTTGGCTCGCAACCGTGGGAGCATCCGGACGGCTTTATCCAAGCTCGCCGGAGTGATTTCCGGTGCACCGGTTGCGAGCAGTTCTTCAACAGCATTCATGGCGATAGCCATCGTTTTATTCCTCGCGGCGGCCAAGGAGTAATGGCAGTAGATGCCAGATGAAGTAGGCGAGCGACGTAATGAACGCGGCAACATAAGTCCACGCAGCAGCGTCGAGCACTTTCTTGACGCCCGAGACTTCGTCGGCAGTGCCGACATAGCCCATGTTCGCCAAGATCATTTTCGCCCGGCGCGATGCGTCAAACTCAACGGGCAGCGTAATCAAGTTGAAGAGCATGATGACGCCCCACGCAGCAGCCATGATCATGAGCGCCATTTTGCCGGTCACCAGACCGGTAAACATGCCCAGCAACGGCAGCCACATCACGATCTGGCTGGCAAAATTGGTCACGCCGACAGCTGCCATACGCCAGTGCAACGGAGCGTAAGCGATTTTGTGCTGGATTGCGTGGCCGCATTCGTGGGCGGACACACCGAGAGCCGCCGGCGAATTGCCATAGTAGTTTTCGTTCGATAAAACCAGGCGCTTGTGCATCGGATCGTAGTGATCCCCGAGCATGCCTTCCTGTGCGACAATTTCGACGTCGTGAATACTGGCTTTTTCAAGGATCGCATGAGCGACTTGAGCGCCAGTAGCACCGGATGCAGTGGCCATCTGGCTGTAGCGGCGATACGTGCTCTTTACACGCATGGTTGCCCACAGTGAAAGGAGCATCGTCCCGGCAAAAAGTAGGATGGAGAATAACATGTTTTTTAAGCTTTCGTTAGTTCGGCTGCCAAAGCTTTCTGCACGTACGATCCTTCCACAATTATCATTATTCAATCCGATTGTTCTATTTTTTCGATTGTTCTATTTTTTCGCATGCCCACCTCCTCCTCTTCAGCCACTTCGCGAGCCTCATCGCTCGATTGGCTAAATTTCCATCATTTACGTTATTTTTGGGTCGTCGCCCGCGAAGGCAGTCTGCGCCGGGCCTCCGAGGTTTTGCATGTCTCGCAACCCTCGATCAGCGCGCAGATTCATCAGCTGGAAGATTCGCTCGGAGAAAAACTCTTCGACCGCCGCGGTCGCAAGCTCGTTCTCACACAAATGGGACAACTGGTCATTGACTACGCCGATGACATTTTTGCCACGGGGCGGGAGCTGCTGAACGCCGTCAAACAGCGCCCAGGCGAGCGCCCGCTGCGGCTGCAGGTCGGCATCGCGGATTCATTGCCGAAAGCCGTTGTCTACGAGATGCTCAAGCCGGTTTTTTCCTTGCAGCAGCCCATCCACACCACATGCCGGGAAGGAAAAGTGGACGCCCTTTTGCTACAGCTCGCCGCACATCGACTGGACATCGTGCTGGCTGACGAGCCGGCGCCGAGTTCGCTCCATGTAAAAACGTTCAGTCACTTTCTAGGTTCAAGCTCCATTACCTTCTGCGCACCTGGCGGGCTGGCGGCAAAGCTAAAGCCGGGTTTCCCGCATTCGCTGGACAATCAGCCCGCCTTTCTGCCTGCAGATAACACTGCAACCCGGATGGCATTGGAAAAATGGTTTCAGGCGGCTGGAATCCGCCCCAAGGTTACTGCGGAATTCGAGGACGCTGCTTTGATGCAGGCAGTGGCCATGCATACTCTGGCCGTGGCACCTGTGCACACCGTTGTCATCGACGAGGTCAAACGCCAGTTTGGGCTGCGTGAAATCGGCGAAGTTCCGGACTGCGTCGGAGCCTTTTACGCAATCACTGCCGAACGAAAACTGCGACACCCGGCGGTCGTAGCAATGACAGAAAACGCGCAATCGAAACTGTTTTCCCGCGAACGTAAAAGAAAACTGTAATTACTTTACGAACGGAAACTTTCCCGTTGCCAGATGCTGGCGGACATATTTGCCGATTAGAGGAATTTCCCATTCTACGCCGCTAAAGGCTTTAAACGCCTGGATCACCCACAGAATCAGCACGCCAACTCCCAGAAGAGGAAACAGAAACATCAGGATCAGACCGACGATAAGATTCAGGACCGGGACGAGTCCAAAGAGAGATCCAATAAACGATAGACCGATAAAGCCGATCCATAACACAGCTCCAAGATAGATGGCTTGCAGCGCGTGAAAGCGGACGAACGCATTTTTCTTTTCGAGAATAAAAAAAACGATGCCCGCAACCGGGGGGAAAAACGTAGATAGTCCCGCCGCAACTTCCTGGGACAATCCCGTTTCTGTAGCAGCAGGGGCAGCAGCACCCGTCGGAGGCTGCGCAGGTGGCACTTCTGGTTTGGGAGAATCTGCAGGCGAATCAGACATAAGCTCCAAGCAGTTTGACTTGCTTCACCACACACAAACGCCAAGCTGAAAAAGAGTCAACCCATGATAGTCCAACGGAAATTGCGCAACTCAGATCTGGCTCCGGGCGACCTGCGCTCGCATACCTTTGACTGGACGGGTTTTCAGTTTATCCAGGTGACGGCTCCGAACGATCCGGATTTTGAGCGGCTTTACGATTTTCTCAACGCCGATTTCGGGCCCAAGAACGAAATGGAGACAAGGGAGGTCCTGCGCAAACGCCTCGGTTGGGCTGGCAAAGTCCAACTCGAAGGCAAACGGTTTGCCTATAGCATGCTTGGGCTCGAAAAAGATGGAAAGATCGCCGCTGGCCGCGATCACACGGTGGTGCTGACACCCAGCCCGAGTCCCCGCGCATGCGTGCACCTTTCACACGTGCTCGTTGATCCTCAATGGAGGCGAACCGGACTGGCGGGCTGGCTGCGGGCATTCCCGGTCCACGATGCAAGGTCGCTCTGCTTGCAATCCGATTTGCCGGCAACAACGCCCATTACGCTCGTCGCAGAAATGGAACCCTTTGATCGGCCCGATCAATACGCCAGACTCAAGGCGTATTCCCGAGCGGGTTTCCGCCGCGCCGATCCCGATAAAGTGCCCTATTTTCAGCCTGACTTCCGTCCGCCAGGCGAAATCGACGCCAGCGGCGGCCTCCAGCCGCTTCCATTTTGGCTCATGATCCGCCAGGTCGGCAACGAAAACGACACGGCCGTCACAGGGCTGGAAGTACGCCGGATTGTGGACGCTCTTTACGCCATGTACGCATCCGGTTTTCGCGAACAGGATATGGCGCCGCTCTACCAAAAATTGGAAAACGACTACCCGTCGCCGCACGAGGAAATCGCCCTGGAGCTGATTGACCTCGATCAACTTAAGAAATTCCGATGATCACCGCCTGGCACAACGCCGGATTCGAAGCGCCGCTGGGCAAACACATCATGCCCATTCGGAAATTCGCGCTCGTGGCGGCGGAAATCCGAAAGGAAAACATCGCACAAGTCTTTTCTCCGGAGCCCGTTACAGAGGAAATGCTACGCGCTGTCCACACGGAGGAATACATTCGCGCCGTCCGGACCGGCGAACCTCGTGCCCTGGCCGAGTCACAGAAATTTCCATGGTCGCCCCAACTTTATCCGTCGGTTCTGCTCACTAATGGCGCAGTCGTCGCTGCCGCGCGCGCCGCGCTGAAGGACGGCGTTTCCGCGGCCGTCGCGAGCGGATTTCATCATTCGCACCAAACGCAAGGCGAAGGTTTTTGCACGTTCAACGGCCTGGTCGTCGCTTCGGAAGTTCTTCGTGCCGAGGGCCTGGCGACACGAATTGCCGTGCTCGACATGGATCTCCACTACGGCAACGGAACCGCCTTCCTTGCCACCAGCCGTCCGTGGCTTCGCCAGCTTTCGATTTACGGCAACGACTATCTTGACAATCAGGCATATCGCGACCTCTCCATTCCCCGCCATTCCGACGGGCCGAATCACCACTCCATTCCCCTGCCCGCCGGCACGGACTGGACGAAACTCGAGAAGATTATGAAGAACGGAATTCCTCGATTCTTGGACGAAGCGAAACCGGACATCCTGCTCTATCAGGCGGGCGCGGACTATTTCCGGGAAGACCCCTATTCGCCGCTCGACCTCGATCACGATGCTCTTTTCAATCGCGACCGTCTGGTTTTCCAATTGGCTAGGGAACGCCGCGTTCCCATCGCCTGGACGCTGGCCGGCGGCTATACTGAAAATACGTCCCAAGTCGTCCAGGTCCACGTCAATACGTTCCGCGCTGCACGCGAGGTTTTTGACCTTTGAGACGATCCCGCGGAATGCGGATCTGTCGAAAATCACGTTTCTTCCAAAAAACTGCTTGCGCCCCCTGCCCCGCTTCCCTTAATTTCCGCTCCCTTTCTGAAGGCTGGATAGCTCAGTCGGTAGAGCAGAGGACTGAAAATCCTCGTGTCGGGGGTTCGATTCCCTCTCCAGCCACCATTTTAAATTCCTTCGAAGTGGTTCATTTTCTGTTACTTACGAGCGACTTCCAAAAAAGCGCAGCGTTCGACAGGAAACGCGTGGAAACGACGAGAAACGGTCCGAATTTGTCCGCCCGAAAATCTGAAATATGCCGATCTCCATACAAAAGGGGAACTGTCCAGCCTGAGATCGTCCGGGCGATGACAGGGAGAAAATGGCCGGTTTGTCACAGCGTGTGGCGAGAGAAGGTCTCCTGATTGTTCGAGGGTATTTTTCGTAACCGGCCGCCGCACGATGCTCTGCCCGCAACTCGAGCAGAAGGCCGTCGACAACAAAGCCGCTCTCGACGTTCCTGACCGCTTCAATCTCGTCCTCGTGTGCGGCCATCGGTTACACACGAGGCCTCATCGAACGACGAGAAATTGCGCGTGTAGAGACTTCGGTAGAGGCCGCCGGTTGCCAGCAACTCCTCGTGAGTGCCGTGCTCGAGAATTTTCCCCTCGCGCAATACAATGATCCTGTCCGCGTCCCGCACGGTCGCCAAGCGATGCGCGATGATGAGACTGGTCCGGCCTGCGAGCAGAACGCGCAGGGCTTCCTGGATTTCCGCCTCGATAAAGCTATCAATACTGGCCGTCGCCTCGTCGAGAATGAGGATTTGCGGATCGGCCACAAGCGCCCGCGCAAAGCTGAGAAGTTGTCGCTGGCCGATGGACAGGCTCTGGCCGCGTTGACCGAGCTGCGTGTCATAGCCCTCCGATAGCTTTTCGATAAAATCATGTGCCCGCACGGCTTTGGCCGCGGCAATCACATCCTCGCGGCTCGCCCATTTGCTGGAGTAACGGATGTTTTCGAGAACCGACCCGGTAAACAAAAACGGCTCCTGCAAAACAATCGCTATGTTACGTCCCAGCGAATCGAGTGTTAGATCGCGCACATCGTGGCCGCCAACCAGCACCTGCCCGTCCCACACGTCGTAGAAACGGTGTGTCGCAGCCGCGATACTGGTCTTGCCGGACCCGGTCGGCCCAACCAACGCGACGACCTGCCGGGGTTCCACCTTGAAGTCCAGATTTTTCAAAACCGGCTGCCCAGGTTTATAGCCAAACGTCACATCACGAAATTCAATCGAAGGCTCCAACTCGCCGGGGTTGATGGCGTCCGGTTTATCCTTGATAGCAACGGGAACATCCAGCACCTCGAAAATGCGGTGGCCGGCAGCGGTCGCGCGTTGCAGCATGGTGTATTGCTGCGAAATCGTGCGAATCGGATCGAAGAAACGCTGGACATAGAAGATGAAAGCCACCATCACGCCGACATCGATATTTCCACCCAACGCCAGCCGTCCTCCCACCACAACCACAACCGCCATGGCAACGCCGGTTAGCACGTCCACCGCCGGCACCATGACCTGCGTGGCCCACGACGCCGCGACCTGGGCGTTGAAATTCTCCTCAACTTTCGCCGAAAAATCGAGCAGGTTAACCTCTTCACGGCGCGATCCCTGCACAATCCGCACGCCGCCAATGTTCTCCGCCAGCGCGCCGTTGACTATCGACGACGTATCGCGGGCGCGGCTAAATGTTTTCTTCGCGTGCGGCAGCCACATCGCGCGAACGCCGATCAGAATGGGAAGAACGATCAGTGTTAGCAGCGCCAGCTTCCACTCCATCGCAAACAGCACTCCGATGATGCCGAGAAGCAGCACGAAGTCGCCAATCGCACCGATGGAAGTTTCAAAAAACTCCTGCAACGCATTGACGTCGCCCTGCAGTCGCGACATGATCCTTCCAACGTGCGTCTTGTCCATGAAGGACAGCGAGACATTCTGCAAATGCGCAAACATCGCCCGACGCATGTCAAAAATAATCCGTTGTGCCAGGCGCGCCGCAGTTACTTCCTGCAGATAACTAACGACAGCATTGATTCCGATGAGGATCAGGAATCCAATGAGAATCGCATCGAGCGCAGGACTGCCCGGTTTGCCCACCACGCTATCCACCGCCATGCGAATAGCGTAGGGAATGCTAACCTGTGTGGCCACGAAGGCGAGCACCGCCACAATCGCGCCTACGAAAACGAGCCGGTAAGGCTTTGCAAACGCCGACAAACGCCGGAAAACGCCAGTGTCAAATTTGGCGAAAATTTCCTCACCCGTCTCACCCTTCGCTCCCGGAGCCCCACCGCCGCCGCGTCCGCCGAAAACCTCCATGCTCATGCCGCCACCTCTTCCTGTTCCGCCACCCTTTCGGGCAGCGGTCCGCCATGGCTCTGGGAGCGATAAAGCGCCGCGTAATAGCCATTCGCCGCCACGAGTTCATCGTGCGTACCCCGCTCGATGATCCGGCCATTGTCCAGGACAATGATCTCGTCCGCATGCATGAGGGAACCAAGCCGGTGGGAAATGATAATTGTAGCCTGCGAGTTGGTCGCCGCGCGTAGGGCGTGACGCACCTGATGCTCCGTCGCGGCGTCCACCGCGGAAGTCGCGTCATCGAAGACCAAAATCGACGGATCTGGCACCATGCCACGTGCGATGGAAAGCCGCTGGCGCTGTCCCCCGGATAAACCGACACCGCGCTCCCCCACCCTCGTTTCATATCCCTGCGGCAGACTGCTAATATAATCGTGAATTTGCGCTACCGACGAAGCTCCGATCAATTCATGCTCCTTCGCATCCGGATCGGCATAGGTCACATTTCGCCGCACGCTATCATCAAAAAGAAAAACGTCCTGCTGAATCACGCCGACGGTGTTGCGAAGCGAATCCAGGGTCACATCCCTGATATCCTGCCCATCGATGGTAATGCTCCCTTCGGTGACGTCGTAGAAACGCGGAATCAACTGTGCGAGCGTCGATTTTCCGGAGCCGGACGGGCCGACGATTCCCAAGGTTTCACCCGGGCCGACCGTAAACGAAATACCATCGAGCGCCAGTGTCTCCGATTTCGAATCATAGGCAAAACTCACATTCTCAAAACGCAGCACCCCCTCGCCCGGGACTAGCGGAAGCGCCGCCGGACTATCCCGAATGGTTGGCTCGATATCCAGCACCTCGAAAAGCCGTTTGCCCGACGAAATGGCACGCGCCAGCGAATTCATGATCATGCCAATCTGACGAACAGGCAATTGCAGGATGGTCATAAATGTTAAAAACTCCGTTAGCTGTCCGATCGTGATCCGCCCGCTGGCCACACGATGCCCCCCCACCCACAGCACGAGAATCAAGGCGAGATAGTACCCCGCCGTAATCGTCGTTACGCCTCGTGATCGCACAAAAATCCGCTCGTTCGAGAGTCGCAGCGCCTCGTCACCCGCGGTGTCGAATTTTTCCAGTTCGAATTGTTGGGAGCCAAATGCCCGCACCACGCGTGTGCCCTGCAAATTTTCCTCCATCACACGGGTTAAAACGGACATGCGCTCCTGCAGGCGCGTCCACGCCCGGCGCAGCGAAAGACCCATGCGCGCCGCGCGCCAGCCGATAAGCGGAACAAAACTTAAAGTTAGCACTGCCATCAGCGGGTCCTGCGTAAACAACAAGGCCGATCCGACGATCAGCAGGAAAGCCAGCGAAATGAAACGTTGCGCGCCGTTTTCGATGAACCCGCGCACGCCTTCGAGATCGAGCATGCCGCGCGTGATCAGATCGCCCGAATGCACGGAATCATGATAGTCAAACCCCAGGCGCTGCAGCTTCTCAAAAAAGGCGAGCCGCAGATCACTGCCGACGCTCTGTCCGATAATCTCGCTCTGAAAACCCGACACCATTTGCAGCAACCCTCGTAACGTCGCTGCGCCGACGAGGAGAAGGGCCGTACATGTTAACGCCGGAAGGGCGGCATTGGCGTGCACGCTGCCACCCAGGACGAGTTTGTGTGTTTGATCGACGGACCAGCCAAGCAGACGCGGCATTGCGAGGTTGAAAAATGTCGCGCCGAGACTGGTTGCCGTCGCCACCGCGAGGCGTCCCTTGTACTTCAGAACGTCGCGCAGGATGCGTCCGATAATTTGAGGCGCGGCACGGAAATCGAAGTCTCTGGCGGCTTGATCGCTCGATGGCTTTGCTTCCTTGTTTTGGTTCTTCATGCTGTCGTCTTTACCCTCGGGTCAATGAACGTGTAGATAATGTCGACAAGCAGGTTAACAGTCACGTAGATGATAGCGCTCAATGTCGTAACTCCGAGCACGAGCGGGATGTCTTTGTTGGTGACCGCATCAGCCAGCAGACGGCCGACACCTTGACGCGAAAAGAGCGTTTCAACAACCACAGTCCCGCCCAGTAAACTCGCAAAAATAAATCCTGACAACGTAATAACCGGTATCATGGCATGGCGTAGGGCATGCAGCAGGCGGACGCTGGCGTCGCGCATTCCACGAGCGCGCGCGGTTAATATGAATGGCATTTCCAGAATATCCTCCAACTCCTGTCGCAGCACCTGGGCAAGGACTGCGCTGATTGGAAGCGCTACCGCCAGTGTCGGCAGGACTAGCGATTGCCAGTCACGAGATCCGGAAGCTGGAAGCAGGTGGAATTGAAAGGAGAATACGAGCAGCAACAGTATTCCGACTACAAACGATGGCATCGACGAGATTACCAGCTCTGAGTTCGATGACAGCGAGCGAATCCAGTTGGATCGCCTCGCTGTGAGAAGGGCGATGACGATCGCCAGGACGACTGCCGTGATGCTTGCAGGCACGGTTAGCGCGATCGTTGCGCCGATTTGCTGGGCGATTGCTTTCGTAACAGGGATATGCAATCGGTAGGACTCTCCCATATCGCCTCCGGCAAGGCGGACCATATATCTGAGGTACTGGTCCAGCAATGGCCTGTCGAGCCCATACTCCATCCGCACTTGATCCAACGCCTGTTTACTAACGGCCGCTTCGTCGCCTCCAAGAATGACGAGGGCCGGATCGCCGCTCGCTGTATTAATTGCGATAAAAGTTAGTGTGATCGCTCCCAAAAGCACGCCGAGGGCAGCGAAAAGTCGCCAGAAGAATCGCTTGAGTAATATCATAGTTTTTTGACGTTCAACCAGGCAGCAATCAGGAATGGCAAGTCATGAGAGGTATCGTAGATGACTCCTTTGATTCGATTCTTGTTGTAGGCCACAATGACTGTGTTTTCGTTGAGAGGGACTGAGGGCACTAGTTCCAACAGTCTGTGCTGGGCCTTGCTGTAAAGTTCTTTCAACAGCGCAGGATCGTTGGAGCCCCGGGCTTTTGCCAGCAATTCGTCCAGCTGGGAATCCCGCAGCCGGCTGGAATTGCTACTGATTTGAGTATCGGAGGGAATCTGGCTGCTATGGAAAAAGATGTATAACGCGTCTGGGGTGTTTGTATGCAAGCTGAGGGCTCCCAGCATTTGATAGTTGCCATTGTAGCGGCGGGCTGCGAGATCCAGGGGTGGCAACTGGGCTATGGTTATTTCAATTCCGACCTTCTTCACATCGGATTGAATGGCGGGAATATCGGCGGTAGCAGTCGCGGCGCTCAGCAAAACCTCGGCCGTCAGACGCTTGCCGTCTTTTGTCCGGTAGCCTTCCTTGTCTCGTCCTGTCCAACCCGCTTCATCCAGCAAACGATTCGCCGCTGCCGGATCATAGCGAAGAGCTCCGTCGCATGTGGGGTCGTAGTGTTCCGTCTTGGAGGACAGATAGTCGGTCTTCACGGGTAACGCCCCAAACCCTTTCATTTGCACGAGGCCTTCGCGGTCTACGGCGTAGGCAAAGGCCAGGCGTAGGCGTAGATCGCTGAACGGCTCTTTTTGTGTGTTGAAAACAGGTCCCTGCGACGGGTTGCCTCGAAGGATGCGGCTGGAGAAGACAAAGTCGCTGTTGCCGCGAATGGAGGTGGCCAGCTGTGGTTGGGCATCCACGGACATATCAAACTGACCTGATTGCAACGCGGACGCACTGACGATCGCTTCGGGAACAAACTTCACATCGATGCGGTCGAGGTAGGCAGGTCCCTTGTGCCGGATGTAAGGCGGCGCCCAGTGATAGTCCTTTCTGCGCACGAAGCTAATGCCTTCCTGCCGTTTGTATTTTTCAATCACGAAAGGTCCGGATCCAATTGGCGCTTCGGTCAGAGTTTGAGGAGCCTCAATGATTTGCTTCGGCGAGTACATCCCGAATATGGAAAGCGCCAGCACATGAAGGAACGGTTCATGCCGCTCACGTAAATTTGCCTGAAACGTATATTCATCGATTACTTTCCCGTCGATATACGGCTCAATGTAAGACGTGGTCACAGCCGCTTTGGTGGCGGGGTCGCGAATTCTGGCGAGGTTGATCCTTGCCGCTTCCGCGTTGAATTTTGTCCCATCGCTGAACGAAACATCGTCTCGCAGATGAAATGTATAGGTTTTGCCATCTGGCGATACGGTCCACGATTTGGCCAGCCATGGTTGAATTCGGCCCTGTTCGTCGAGATAGACCAGGCAGTCGAAAAGAATCCTTCCATACCAGCCGTTGCGGGGGCCTCCTGTTCTTTGCAAATCGATAGTACTCAAGTCTCTTGGTGACACCACGTTCAGTGTGCCGCCTGGCTTGCCGGCTTCCTGTTCGACGTACGCGCTCGGTGGATTTCCGGCCGAGTGACCGGAATCGCCATCGTCGCCGGTCGGTTTCGACGGAGAGCAAGCGGACAGCATGTTGCCTGCAATCACAGCCAGGAGCCATCCCGGCTTTAGTCCTCTCATACGCCTGCCGGACCTAGCTCCTGCTGATGCAGAGGAAGACCAAGGTTTTCCCGGAATGTCTCGCCTTCGTATTCGGTTCGGAACAAACCACGATCCTGCAATTCGGGAATGACCTTATCTATAAACTCGTTCAACCCCGATGGCAGAAGTTGCGGCATGATATTAAACCCGTCAGCGGCGTCGTTCCTGAACCGATACTCGAGGAAATCTGCCACTTGCGAGGGTGTGCCGACGAACGTGAAATGCCCGTGACCACCATTGGCTCGATAGAGAAGCTGGCGGATCGTAAAGCCCTCTCTTCGAGCGGGATCCAGCACGGCTTCGTGGCGACTCTGAATCCCGTCGAAAGCGTCCGAGGTTTTTGCCTTGTCCAACGGCACGGGCGCATCGAGCGAGTAGTCGTTCAAGTTCACTGTGAATCTCTCGGAGAGCGCGTCGAGGGCCTTTCTCGTATTCACATAGCTGTTGAGTTCCCTCTCGGTTTCACGAGCTTCCGCCTCCGTATCGGCAATGATAGGAGCAAACCCGGGCATGACCAGCAGAGAATCCCGGGAGCGGCCATATTTTCCCAGCCGTGATTTAAGATCGCCGTAGAATTCCTGAGCAGCACCCAGAGTCTGTTGCGCGGTGAAAACGGCTTCCGCAGTTTTTGCAGCCAGCTCCTTGCCTGGTACCGACGAACCTGCCTGAACGATGACCGGACGGCCCTGTGGCGATCTGGGTATATTGAGCGGACCTTTCACGGAGTAGTATTCTCCCTTGAAGTTAATTTCACGCACTTTACTTCGGTCAACGTAGATGCCAGCTGCCTTGTCGCCGACCACGGCGTCTTCGTCCCAGCTATCCCAGAGTTGCTTGACAACCCTCACGAACTCCTCCCCTTCGGCATAACGCTGATCATGCCTCGGATGTGCCGTCATGCTGAAATTGTGGGCCGCCGACTGCGCTCCCGTTACGACATTCCATCCGGCTCTGCCCCCGCTGATGTGATCCAACGACGCAAACTGTCGAGCCAGTAGAAAAGGCTCGTTGTATACAGTCCCAGCCGTGGCAACGAGGCCGATATGCTGTGTGGCTGCCGCCAACGCCGCTAATTGGGTGAGAGGTTCGAATTTGGTGCGTCTTCCCGAGTAGCCGTCCGCCAGAAAAACTCCGTCCATCAAACCACTTTCGGCTTTTTTGGCTAAAGATATCAAATGATCGATATCCAATTCTCGGCGCGCTTCCGGATGCCGCCAGGAACCCACATGATGACCGGTTGACGACCCCAGAAATGCTATCAAACGCAATTTTCGATTCGACGTGCTCATTTGTTTTCCAGATTGTGTATATTTGTCGGTTCGTCACGCAGCCGCCAGGGCCGGTTTTTGCTGGTGGAAAGGCAGGCCGAGATTTTCCCTGAATGTCGTGCCTTCATACGCGGTTCTGAACAGGCCGCGATTTTGCAACTCGGGAATGACTTTATCCACAAACTCATTCAGACCCGATGGCAGCAACTGAGGCATAATGTTAAACCCATCAGCAGCGCCGTTCCTGAAGCGATGCTCAAGAAAATCGGCAACCTGAATGGGCGTGCCCACAAACGTAAAATGCCCGTGCCCTCCATTGGCCCGGTAGAGGAGCTGGCGAATGGTAAAGCCTTCTCTCCGTGCGGGATCGAGCACTGCTTCGTGCCGGCTCTGGATTCCATCGAAGGCATCTGATGATTTTGCCTTATCCAGCGGCACGGGCGCGTCCAGCGGGTAGTCGTTCAAGTCCACCGTGAATCGCTCGGACAACAAATTCAGAGCCGCCCTGGTATCGACGTAGCTGTTGAGTTCCCTTTCGATTTCTCGCGCTTCCGCCTCCGTATCTGCAATGATAGGAGCAAACCCGGGCATGACCAGCAAGGAATCCCGGGAGCGCCCATACTTCTCCAGCCGTGACTTAAGATCTCTGTAGAATTCCTGAGCAGCGCCTAGAGTTTGTTGCGCGGTGAAAACGGCTTCCGCGGTTTTTGCAGCCAGCTCCTTGCCTGGCACCGACGAGCCTGCCTGAAAGATGACCGGACGGCCCTGTGACGATCTGGGTATATTGAGCGGACCTTTTACGGAGTAGAATCTTCCCGTGAAGTTAATTTCACGCACTTTGTTTTGATTGACATAGACGCCGGCTGCCTTGTCGCCGACCACGGCATCTTCGTCCCAACTATCCCAGAGTTGCTTGACGACCTCCACGAACTCATCTCCTTCGGCATAACGCTGGTCATGTTTCGGATGTTCCGTCATGGTGAAATTGTGGGCTGCCGAGCCTGCCCCGGTCACAACATTCCAGCCGGCTCTGCCCGCACTGATATGATCCAGTGATGCGAACTGCCGAGCCAACAGATAAGGTTCGTTGTATACCGTTGCGGCAGTGGCCACCAGACCCAGGTGTTTGGTAGCCGCCGCTACTGCCGCCAGTTTGGTTAGTGGCTCCAGATTCGCAAATCGCCCACCGTACCCGTCTGCTAAAAACATCCCATCCAAGAAGCCACTTTCGGCCTTCCGAGCTAGAGCGATGATGTAATCGATATCGACTCCGGGCCGGGCATCCGGATGTCGCCAGGATCCTGCGTGATGACCCGTTGGAGATCCCAGGAACGCTATCAACCGCAACTTTCGATCGGTTTTGCTCATATCATTAATCAGGCTGCGATCAATTCTTTCGTCAGGACATTGACTGGACGTTTCAGGCCGAGACTGTCGCGAAGTGTTTCTCCGGCATAGGCCGTTCGGAAAAGTCCGCGTCGTTGCAACTCCGGAACGACATGTTTGATAAACAGTGGAAAATCGCGTTTGTAGACGGAAGGCATCAAATTAAAGGCGTCCGCAGCGTTGCCGGTGAACCACTCTTCGATATGATCAGCCAGTTTCGCCGGAGTGCCGACAAAATGATAGTGTCCGCGTCCGCCGGCCAGGCGATGAATCAATTGCCGGGGAGTCAGGCTCTCTCGCTTTACCATTTCCAGAATCAATTGATGACGACTCCTCGGCCCGTTAACCTCATCCGCTCTTCTGGCGTTTTCCACGGAGAGGGGTTTGTCGAGCGGCAGACTTAGCAGGTCGATGCCGAGCCTGACAGACAACCGGTTGGCAGCTGTCTTCGTATCCACAAAGCTGTTCAGTTGAGCTTCATTCTCGAGAGCTTCGTCGTGGGTATCGCCTAAAATAAAGAAGACACCTGGAGCGATTTTAACATCCTCCGGACTTCGTCCAAATTTAGCCAGGCGGGACTTCACATCCGCATAAAACTCCCTGGCGTGTTCGAACGAAAGCTGGGCTGTGAAGATTAGCTCACCCCATTTTGCCGCCTTTTCTTTTCCCTCTTCCGAGGATCCTGATTGGATAATCACCGGGTGACCCTGGGGAGGACGCGAGACA
>DATDBU010000110.1:0-7001 GCA_036524675.1 Chthoniobacterales bacterium | reverse complement strand
CAACTGATAGCGCATATAGTCGATGTCCCGCTGAATCGTCTTTGCCGTTACTTCAAACTCCCGGGCAACCGACTGGCAGTTGGGATATTTCCCGGATTGCAGCAACACATGCAGCCGCATCATCCGTTCAATAGGCGGCCGCGACAGTTTCGCCCCTAGGCGACCAGCTAGATCAGGTCTCCGCGCAATGGCATGCTTAACACTCCGATTACCCACGCATCAAGCCGATACGCCACGCCCGCTCCGGCTCGCAAGCGAAAAAATTTAAAAAAAAACGATTTCCAATCGACCATTGGACAACTTTTGTCTCATGCTCTGTGCAAAATGCTTCCTGTGACCGCAAAACTCGCTCGATTATTTATAGGCACGTCTAATTTTTTCTTGCCGCGGCCTCTCCCCAAACAATGAGTACCCCGACGTACGCCGGAGTCTCTCGGCCCGCTTACGCCCATACCGCAGAACTCCCTGACGGAAGACGTGACCCCGATGAATCACATTGGCAACCGCTGCATGTCCATCTGCGAAATGTCGCCTCGCTCGCAAAGAAATTCGCCACGCCCTTCGGTCTCTCCGCCGAAGCCGAACTCGCCGGGCTGCTGCATGATCTGGGGAAGTATGCCGGGCGCTTTCAGGGTCGCCTGCGAAATCCGGCGATTAGCGGAATCAATCATTGGGCGGCAGGGGCGGCGTATTTGGCCCAAACGCTCAAACACTTCGATGCGGCATTCGCGGTCGATGGTCATCATACTGGCATTCCGGCGCTGAACGGGACGGAGAGTTTGAGACAAACCGTTGACAAGATGAAAGACGAAGTCAGACGGACGGAGTTCACGCGCTGCCCGGAGTCTTTGGACGTTTTGCTCACGCGGATGATGAACGATGGCCTGACGCTTCCTGCAGTGCCATTACGCCGCATCGACAAAGGCAGCTTTTTTGCAGAAGCACTGCGCACGCGGCTGCTTTTTTCCTGTCTGGTGGACGCGGATTTCCTGGATACGGAAGCACATTTTGATCGTTCGAAATCGCTTCAACGAATCGTGCCAAAGCTGGAACCGGAGCGTGCGCTCGACATTCTTAGCGCACATCTGGATGGGTTGAATGCGCAAGGCGATTTAAACCGGCGACGACGCAAGCTCCTGACCGATTGTTTGAGGGCGGCTAAGTTGCCTCCGGGACTTTTTACACTTACGGCTCCGACCGGCAGCGGCAAAACACTTGCGTCATTGGCCTTCGCGCTCAAGCACATCGAGGATCATAACAAGCGTCTGTCCGTGGACGATCCCGGAAGACTCCGCCGGGTGATAGTCGTCATTCCGTTCACCAGCATCATCGAGCAGACAGCGGCAGTTTACCGGGACTTGTTTGAGGCGTCGTTTGGACCGGACTATGTCCTTGAACATCACAGTTCGGTTGCGCCTCTTGAACGTCGTGAGGATCGGGGAAAAGACGCGGAGGATGAACGCCTTTGGCGAGCCCGGCTGGCCACGGAAAACTGGGCCTCGCCACTCGTTGTTACGACGAGCGTGCAATTCTTCGAGAGCCTGTTCAGCAACCGCGCTTCAGACTGTAGGAAGCTTCACAACATCGGACAATCGGTCGTGGTTTTCGATGAAGTGCAAACGTTGCCGCCTGGATTGGTGCCATCATTACTATCGGCCGTAAAACTGTTGACTCGCGATTACGGCGTGACGGCCGTTTTCATGACTGCCACCCAGCCTGCCTTTAACGCTGCCGCGGCGGCGCTTCCTTACGGCTGGGAGCCGACGCCGATTGCCACAGATGAAGACGGACTCGCGGAGGCACTGCGCCGCACCTGCATCGAACTTCCAGCACCGCGCAGCACGCTTTCGTGGGAGACACTGGCGGAGCGGCTGGCTGCAGAAACGCAGGCGCTTTGCGTGGTCAACACCACCAAGGATGCACGCGCTCTCTTCCAGTTGGTCCAAAACCGCGCGCAAGACGGTCTCTTCCTCCTGTCCTCCCGTCTTTGCCCCCAACATCGCCGGGAGAAGCTGGCCGTCATGCGACGGCGTTTGTACCACGGAAAACCGTGCCGCCTCGTCTCCACGCAACTCATTGAAGCGGGTGTGGACGTGGATTTTCCCATCGCGTTCCGTGCGTTTGGTCCACTCGACTCCATTATCCAAACCGCCGGACGCTGCAACCGGGAGGGGAAATCAGCCGCTGGCCGCCCGGTGATCGTCTTTCGGCCCGAGGAAATGAAAACGCCGCCCGGAGCCTATCGCCTTGCCACAGCCAAGACGCAGGAGTTTCTAGATCGCCATCCCGACGCCGCAAATCAACTTCATCGTCCCGATTTCTATGCAGACTATTTTCGCGAGCTTTACGGCTTGCTTGGTCCGCAATCCGTGAAAGACGACGAAGTTTTCGCCGCTTGCGAAGCTCTGGATTTTCCAAAAGCCGCCGAAGCCTGCCAGCTCATCGGCGACGAAACACGCGCCGTGTTGGTGAAATGGGGTCGCGGAGCCGATCTCGCCCAAAAGTTAGAACGCGAGAAACACCTTACCGCCAGCGAGTGCCGCGAAGCCCAACGCTTCTCCGTGAATCTCTACCAAAGGGAATTTCTCGACGCTCAAGCCCGCGGTTACGTCTACCAACCCGCCGAGGACTGGAACTTTTGGGTCTGGAATTCCGACTACGACGACGACAGGGGGCTCGGGCATCTGGATATAGAAAGCTTCCAATGCTGACGTGCGACATAGATAGAAACGAAACGGCCAACCGAGCGAATGCTCGATCGGCCATTCGTCTTGATAACAGGCCAATCAATATTTCAATCCGCGCCAATCCAGGCGAAGGCACGCTACAAAATGGCGATCATTCAGTCATTGACAAATTTTCGAGATCAGTTCATTACTTTGCCATTGAATGGCCAGTTAAGTCAATGTTTGAAGAAGACGCCATATCTGCAATCGAAGCACATCGAAAGAAATGCCCTGAGTCCCTTTCCTGGTTTGCTGGAGTTCGCAGTGCACGTCGGATTCATCCTCATGACGAACATGAAGTTCACTTTCTGACAAACGCTTGGATCGATGTCTCGGTTGATACACCTGACGGTGCCCAACGAGTTGCACGACGACTCTTACAGCTTGGTTGCGTTCAGTCGCCAATTCACACGGATTCACCTTCCGCCCGGCACGTCTTCGCTTATGCACTCAATGAAGAATCGTAGTTAGTTTATGATCATCCACATCCGCACTTGGGGCGATCTCGCCTGTTTCACCCGACCCGAAATGAAAGTCGAACGGGTTAGTTACCCCATCATCACCCCCAGCGCCGCGCGTGGTTTGCTGGAATCCATTCTCTACAAACCGCAATTCCGCTGGCGCATACGCCGCATCGCGGTGAAACGGCCGATCCAGTTTCTTGCTTTCCGTCGCAATGAGGTAAAATCTCGCCTTTCGCCGCGCAAGCCCGAACCATTGCTTGCCGACGAGGATCGCACCCAGCGCAATACGCTCGCACTGCGCGATGTCGAATACGTCATCGAAGCGGGCATGCATCTCACCCCTCTTGCAGGTTTGCCCCGCCGCAAGCCCGGGGACGATGAGGATCGCGGCGAGGATACGCTGGTGAAGTATCTCGCCATGTTCCAGCGCCGCGCAGAGAAAGGACAGTGCTTCGCGCAGCCATGCTTCGGATGCCGCGAGTTTCCGGCTCACTTCGAGTTGGCGGATGGAGCCGCGATGCATGTCTCCGCGGAGGTCAATCGTGATCAGGACCTTGGCCTCATGCTCTATGATGTCTTTCAGCTCGACGTGGCAAAGGATCAGCCGCCCGGCAAAATCGAAAAACCGAAACCGCGAGTCACCTTTTTCAAAGCCGCCCTTCAGAATGGCGTCGTCACCGTGCCAGACTGGAACGAGGTCAAAACCCAGCTTGAAGGAGACGTTCCATGATGCTCCAGGCGCTCATCGCCTATGCTGACCGGGAGGACCTCGGCGACCCGGATTTCGAAGCCGTTGCCGTGCGCTGGCTCATTTCGCTCGATCGTGATGGAAAACTGGCAGGCGAACCGATCCCGCTAAAAGGAACAGCAGGAGAAAAACAACTCCGCCCCTTCACGTCGCCTAACGAACTGAATCAAGGCACGAGATCGCATTTTCTCTGCGACACTCTGGAGCGCGCCGTCTTGTTTCCCGATCCGAAAGCAGCGGACAAAGCCGCAGCGCGCCGCGTCCAGCACAGCTATTTTCGATCGCTGCTCGAAGAAGCCGCGACAGCCACGCCTGTCGAGGCTTCCAGGCTCCGGAGCGTGCTTTCATTTCTGCAGGACGAGGCCGCAGTGGCTGAAATCTGGGAGAAATTGACCGCCGCAAGAGCCAAGCCATCGGATAACGCGACATTCTCGGTCGATGGCAATATCCTTCCCGCCTCGGAACCGCTGCGGCAGTTTTGGCGCGAACGCCGGCGACGTTTTTCCGCAAGCGGGTCCGCGAGGGAACTGAAAATCTGTGTGGCGACCGGCGAACTTGCCGAAACTCTCGATACGACCGAGAAAATCCGCGGTGTTCCCGGCGGGCTCGCGATGGGCACGAATCTCATCAGCTTTGATAAAGACGCTTTCTGCTCGTTCGGTCTGGAGCAAGCCCAAAACGCGGCCCTTTCCGTCAGAGCCGAATTGAAGATTCGCGCCAGCTTGAATTCCCTGATCGAAAAAAGCCGGGGACAGGGACTTGTCTTCAACGACACCATTCACCTGCACTGGATGCGGCATGTCGAAGAACACGATCCTTTTGACCTGCTCGCCAAAGCAGATCCGGAAGCTATCGAGGCGTTGATCCAATCCGTAAAAAAAGGCGATCCCTACATCGGCCCGGATCCGAACGCCTACTACGCCATGAGCCTTTCGGGCAACGGCGCCCGCATCGTTGTTCGCGACTGGCTGGAAAGCACGGTGCCGGAAATCAAACGCAACATCGCCGGCTGGTTCACCGACCTTGCCATCGTGCATCCAGACGGCTCGGGCATCAAACGCGATTTCAAGTTTGGCGCTCTGCTCTACGGCATGGTCCGGTCCGAACCAGCCGAGCTTTCGCCGCAGTTGCCCACGCAATTGCTTCACGCCGCCTTGCGCGGACGCCACGTACCCCTGCCGCAAACAGCCCTGGCAGCTGCGCTCCGGCGGCAGCAACTAGACCAGGAAAACAAACTTAACCCGGCACGCCTCGCGCTCATCAAGGCTTGTCTCCTCCGTCCACCTCCCCGTTCCCAAACTCAAACCCCAATCGAAACCATGACTGAAAGCCTTAATCCAGAATCCCGGGACCGCGCCTATCTTTGCGGTCGCCTCTTTGCGGTATTCGCCGAACTGCAGGGAGCCGCCCTGCAAAACGTCAATGCGGGCGTCGTCGAACGCTACTATGCCAGCGCCAGCGTCACACCTGCGCTGGTAATGGGGCGACTCTTCCGCAATGCTCAATTCCACATCGCAAAAGCCGAGGGCGAGGGAGGTTGGAAAAAGGGAAAAGCCATCAATGCTGGAAGAGACTTTGAAGTGATCACTCGTGCCATAGGCGAAGAATTTCCGCCTACCCTCACGCTGGAGGAGCAGGGCCGCTTCGCTCTCGGTTACTACCATCAGAAGGCGGATTACCGCCGCCGCGGCGCCGAGCGGAAGGAAGAACAATCCGTCGCAGCCGCCAACGGTTGATCGCTCTCAGACATTAATACTCACTCGCTAAAATATGAACCATCGTTACGACTTCGTTTACCTTTTCGATTGCAAGGACGGAAATCCCAATGGCGATCCTGATGCCGCCAATTCCCCGCGCATCGATCCCCAGGACATGCATGGTCTCGTCTCCGACGTGTGCCTCAAACGCAAGATCCGGAATTTCGTGCTGCTCGCGAAGGAATCTGCTTCAGGCTACGGCATCTTTGTTCAGCAGGGCAGCGTGCTCAATGAGCGCATCGCGGAGGCACACAAAACTCTCGGGCATGAAGTGGACCCAAAGTCCGATAAAAAGAAAGCGAGCCGCGAACAGGTCGGAGCCGCCCGCGTCGAAATGTGCAAAAGGTTTTTCGACGTGCGGACATTCGGGGCTGTCATGTCCACCGGTGCAAACGCGGGTCAGGTTCGCGGCCCCGTGCAACTCAGCTTCAGTCGGAGTATCGATCCCATCCTGCCACTAGACTTGAGCATCACCCGCATGGCAGTGACAGAAGCCAAAGAAGCCGACGCACCCAACCAGACCATGGGCCGCAAGAACCTAATCCCCTACGGCCTTTACCGCTGCCACGGTTTCATCAGCGCGTACCTGGCCCGCGAAACCGGCTTCAGCGAGGACGATCTCGGGCTCTTCTGGCAGTCGCTCACGCAGATGTTCGATCACGACCGGTCCGCATCCCGCGGCATCATGGCCCCGCAAAAACTTGTCGTCTTCAAGCATCAGTCTGCCCTCGGAAATGCGCCCGCGCACAAGCTTTTTGAGCGCGTCGCCGTTCACCGCAAGACCGGCGCAGATGTGGCTCGTGCTTTCTCAGATTACAACGTGCAGTTGGACAAGGCCGACCTGCCGGCTGGTGTTGAAGTTCTCGACCTCCTGTAAGGACATTTGAAATCCGAAAACCCCAGCATAGTGCCGTCCGAAGAACAGGAATTACTCCCGCTCTCCCTCCTCAACGATTTCCTCTACTGCCATCGGCGGGCGGCATTGAAAATCGTGGAAGGCTGGCGCTCGGCAAACCAGCACACCCTCCGCGGCGACATCGCCCACGAACACGCCGATCTTCCCGGGTATGAAGCCGCAAAAGGCGTCACACTCCTTCGCGCGCTGCCTGTTTGGTCCGAATCGCTTGGGCTTAGCGGCAAGTGTGACATCGTCGAAAAGTGGCCCGACGGCACCCTTTTCCCCGTCGAATTCAAACTCGGAAAACGTAGAAAATGGGACAACGACGATGTCCAGCTCTGCGCCCAGGCGCTTTGTCTGGAAGAAATGTTCCAAATCGTCATCCCGCGGGGCGCCATTTTTCACGCC
>DATDBU010000109.1:0-22702 GCA_036524675.1 Chthoniobacterales bacterium | reverse complement strand
ACGGGCGCCTTTCCACCTTTTGGACTTACAAAATCGATGGTGTATCCCGCTTTCGACAGCACGGCGTATGGATGGGTGACCTCGTCGAGGTAGAAACCGGTTGGTTCGCCGGTGCTGCCCTTTTTGTCGTGGCTGGTTACTACGAAGAGCACTTTTTTGGAGTTCATATTTTGATGGGTGTTGGAATCGGCAGCGTTGGATGGCGCCCCGGCCAGGGCAATAGCGGCGAGCGCAGCCAGCGCACCGATAAAGAATTTGGATTTCATACGGGAGAAACATTCACGGATACGAAGATCGCGGAAATAGATTGATTCGATTGCCGCAATGCCGAAATTCGATCCTGCCATTTATGGAACTGCGTCACCTGAAGTCTTTCGTTGCTGTCGCCGAGGAACTGAATTTTTCCAAAGCCGCGCTCCGGCTTCATGTCGCCCAATCCGCGCTTAGCCGGACGATCCGTGACCTCGAGAACGAACTCGGTTTTCGCCTCCTCGAACGCGACTCTCACGGCGTTCGCCTCACCGATCCCGGCTCCGTATTCCTGGAACGGACCCGGCGAATCCTCTCGGATACCCAAGATGCGATTACGATCTCGCAATGCCGGGCTCGTGGCGAAACCGGCACACTGCGTCTCGGCTTTATCGGCACGCTGAGCCATTCGATCTTGCCGCGCGTGCTGCAAGCTTCCCACGCGCAATGGCCGGGAATCGATCTTCACCTGCACGAAATGCACCCCACGGCCCAGCGCGCGGCGATTTTGGACGGACGTCTCGATGCCGGCCTCATCGGTTTGATCGCCTCCCAGGAGGATCCCGATCTTGAATTTGCCACGGCCGCGCAGGAGTCCCTGTTTGCCGCGGTGCCGATGTCTCACCCGCTGGCAAACCGCGCCTCGGTCGCATTGCCGGAATTGCATGGAGAAAGCTTTTACTTCACTGCTCGGGAGGACGCGCCGTTGTTCAACCCGTGGGTGTTTAGTCTATGCCGCGCGGCGGATTTTGAACCGCGCGTTGTGAAGGAAACGGATCGCTCGGCCACGGTGCTTAACTACATCGCCGCTGGTTTCGGAATATCGATTTTTCCAGCTCAGCTCGCGGCTCTGGCAACTCCGGGAGTTTGCTGGATTCCGTTCGATCCGCCGCTGCCGCTCTACACGTATTCCCTGGCTTGGAAACGCGGTCATCAGACTCCCGCCGTGGCCAGATTTCTGGATCTCATTCGCAAAGGATAGGAGAGGCTCCGGGGCCGCGGAGGGTTTGCGATGTAGGAAGTGTTGCGGGCGATCGGGAAGCTTATTTCTGGCGCACACAAGCCGAGGGGGCCGCCTCCGCAGCCTCGGCTTCACAAATGGAATGATCCCGGTTAAGAAGGCTTTAATGGGTCCCCTGTGGGCTGCGGCAGGCTAACTTGCTTCGTTAAAGAAGCACCGGTTTGATCCGTAGATGGGCGCAGATTTACTCAAACAACGGCGGTTTCGTCTGCATTTCCCAAACTATAGCTGCCGTGCACGCGCATGGGCAACAAAGTGCTGCACTAGGGTCGAGGGATCACCAAGTCGATGGGCGAGGGCAAGGCTCACGATTGGCGAAGGTCCCTTGATCTCGCGGTAAACGACACCATCGACCTGCCAGAACCAGCCACCCACCGAACCTGTGCGCGCTCGAACGATCTTGACTAGCTTTGCGGCAATGTTTGCTAGGATTGAGGCGATCCCCGCCATCACGCCGCGCGATCATTGCTACCCGACTCGTCACTGTCCCGCAAAGCACCTTTTCCAGCCGTCTAGCGGGTATCATCGAATTGGCACAAATCAGCAATTGCAAATTTCCGCCTCCAGTGCAGTGTCGGGTGGAGGATGAAGGATATGAGCGGGGTGCCGGATTTGCGTGGGTTTCTCAACAGTTGGCCATACGATCCCGACAACAATGTCCGGGTCGCACCCGGCGCAAACGGAAGGGAAATCATCGTGGTTCGGCAACCGATGGGACTGGAAACCTACGAAGCCGATGGTCGGCCCGACGGCCAGCAGCCGTACGGGATGGAGTCGGCGCTGGATTTTCAACTGACGCGTTTCGCCGCCGCGATCAGAGCCGGCGCCGAGGCTGTATTCCAACTCGCTGCAACGGACTGCACTGAACTGTTCCACGAAGGCACGCTCTATCACTATCGCTTCGTCTACTTCTTCCGCGTCAAGGATTGGGCGCGCGCCGAGCGCGATACCGCGCGGAATCTGCGCCTGTTTGATTTCGTAAAGCAACATGCCGAGCACGACGAGGATCGCGCGCAGTTTGAGCATTGGCGGCCTGACACCACCCGGATCAAAGCTGCGGCCCGCGCAATGATTCTGCTGCAAAACGAGCATTATCAGGAGGCGCTTCACATCACGCGGGACATGTCTGCCACGACCGACGGTACGGCTGGCCAAATGCCCGATCACCCCCGAATGCTCGCGGATGCCCTGCTCGAAAGCGTCTGTGGACCCCTTGCCCATTGCCCTGCGGTCCGGCCACACGAAGAGTCGTTGTTCATACGACAGGGCGATTACTGGACGATTCGTTATCACGGGCAGGCGGCAATCCTCAAAGCCACGCGCGGTCTGGATTGCCTTCGCTATCTGCTGCGTTATCCTGGGCGGGAGATCCATGTGAGCGAATTGCTCGCCACACTGGTCGAAGTTCAAGCGCCGGCGTTGCTCTGTGGTTTGCGGGAATTCGGCGGACTTGCAGTCACCACTGGGCTTCAGGACGCCGGGCCAATTCTCGATTCACAGGCCAAGGCGGAGTACAAGCGCCGGGTCGACGAGTTGCGGAGAGATATGGAGGAGGCGGAGCGGTTTAACGATTCCCACCGCGCTGCCACGGCTCGCTGCGAGATGGACGCCATCTGCCATCAACTCACTGCCGCCGTAGGACTCGGCGGCAGGGACCGTCGCGCTTCGTCCGCCGCCGAGCGCGCGCGTTCGGCTGTCACCAAGCGGATCAAAGAGTCTATCAACAGAATCGCCGAGGTCATCCCTCCGCTCGGGCATCATTTGGCCGCCAGAATAAAGACCGGATACTTCTGCTCCTACAATCCGCATCCGGCTCACCCCGTAGCCTGGAAGTTCTGATTCCGTGCATGATTGGCCGTTGTGACTCGAAAAGTCACATCGTGACGCGGAATTTCACGCGCTAACAGCAGCGGACCGCTCCGGGCGTTGAGCTTGGGATCGTTACGCCTTTTCACACAGAGAGAATACGATAATGATTCAAACACCTTGGGCAGTGCTGCGTTGCAAATTCAAAGACGACGATTCCGAGCCTTACGGCCGCCAACGTTACGAGGATCTATTCACGAGTTCCGGGGTGGGCAAGCTGAACATGGTGGACTTCTTCCGCGATATGTCTCACGGCCAGCTCGATTTGAGTGGGTCGCGCGTGTTCGGCTGGTACACCCTCGACATGAACCGCTCAGCTTACCTGGCGGGCTTGGTGCCCGGCCTGACGGAGAAAGAAATCGCCGCGGTTATCGGAAAGGCGCGCGGTGATCTGATCGCGTCGGCGCGCTTGGCAGCCAGCGCTGACCTTACCAAAAACGGACCGTTCTTTTCGGTGGTCGTCTGCATGAACGTTCCGACCGACCTGTTTGGTGGCGCCACGGGCGCAGTGTGTGACGACGGGCGGTGGCCCACCGACGGCACCGGGGCCGATACCGTCGCGACCGGCATGTCATCAATGTCGCCAAGCCTGCTAGGGCAGGAGATGGGGCATGTCTACGGGCTTGCCCATTCCAGGGCCGACGGCTCAACTGCGGACTACATGGACCCGTGGGATGTGATGAGTAATGCCGCGCGCTTTATGAGTCCCCATCCCAACTTCACGGACTTAGACGTGCGGGCTCGGCCGGTATTCCGCCTCGGTCCCGGCCTGAACGCTGCGAATATGGCGGGTCGCGGCTGGCTCGACGAGTCCCGCGTGTGGAGCACGAGCAACGAATCGTTTGACACGGTTGTTACATTGCGACCGCTACATCACCGAGATCTGCCCGGCTTTCTCGCGGCTCGGCTCGGAAAATTTCTTGTCGAGTTTAGAATTAGAGAGGGATGGGACGCGGCACTCGACAGGGCTGCCGTGCTGATTCACCGTTTTGACGATAACCAGTCATATCTGATGTCAGCCAACAACGGCGACCAGGACCTTGTGGCTGGCAGCGTTTTTGGAACGACGGTTACGGTGAGTTCCCTTGCTTCTATTTTTACCGGGGCGACCGGCGTCGAGGTCGTCGAAATCAATGCTAACGAACGGTTTGCCAAAATTCGACTGGTTCATCGTCCCGCTTTTGAAGAACCGAGTCTGGGTGGAATTCTATTTGGCGGCGCGACCAGAGGAGGCAGTGGATACATTTTGGTGGGAGAAAAGGGCATTCGTCCTATTCCGCCGCACTCACCACTCGTTCGAATTCTTGATCAAGTCGCCGCCTATGACAGCAGCGAAGCGATCTCTTCCGTTCATCTACGAACCGCGGTGCGACGAGAAACACTTTCGACGATTGCTTCTCTTGTCGAAAATCAAATGCAGACATTGCAGACTTTTCAACAACCAGCAGCAACGCCTTATTCTAAAGAGGTGCTTGAAGGGGAGACGAAATCTTATAGCCCACGCTCTGGATGAGCCGGTCGCAGCCATAATACCCGTGCCGCCACGTTTTCATAGGTCGCCCTCTCAATCTGCCGGCTGGAGAAGACGCCGGTCGCATAGCTGTAAACTAATAAATGCCAGCAACATCAAGGGCGGATATTGCTCGCTGCCGCTTCCCCGCTCGTTGACGAGAGCTGTTCGCAAATCGAGTTCCTCGACGGCGTCGATGATGAAATGCACCAAATGGTTTTTCGGCATCCAATCCCGGATGTCGGGAGCAAAGGGAAGCGGTGTGTCCCGGCCGATGTTCACCAAGCGTTGTGCCAACGCTCTCTCCCGTAGCAGTTTCCCGCAAGCTTCCAAAGCCCGACAGGCAGCTAGGAAATAAACCGGCTATTTCTGTTCCTACAATCCGCACCCGGATCGCCCGGTCGCCTGGAAGTTCTGATCTTTTTCAGAACCCGGCCGGTTGTGACGCGAAAAATCACAATGTGACGCGGAAAATCACGCCGTGTCGCGTGGGATGTTAAGGCCGACGTCGGAAGGAAATGCGGAAAACAATACCAGGAAGGAAGGCGAGTTATGGTTAGGAAAAGTTATCTATCAGGAAAAGGACACGAAAGCATGGGCCCGGAGCAACCAGGCTGTAGGTCGGAGCCCGGCAACCGGGAGTGGCACTGACCTGCGACGGGGAATCACCATGCCTCTTGCCGGTTCTAACGTCGCAGCGGATTCCCGCTGAAGCACGCAACCTCCAGGTCGAGAGGTTCAATCAGGAACAATGCACTACAACACAGCCATGCCTGCCTCACTTCTACACATCTCCGATAACACTCCCATGGGAGCGACCCTCACTGACGGGGGCGCCACCTTCCGTGTCTGGGCGCCGAATGCGCACCGCGTTCATGCGTGCGTGAAAGGCGCAGCGCCCGACGACAAAAATCTGCTGACCCGCAACGGCCAGGGCCATTGGCGCGGCTTCCTGCCGGAAGTGCAGGATCGCGATCGCTATAAGTTCTTCGTTGTGGGCGATGGCGGCTCCGGGCCGAAGCGCGATCCGTTTGCGCGCGAGCTGGCGACTCCGTTTCCGAGTGATTGTGTCGTTCGCAAGACAGACTTCCCGTGGCACCCCGTCGGATACGTCACTCCGCAGTTTTCCGATTTCGTGATCTATCAATTGCACGCCGGCGTGTTCTTCACGCCGAACCTGCCAGCCAGGGCGGGGACGTTTCTCGATGTCGCGCGCAAGATTCCGCACCTCGCAAGCCTTGGCGTCACGGCCATCCAGCTCATGCCGATCCAGGAGTTCCCGACGGAATTCAGTCTCGGCTACAACGGCGTGGATTACTTCTCGCCAGAGATGGATTTCGCCGTCGAGGATGGGGATCTTCCGCCTTACGTCGCGCACGTAAATGCGCTCCTCACAGCGAAGGGTCTGGCGCCTTACAAGACCGAAGATCTGCACGGCGAGATGAACCAGCTCAAAGCGCTCATCGATCTCTGCCACATCCATGGGCTGGCTGTGGTGCTGGACGTCGTTTACAACCACGCGGGCGGCGATTTCGGCGACGAGAGCATCTATTTCTTCGATCGCCAATCGACGGCCGGCGGAAACCGCAACTCGCTTTACTTCACCGATCGTGGGCACGCGGGCGGTTTGGTGTTTGATTTTGGCAAACCTGAAGTGCGCGCCTTCCTCATCGAGAACGCCAAGTTCTTCATCAATGAATACCATGTGGACGGCTTCCGCTACGATCAGGTGAGTGTGATCGACCATGACGGCGCGCCGCACGGCTGGAGCTTTTGCCAGGATCTCACCCAGACGCTGCGGCACCATCAGCCGCGGGCACTGGATAAGGCGGAGTATTGGAACGTGAACCCCTACATCGTAAAGCCGCCACAAGAGGGCGCTGGGTTCGACACATCGTTAACCGACGGATTGCGCATCGCGATCCGTGACGTGATCGGCAATGCCAGCGCCCCAGACGAGCGTCCGCTCAACCTGGGCGGCCTCGCGCGAAGCATGTGGCCGGATGGCTTTCACCAGCAGTGGCAATTCGTGCAGGGGCCGGAGAATCACGACGTCGTCTATCAGGGCCGTGAGCAGCGGCTGGCTCGGCTCGGGCATCCGGACGATCCACGCTCGTGGTTCGGACGCAGTCGCGCACGAGTGGCTACAGGCATTGGACTGACGGCCCCAGGCATTCCGATGCTCTTCATGGGCCAGGAATTCCTCGAAGACAAACAATGGTCGGACGATTTCAATTTTCACAAGAACCTGCTGCTGCACTGGGCGGGCCTCGACGCCGGGGACAAGCAGATGCTCGATCATGTGCGATTCACGAGAGAATTGATCGCGCTGCGCTGGAACTACCCAGGACTGCGCGGACAAGGGTTCCGCGTGGTGCACACCCATGATCAAAACCGCGTGCTGGCGTTTCATCGCTGGGTCGAGGGAGAAGGGCGCGACGTGTTGGTCATCGTGCACCTCTCAACCTTCAACCGCTTCGGCTACCGCATCGGCGTGCCCGGCGGCGGCTCATGGCGCGAGATCTTCAACAGCGATGTGTACGAGAACTGGGTGAATCCCAATGTCGTCGGCAACGGCAGCGGTGTCTCAGCCGGCGGGCCCGCAATGCACGGCTTCCAGCACTCGGCAGCGTTTGTCCTGCCGGCTAACTCGATCCTTGTCTTCGCACGATGAAACCATTCCGGTCACTTCTTGGAAATCCGCAGACAGAGTATCAAGTCAATCCACAACTCCTGCGAACCGCACTTATGATCCAATCGCTTCTCCGTTATCGCCTACTCTTGGTCGTCTTGGTATTTGCCGTCACGAACTTTTCCGCTTCGGCACAAGAGGAGACCGGAAGTTCCGCAGTCCCTTTACTTGAGGGAAAGTCCAAGCCGAAGCCGGTGCCCTCGAGTACGACGATCGGCAGGCCGATTCCCGCTCCACCGCCGGTTAAAGCGATCGGAAAAGTGAAGATTACCACGGGGGTGATTTATTCCATCGATAGCAACGGAGAATTGCTTTGGAACCGCAATGAGGGATGGAATGATGGCAGTATGAAGTGGGCCGACAACCACGGGCGGATCGTTGGCCACGGATGGAATGTGAAGCATGTCTTTGCGGGCGATAACGGCGTGATATATACCATCAACGACAACAACGAACTAATATGGTATCGCCACGATGGGCGGGGCGACGGCAGCTTCAAGTGGGCCGACAATGCCGGGCGGAAGGTCGGCCACGGATGGAACGTCAAACATGTGTTTTCCGGCGGCAACGGCGTGATTTACGCCATCAACGACAACGACGAACTCGTGTGGTATCGCCACGATGGGCGGGGCGACGGCAGCTTCAAGTGGGCCGACAACAACGGGCGGATAGTTGGCACCGGGTGGACCGTCAAGCATGTATTTGCCCCGTGAACGCTGTAACAACCCTTTTCGGCGCTCCTCCCGCCCGGTTGCGCCATGGAGCCGGTGACTCCAGATGTCCCGGTCAGGCTGGGAAGGCCGCCCGCGTTTGGCGGGCGGTTTGAGTTAGCAATTCGATCATTGCCTTGAGCACTGCTGGAGGGCGTCCGCGCTGCCAGAGGAGGAGCAGATCCCATGTGGCGGCTTCGTCGATCAACGGGACGAGCTTGACCCCAGGAGGTGGGGTTTGTGCAAAGTAATCGGGCAACAGAGTCACCGCGCCTTCGCTGGCGATCAGGGAGAAGCCTTCTCCGATGCTCGCCGCGTCCGCGACAAATTTGGGCCTGAAACTGGCCTTGCGACAAATGCGGACGATCCACTGGTTCCGACCGGGCACTTCACTGTCGGGGGCGCCAATGAAAGCTTCGTTCTTCAAATCGATGGGCCGGAGTTCGCGGCGCGAGGCGAGGGGATGATCCGAGGGCAGCACCACGCAGACGCCGAGCGTGACGAGTTTACGCTTGTAGAAGTCGAGCGACAACGATGCGCCTTCCTGGCCGATGAGAGCGAGATCGATGTTGCCTTTTTTCAAGGCCGCAATTTGTTCGCCTGGGGAGAGGTCGAGCAATTTCACCTTGGCTTCCGGGTATTGGTGGCGCAGGCCGGTGAGCGCCGGGTTCAGGTACGTGTGGGCAGCAGAACCAATATAACCGATGCGCAGTTCGGCCCGCTGCCCTCGTGCCTGGCGACGCAGATCCGCGCAAGCGTGGTCGTATTGTTCCAGGAAAGGATGCATGCGGGCGACTGTCGCTTGTCCCAAGGCAGTTGGTTTGACGCCGCTGGGCTGGCGCTCCAGCAGAGGGCCGCCAATCTCATTTTCCAGCGACTGCATCTGCCGTGTGAGCGAGGGCTGGGTAATGTGCAGGCGGGTCGCGGCGCGGTTCAGGCTGCCTTCCTCCAGCACGATAAAAAATGAGCGGAGCAGTTCGATCATGTTCGCAGGGTATGCATTGCACGCATAATGGCAATACGCGTCCGGCATTATCGGCCATGCGACGTTCGAGGCATGATGCTGACGTGAGCAGGAGGTCATCCTGCCAAAACTTCAAAATCCAAAAACGACACTGACAATGAACACAACATCCACATTTCACACTTCCGCTTCCGCGGAAAAGGGCACGAGTCAACACAACCGCTCGTTGGTTTCCGCTCTGACCCAAACTAACACCTCCATCGTGCCAACGCTGCTTCGTGTCACGCTTGCCGCGGTCATTTTCCCGCACGGCGCACAGAAGCTGCTCGGCTGGTTTGGCGGCTATGGCTTTACAGGAACGATGGGGTTCTTCACGGGCACCATGGGCATCCCCTGGCTGTTGGCCTTCGGCGTTATCGTGATTGAATTCTTCGGCCCTCTGCTGCTCTTGATCGGCGCCGGCACCCGGCTCGCCGCGCTCGGCATCGGAACCGTGCTAACAACAGCCATGTTCCTGGTGCATGTGCAAAACGGCTTCTTCATGAACTGGTTCGGCAAACAGCCAGGCGAAGGCATCGAGTACTTCCTATTGATCATCGGCGTGTCTCTCACTCTCATCGTCTCCGGCGGCGGACGCTGGTCCGCGGACCGGTCCATCAACAAGGCGTAATTCTCTCGATCCAGGGAAGCGGCGATCCCGCTTCCCTGGGCCAAATTCGTTTTTGCCATGACTTCCAACGCTACCATCTTCCGTCCGGTGATCCGGCGGGTGATTTTGCGCACGGCGAATGCAGCGCGTCTCGCGGAGTTCTATCAGCAGCTGCTCGGGCTGGTGCCTCGCGAGGATCCCGCCGGACGGCAGATACTCTCGCTCCATCATCCGGTAACAAACGATGCTCTGCTAACGTTGATCGAAGACAAAAGCGCCCGCCCGACGCCTCCGGGATCACCGGGACTCTATCATATTGCGTTCTTGTTTGCGCATCTTGATGACTGGCGCGCTGTGGTGCGGCGGGCGATTCCTCTGACAGGAAACTTCCACGGAGCATCCGATCATGGAGTGAGCTGGGCTGCCTATCTTGAAGACGCCGACGGCAATGGTTTGGAGCTGGCCTGGGACAAGCCGGACCATGAATGGCCCTGGCGCGGCGATCAGATCCAGATGGTAAGTCGCTCATTGCCACTACGCTGCATTCTTCTGGCAAGCACCCTGGAACAGGAAAGCGCCGGCGCGTTCGGAATCGGACATTTGCATTTGCAAGTCGCCGATTTGCGACACGTCAGCGCTTACCAGGAACACCTCACTCTTCGAGTGACGCAGTCAGACTACCCCGGGGCGATCTTCCTGGCGCGTGGCCGTTACCATCATCATCTCGCGATCAATACCTGGAATACCAATCCACACGTGGCCCGACCCGAAAATGCGACGGGCCTCGTCGGTTGGGACATGACTGCGGATCCTGCTCGCGGGGCTTCCTGCTGGCAGGATCCATCCGGCTCGGTCGTCACGTTGCTCCCTGCTTAAGAAAAAGCTGATCCGGTCCGCCTTTTGTTTGTAGCGGCGGGCTGTGACAGTCTGTGACCGCCGATTTCTTGGGGAACAAACGGCGGTCTATGACACAGAGCGCCGCTGCAACTTGCTACGCCTTTCAATCAGGGATTTGTTCAATAGAGGACTCTCATCAGCCACTGCATAAAGACCCATGTCCGTTTCAAATTCTACTTTTCAAAACCGTGCTGCCGGCGCGCTCATGGGGGCTTTCGTTGGCGATGCGCTCGGCCTTGGTCCGCATTGGTATTACGACCTCGATCAATTGCGCGCCAACTACGGCCCATGGATCAGCGATTATACGGATCCCAAGCCGGGCCATTATCACGCTGGCCTGAAAGCAGGCCAACTCTCGCAGGCTGGCATCATCCTCGAAATGCTGCTTCGGTCTCTTGTCGAGCGCGGGGGCTATGACGAGCCAGATTTCTGCCGGCGCTTGGATGAAGAACTTTTTCCAAGCCTGGACGGGCGGCCGATGTTCGGCCCGGGAGGCTACACCAGCCAGTCCATTCGCGAAGCGTGGCGCCGGCGTGTGCAGCAAAATCTTCCATGGGGACAAACCGCTGGGCACGCCGACACCACGGAGGCCATCGAGCGCACCCTGGCGATTGCCATACGTCACGCAAAAAGCCCGCGGGAACTCGCAGGGAACATCTCCCGCAATACTGCGCTTACGCAGTCCGACGATACGGTGCAGTCAATGACCGTGGCCTATGGTGCCGTGCTGGGTCTGCTTGTGCAGGGACATCGGCTCGACGCCGATATCTCAGACAAACTCATGCGACTCGTTAAAAGCGGCGAACTGCCGTTTCACGCCGTGACTCAGGACGGCCTCCAGCCGCCCCGTTCCGGCGATCCTGATCCGCCGCGTGCAGGTCGCTTTGCGTCTCCGGATGCGCTCCTCACGCCCTCTTACATGGCGGAGGCGGCCAGCGATCCCGACATTCGCATCGAGCCGGCGTGGAAAGTCTCCATTGTCTACGGGATGCCGTGCGCGATCTATCATCAGCTCCCCGCTGCCTACTATCTCGCTGCACGTTTTCATGACGACTTCGAGTCCGCCGTGCTCCATGCCATCAACGGTGGCGGCCAGAACCAAGCCCGGGCCATCCTCACCGGAGCCCTCGTCGGCGCGCAGGTTGGCCTGGACCGGATTCCTCAGCGTTTCCTCGATGGCCTGGAGAAGTCAGCGGAGCTCATTGGGCTGGCGAAAAGTCTGGCGGCTCATGCTGACGAATGAAGCTTCTGCGGCAACCGTGTTCGCGCGGTGACGGGGTATGCAGATCATCCATGGAGTTCGTGCCTCCCTCGTCCTCGTCCGTTGTTCGCCTCCTTGTCCTCGACAGCACAATGCTTCGAGAAGGAGGACGAGTACCAAGACGAGGAGGACAAAGGATACTCATGAAACGGGTTTCAGGAGTGTTTTCCAATGGCTCGCTAACGAACTAGAGCCGGCGCGGGGGCGGGGGCGGCTGGAATCACCGGTGGCGCCCAAGGGCGGACTTCGACGCTGGCACCGAAATGGTTTGCGGGGTGTGACTCCGCGACTTTTCCAGCTTCGGCGAGATCGCGGGCCTCGAGGAAAAGTAGCGCCGTGACCGGCCATGGGCCGGTGCCATTGCCGTTGCCCGTGTCGGCGCCGGGGCGTAGCACGTCGGGAGCAAGAATACGTGGTTCGAGTTTGTGGCCGGCGGCGTTCTGCGCGCGTGCCCACGCGGAGACTTCTTTCTGACGACGGGTCAAGTCGGCCTCGGTAAATGTGCGCGGTTCCTGGCGGAAGATGATGACGAAATGTTGCATTTGCATTTTGGAGTCGGGTTGCCGGGTGGATGGGAGAGCGTTAGGTGATGACTGGGCGTGGGCGCCGGCGAGGCCGGTGCCGAAGACTGCCATGGCGAAAAGCGCCGAAGATAAACGCCGAAGCGGCGTGCGGCGCTTGGGAAAGGCGTGAAACGTTTTCATGCGTCCACGGTAGGACCGGCGCATCGGGGCGAATTGTAAAAATTCGGCGTTGTGATCAATCGCCAGTATCGCTGCTGACAAGGCGCAGCGATCGCGAATCGAAAAAGCAAGGAGGGGCGCGGCTCGCGCCCCTGAAAAAGTTCAGTGGGAAATGGCTTGTTTGAAAAACGCTTCGGGAGCCAACCCGGCGAAACGCTTGAAGTCCTTGATGAAATGGGACTGGTCGCAATAGCCCGCATCGTAGGCGATGGACGTAAGATCCGCCCGTGCCGAGCGCAGCCGAAGGACGCGTTGCAGCCGCACGAGGGACGCGAGTTTCCTGGGCGACGTTCCGACAAACCGGCGAAAACGCCGTTCGAGGGCACTTTGGCTCAGGCCAATGTGCTGGACGAGATCCTCGATGCGCGCCGTTGGCTCCGCCTTTTCGATCCAGGACACGGCGGCGGATACGAGCGGATCCGGACGAGTTTCACCGATGCGATTGAGCAGAAATTTTTCCACCGCGCGGATCCGCGCCACGTTGTGTTCGGCCTCAGCCAATTGCTCGTGGACGCGATTCAGTTCGGATGCGCGGCTGAGAACTCCATCCATCGCGACGGTCGCATTGCGGAATTCATCCAGCGGCTCGCGCACGAATGCCGCTGCGCCTGTGGGAGTGAACGACACGATCACCGCCAGATGATCTTGGCTGTGATGGTGAGTACGCAGGCTATCCCACAGACCCGTGAGGGCTGATCCCGGAGCATTTGTCTCATT
Organism: Chthoniobacterales bacterium; assembly: GCA_036524675.1. GTDB lineage: Bacteria > Verrucomicrobiota > Verrucomicrobiia > Chthoniobacterales > DASVRZ01 > DATDAW01. The sequence goes on along the minus strand of DATDBU010000109.1, from coordinate 9,423 downwards.
GTTCACCCGGCAACTCCCGTGAACCTGAAAAGCGGCCACGAGTCCGGTCTTCCGGCAGATGCGAATCCCCATGCGCAACCGTGGATTTGACGACAAGGAAACGCCTGACAAACAATCGTAAAGCAGCGCTGGGCGCCTGGACGAAAACAGCTTTCGCTTGGTCGTTTGTTTTCATGGAGGCATCCAAATCGACCACGGCGTTTGCATCAGCGCAAACAGAAGACCGCGATCCCACGTCCGGGATCTCAAGCAAAACAACGAAGGCCGAGCTCAAGCCTGACCCATGCCTGCAAAAGCGATTGAATTCCAACCCACTCGGACGATGGCACGATTTAACGAAAGAAGCGATTTGGACAAACTATGAACAAGTCAAACGAACATTCCCGGCCACGGATGTTTGCACCGTTAGAAGTGGTAAACGGTTTACATTTTCGACATCGGCGGCAACAAGTTCCGGCTCATTGCGTCGATTCATTTCAATACAGGGATCGTCTTCGTGCTGCGGGTGATGACGCACGCCGAATACGACGGTAATTCATGGAAGAAAGAAGTATGAAAACTATCAAAACCCGTTTCGAAGACGTGCCGAAGACGTTCGAGGCTCTTTGCGCTCTGCATCCGCCACGCCCGATTCACGATGCAATGGATCTGGCCAATACCACGGAGATTGCCGCTCTGTTCGCCGGGCGCGAAGGGACCATGACGCCGGACCAGGAGGATTTCTTCGCCCTACTGTGCGGACTTATCGAAGACTACGAAAGGCAAAATCTGCCTCCGTTCGAACCGCGAAAGGGGATTGAACTCTTGAAGGAGCTTCTCGCGCAGCACGGCATGAATGGCGCGGACTTGTCGCGCCTGCTGGGAACCGACCGGACCCTGGGCAACAAAATATTGCGGAGCGAACGTTCGCTCACACTGGCGCACGTGCGAACGCTCGCGCAGCATTTTTCCGTAAACCCGGGTGTTTTTTGCCAGTAACTCCAGCCCGTGACGCCGAAATGGCCTTACACTCTGCGTTTTAGGGACATGCCGTCCATAAAAGTGCTGACAAACTCCAACAAATTGTTCTTCGGCAGCGTTTAGCAACGGAGCGGCTCTGACACAGGCCACGATCGTGAATCGGCCCGCCGGAGGCTCAAGAGTGGAGTTTTTTCGATTTCTCTCTCGAGCGGAATCGAAAATTACCTATCCGATTCCCCGGCGCCGTTTCGGTAGTCAATTCCCCGATTTGCCTCTCCAGGTCTTTCGCTTCTTCGGACAGCGTCTGCATTCGGTTTCCGTTTGTTGCTTCTGCTTTTCGTCCACCGTGGCGAGAACCGAGGCGTCGCGCGCCTGCTGTCGGCTGAATGAACATCACGCGCAGGAAGGCACGGAGCAGTGAGAGACCTGCATGAGGCGTCATTCACTTTTTGAATAAGCGATATGCGAACTCGCTGACTACAGCAAATCCGCAGCACCGCTATACTCACGCCATCCACCAAACCTGGGATCGGCAACGATCCAAACAAACTCAACACACTATCAAGAAAATGAATAACCCAGCCAAAGTCGCCATCGTCACCGGTTCCTCACGCGGAATCGGCGCAGCCATCGCCAAACGTCTCGCTTCCGACGGCATCGCCGTTGTCGTCAACTACGCCGGTCGCGCCGCTGACGCGGAGAAAGTTGTCCAGGAAATCAAAACCGCGGGAGGGCAGGCCATCGCCGTCCAGGCCGACGTTTCCGTCCCGTCGGAAGTCGCCGGCTTGTTCGACCAGGCCGAGGCGGCCTTCGGCGGCATTGACATCATCGTCAACAACGCCGGCATCATGCAACCCGGTCTCGTCCCGCTCGCGGATACGGATGACGCGCTTTTCGACCGCCTCTTCGCCATCAACGTAAAGGGCACTTTCAACGCCTTGCGGCTTGCCGCGAAACGGCTCCGTTCGGGCGGCCGCATCGTGAACTTTTCCACCAGTGTCGTCGGCCTTGCCCTGCCTGGCTACAGCGTCTATGCCGGCACCAAGGCGGCGGTGGAAACCATCACCAACATCTACGCGAAAGAACTCCGCGGCCGCGAAATTTCCGTGAACGCCGTCGCTCCCGGGCCTACCGCGACCGATCTCTTCCTCAACGGCAAAACCGAGGAGCAGATCGCGCACCTTTCGAAGATGGCTCCCCTGGAACGCCTCGGACGCCCCGAAGACATCGCCGGAGCTGTTTCCTTCCTGGTTGGCCCCGATGGCGGCTGGGTCAACGGACAGACCATCCGTGTCAACGGCGGCGTAGTCTAACAACAGCGCTACGTATTATCTAAATACTAACTGCAAGGAAGACGCTATAATAATGAAACCACAATCCTGGCTGGCCTTTACGATCTTTACGGCCGTGGCCGCCGCAACCGCCGCCTCCGCTGCTCATGCGAGTCTGGTCCTCACTCTGCCGGTCTGGGCCATGTTCATCGGCTGGGTCGCCTTTTTCACCCGCGGAATTAACGCTCGCGATGGGCTGGTGAATTTCGGCTGTGTTCTGCTCGGCATCACCTTCGGGATCCTCGCGGCCCTGGCTATCGGCGCCCTCCGTCCGATGCTGGGCGCCTACAGTCTGCCGGTGGTCGTGTTTGGCGTGGCTATGATCGTCGTCTCGCTCCGGGCCGTCCCGGTGCTGAACAACATCCTCTGCTACTTCCTGGGCTTGATCGCCTACTTCGCGTCGCATCACGAGCCTTCGCTCATGACGCTTCTTGTGCTCGGCGGCGCGGTCGCCCTCGGCTCCTTCGCCGGGTGGATCTCCCACGCGATCCAACGCCAGCTGGCTCACGCCTAACTTACCTCACATCCATCACACACCATATTACCTAACTTATTCCTATGAAATCCATTATCCTCGTCACCGGCGCCGCCACTGGCATCGGTAAACTCAGCGCCCGCGCCCTGGCTAAAGCCGGTCACACCGTCTATGCCAGCATGCGCGACCTCGCCGGCCGCAATGCACCCGCCGTGCGCGAACTCAACGCATTCGCCGCCGCCGAAAAAGCCGACATCCGAGCCATCGAACTCGACGTGCAGTCCCAGCCCTCTGCCGACAACGCCGTCGAAACCATCTATCAGCAGGAGGGCCGCCTGGATATCGTCATGCACAACGCCGGCCATCTTGTCGTGGGCCCGGCGGAGGCCTTTTCCCCGGAGGAAATTATCCGCACGTTCGATATCAATGTCCTCGGCGCGCAACGCGTCAATCGTGCCGTGCTCCCGCGTTTTCGCGCCCAGCAATCCGGGCTGCTGCTGTGGATCGGTAGCACGACCACCCGCGGCGGACATCCTCCCTTCATGGGCCCCTACGCGGCGGCGAAGGCGGCGATGGATTCGCTGGCCGTCGATTATGCGTATGAAGTCGCCCGCTTCGGCATCGAAACGTGCCTCGTCATTCCCGGGGCCTTCACCCGAGGCACGGCGCATTTTCCCAATGCCGGAAAACCCGCCGATGCTGCAACCGTCGCGGCCTATGACAGCCGTTATCTGGGAATTCTCGATGCCGTTGGCGCACGACTCTCCACGCTCACACCGGATAATGCCGATCCCCAGGCCGTGGCCGATGAGGTTGTTCGCGTGGCTGGACTCCCCGCCGGCACCCGTCCTTTCCGCACGATCATCGATTTTCTCGGCGACGGCTGCCGGGAAGTGAGCCAAGTCGCCGACAAGGCCCGCATCGATTTCGCTCACCGCATGGGCATTGCCGACCTGCTCACTCCGACACTCACTCGGGGCCGTTAAGCAACAGCGGATATTCATGCTGATTTCGAAGCAACCGACCTGCTGAAACCTATGGGAATGGACGATTGGGAGAGGCTCGTCCTTCGCCTGGGAACCGCGGTGCTCATGGGATTCCACGGTGTTAGCACAAACTGTTCATCCCGAAAACCGCTTTTGAACAGGAGGTTGCGGAGGAAACAGAGGTGGAAGAACTGGATGATTTTTTCCGATCCGTCGGGATCGTTTTCTCTCCGTTTGCTCCGTTGCCTCCTGTTGGTAATCGCCGAATCCGCGTTCACGGGTTACGACTCTGTTCCTGTTCCTGGGGATCCTAACCAGGCCGGCCGCCGCCATCCTGATGTTGCGCATCGGGAGCCTAGACATCACGTTTTCGCCGGAACAACTCCAGCGGCTGGATCAAGCCGGCGCCGTCCCCCTGGGATTTCCGCATGATTTTCTGGCGAGCGACATGCCCCGCTTTCATGTTACCTGCCCCTGGCACAATTTGATCGAGCCGTAATTCAATCTTGACGCGCCGGCCTGATGCGTGTATCTACACCTTATGAATGCTTCGGACTTCGAACCTTGCCGCGAGTGCGCGTGCCTTAACCTGCGCAAGGCCAGCCGGTCTGTGACCCAACACTACGAGGCCCATTTTCGGGGCAGCGGGCTGCGCGCGACGCAGTTCACACTGCTGGCCATTCTGGTGCAGACCGGTCCGATGCCGATGACGCAGCTTGCCAGGATGCTGGGCATGGAACGCACCACCCTGACCCGGAATCTCGCCCTGCTGGAGCAGAAGGGATTCATCAAACTTTCTGGGGATGACGATGCCCGTGTCCGGCTGGTGGAGCTCACTCCCGGCGGCAAAACGGCCGCGGGCCGCGGGCTCGTGATCTGGAAACGGGCGCAGGCGAGTGTCGGGACGGTCCTTGCCGGGCTGGATCTTGGCTGGCTTCGCGAAGGAGTAGTTCCCTGAAATTTTTTTAATCCAAAAACGTGTATCTACAATGAATCCATCCATCCTGTTCGATCTTATCGGCGCCGTCGAATTGACGGCATCTGCGGCCATCACTGTGGCGTTGCTCTCCATTGGCTTCGGCCGAAGCTGGACGGAGCGGGCGTGGCTCGCCTCCGTCCTGGGGGCGTGGTTCGTATTGGTCGTCGTCTTTGCGGCGACAGAAATATTCAGCTCCCGGCCCGGATCTCTCGGAGTAGGCGGGGTGGGCATCTCCGTGGCTGTGCCATTGCTGATCCTCTGCGTGGCTGTCTTTCGCGTGCCTTCGCTCCGCTCCGCGCTGGAGAAGGTGCCGCTGGCTCTGCTCATCGGCGTGAACACCGTCCGCCTCCTCGGCATTTCGTTTGTTCTGCTTTACCAAATGCATCGCCTGCCCGCCCCTTTCGCACCGGTGGCGGGCTGGGGCGACATTCTAGTCGGACTCACCGCGCTGCCGGTTGCCTGGCTGGCCGCGCGCGGCTGGGAGCGGTCGCGCCGGGTTATCCTGCTCTGGAACACAGCCGGCCTGCTTGATCTGGTGGCGGCGGTCGGGCTGGGTGTGGCATCCTCGCCCGGGCCCCTCCGGCTCATCACCGCCGAGCCGGGCTCGGGCATAATGAGCACGCTGCCCTGGCTCCTCATCCCCGGATTTCTGGTCCCTCTGCTCGCCACCACGCACCTCGCCGTATTTTACCGGTTGCGCGGGGTTCAATCCCGCCGGCCGTGACCAGCCTCCGCGCGTCCGCAGAGACGGCCAGTTTGCTGAACGAACTGATCTCCTGGCATACATCGACTTCGCCCACCGCATGGGCATTGCCGATCTGCTCGCTCCCGCTCTGAGCCAGCGCCGCGGGAAGCCCGTTGCCAGTGAGCGCTGAGTGTGGAAGAAATGTTGCGCGTGCCGCTGAGACCCGTCGACAATGAAACTCCTGCATGAACTCCTCGGGATCGAATTGCCGATCATTCAAGCCCCGATGGCGGGAGCGCAGGCGAGTGCGCTGGCCGTCGCCGTATGCAATGCGGGCGGCTTGGGTTCGCTCCCGTGCGCGATGCTCTCCATCGACGCGATGCGCCAGGAACTGGCGGCGATACGCGCGCAAACGACTGGGCCTTTCAACGTCAATTTTTTCTGCCACACGCCACCCCCGCCCGATCCCGTTGCCGAAGCCGCCTGGCGCGGCGTGCTGGCGACGTATTACGAGGAGTTCGGGATCGATGGGAAGGCCATCCCCTCCGGGCCGGGCCGAGCACCCTTTACTGCCGAAGCCGCCGGGGTGCTGGCGGAATTCAAGCCTGCGGTGGTGAGCTTTCACTTCGGCCTGCCCTCCGCGGAACTGCTGGCGCAGGTGCGAAGCTGGGGCGCGAGGATTCTCTCGTCGGCGACGACCGTGGAAGAGGCGCTCTGGCTTGAAGCTCACGGGGCCGACATCATCGTGGCGCAGGGCCTGGAGGCCGGTGGACATCGCGGAATTTTCCTGTCGGACGATCTGACGACCCAGGTCGGCACATTGGCGTTGCTGCCGCAGGTCGTGCGTGCGGTGCGGCTTCCGGTGGTGGCGGCGGGAGGCATCGCCTCGGCGGAGGGGGTCGTGGCGGCCATGGCGCTCGGCGCGGCGGGTGTGCAAATCGGCACGGCGTATCTGCTTTGTCCGGAGACGACGCTCAGCGCCGTGCATCGTGCGGCATTGAAGGCTGAAAGCGCCCGGCATACCGCGCTCACCAATATTTTCACCGGCCGGCCGGCGCGCGGCATCGTGAACCGCATCATCCGCGAGTTGGGCCCGATCCATCCGGCGGTGCCCGCGTTTCCGCTTGCCACCACCGCGATCACTCCGCTTCGCACCCAGGCAGAGAGCCGGGGCAGTGGAGAGTTTTCGCCGCTGTGGTCCGGTCAGAATGCCAGCGGATGCCGGGAAATTTCCGCGGCGCAACTGACGCGTGCCCTAGCGGCCAGGCTTTAGGCGCGGAAAGGGCCTGGGTTATTGGCGTAATCTGAATGTCGCCTGAGCGCCGCCAATGTTTCGGGTTCAATGGCGAGGGAAAGACCCAGGAAGGGATCCTCGACCACCTGGCCGCTGACCGGCAGGTCGGCCGATGCGACGAGATAGCTCGTCGCATCGTAGTTGAAGGCCTCGTTGCCGAGAAAGACCCGCTTGCGGCCTTGCGCGATGACACAGAACTGCGGGCTGGAAATGGCCCCGTACGGGCCGGTGGTCACATTCGAACGATAAAGGCGCCAGCCGCAGAATGGGTCTGAAGCGGCTCGGCACCGATTACATCGATCTTTACTGGCTGCACATTTGGGATCAGATGACTCCCGTCGAGGAAGTCATGCGCGCCTTCGACGATCTCGTGCGCGCCGGGAAAGTTCTTTATATCGGCGTTTCCGACGCTCCGGCCTGGGTCGTGGCGAAATCCAACACTCTGGCGGCACTCCGCGGCTGGACCCGCTATGTCGGATTGCAGATCGAATACAGCCTCCTCGAGCGCACGGTCGAACGGGAGCTGATTCCCGTGGCCAGGGATCAGCAAATGACCGTGCTGGCCTGGTCGCCCCTGCGCGGCGGATTGCTCACGGGGAAATATCTGCCGGGAAACCCGGTCGGCGCCGCGGATGCAAGCGCCCGGCTCAACAGCGAAATGTTGAAGGGAGTCGTCACCGCGAACGCATCGGACGAACGGACCATTTGGGAAGTGGTGGCACTCGCCAGGGAAATGGAAGTTACTCCGGCCCAGGTTGCGCTGGCCTGGCTCCGTCACCGGCCGGTGATTCCCATCATCGGCGCCCGGAAAGTCACCCAACTCGCGGACAACATCGGGAGCCTGGACATCACGTTTTCGCCGGAACAACTCAAACGGCTGGATCAGGCCAGCGCCGTCTCCCTGGGATTCCCGCATGATTTTCTGACGAGCGACATGGTCTGCATGTTCACCTTTGGCGGCATGCGCGACCGGATCAGAGCTTGATTGCGGTGCGTGTTCCGCGATGTCAAAACATTCAAGCCGGCTTGCTCGAAACCCCGCATCGAAGGAAAGGAACACTACAACACCCTGCGAACCGTCGAACTCAACAAGCGATTCCCCGGACTTGCCATCCACGCGGCGAAATCCCTGCGAGATCGCCGAATGCGATGAGCACATGAGAGCCGTGGAAGCAGCCATCGACCGGCTGCCGCACGACCTCAGGACCGCTCTCATCCTGACGGCGCTGGAGGATCTATCGCATGCCGAAGCCGCTGAACGGCTTTGGCACCACACCCAACGCTCTCGAGACGCGTGTTTCCTGCTCAGCCAGCGCCAAGTTCTGGCGCCAAACCGAATTTGCTGAAGAACTTCGCCCCAACGAAGATCGTGATTCGATGGATTTTTCCTTTGCGAAACGAAAGCACGTGCAGGGCGCGTGCCTGAAATTTTGTCGCAGGGCGGAGGCGCGCGTAGCTTCCGAGCGCGAATTGACCATTGGCTTGCGTGGGAACCATCCGAAACGCACCGCGTATTCCCTCGTTCCAACTCCAGTCGTAGAACCAGCCAATAAACGTGCGGATCGCGGCCCGCCCAAGATACCACTCACTGAAAGGCGGCATAACCAGCGACGCGTCCTTTGCCAGAAGGGAGACCAACCCTTTCAGGTCGGTGCTCTCCCAAGCGTCCGCATATTTGTGCGCGATCGAGCGGTGCCGCCCCTCCGCGCCCGCGCTGTCTCTTACATCTTCAGCCGAAAGTCCTTTGCCCATTGTGCCACGAGCACGTTGTAGCGCGCTGTTAACCGAGGCTACCGACATGCTCAAGGTCTCCGCCGTTTCACTCGCGGACCAGCCAAGAACATCGCACAGCAGCAAAACTGCCCGCTGGCGCGCCGGCAGTTGCTGGGTGGCCGCAATAAACGCCAGGCGAATCGTCTCGCGCAGCTCGTATCTTGCCGCGGGTCCAGGAGATGCATCCGTCAGGTTTTCGAGCATCGAATCCGGCAGCGGCTCGATCCAAGGGATATCCGTAGTGGAAGGCCCTCCTATGGGCATCCGTGACGTGGGTCCACCGACATTGTCGGGTAAGACTCGTCTGGCGCTAGCCTTGCGCCGAACCGCCGTCAGACAGACATTTGTCGCGATGCGATAGAGCCAACTTTGGAGCGACGATCGGCTTTCAAAACGATCGATGGCCCGCCACGCCCTAAGCATCGTCTCCTGGACCAGGTCCTCGGCGTCGTGCAGTGAGCCTGTAAATCGGTAGCAGTGTGCCAACAACTTCCCTCGGTGCGATGTGACGATCTCTTCAAAACCCTCTCGACCGGTCTTCGTGGATGTCCCCAACTGCAGTTGCTGGGTCGATTTGGCGCTCATGATTTGTGTCCGGAGAAAGGCAATTTTGAGACGTTGGCAGGTTTAAGTTTTGACCTGGCGGATGGCGAAAACTAATCGGCCTGCTCAGTGTTTTTTTGTAGTTCGACTGCGTGAACAGAGGAGAGGCCGCAGTCGCGACATGAATGGCTCCCGCAGCGAGCGCGGGATGGTCAGGGGTAGCGGCGATCGCTTATCCGGGCTAGTCGTCCAGACTCCCCATGGTCAAGTTGACGGTCGTTCCAGTCATCCCGCTTGCCTTATCGGAAGCCATGAAGACCGCCATGTTTGCCACTTCCTCGAGCCTCATGACCCGTCGCGGGTGGGTCGTGCCTGCGAGAAACTCTTGGAACTGTTC
>DATDBU010000108.1:0-77557 GCA_036524675.1 Chthoniobacterales bacterium | reverse complement strand
CAAGCGGCGGCGGGGAGGGCGGGAAATTGAAAAACTCCTTGGGGAATATCGTGCGAGCGGCCTTGGGCGACAGGAATTTGCGGCGGTGCACCGGATCAGCCGGGCCACGTTGATCCGGTGGTTGCGCCGCGAGAAGGAGCGGACGGCGAACCTGGAACAGGAACGCGAGGCCGGGGTGGGTCTGGTGGAAGTGACACTGGCCGGGAACGGGTCGCCGGGGGGCACGGCGTCACCAGGTTGGGAGGGCCGGGATGTGGGTTATGACTATGCGCTGGAGTGGCCGGGTTCGGGACGGTTGCAGGTGCGCCGGGGATTTGATGGAGGGGAAGTTCAGCGCCTGATCGGGTGGCTGCGCGGGCAGCCCCGGCCATGATGGGTCTGGGCGCGGCGACCCGGGTGTGGCTGGCGCCGGGCGCGACTGATCTGCGCAAGAGCTTCGACGGGCTCCACGCGCTGGTGCGCCACCGGCTCGAACTCGATCCCCTTTCGGGCCACCTCTTTGCCTTCACCAACCGGTCCCGCACCCGGCTTAAAATCCTTTTCTTCGACGGAAGCGGTCCGTGGGTTTGCGCGAAACGGCTGGAAAAAGGCCGCTTCTGCTGGCCGCCGGAAACCGCGGCTGTGGAGGGTAAAATCTCCATCACGCGCGAAGAACTCGCCCTGTTATTAGGCGGCATCGACCTGGAACGCACGCGGCGGCGCGAGTGGTGGCGCGCTCCGGCGCGTTAGCGCTCTTAAAAAAGCGGACGGATATTTTTTAGAAAAAGCTATGCAAGAGCTAATCATCCGGCTATGAACCGGCTCCATACCCATGACCTTGCAACTGGAAACCGTTCCCATCGCTATGCGCGGCGCCATCGAGCGGGAGTTGCAGAAGGTCAAGGACCTGGAGTTTGAAAACAAGCTTCTACGCGAGGAACTGCGGCTCCTGCGCCTGGAAAAATACGGCAAAGGCAGCGAGAAGCTAACCGACGCGCAGCTGGAACTGCTCGAAGGCGAACCGGGAGTCAAACCCGCCGAAGTGCAGGCCGAAGCCGCGCTCGGCGGGGAGCAAAAGCAAGCCGTCGAAGCGCAAAGCAAACCCCGGCGCAACCATCCCGGCCGCGAGGAACTGCCCGCGCACCTGCCGCGGGTGGAAGTCATGATTAGCTGCGCGCCCGAAGCCTGCCGGTGCGGCCAGTGCGGCGGGGAAAAGAAAATCATCGGCTATGAGGTCAGCGAAGAACTCGACCTCAAACCCGCCGAGTATTTTGTGAACGTCATCAAACGGGAAAAGCGCGCCTGCGGCGCGTGCGAGGAACTGGGCGTGAGCACGGCGCCCGCGCCCGCGAAGATCATCGAAAAAGGCAAAGCCTCCGACCGGCTGGCCGTGGATATATTAGTTAAAAAATACAGCGACCATCAGCCTTTGTATCGTCAAAGCGCAGCGATTGAGCGCGAGAGCGGAGTCGAGCTGAGCCGGATGACCCTGTGCGGCTGGGTGATGAAAACCGGCGGCCTGCTCGAAGCCATCCGCCGGGCCATGCGCGAGGAATTATTAGAGGGAAGTTATATCCAGGCGGACGAAACGCCCGTCGGCGTGCAGAGCGAGCGAACCATCGGCAAAAACCACCAGGGCTACCTGTGGGAATACAGCCGGCCCGGAGGGAATGTTATTTTTGACTTTCAAATGGGAAGAAGCCGGGAAGGCCCGCGCCAGTTCCTCGGTCAATTTGACGGCATCGTGCAATGCGACGGCTATGGCGCCTACGACAAAATCGGCGGCGCAGGCATCGTCATGGCCGGCTGCTGGGCACACGCCCGGCGAGGTTTTTACCAGGCGCTGGAAGTCTCCGGGAACACAGACGCCGTAGCCTTCAACCTCGTGCGGCGCATCGGCGAACTCTACGCCATCGAAGCCGAGGCCCGCGCCGGAAAACTCGACCCCGCCGCGCGGCAGGAAATGCGCCGGGCGCGCAGCCTGCCCCTGCTCGCAGCGCTCAAAACCGCCCTCGTGGAAGCACGGGCCGGGTGCCTGCCGCAAAGCCAGCTGGGCAAGGCCTGCGACTACGCGTTGAGCCAGTGGCCGCGTTTGGTCGTCTACGCCAGCCACGGCGAAGTTGAGATTGATAACAACTGGTGCGAAAACGCCATCCGGCCGGTAGCCCTGGGACGCAAAAACTGGCTGCACATCGGCAGCGAAGCCGCGGGCCCGAAAGTCGCGGCGATCACCTCGGTGCTGGAAACCTGCAAACGGCTCGGGATCAACGCGCGCGACTACCTGCTCGACGTCCTGCCGCGCCTGGCCGGCTGGCCCGCCTCGAAAGTGCGCGCCCTCACCCCCGCCGCCTGGCTCTCCGCCCACCGTCAAGCCACGTCGCAGGTGTAGTTGGTCTTACGGATACAGTACATTGGACGCCAAAGGGTATGCTCTATGCAGAACGTGCGGCTTGCAGAAGAGATGGCTCAGGGCGAACAGCTCTGCCGCTTGCCTTGCGAATTGGTGCACCTACTTCCCCAGGAAGGTCTGGTGGGCCCGAAAATTGCATGCGCATGCCGCCGGGCACGGGAGCTTGCAGCCAACGGTCACAAAGATTTCTCATTTGGAGTAGCTTCCAAATGAACGCTTCCATCGCGGGAGCGTTCCCGTAAAATTTTGACCAGTTGCCCAAAGTCAACGCTTCGACAGTGACTTACTTGCCCTTGTCTTGCCGCCCTTTAATCCTCCATATCGCCCAAGTGCGACCGTCGCAGAATGCCTTTCAGACGACCTCCTTTTCTTCCACTGGTTTTTCTTCACTGCTGGGGATTGCCTCAAAAATGACCCCGAGGACAGAACCATTATGCAAAATTCCCAATCTCTTTGAAGTCCGGTCATCAGAGATATGGGCAGGTAGATTCGGCGCAGGAGGCAACGTCATGTTTAAAACTTAGAAAGAGGCCGCGCGCCATCAGCAGGCCGACGGTGAATTGGTTCGAAGGCGAGATTTGCGTAAATAACTCAATTTAAGGACCGAGATCTCCGCTTTCGACTCGGTTTTGGAGGAGTTAAGGCGTGAACGATCAGCTTGAGCACTACCAGGACGGCAAAAATTTCGAAGATTGCGCGTCCCACTTCAAATGCCGGTGCCAACGCCGGAGAAAAATCCAATGCACTGTTCATATAATTTGTTTGGCGGGACTCGGTTAACCACGAGACCACTCAGCCGGGACGTCTTTCAAAGGCTCCCTATATCGCGTCTCTTAAGCATTTCTCACCGGCATTTCTACGCAGCCTTTAATATTTACAAAAACACCAACTGGACAAAGAATTACAACGCGAGCGATCCTATCGTCAATCCGTTTTGTTTAAGAACCATGTTTGATTCGGTAAACCCCTCTTGTCGCTGCTCGTTTTTAATTCTTTGCATCTTCTTCCTGTCAATCACCATCGAAGGTCTCGCTGCTCCAATTTCATTGGAATTGACGGGCGGCAGTGTGATCCATGGTGAGTTGGTCTCATGGAACGGTGAACAAGCTGTAATCCGATCCGAGTTTGGCATGGCGACTGTTAAGCGGAATCAATTGACCAGTGCCTCGATAGAGAAACTCCAAACTCCTGCAGCAAATCCAGACGCCGGCGCCGCTCGAATTGCCGAATTGGAAGCCACGATCGTGAGTCTGCGCAAGGACAACGCTGCTTTACGTCGGCAGATCGAGGGCCTTCTGGCGCGACTCAATGATTTTTCATCTGCTCCTTCAACGGGCTCAGGCGCAGCGGCGGCCGCAGCCTCAAATTTTGCACCGACATCCTCCTCTTCTAAATCATCAAGTTTATCCCGCTCCATCAGCTCTACCGGCAAGCGGCACAATTCTCACTGCCGCTACTTTGGCGTTGGACGCCCCTGCGGTCCTAATGACGGAATCGCCTGCAAAATATGCGGCGGCTGAGTTTCCTCCTCGCAGCCTTGTTATTCCTGGCCGTAGCCATCGTCCCGCGGGCGAATGCCGAGATTGTCCAGATTGCAACGTGGAACATGGAATGGTTTCCCGGCGGTAAGCCGTCATCCACAGAGATGGAACGGGCGTTGCACATGAGTGCCGCCAAAGACGGGTTGTTGGAGATCAAACCTGATATTCTCTGCGCGCAGGAAGTCCGTGACTGGGCCGCCGTGGAAGAAGTGACTTCGGTGTTACCAAATTTTCAGCCGCTCATCGTGAGCCGATTCCGGCAGATGGGCAAAAGTGGTTCAATTACCATCCAGCAAACGGCTATCGCAGCCAATCGGCCTGCCGAAAGCGCTTGGTCAGAGTCCTTTGCATCAGCTCCAGTCTCGCCTCCCAGGGGATTCTCATTTGCAGCCATACCCTTTGGAGAAACCGTTCTCTTGCTCTACTCCGTCCATTTCAAGAGCAATCGGGGTGGAATCAGCGTCGGCTTCCCCAAACGGGAAGAAGCTGCGCGCCAGGTCGTTGCACACGCTGCAGAGATGGAGAAGCTATATTCCGCCCGGAAAGTGGTTACTGTAATCGCGGGTGATTTTAATACTGACCCAACCGACTCACGCTTTGCCGGCGAACGAACATTCAGCTTGCTAAACCAGAAATACCAATGGGCGTGGAAAGGACTCGTGTTAGAGGACCGAATTACCGTTCCGGCACATGGAAAATATCCGGACGCCTGTTTCGATGGCTTTTTCGTTCGAGGAGGTAGGATTATGTGGTGCAAGCCGTTTCCCGTCGCTCGAGTCAGTGATCACGTGCCAACAATTCTTGCATTGGAAATCAAATGAGGTGCGCCGCCCCATTCGCAACTCGAATTTTAGTTGTTTGTTGGAGTTAGTCTGAACGGTTCTTAATTCGCGCCTAGCGCGGGTCTGCGCCCAAGGCCGGCTTGGCCGACGAGAAGAACCCCGCCGTGCGAACGTTTGGAGGCCAACCTCCTGCCGAGGGGGCGAACTTTTCAATCCTCGCCCAAGCCGAGAACTTGCCTGGAAAGAGCACGCCACACGTCGACGCCAGCCCAGCGCAAAAGTAAAGATTTGAAAATCGATTGAGTCTTTGCGACTTTGGGGTGTCATCGATGACCAGATCCAGACCTGTGCCAACTTTCCAGAAATGGCTGATGGCCCAAGTCCATCGAGACGATGGCATAGGTATCGTCGCCAGGCAATGGGTTATTAGTCCGGGAAACACTGAAAAAGATTTCCGGGCGTGGCTCGAATCACGGCGAACCGGGTTAATCCTGAAGGCGAGTATTGAAATCTCTGAACAGGAATATGCCGGAGCTGTCGCGGACCTGAGAAACGGACGCAAGACGCCTACATTTCCCGATTGGTTTAATCGGGAGGGACGGGAGCGACTTGACGAGCAATCCCATGCCTTCCACAAGGAAAACCCAGAAATAACGCCATCAGAATACCTGCACATCCTTCATCTTCGGCTGAGGAAGGAAATAGAGACTCAGCATGTCATTTATATCGATATCTGCCATTGGGTGAAGATGCGTCATTGGATTTTGGACCACCCAAACAAAACTCCTGTCTATCGCTCGATCCTGGAAACATTACGTCAGTTGCGAGCAAAACAGCGAATCATATGCCCTATCAGTTTCCCGCTTTTTGTGGAACTTATGCGACAAAGCGACACTAGGACGCGGGAGGCAACGGCACGTCTGATGGATGAGTTAAGCGATGGAATTTGTCTTCAGAAACCGCGGGATTTAATCCGAACGGAAATTCAGCAACAGATCACGCGAAGCATGTTTGGAGATCGAGCGCTCGATCTTATGGAATGGGTGTGGACAAAAGCGGGGTGGATTGCAGGCGAGCGTTTGCCCGTCAGCGAAGCGTTTAGCTTAAAGGATAATGAATATCTTCAGAAGACATTCGTGGATCTTATGTGGGAGACAAAGCTGGAGGACGTCATTGACGGAATTGACCAGAAGCGATTTCCCCATATGGACGGCGAAGCTCTTGCTTCTGCTTATAATACCGATGCTACGTTTTATCACGAAAAAAAGATGTCATTCGCAGAAGTCTTGGCGTATGAAAAGGCACATCTTTTCCGCCTGATGGTAAAGCAACCATTCGATGAAATCGCAATGGAGTATCATTCGCGTTATCCAGATCAAGTTGCAAAGTTACTGACCGAGAAAGAATCGCACCAAAAACCCAGCCCGTTGGTTCTTCCGTTCATGCAGATTGTAGCTGGTATCAATGCAATATTTATCATGTCGCGCGAGGCATTCAGTCCAAATGACTTGGCAGACGCCGAGCACGCGGCCCTAGCCTTGCCTTATTGCGACACTTTCTTTTGCGACAGTCCATTGTCCCACAAGTTAAATGCCAAGCCCCTTCGGCTGAACCAGGCTTATGGAACCAATGTTGTTGGTGCGCCAACTGCGTTCTTGAAGGTTATCTCTGATTTGTAGCCCCGATCTGGAGAAGCTTGAGGTATCGCCATTAGCGCAAAATGCGGCTATCTGCTGCTGCTCGCGAACCAGCTTCTGGGAGCTCCTCGACATCCCTGTGGCATCCGACGACACCCAATTCCTCTGTCCCTCAAATCGGGGGAACCTCAGACGATGATGCCAAGGGCGCGTTCGGCCACCAGGTGGGAAGAGTTACCTGGAGATTGAGCTCGCCGAGTTCATCCACAAATCTCTGCAATTGGAAAGCTGCGCGCCCAGTGAGTGGGATAACCGTAGCTGCCGCCCAAAGCGTTTCGCGGAATAGATTGAGAAGCATGCTTCATTTTTTGGCCAGAAGCGAGAACGGGCGGAGCTTGTCGTATCGGCAAGCGAATCTATCGTCTTACAAAGCAGCGTCAGTTCATAGAGCCCGAGTCGCTTTGTATCCTGATCTAGGCACCCGAGCTTCAGAGCGAGACACTCTCCATATATGCCTATTCGAACGGACCAATCGCTCGGTCCCGTAACCGCTATTCCGTAGATTTCTCGAGCCAACGGCCAGCGATTGAGATGATCGTCCGCCCGACGTTTTACGGGAGTATCATGGCCGCGATGACCGTCGTTTTGAAGGCTTGTAGGTTGAATCATGAATCATGTGCTTGGTGGGGAATGGGCAAATTGGGCGTTTTCAAGGGACTGGCTCGACTTTTGTTGCGTGGAATCGGCAATCTGATATTCCCCGTTTCTTGTCCCAAAGCCGCTAAAATACTACCGCCTCTTCCGTCTAATGATATCGACTGGAAGCCAATAAGATTTTCCCTCCAATACCAATTCCACGCCGTCGTCCTCTACCTTGGAAATATCAACCAGCGAAGCACGTTTGGCCGTTTTTTTGGGCATACCATGGAAATATCTTAGTGCAACTTCAAGCAATGACTGCTGGTTGAGCTCGTTATCAGAGTCCTTGAGTAACTTCAACAACTCCTGTTCCCGAGTCAGTTGACCACTGCGCCCAGCTCTGCTAGTTGGTCTTGGCAAGTTGATTTCGATCTCATACATCTCTTTCAAATATCCGACAAATCCAGATAAGGCAGCGCGTTGACCTGGTGTTTTGGCCAAGTACCGCCCCAGGACGTTTTGGTCAGGTGGAACAATTCCCATCTTGAGCCCGGCCTGGCACAGAGCTGCGGCTGGCGTCAACGCCAAGCGAATCGATCGGATACTGGTCTCACCTCGTTCGAGATTGATTTTTAATTTGTCGAAATAGCCATCCAATATCCGGCGTTCCGCGGTGCCATTGCCAAGTCTCTTCAGCGTCGCTTCAATGCGCTTTCGGTCTGAATGCTCCTCCCTGGCTTTCGGGTCGATGCCAATCAATCCTGTCTCCGTCAGCCAGCGCATAGGCAGTGACGCTCGCCGGAGTTTCGCCGCTCCAAAGTGCTCCAAGAGCGTTCGATAGTCCGGAATGAACTTCCATGATTCCTCGATTTCAGAGAAGAAAGGCAAGTAACGATGAACAGTGACGGCAGCCTTATGATATCCCACCGTATTTCCGAGCCACTCACCGAATCGCGCCCAACTTTCGGCCATCACGGGGATCGACAGCAGAGCACAATCGATCTGTATCCGCTTTTGCAGCAGGCCCTGCCAGTAACATTTGGCACATCGGCTGCCGGCCCCCGCAGGCATTGAGGCACCGCATGTCGGACAGGGAATTTCCCCGCGTTCTCGGCATGACTTGCAGAGCAGCCGTCCATCAGGGCTGGCAGTCACAAGGCGATGCTTTCGGCATCCCTGACATGTGCGGTGGTCAGAGCGGGCACACCTGTGGCAGACCGGAATGTCAATTCCAAGCCGCGGTACACGCGTAAACCATCTCGAACTCCTTCCGCAAAGACCACATTCTCGAGGTTCGTCGAAGTAACGAGCGCATGGTATGCAAACCGGGCCGTAAAACGTTAGTCTGCCGATTCTGTAATCTGTTTTTCCGCAGCGCGCACAAGGTTTTGTTCGTTCGCAGTTTTGGCAAATCGCTTCAGGATCATTTATGAAGAGCCGCCTCAAATTGCCGCACTTTGAACACAGCCGATGTTTAAAGGCTCGTTTGTAGCAGTTCGCGCAGTAACACTGCCCTTTGTGGATGCGAAAAATCTTAACCACGCGTCGCGCGCACCCATCGCAGGTCCGTGTTGCATTGGGAATCATAGTTAGCGGCATGCCATCTCCAATTTTCGACGAATACGGATCATCATCCTTTGCACGACATGCGGCGGACGCGGCATTCGGGCAGCTTGTTTCCGCCTTTTGCGCCTCCGAGGCTTGGCATTATTCGGGAGGGCCTCGTAAACAGGCGAAAGCAGAGGAGGAAGATGAATGCCCTTTGGGCAGAACGCCTGCTTTGTCACGTTCGATTCCACAAGAGTGTTTCGCAGACTCGCGGCCGGCATATTAACAATGTCCCACGTGGTTTCAAATAGACGTTGCCGGTCGCTGATAGACATCGACTCAACGCTGGCCCCGGGGGCAACTTGAGCATTCCTACAGTCAATGCTCATGGCCGAAGCGAGAGATGCCAGTCCCCGCCCTTGAACCACTCCAACCCTGCGGACGAGTGTGGCCATAAATCGCATCAAACGAAACCATTCCGGTAGTTCAACATTCTCTTGATTGTAAATTCCTTTGCCATCTCGCATTGCTTTGTCCATTGCGCGCTGAAGACGCAAGGCGCCTGTCGCGGCCGTAGCAGTCCCTACTCCCTTATTCCGAATATCCGAGTGACATGTCGCACACACGCCTATATGTGGCGCGTCGGCCCGTAGACGGTGAGGTTCAAACGGGGCGTCACAGGACGGACATCTATCGACCAGGCTACAACCATGCTTCTCACAACAGGTATGCCAGGCAAAACGCCAATTTTTACGAAAATATGGCGTTTTGTCCGTATTTAGGCACGCTAAACAACATTGCATCCCACCTCGACGCTTAGTGTTTCGCGATCCCAAAGCCAGAATCCATTGCCAAACGCCACATTCGGGCGGGATCCCTCCATAGATTTGACGGGCTACGGGATCGAGCGTGGACGCCAAAAAGACTGCGCGCTCGATACCAGAACACTGGACCAGGGGATCGAGCCGTTCAGGACCAAGTCTTCGATCGGCGTCGAGCGTCCACAATCTCCATCCCGGCCAAAGCTTCCCCGTCAGGGCGAGCGGATCGCAGCCTTGCGTAAGGGCAGCTCTCACGAGCCACGATGAAACTATTTCATTTGGGAGTATCGGAACCGCAACCGCCCACCGGGGCGCTATCCGACCAGCTCCCGTATTCCACGAGTGGGACGTAGCCATCTCTTGCTTTCGATGATGCTCTTGTCGACTTGTTCTTTGCCGCTCATGATCGCTTCCGCAGTACATTCGACCAAAAGGCGATGCAAATTACCTAGGTTCCCTTCCGAGATTGCATGGAGCAGAGTGGCATTTGCAGGCGAATGCAGTTCCGAAGGTTTCTTGAGCGGTAAAACCTTCTCGAATCCTGCCAGCAGTCGTTGAAAATCAGGATTCAATTCCCACAATGGAAGTGGCATAACATCAAAGCGGCTAGCATGCTGCTCATCAGTGTGAAGCACTCGAACAGCCTCCCTTTTTCCGACGCCGACGATTGGGATCGCGAGTTCGTTGCTCAGAAGTTTGATGGTGTTCATGACTTCCCGCTGTTTGATCGGCGGACCTGTCAATAGAGAGTGGAACTCGTCGATAACTAAAATGCGGACATGGCACATCCGCAAAAGATGAATGGTTTGATAACGAAGCTTGGCAGCCGGATCGCTGGCCCTGTAAGGTGTGAAGAATCGTTCTAGGATTGATATATACAATCCCTTCTCGTCCGCGCTTGGCGGAGCTTCTGCAAGAATGATGGGTTTGACCGGTTCTGAATCTTCATTGACGTAGCCCTGACCGCACAAGTCGCGAAAACGACGAATAATAGTAGTCTTTCCATTGTTCGGATCGCCGACGATCAGGAGATTGGGCATGCGCGGACGGACCGGCTTATGCATCAATCCTTGCAACGTATCCAAGATTTGCCGAGCAACTTTGTACCCGATCCAGCGGGGTTGATCCAGAAAACCGACCCGATCCTTTTCGGACATTCCCATGATATGCCTGAACTCCGGGTGAATATGTTCGTAACCATTCATGTCAACCAATGTCGTCGGACGAATCAATATGACCTTCTATCAAGGTGCCGCTAGGGGTTTGGAAAATTAAAGGGGGCATCGAGGGCTGAGGCTGATGCGGAGGTAACGGTGCCGCTGGAGAGGGACGCTTCTCGTGCTCTTTACGACGCTGACTCAAACGCCGGGCTTTTTTCGTTTTTTCCTTCGCCTCATCGACCCGCTTCCGCAGTTCTGTGATAGCATGAAAAACCTGGTGCTCGTTAACGCTTTTGGCACCCTCGCGTTTAAGCATTTCGCGGGCCTGCTGGTATTCCCATATGCTCATCGAGGGCAGCGATTGATCGCTGAACGGAACTTTGAAATACTGCTTAAGCTCCGGATCGCGAAACCAAATGGAGCTAATGTCTCTAGGATCTCGGCGGAAGACGAATTCCCTCTTGCGACCGGGATTGTCCGGGTCGTCCGCACCAATCCATGGACGCAGCGCCTCAGCATAATACGTCATGCCATCGATAGTTACTCCGAACGTCTGAACCGTGCGTTGAAACGAAGGCAGGAAATCCAGCATTACAGCGTGACGGTCTGTGATCCGCGCGGGGATACCGCACCCTTGAACTTCATTATTTCCAAAGATTCCGATTTCCCACTTCCGCAGGGGAGACATGCCAATGCCGCTGTGGAGCCGTTGGTGATATACTTTGCAAATCAAAGTCACCAACCACGTTTCGAACTCTGATTTCGTCATCGCCGCTTCCTTTTCGGAATTGTAGCCGTCCCTGTCCCTGACGGACGAAAAAGTTGTGCCAGGTAAATCATGGATCTCTCGAAGCAATGTGCCAAGCACACGCTCAATGTGTCCTCCGTAGCGAGGTTGTCTGACGGGGCGAAACTCCAGGTTAATGCCGTACATCAAGCAGGACTTCTGAAAATTGTTGGAACGAAAGTCAGCGCCATTGTCGACGTGAATAGTTCGTGGAAGCCCCCAAACGGGCCATTGCGCATCCACTTTATGCAGCAGCAGCCATTCCTCTTTCGGCAAAATGGAATGCGAAACGCACATCGCCACCGATGTCTCTGATGGCGGGTCGAACGAAAGATAGTATCCCGTGACCATTCGGCTGTAAACGTCCATCGAGAGGGTGATCCAGGGGCGTCCGATCGGTCTGCGATGCAGGTCGTCCACAAGAATGATGTCCGCCGGGGTATGATCTATCTGAACCATAGCCAAGGGAAAATCGACATTCGGCATTTTGCCTGAAGCCGGCAGAAACTTGTTCTTGGCTTTCTCTTTGAATCCCCGTCCCCGCAAACGTTGCTTTTCCGTTATCTTTGTTAGCCTCGCACGAATGGTGCTTGGATGGGGCGCCTCGATTCCTCTTTGGTGACATTGCCGCAAGACTTCCGTCACTGTTTTCTGAGCAGTCGGGCGCTGTGCGGTCAGGTAAAACTTCTTAATGGTCTCCTCGATGACCTGTTCAGCAAACGGCGGAATTCGACTTCTTCCCTCTTTCCAGCCACGTTTTAGAGGGATAAGGGCCGCTACTTCTCCATAAGCTCTATAACGCTTCAACCAGCGGTATAACGTAGCAGCATTTACTCCCACCTCACAGGCCCTTTCTTCGACTTCCACTCGTCCTGCCCCAACCATACAGATCAGCGGTTTAATCGCGGCAAAGCGTTGTTCTGCCACCCGCCAGTCGGCATCGGCAATATCTGCGACGTCCCGCATGGAACCCTCATCGACACGACCGATAGGGCGGAGTTCTCCGATCCGCAACGGGGCACTTCGCCCGCTCTCAACCTCCACACCAATTACGGTATCGAAATCCAACACCTGTGAAATGCGGTACACCTTTCCATTGAATCCAACTAGACCGTCAATCTGAATGTCAACACGTGCCCGTACGGGTTCGTAGCTTTCATTCGGAATTACGACGTCCTCGTCATTCTCAATGTTAGAGCTCATTGTTCGGGACCCAAAACTCAGTGTCGTCGCCTAATGGTCGTGTGATGTCGCATTCCAACTGCCCCGTCGCAAGGAGATACCAGATATGCGAAATGCCTTCGCCCCGGTAACTACCCATGAAATGCCGGGCGAGGATATAATGAAATGGGGCACCTCCCATTCTCCGTACGTTGTCCAGGACCCAACGCGTCTCTTCAGCGGGAAATTGCATTCGCTTGTAGCGTTCAAGGAACCGTATGTTGTTCAGCATTTGATCCCGGATTCGGACCTCGTCATGTATCCTGTAATCCCATCCCTGTTTTTTGGCGTAATGGAGGGCGGCGCGAAACTTCGACTTCCAGTCCCGCCAATGTTTCCGAATCTCGGCACGAGGTTTTACTTCAACCAGAAGAGGCTTGGGATAGTCTCCGTATCGCGCGTCAAGCGGCAGCCGATAATAAACAAGAAAATCCGGGGTGTATGTGTAAGCGCGTTCGTTGGATGCAATGAACGGAATCTGAACGGGTTGAGGGATGACAGTCAGAACGTGGCGACTGAATTCCTTCTTGAGTAAAAAATCTCGTTCGAGCGTTGATTCGAAAGGAATAGCTGTCTCTCCGCGAAATGCGTAGATGCCCGAAACACTCCGCCGGGTAGGGCGGATTTTGCGGGTTTGATGAGGCCTAACGCCGTCGCAGTTATTCACGTTCATTTCAATCGCCGTCGCAGTTATTGTATGAAATTGCGTCGCAAAAATTTTTGCAAAGAGATCACATATTTACCTGGGAGCTTACAAGAGAAATGTCGCAGAAATTTCAAAAAGTCACAGCTCTACAAATCCGACTCCGGGGGAAGTCAGCCTGGCGCATAACGGTGTTTTATTCCTTGACGAATTGCCGGAGTTCAAACGCTCTACGCTGGAAGTCTTGCGACAGCCGCTCGAGGACGGGCGAGTCACGATTTCACGCGCCGCCGGTTCCATGACGTTCCCCGCCGGTTTTATGCTGGTCGCAGCCATGAATCCGTGTCCGTGCGGCTATTTCGGCGATCCGAAACGCGATTGCCGCTGCGCGCCCGGGCAGGTGGAACGCTACCGCCAGCGCATTTCCGGGCCGCTCCTCGACCGAATCGACATCCACATCGAAGTCCCTGCAGTCGAATTCAAAGAACTGAGCAGCCGCGAATCCGCCGAGCCCTCCACGTCGATCCGCGAACGTATCGAACGGGCCCGATCCCTTCAAAAAAAGCGTTTCGCAGGCGCCGCCAAACACATCACGTGTAATGCCCGAATGACGTCCCGCCAGATCAAATCGCATTGTCAGCTTGGCGAAGACGCTTCGGAGCTGCTTCACATGGCCATGTCCAGCCTCCATCTAAGCGCCCGCGCCTACGACCGCATCCTCAAAGTCTCCCGCACCATCGCAGATCTTGCCGGTAGCGATCACATCACGGTCGAACACCTCGGCGAGGCCATCCAATATCGCACTCTGGACCGCAATCTCTGGGCGTAAAACTCCCCACCCTCGATGGACGTGAGCCATTTCCACGCTAGGAAAACGCTGATTAAATGAATCACCAAGGCACCAGGACACCAAGGAAGAGGAAACAACGCATCGAAGAATGTAATTTCCGCGGGAAAAGCTGATTTTGACCTGAAATATCCTTAAATCCTTGGTGTTCTTGGTGTCTTGGTGGTGACTATTCTTTTAAATCAGTGATTCCCTAGGCGAATCGGCAACGCCGGGAGATAAAAAGACAAAAGCGTTTGGAAAACCCAAACGCTTTCTCAATTCCAAGCCAAACGAAACCTCTACTTTACCGGCGTCGACGTTGGGGTCGCGCCGGCCGAGTCGAACCGAAAGATGGTTTCGCCTTCTTTCTGCACGTTCAATTTATCCCGGGCGATGTCGCCCAGATAATCGGGATCCGTTTTCAGGCGTTGAAGCTCTTTGGAACGCGATTGGAAAACGGTTTTCGCAGCGGTGACTTCGGCGCGGATCTTCTCAAGCGCGGCGCGTTGTTCGGAACGCGCCTTCAATGCCGGAAGAAATGCCGCGATGAGCCCGCAAACAACGATGAGGATAATCAAGATGACCAAAAACCGGTTCAGCACCTGGAGCGCGCTCCGTTCCTTGCGCTTCCGGAAATCCTGGAATCCGGCCGCCTCGCTCAATTGATATCCTCCATCGTGTTAATTATCGCATCTTGCCTCCAAAAACTGCGTTGTCACCTAATTCTTCCTCGATGCGAAGAAGTTGATTGTATTTGGCAACGCGGTCGGTGCGGCACAGAGAGCCGGTTTTGATCTGTCCGGCATTCGTGGCGACAGAAATATCGGCAATAGTCGTGTCTTCGGTTTCGCCAGAGCGATGGCTAATCACCGCGGTGTAGGCGTGTTCCTTCGCCAGCTCGATGGCGTCGAGCGTTTCAGTAAGCGTGCCGATCTGGTTAACCTTGACCAAAATCGAGTTGGCAATGCCTTTGTCGATGCCTTTCTGAAGGAACTCGACATTGGTGACGAAGAGATCGTCGCCAACGAGCTGGGTTGTAGCCCCGAGTTCGTCGGTGAGAATTTTCCAGCCATCCCAATCGTTCTCCGAACAGCCGTCCTCGATGGAGATAATCGGATATTTCCCCTGGAGCTCTTTATAGTAAGCAACGAGTTCCGCCGCGGTGCGCTTGGAACCGTCGGATTTCTTGAATACGTAGAGACCCGTTTCCTTGTCGAAAAATTCGCTCGAAGCGACGTCGAGACCAATGAAAATGTCTTCGCCGAGTTTGTAACCGGCTTTATCGATCGCCTTGGCAATGGTGGCGAGAGCGTCATCGGCGTCGTTGAAATTCGGGGCAAAACCGCCTTCGTCACCGATGGAGGTAGCAAGGCCGCGTTTCTTGAGGATGCCTTTGAGCGTGTGGAAAACTTCGGTGCCGTAACGCAACGCTTCGGAGAAGCTCGGAGCGCCCTTCGGAATGATCATGAATTCCTGAAAATCAATCGGAGCGTCCGAGTGCGCACCGCCGTTGATGATGTTCATCATCGGCACAGGCAGAACTTTGGCGTTGGGTCCACCGAGATATTTGAAGAGCGGAACACCGAGCTGCGAGGCAGCCGCATGTGCTGTTGCAAGCGAAACGGCAAGGAGCGCATTCGCGCCGAGCTCGGATTTGTTCTTCGATCCGTCGAGCGCGATCATCGTCTTATCGACGGCAACTTGATCGAGGGCGTCCAGGCCTACGAGGGCTTCGGCGATCTTTTTCTCAACACTGGATACGGCTTTTTTGACCCCTTTGCCGAGGTAACGGTCTTTGACGCCGTCACGGAGTTCCCAAGCTTCGTGCTCGCCCGTGCTGGCGCCGCTGGGGACCGCAGCGCGGCCAACTGCGCCGCCGGCGAGTTCAACATCGGCTTCAACAGTGGGGTTGCCGCGGGAGTCGATGATTTCGCGGGCTCGAACGTCGGTAATAGCGGAAAGAGGCATAAGAATTTAGAGTTGGATGAGGTGTTTATTAGAGGATAACAACAACAAGCGGTTCGGAGTCTTTCAGTTTCCGGGGAGGGCGGTCAAGATTTTGCGGTGTAGATCGCGGATCAAGATGTAAAAGGTCTGTCCCACGTTCGCAGGACAGACCTTCGTTGCTGTTGGGTTTCGGTTCCCTCCAAATTCTATGCCGCACCCGGGGAAACGAATTCCGTCGAGGTCGTCTCCACGGGAGGTGGCGGAACAGGCTCGTCGCGGGGTGGCGGAGGCGGCTCGGGAAGACGTTCGTTTTCCATATCTTTGAGTCGTTCCAAGACGCCCGTCGGAATGGACTTTTTTTGTTCCTCCGTGTCGATGGGACCGTTGAAAAGGACAGAGCCGTCCGGCTTCGTGGCGATCAGGGTACGTTTGCCGTCGTTTGAGCGAATCTCGAGAGTGCCCTCCTCGTCCTTGCTCACCACATGCAGATCGCCCATGTCGATTTTGCTGAGCCATCTTCCATCGTTGAATCGCGCGTTGACTTCACCGCCTTTGCGCATTGCGTCTCTCATTCGATGCAACCCAGGCCATTCCCCGGAATGCATTCCGGGGAAGCGCCGGAATTCATGCCGCCAGTCCGGATCAAATCCCGTAGGAAGTTCTTTCCTCGCGAGTTTGGCCGTGACCTTTATCTCCTGACCTTTGCGGAGAACGGTCAAAACAACGTCTTTCCCATCGGAGAAACTGCGAACGAGGCTAGCGAGCTGCATTGGATTGACGAGTCGCTGGTCTTCGATTCGAATCAAAATGTCATACCGTTCGATTTTTGCGGCTGCGGCTGGGCTGTCGGGAACGACAAAATCAACGACAAGACCGAAACCTTCGGGAATCCCCAACTGCGCGGCAACGACTGGTGGAATGGGACTCGTTTCGATGCCAAGGAACGTGCGCGGCTCCGTTTTTCGTGCGAAGCGAGGCGATCCCTGGCCATGTTTGCCGGTGTCGTTCGGCTTCTCTGGTGCAGCGGCGGTTCCCGCGCCCGGCGCGGTTCCTGATTGCGATGGCGCCCCGGGAGCGTCCGGCGCCTGTTGAGCAAATACCAAGGGATTTTGCCACGCGACGGATGCCGCCGCGACACAGATGGGAATAAGCGATTTCTTCACGGTACTATCGGTTAGCGGGTTTGATGTTCTTTTGGACGGACCGAAAAATTTCAGCGCAGTGAAAATGTTCAATTGCCGGCGACCGGAATCAGCATGGTTTCTTCACGCGGATAAGACATCTGAATGTTGGCCCCCGTCCTGGGACTGCGCCATCGAACGGTTTCGCCGGCTGTATAGCGAACCTGACGCACGGGCTGGCCGTAATCGTCCAGAACAACTCCGTCGTCCTGTTCGGAAAGAATTTGATAACGAACAATCCGGCTGGAAGGCGTTTCATAGTCGGCGGCGCCGAAAATTGCCCGGCGGCCAGTTTCAGGCCAGAGGGAAACGACCAACGCGATACTTAACACGGCGACGATTCCCCAGCCCCAGGCGAACCAATTTAGACTCCCTCTTCCGGATTTTTTCCGAACGACTCGCGAAGTAGAGGCGGCCTGGCGGAGTTGTGCGTCGATGCGATCTTTGAGAGCCTCACTGGGTACGCCCGGTCTCAATGCAGCTAATTCAGCTTCGAGCTTAGTGATCGGATCGGGCTTCATGGGCTGCGAGTTTCTGTCGAATAGATTCAAGGGCGTAACGGTAACGGGAGGCGGCGGTGTTTTGGGATAGTTCCAGGATGGCGGCAATTTCTTTGAAAGTGAGGCCGTTCCAAACTTTCAAGACGAGCACCTCGCGAAGGTCAGACGGCAGTCGCTCAACGGCCCTCGCGAGTTCGTCATTCGCCAGTGCGCCATCCGGCTCGAACCGGGGCTCGACAAGGTCGGAGTCATTGGCAATCGCCATTTGCTCACGCTGGCGACGGCGGCCCGTGCTGCGGAGAAAATCCAAGGCCGTCGAGCGGACAGCGGCGAAAAGGAGGCCGCGATTTTCTTCCGTGTAAGCGCCCTCGCGTTTCCAGAATCGGACGAAAGCGTCCTGAACGATGTCTTCGGCGTCGGCGTGGGATCCGGCCCATTGGCGGGCGAAAAGGAGGAGTGATGGCGCCAATCGGTCGAAACAGATTTTCCAGTTTTCATGGCTTTCGGTCATGCGGCTTTTTCACTTTGAACAACGCCGCAGCCGTTTTGTTTTTGTCTGTAGCGAAAAATTTTTCTGAAAGGAATGGAGGACCTCGGTTCCGCAGAGCGAAGACGTAGAATTTGTACACGAACCCGCCGACATTCGTGTTGTCGCGGTAGGAATCGTAAGCTACGTCGCGTGGCCGGAAATCGAATTGACTCCTCGCTCCGTTGAGCCCGCAGGGATGGGCAATGTCTCCGAGCCGACAATAGAGGGCTGTCGCCCCATCAATATCAACCCGGGGCCGTCCTTTAATAGAGCCAGCATCCCCGCTGCGGTGGCCCGCAAAGATCGCGTTGTTGCAAAGACCTCGTTTTTACCTCACGCGACGACGGCGGAAAGCATGGGCAACTTTGCCGGCAACGGGCTTCTTGCCACCGTCGCGAACACTTTTGCCGTTGTTGTTCGTGGCTGGGCCGGGGCGGCGCGGGCCGCTGTTCGGGCGCGTCGGCCGTTTGTCCACAGGCACCGTGGAAGCGGGGGCGTTGTAGTCGAAATTGTTAGCTCGTTTGCGAACGATGCCGCGGCCGATAAAGCGTTCCAGCGTTTTCAGCGGAGCGTGATCGTCCTGTGCCACGAAGCTAATCGCCTCGCCGACGGCCCGCGCGCGCCCGGTCCGCCCGATGCGATGGACGTAATCCTCGGCATGCATGGGGAAATCGTAATTGATCACGTGCGAAATACCGTCCACGTCGATACCGCGGGCAGCTATATCCGTGGCCACAAGCACGCGGACTGTGCCTGCCTTGAAGTCGTTCAACGCGCGGAGCCGCTGGGCCTGCGAACGATTCGAATGCAGGGTCCCGGTCCGGATCCCCTGCCCTTCGAGCCGCCGCGCGACGCGGTCTGCCCCGTGTTTGGTACGGGTAAAAACGAGCACGCTGTCCATGCCAGGATCGCCAAGAAGATGCCCGAGGAGGGACAACTTAAGGCTTTGCGGCACTTCATAGACGAATTGGCTTACGGTTTCCGCTGGGTTGGAGCGGCGCCCGATTTGGACAATCTGCGGATCGTGCTGGAACTCGTGGGTGAGCGATTCGATTTCCTTCGAAAGCGTGGCGGAGAAAAGCAGGGTCTGACGTTTTTTCGGAAGCCGCCGAACGATGTCCCGAATGGAAGGGATGAATCCCATGTCCAACATCCGGTCGGCTTCGTCGAGGACGAGATGTTCCAACTTGGAAAAATCGCCATGCCGTTGTTGCATGAGGTCGAGCAAACGCCCGGGGCACGCGATGACAACGTGAGCTCCGGATTTCAGTGCCTGGATTTGTGGACGTTCGCCCACTCCGCCGAAGACGGTGGCGACGCGAAGGGGCAAATGATGCGCGTAAGCCTTCACGTTTTCCTCGATCTGCACGGCGAGTTCGCGTGTGGGCGCCAGAATGAGCGCGAGGGTGCGTTGAGTGGTCCAATCGGTGATTTGCGAGGCCAGCTTCGTGAGCACGGGCAACGTGAACGCGGCGGTCTTTCCCGTGCCGGTCTGGGCGATGCCGATGAGATCGCGTCCGGTTAAAATGGCGGGAATAGCCGCGGCCTGAATGGGCGTGGGTTCGGTGTAACCGGCTTCCTGCACGGCTTGAAGGACTCTTGGCGCAAGGCCGAGCGAACGAAAAGGCATAAGCGCCCAGTATGCCCCAGAAATGACCTCAACGCACGGACGGAGATTTTGGCGCCACTGTCCACAATAAGACTTGTGGGTAAAAGAAGGCTCGGTGTTCACCAAACATCATATTTCTGCGAATGTCCCTTGATGAACAAACCCCGAATCGTTGCCGCCATTCTTGAAAAACTCCGCGCAGAGTTCGACACGCGGCGCACGACTTCGAAACAGGCACGCGCCACCGGGAACGACCCCGAGACCAAGGCCGAAGGCAAATACGACACACGTTCCACGGAGGAGAATTATCTCGCCGATGGTCTTGCCAAACAGGCCCTTGCCGCGATGCAGGCCGCCGCAGCTTTCGAAAAATTTCCGCTTCGCGACTTCGGTTCCGACGATCCCGTCGACCTCGGTGCGCTTGTCGAACTCGAGTTTTCCGGTGTGCGCGACTGGTTTTTCCTTGGCCCGGCAGCCGGTGGCATAGAAATCGAGCTCGACGGAAAAACCATGACCGTCATCACACCGGCTTCGCCATTGGGCGGTCAATTGATTGGCAAAAAAGCAGGCGATTCAATAGCCGCACCGGTCGCTCGAATCTGCGTCGTCCAGTGAATGCCGGCGTCCCAACTCGCGGGCCTTGCCTGTGCCCGATTCACGCTCTATTTTCGCCGTCCCTTTGATGACGATGAATTACAAAGACACGCTCAATTTGCCAAAGACCGATTTCGCCATGAAAGCCGGTCTGACCACCCGCGAGCCCGCAATGCTCGCCGACTGGGAAAAGAACGGTCTTTACCAGCAGATTCAAAGCGCACGCAAGGATGCTCCGCTATTCGTACTGCACGATGGCCCGCCTTTCGCCAACGGCGACGTCCACATGGGCACGGCGATGAACAAGATCCTCAAGGATTTCATTGTAAAATCGAAGACCATGGCCGGCTTCCGCGCGCCATACGTGCCAGGCTGGGATTGCCACGGGCTGCCCATTGAGTTCAAAGTCGTGAAGGAATCGCGCGGGCTGTCCCCGGCCGAAATCCGAAAAAAATCCGAGGCATACGCGCGGAAATTCATCGATATCCAGCGCAATCAGTTTAAACGGCTCGGGGTTCTTGGCGACTGGGAGAATCCGTACCTCACGCTCGATCCCGAATACGAGGCGGATATTATCCGGTCCTTCGCGGTTTTTGTGGAAAAGGGGCTCGTTTATCAGTCCAAAAAACCCGTCTATTGGAGCACCGGCGCGCAGACAGCACTTGCCGAAGCCGAAGTCGAGTACGCGGAACGCACCGATCCAGCCATTTTTGTCACCTTCCCCCTCGTGACCGGTCCGCTCGCCGGAAAAGCCGACATGGTTATCTGGACCACGACACCCTGGACGCTTCCTGCCAACGTCGCAATCGCCGTTCATCCGAAGCAGGAATATGTCGTGGGGCGTTTCGACCAACGCGCGTTCGTGATCGCACGCCCGCTCCTGGGAGCATTCCAGCAGGAAACGGGACTTACCATGCAGGAAGAATTCGCCAGTTTAACCGGCCAGGAACTCGCCGGGAATCTGGCGCAGCATCCTTTTCTAGACCGCAAATCGCTCGTCATCACCGGCGATTACGTAACGATGGACACCGGCACCGGCCAGGTTCACACGGCGCCCGGGCACGGCGCGGATGACTACATTTCCGGCATCGCAAACAAACTGCCGATCCTTTCACCCGTCGACGACAACGGGCGTCTAACTGCCGAAGCCGGCGTGCCCGCGCTCACTGGTAAATACGTCTTTGACGCAAACGCCGATATCGTCGCGCTGCTCAAGGAAAGCGGGTCTCTTTTAGCGGAGCAGAAATACGTCCACAGTTATCCGCATTGTTGGCGCTCCAAAACGCCGATCGTTTTCCGGGCGGTGGAGCAATTTTTTATCCGCCTCGACGACATCCGCAAAGACGCGCTTAAGGCCATCGATTCAGTCCAATGGATCCCTGCATGGGGCCGCAACCGCATCGCCGGAACGGTCGAGGCCCGTCCCGACTGGTGCATTTCGCGCCAACGCACGTGGGGCGTGCCGTTGCCGGTTTTCTACACGGCAGGTGGCCAGGCTATCCTCGACGCAGCCACCGCTCGCAAGGTCGCCGATTTGATCGAGAAAAATGGCACCAATCTTTGGTTCGAAAAAACAGATGCTGAATGGGCTGCCCTCGTGGGACTCCCCGAAGGCACAACCCGCCGCAACGACACGCTTGATGTCTGGATCGATTCCGGCACGAGTCACCAGGCAGTTTTGAAAAGACGACCGGAACTGCATTTTCCAGCCGACGTTTACATCGAAGGCACCGACCAGCACCGTGGCTGGTTTCAATCGTCCCTGCTAACCAGCGTCGCCATCGAAGGTGTCGCCCCGTACAAAGCCGTCGCTACCAACGGTTTCGTGGTCGATACCGACGGAAAGAAAATTTCCAAGTCCAGCGACTATCAAAAGCCGATGGACGCGAAGCATTACGTGGAAAAATACGGCGCCGACATTGTTCGCCTCTGGGTTAGCAGCACTAACTACCCCGACGAAGTTCCATTCGGCGAGGAAATGTTTACGCGCTTGGCCGACACCTATCGGCGCATCCGGAACACGCTCCGCATCCTGCTGGCAAATCTTTACGATTTTGATCCGGCAACTGACGCTGTCCCCGATGCAGAACTAACATTCATCGACCGCTGGGCCCTTAGCCGTCTCGGCGCCGCCGTTCGCGCCAGCCGCGAAGGCTACGATTCCTACGAATTCCTAAGAGTCTATCACAGTATCAACCAATTCTGCGCCGTCGACTTGAGCAGTCTCTACGTGGACATCACCAAGGACCGCATGTATTGCGATGCCCCCGATTCACCGCGCAGGCGTTCGACGCAAACGGTCATGCACCGCATCTTCGATGCGCTCACACGTCTTCTCGCGCCGGTTCTCGCGTTCACGGCTGACGAAGCATGGGCCGCTTCCGGCAAGAAAACATCCGTCCATCTCGAGCTCTTCCCCTCGCCGGACGATTACCCCGTCAATCCCGAGGTCGAAGCCGAGGCCGAAAAACTCATGTCGCTGCGCTCCGGCGTCGCGCAGGGAATCGAAGCGCGCAGGCAGGAGAAACTCATCGGCAACGCGCTGGAAGCCCGCGTGATTGTTTCCGTTCCAGATTCGGAGAAACCCGACCTGGATCTCTCCGAAATCGAGGAATTCCTCATTTTGAGCGACCTTCAGATTAATTCGGGAATTACGGTGGAAAAAGGAGGCGAACTCATGTCTTGGAAAGGCGAACTACTCGTCGCAAAAACGGACTACCCCCGCTGCGAACGCTGCTGGCGCCATCGTCCCACCGTCGGCCTCAGCCCCGCCCATCCGCACCTCTGCGATCGCTGCGCAGCGGTCGTGAAGTAGGCTTCACGATGCGTGCCGCGGGCTGGGTATCTTTCTTTGCACTCACTGCCACCACCCTCGCCGGATCTCTCACTGGATCCGTTTTCGATGACAGGAATTCCAATTCAACACGGGATCCCAACGAACCTGGACTCCCAAATGTCGCGGTATCCAATGGCCGCGATATCGTCCTAACCGATTCTCAGGGCGCCTTCAACCTTCCCTCCCCTCCGCGTGAAGATGGCTTCATTTTCGTCATCAAACCTCGCGGCTGGAGTGTTCCCATCAACAACCTCCAACTCCCGCAGTTCCATCGCCGCGCCTCCGAAAAGCTCGACTTCCCACTAAAATCCTCCGTCGAATCCGACTCCTTCAAAGTGTTGGTGATGGCCGACCCTCAAGTGAATAATGAAGAGGAAATCGGCTACTATGACAGGTCAGTCATCACGCCGTTGTCTCAAGTGACGGACAAACCGGCTTTCGCCGTCACGCTCGGCGATGTCGTCAATGACAAACTCGACCTCTTCGACAACGTCAATGTCGCCACGGCGAAGATCCGCATCCCAGCCTACTACCTGAACGGCAACCACGACGTCGATCTCACCGCCAATCCGGAAAAAGCGGTGGCCGCTTTCGAATCCGTATACGGTCCCGCGACGTACGCTTTTCAATACGCCAAAGTTCTCTTCGTCGCTCTTGATGATATCCGCCTGCTCGGCAACGGCAAATATGTCGGAGGTCTCACGGACAATCAGCTAACATTCATCGAAAACCTGCTTCGCAATACCCAGGCGGACGTTCGGGTCGTCGTCATGGCGCATATTCCATTTTTCAATACTGGCGGCCCGAATACGGACACGTTCCGTGCAGTCGATAGGGTAAAATTATTCCAACTACTGGCCAATCGTAAAAATGTCCTGTTTCTCACCGGCCACACCCATGCGCAGCAACATTGGTTTCACAGCCCAGATAAGCTCCACGAATACAACGTTGCCGCCGCCTGCGGTAGTTTCTGGAGCGGCCCACCTGGCAAGAACGGCGTTCCTCCAGCGACGATGTGGGACGGCACGCCGCCCGGGTATGCCATTGTGAGCTTTCATGGCACGGACACCTATCATGCCGACTACCACCCTTCGCTCCTCGATTTCGCGACCAATCAGATCGGCATCCATGCACCACTCGCCATCAAAGCGAGCGAACCCTGGGTTTCATTCTACGCCAATGTTTATAATGGCCACGATGACTGGAAAGTCGAATATCGCCTCGGCGATCGTCCCTGGCGTCCACTTCGCCGCATTGAAGGAAGCTGGGACCCAGCCTACGCCGCAAAATTCCTCGCTCAAAACGCAACGCCCGCGCCCGTCTCGTGGCGACGTTTCCCAGACCCCGTGATCTGCAATCATCTCTGGCGCGGCTATTTTCCCGTCGATCTCCCTGCCGGCGACCACACACTAACCATCCGAGCTACCGACGCGGACGGTTGCATCTTCACCGCAGGCCAAAAATTAATAGTCCGTTAACCCATCGTCGACCGGTCACATCGGCGCGCAATCTCGCCCGATTTTTCGGACGACCGTCTGCAAAATCGGTACTATGGCCTGGCACTTTGCCGGACGAGGTCAACGTGCAAACAAGAGCCGGAGAGCTACGATTCCCGCGCACGCTGCCACGAACCAATCTCCCCATTGTGTGTAAAAAGTTCGTGCGCCGCTCACGGGAAAATTTACTTCGCCAACCAGAATGCCCGGGGATCCTGCTTCCAACAGCTGCGTTACCCTCCCCTGACGGTCGACGATCGCCGTTACACCCGTATTGGCACAACGGATCAATGGCAGGCCTGTCTCCGGCGCTCGGAATAGCGCATTTAGGAAATGTTGACGCTCCGCGACGCGGTCGTCGAACATTCCGTCATTGGTTAAATTCACGAGCACATTTGCACGATCACGAGCATTCGCACGGGCGAGCGCCGCAATGGTGTCCTCGATACAGATGAGAACGCCCAGATTCGCATTTGCGTTCATGATCCACAATGGTTTCGACGATTTCCCGGCGCTGTATCCTTCGCTGCCGGTTTCGTAGAACGGAATCAAGTAACGCTTGCGGTAGGTCTGCAGGCCTGATCCTCCGGGAGCAATGGCAAAGGCGCTGTTATAGGAACCATCGGGAGCATGTTCATCCGAGCCGGTCAGCAGCCAGATGTTTCCGTTTTCAGGAATCGCGGCCTTGGCAGCGGCTCCGAACGTGGCCACATTGTCCAGCAATGGTTTTCCAGGGGCGCCTTCGGGCCAGACGATGAGGTCCGGTTTCTGCACGGATGCCAGGACACTCAGTTGCAGGTATTCATCGAATGATTTGGCGTTATCGCGGGTAGCGGCCTGCACGAGGGCTATTTTCATTTTCCGCGTATCGGCTGTCTCCAGGGACATCCGCACTCCCTGGCCAAACGCCACCAGCACGATCGCAAGCGCTACGGTAAAGTCCGAGCGCGACGCCCATGTTAGCCGCCTCGCTTCGGCAATCAAACGCGACACTGTCGTCACCGCGATCACATTTCCAAAAACGACGAGAAATGACAGCAACGGTACGCCCGCAATCCCCGCCAGCTGAACGAATGGAATGTTCCCGTGCAGCGATACGCCGAGATTGTTCCAACCAAACCCGGAAAACAGCCACCCTCGGATCCATTCCAAAATCACCCATCCCCCCGCGAGCACCATCGCGACCATCACGCTCGTCGCCGACCGCCGCCATGGCGCCAGCCGGTCGCCTGGCTCAAGCGGCGGACCATCAAATCTCAGCCGGCATGCCGTCAGGCCTGCAAACCACGCCCAGATCGCCGGGTATACGGCAAGATACAACGTTAACACCAGCCAACCCAGAATCGACACTTTGCCTATCCAATAAAAGGTTGCTCCGAAAAATAGTATGCCACTCAAATAACCCAGCGTCAGGCGCTTGAGATGGGAATTTGTTCGGAACCAGATCGCTGCCAACAACGGCGTGAGCGCGAGCCATGACAGCCAGTCCTGCTCGAACGGCGGAAAAGAGAGCAGCATTAAAACGCCGCTCAGTGCAGCA
The DNA here is from genome assembly GCA_036524675.1 of Chthoniobacterales bacterium. Lineage (GTDB taxonomy): Bacteria > Verrucomicrobiota > Verrucomicrobiia > Chthoniobacterales > DASVRZ01 > DATDAW01. The sequence continues at coordinate 51,328 of DATDBU010000108.1, read as the reverse complement.
GCCAAAACCGGCCAGGAACGCGCCAAAAATTTCATCGCCCGGAAACCCCCGACGCAACCGGAGATCCACCTGAAGCCGGGGGTTGGCGATCCTCGCTATCTTTTTTTCCTCGAGCCCACGCGCGAACCATCGAGAAAACCAACACAGGCACGATGACCGACGGGAACTCCTGAGGAAGGAACCACATCCCCACGAGAAACAACGCCAATGCCATCGCTGTAACCCGCCAGTAAATGCGTCTCAAGAACATAGGCAGAAACCACACGAAAAGATGTGACGGCCACGCCCAAGCCAGGTTCCAATTATCCTTCAGAACCCAGTGCCGTGTTCCGAACCAGCAAAAAAGTAAGAACACCCCAATCAAACCAGCCATCACAAACAATGTCGCGTCCGCAAACCTTACCCACCGCCATTTGAGCGAATGCGCGACAAGCCCCACGATTGCAAGGGCCACCGCAAAGCGTAGCGGCCAGGGAGGAGCCCGATCCGGCAATCGCGGACCTTCGTTTAGAACCGACGTCCTCCGAACCAACGGACGTTTTTCAGGGCCGATCGTCGCGCCATCGAATCCGTTCTTCATTTCAGAGGGTAAAAACATTGTCTCCGCCGCACTCCCGGCCGTGTGATCCATTCGTGTTCCGAAAACGAGCTGCATTCCCTGCCAGGTTAGCGGGCGATCCACCATGTAGGGACGCAAATGTTCCCGCAGGGTCGTGTCAGCCGTCGCAGCGGGCCATTGAATATCAGCCGCCCTTGCCACGACATCGCGGATCCGGGTGGAGCAGTTGTCCAAAACAAAATCATAGCGGTAAGCCGCGTTCTCCGGCTTCAAATTGTTCTCCAGGTCCATCACCAGCCGGTCGAGTTCTTCCGGCGTCAGGTTCAACTCCTGTTCAACAACCAGTTGATGCGTTACCTGACGATAATCCTCCAACACCTCGGGAGCTATTGCTGCTGTTAGAAAGTAGTTCAAATAGCCACGGACAAATTTGACATAAAAATCCGGCGTTTCGAAATTGAACGTGCCGAAGTTGTACAGCCGGTCCACGCCCAGTTCCGGGTCGCGAATCCTCAATGCGCTGTGACCAAACGCCGCATACAAATCCGGTCCAGGTCCCACTGTCCACATGGAAGCCGTCGCCTGGTCTGACAGCAGACGGTCGGCTCGCGCGGTTACGACCGCTAACAATAAGACGACGAAAAACTTCAATGTGATCCGCACGCGACTATTCCTCGCCATCGTGATAATCCACCGTCGTAAACCGAAAATCGCCGATCGGCGGTAAGTACCATTTGTCGCTGTCCGGATAATACGCACCGTCGCGCGGCGGATTGTCCGCGATGACCAAATACACGAGCGGTTCCTCCGAGTCGTTGATGATCTGATGCGCCTCGCCTGGTGGAAAAATGATCGCATCCCCAGCCTTCAGCGTCTCCATTCCCCCCGGATACCGCGCCTTTCCAGTCCCGCTTACCACATAATACAGCTCCGTTTGCGCAGTATGCGCGTGATACGGACAATGCCGTTTTCCCGGGGGGACAACGGTGTATTCCAGCTCGAACGGATGCCGGTGAGGTTCATTCTCACGGGCACCAAGATGGATGGAAATTTCCTTGCTGAGCTGGCAAAAAAAACCCTTTGGCGAACGATATTCAGTTTCCGGCACATCATCGAGGGCAATTCGGCGCATGAATCAAACTTTACGAACGGCATCCGACCATTTTCAAGAGCCTTCCAATTTCATTTCGTTCATCGGGTCAAAGCGATGATGATTTTCCGCCCGCCGGTTTTCCGATGGCTGCTTGCGGGCAGCCACGCCCTCGTTCCGTGCAAAATCGGCTTTTTCGCAAAACCGGAATCCGTCCCGAGCCGGGGACATCAACCAAAATTTGCCGGTGAAAAACGGGCTGTCATAGCCCAACAGAGTGATTTACTTTTTCGGCCCCAAGGATTAACTAGTTGACTAATATTGGCGAAATAGCGTTGTTTATGGTCTACTGAAACGCCTGGCGAAAAATTTGTACGCCGGTGCCGGCAAACACGATGGGCAGCCGCTGTGCTCAATGGCGAAAGCGGCTTCAGTAGCCAGAAGGCGCGATCGCAGTGCGTGGAGAAGCTTTGTAACGCGGGTATTTCCGTCTGCCGTTCCGCGGATTCCAGAGGATCCGTTGGAACTCTCTCCAGGGCAGGCAGCATGCCCGCGTTACACAACCTTCTCTGTAAGAACCTGTAATATGTATTATCCGAATGGATGGCACGACGCATGGGTATCATCTACATGCGATCCATTTCGTTGACGCATCATCAGACAAACAAAGGCGTACTAGCTCCCATTTCCTGATGACATGCTAACAACTCATCCGCTGCAGCGCCGAGGATAACTAACACGCGACGGATTGCAACACAGTTCCGTTTTCGGACTCCGTCGCTCGCACAGTGTTCGCCCCGTTCTTCAAACCAGAATGAAGCTTGGGAGTTTTGGGATTTTCCTATCGCGAAGGCTTGCGCTCACGCATCCCAGCCTTTACCCATTCCGGCCCTGATCATGAGCCGCTTTCGCCTGTTCGATCTCAACCCTGCCCAACACGATGCGGTCACCCATACCGAGGGTCCGGTACTGATCCTCGCCGGCGCGGGCACGGGCAAGACGCGCGTGATCACGGCCCGGATCGCCTATATGCTGCATCAAGGCGTCAAGCCAGAACACATTCTCGCTGTGACGTTTACGAACAAAGCAGCCAATGAAATGCGCGAACGTGTCGCCGGCATGGTCGAGGATTCGAAGAAAGTGACCCTTTCCACATTCCACGCCCTGTGTTTGCGGATCCTGCGCACGTCGATTGAAAAGCTGGGCTACAAAAACAATTTTTCGATCTACGGCGAGGGAGACCAAACGGGGCTTCTTAAGAAAATCATCAACCGTCTCGCCGCCCGCGACGAAAAACTCGAGCCGGGTGCCGCAAAAGCGCTCATCAGCAAAGCAAAAAACAACGGTTGGCGCCCGCCGCCAGACGATCAGACGCTACTTGGGGCGGTTTATCGCCAGTATCAGGCGGAATTGAAACACCTGAACGCCGTGGATTTCGACGATTTGCTTTTGCTTGCCGTCGAAGTTCTCGGCACACACGATGACGTCCGCGATACGTGGCGCGGGAAATTCCGGTATCTGATGGTCGACGAATTTCAGGATACCAACAGGCTCCAGATGGATCTCGTGAGCCTGCTCGCGGGCGACCCGCCCAACGTATGCGTGGTGGGCGACGATGACCAGAGCATCTATGGCTGGCGCGGCGCGGAAGTATCGAACATCCTCGAATTCGAGCGACACTTTCCCAATCCGCACATTGTAAAACTGGAGCAGAATTACCGCTCGACCAACGCCATCCTCAACACCGCCAATAGCCTTATTAAAAACAATCCGCGCCGGCGTCCGAAAACACTGTGGAGCGAAAACGGCGCCGGAGACAAAATCCGCATCATTGCCGTGCCCGACGACCGGCTGGAGGCGCAATTCGTAGTCGAGGAGATCCATCGGATCGGCCTGGAAAAAGTCGTTGCGTGGGACGACTTCGCGATCCTTTACCGGATGAACGCCCAATCGCGTCTTCTCGAAGAACAGTTACGCCGGTTGAAAATCCCATACCGCCTCATCGGCGGGCGAAGTTTTTACGACCGGCGGGAGGTGAAAGACATCCTGTCGTATTTGTCCGCAATCTTGAATCCGGACGATGATGTGAGTTTACTACGGATCATCAACACCCCGGCGCGCGGAATTAGCTCGGCGACGACCGACCGCGCCATCGAGCAAAGCATCGCCGATAAAACGAGCGTGTTTGCGACACTGCGCTCTGACCCTTTCCTGACGACCTTCACAAAGAAAACGGCGGAAGCCATCCGGTCATTTGCGGCACTGGTCGACCGGTACGAGACGCGGATTCTCGAGCCGCGCGCCGATTACGTCGCGGTCGTCAATGACCTCATTGCCGAGACCAAATATCTGGAGGATCTGACACGCTCCTGCAAAACGCCCGAGGAAGCGCTCTCCCGCGAGACGAACGTTCGCGAAATGCTCAACGCATTGGGCGATTATCAACTCCGCAAGGATGACGGGTTGCAAGGTTTTCTGGACGAACTCAGCCTGGATCAACAGCGGGAAGAAGAAGACAAGGAAGATAAACAGAAGGGCGTGACACTGATTACATTGCATGCCGCAAAAGGCCTCGAATTCCCTCATGTCTACCTCATCGGCCTCGAGGAAGGCTTGCTCCCGCACGATCGCTCGAAACTTGAAGGGACCCTCGACGAAGAACGTCGCCTGCTCTACGTCGGCATCACTAGGGCTAGAAAGAATCTGACGCTGACTCACTGCCGCGGCCGTCTGAAATACGGCAGCGCTTCGCCCTGTGCTCCGAGTTCGTTCATCAAAGAACTGGCGCCCGAGGATATCGAACACACGAATTACCACCAGCTCATGTCTGCTCCCGTGAGCAACGATTCCGCCCGGGCAAGCTTTGCGCGAATGAAAGACCTCATCCGGGGTGACTAGGATCATTTGCGGCCCGGCCGCAATCGTCATCACCATGTTGCGCTTGATGGCGGTAATCGAGCTGCGTAAGGTCGCCGCTGCCATGTTTCTGACGAAATTGCGCCGCTCAATTGCTTTCGGACTTCTTTTTATCGCCGGAGCGCTCGTTTGCGCCCACGGCCAGATAGCCCCGGAACCGGCAATGCCTCAACTACCGGCGCCTCCGACGACGTATCAGAAACTCGACGGCGAATATGTGATCATCACAGGCGGCGTCTCATTGATGCAGTGGGAAAAATTCAAGGCGCAACCCCATGACAACTGGTGGCTGAATTTTATCCGGGCCTCGCGGATTCGCATCGCGGAATTGCGGAACTCCTACGGACCGGACGCGCGAATCACATGGCTACTTTACACGCCGGCTTACAAACGGCGCGGAGCGTTGACGGAAAAAGCGGACCTTTTTAGCATTATCCGCTCGATCCCGGAAGCCTATGGAGTGAAATTCGTGCCGTTCAGTTCGACGTCGGAGCTTGTCGCTTATTTGAACAACCGCGACGGATTGAAAATCGCGGGTTTGGAATATTTTGGGCACTCGAACAGGGCCTGTTGGATGTTTGACTACAGCAACGAAATCGACAGCGCCTCGAAGGCCTGGCTGCATGAAGACGACTTGAGCCGAATCAAGGGCAGCAGTTTTGCGAGGAACGCCTACATCCGGAGCTGGGGATGTCACACAGGTGAAAGCATGTCCAAAAAGTTTCAGGAGGCATGCGGCAAAAAGATGATCGGGGCCGTCGGGAAGACGCAATACATGACCGACACACTGCCGATTATTTCCACTCCAGGGGGACGGTGGTACGGCCTGTGAGGCCAGCGCAAATCTTGACACCAAGGAAAGCAAAGGAAGCAGGAACTTAATGAAACTCGCGGACCTCGAACGCATTTACCATCAGCCGTTTTTCAAACTCATCCAGCAGAGCCGGGACATCTATTTGGAGCATTGGACGGGTAATGAGGTGCAGCTCTGCACATTGCTCAGTATCAAGACGGGCGGATGCAGCGAGGACTGCGGGTACTGCGCCCAAAGCGCCCGTTATTCGACGGGAGTAAAGGCGGAACGGCTCATGACGACCGAGCAGATTCTGCCCATCGCGCAACAGGCGAAGGAAAACGGCTCGACGCGCTTTTGCATGGGCGCCGCGTGGAAAGGCGTGCGGGACGGCGATCCGCGGTTTGATCAGGTGCTGGAGACGATTCGCGAAGTAAGCAAGCTGGGAATGGAAGTGTGCGTGACGCTGGGGCAGCTCGGCGACGTCGAAGCGCGCCGGCTGAAAGAAGCCGGTGTCACGGCCTACAATCACAACATTGATACGTCAGAGGATTTTTATCCGGAAATCGTCACCACACACACGTACCGGAACCGCCTGGATACGATCGCCTCTGTGCAAAAGTCGGGGATGTCGGTCTGTTGCGGCGGAATTATCGGGATGGGCGAAACGGTGACGGACCGTCTGAAAATGCTCGAGACGCTCTGCACGTTCAATCCGCCGCCCGAGAGCGTCCCGATCAATTGCTTGATGGCAATGCCCGGCACCCCTTTGGAACAACAGCAGCCAGTGGACATCTTTGAAATCGTGCGCTTAATCGCGACGACGCGCATCGCATTTCCAAGGGCTAAAGTACGACTCAGCGCAGGCCGGACACGGCTGACACCAGAAGGACAGGCACTCTGCTTTTTCGCAGGCGCGAACTCGATTTTCTACGGAAACAAACTGCTTACTGCGGCGAATCCGGGCAAAGACCAAGATCTGGAGCTGTTGGAAAAGCTCGATCTCGTACCGCAGATGCCATTCGACGAAGGAGAAGTTTGCGAGCACATGGCGTGTCAGTAAGTTTCACCCATGCCTGAAATCGGGAAAACACTTTTCGTTCTTGGGCTGATACTCGCCGTCATCGGACTGGTATTATGGAAAGGCGGGCAATTCGGCATTCCATTGGGGCGGCTGCCGGGGGATATCCATGTGGAGAAAGGGAATTTTTCGTTCTATTTCCCGATTGTGACGTGCGTCGTGATCAGCTTGGTTGCGACCCTGGTGATGTGGCTGCTGAAGCGGTAAGCAAAGCTAATCGAAACGGACGGTCGTTCCGTCGTAAAGGTCGCCCAGCCGAATATCGAGTTGGATAGGTGCGAGCTTCAGAATGACATCGGCGCCCGTAATGATTTCACCAGCCCAACCATTATCCGTCCGGCGATAAGCCGTTCCTTCGATTCGGTCCTGTTCAATCAGGACATATACTTCGAGTGAAGGAATCGTCGTATAAGCGACCCTCTTTTCCCGGCGATCGACCGTTTCTGTCGAGGGCGACAATATCTCGAAAATAATAGTCGGACGTTCCAAAAAATACTCGGAACGATCCGTAGGGTCGCAGGCGACCGTTACATCAGGATAGTAAAACGCTTCCCCCCAAGCCGCCGATACTTTCAATTTCATATCGCTGCCCAAGGCTGAGCATTGCTTTCCTTTCAAGTGGCCGCGCAATATCGACAAAAGGTTGGCAGCGATCTCATTGTGATTCCGGCTATTGCCAGCCATGGCAAAAACCGCGCCTGCCACATATTCGTGTTTTTGCGAAGCCACTAATTCTTCCTTCAGGTATTCTTCGGGAGAAATACGCAAATCTTTGACAGCGATGGCGGTCATTGCGTGAAAATACCGGATTTCCCACTTCGAGGCAATGCGGGGGCAGAGGAAGATCACGAATTAAGAGTAAGGCAAAAGAGGATTGCTTAGCGAAATTGACACCCCGGGCCCTGCTGATAGTTTCCCAGTCCCATTTTATCTGCCCGTCATGAAGGAAATCGTCAGCACACCCGCCGCTCCGGCTGCCGTCGGACCGTATTCACAGGCCGTCTGGACCGGAGACATGCTGTTTGCCGCTGGGCAGATTCCGCTTGATCCAGCAACAGGCGAACTGGTCGCCGGCGGCATCACGGAGCAGACGACTCGTGTGCTCGAAAACATCAAAGCGGTCCTCGCTGCGAAGGGGCTGACCTTCGCGAATGTCGTCAAGACCACGGTTTTCCTCACCGACCTCGGACAATTCGCGGCCATGAACGCCGTTTATGCCACGTATTTCGCCGAGCCGTTCCCAGCTCGATCCACGATCCAGGTCGCTGGATTGCCAAAAGGGGCCCAAGTCGAAATCGAATTCATCGCGGTTGCCTGATTTGCGCTTATATATTTAGAGCAACGCCAAATGTCGGACGAAATCCTCTCGCTTTTCAAACAAACCAACGCCCTCCTCGAAGGCCATTTTGTGCTGCGCTCGGGCCTCCACAGCCGCCAATTCTTCCAATGCGCGTTGCTCCTCCAGCACCCGCTCATTGCCGCGAAAGTCTGCAGCCAGCTAGCCGACAAACTCCGCCACGTCGAGGCAGACACGGTGATTTCCCCTGCTCTGGGGGGCCTCATCGTCGGTCATGAAATCGGCCGCGCCCTCGGCAAAAAGCACATCTTCGCCGAGAAAGAAAACGGCGCACTCGTTCTCCGCCGCGGATTCGAGATTAAGCCCGGCGAACGTTTCCTCGTTATCGAAGACGTTGTCACCAAAGGCGGTCGCGTTTCCGAGACAATTGCCATCGTCAAACAACACGGTGGCGTGGTCGCAGCCGTTGGAACCCTCGTGGACCGCAGCGGCGATCAAGTACCCGACTTCGGCGCACCATTCGTTTCCCTTTTAAAACTCCACGTCGAGACCTGGCCGGCTGACGCTCTTCCGCCTGATCTCGCCTCCCTTCCCCTCACCCGCCCCGGCAGCAAGTAAATTACTCCCGTCTTCTGCCTTCTTCATTCTGACTTCCTAATTCCCTTCCCATGGTCAACTGGGTCCTCAAAAAAATCATCGGTTCGAAGAACCAGCGGGAAATCCGCCGGATGCTCCCGATCGTCGCCAAGATCAACGAAATCGAGCAGCGTTACCAATCCTTCAGCGACGATCAGTTGCGCGCCCTCACCGACGAATGGAGAACCCGCCTCGCCGGAATCGACGATCCGCAGGAGCTGCAAAACGCTCTCAACAACTTGCTTCCGGAAGCTTTTGCCGCCGTAAAGAATACTGCACGCCGCCTCACGGAACGGAAAATCGAGTTTACCGTCTGCGGCCAGCCCGTGACGTGGAACATGATCCATTTCGACGTGCAGCTCATCGGCGGCATGGTCCTCCATAGCGGACGCGTCGCCGAAATGGCCACCGGCGAAGGCAAAACCCTAGTCGCCACCTGTCCCGTTTACCTGAACGCCCTCGCCGGGCGCGGCGTCCACGTCGTTACCGTCAACGATTATCTTGCCCGCCGCGACGCCGAATGGATGAGCCAGATTTACAGCTTCCTCGGGCTCAGCTGCGCCGCCATTCAGCATGATGATGCCCCTCAAATTCGCCGCTTGAAATACGCCGCCGACATCACCTACGGCACCAACAGCGAGTTCGGCTTCGATTACCTGCGCGACAATGGCATGGCCACCAGCAAAGAGCAGCAGGTCCAGCGCGGGTACCACTTCGCCATCGTCGACGAAGTCGACTCCATCCTCATCGATGAAGCGCGCACCCCGCTCATCATTTCCGGGCCGGCCACCGTTTCCACCCATCAATACGACAAATTCAAGCCGCTCGTCGAACAGCTCGTCCGCAAACAAACCATGCTCTGCAACCGGCTCACAACGGACGCCAAAGCCGCGTTCGATGCCGGCAAACCCGAGGAAGGCGGCCTCCTCATGTTCAAGGTCAAACTCGGCCAGCCGCGCAACAAGGGGCTTCTCCGTCTCATGGAAGAGCCCGAAATGCGCAAACAAATGGACAAGGCCGAGCTCTCCTTTTATCAGGACACCCGCAAGGACGAGCTATTCGCGTTGAAAGAAGAGCTTTACTTCACCATCGACGAAAAGGCTCACGACTCCGACCTCTCCGATCTCGGCCGCGAGTTTCTCAATCCTGATGAGCCCGAAGCCTTCGTCCTGCCGGATTTGATCACCGAATTTTCCGATATCGATCTTAGTGGCGATCTGACACCTGAGCAGAAAGAAGAGGAAAAACAGAAGCGCCAGCAAAAATTCGATTTCCAGACCGAGCGCATCCACAACATTTCACAGCTGCTTCGCGCCTATTGCCTCTTCGAAAAAGACGTCGAATACGTCGTCGAAGACAACAAAGTCATCATCGTTGACGAAAACACGGGTCGCAAAATGCCGGGTCGCCGCTGGAGCGACGGTCTCCACCAAGCTGTCGAAGCCAAGGAAGGCGTCCAGATCGATCGCGAGACACAGACACTCGCCACGATCACGATCCAAAACTATTTCCGCCTCTACACCAAACTTGCCGGCATGACCGGCACCGCCGAAACGGAAGCGACAGAGCTGCACGATATTTACAAGCTCGACGTCATTGTCATCCCCACGAACCGCCCCGTCGCCCGAGTCGACGCGAACGATAGAATCTACAAAACGCGCCGGGAAAAATACAACGCCGCCATTCAGGAAATCATTGAGTGCCACAGCCGAAGCCAGCCCGTGCTCGTCGGCACCGTCAGCGTCGAGGCGTCCGAGCTGGTCTCGCGCATGCTCAAGCGCGAAAAGATTCCGCACACCGTTCTCAACGCCAAATTCCACGCGCAGGAAGCTGAAATCGTTGCCCGCGCGGGCATCGCGGGAGCCGTCACGATTTCCACTAACATGGCCGGACGCGGCACCGACATTAAACTCGGCTCGGGGGTCCAGGAGCTCGGGGGTCTGCATGTCATTGGCACGGAACGCCACGAATCGCGGCGCGTTGATCGCCAGCTCCGTGGACGTTGTGCGCGCCAGGGCGATCCGGGATCATCGCGGTTCTACGTCAGCTTTGAGGATGATCTCATGCGCAATTTCGGCGCAGCCGACCGCATGACGCGTATCATGGAGCGCTTCGGTCTGCAGGATGGCGAGGAACTCGAACATCCGTGGCTCAATCATAGCGTCGAGACCGCGCAAAAACGGGTCGAACAGCGCAATTACCTCATGCGCAAACGCACGCTGGATTTCGACGACGTGATGAACCAGCAGCGCGAAGTCGTTTACGGCTATCGCAACGAGGCCATCGAGACGGAAGACCCGCGAAAAATGATTTCCGAAGTCATCGAAGAAGCCATTCCCGCAAAGGTCAGCGAATTCCTTGAACCGCCCACCGGCGAAGAACCGAACTACGGCGGGCTCATTCATTGGGCTAACACAACTTTTCCGCTCGGTCTTACGGCGCAGAACGCCCAAGTCGAGACCCGCAATCCCGAGCAAAACGCAGCGTTTCTCGTTGACCGCATTCAGACCGCCTATAACAGCAAGGCCTCTCATGAAGATGACGAGGCTTTGAAGAGCCTGGAGCGTTATATCCTGCTCAACGCCATCGACCGTCTCTGGCAGGAACACCTCTACGGCATGGACGCGCTGCGTGAAGGAATTTACCTGCGTCAGTACGGTCAAAAAGACGCGTTGGTCGAATACAAGAACGAAGCCTACAAGATGTTCGTCAGTTTGATGTCGAACATCAAAAATGAAATTCTTGGCAATTTGTTCCGTAGCACGACGAACCTGATGGCGTTCGAGAAATTCCTGGCCAACCTCCCGACGCTGCTCCTCAGTCACGACCAGACGGCCCGAGGCTCAGATCAGTCCTCAGGGGGAAATGGCACGGAGCCATCGGCCAACGAACAGACCATCAAGCTCGACCTCGCCTCCCGGCGGGCGACTGCCACCGTTGGCCGCAACGACCCCTGTCCCTGTGGCAGCGGCAAGAAATATAAAAACTGCTGCGGCAGAACGGCATAGGCCTGGATTAATTCAGGCTCATTGGCGAAAGGAAACTCCTACGAGGATTTCCGCTTGTGAATGATAATCGAATTGCCGTCCGGGTCAGCGATGACGGCAATGTGACAAACGGGTGTTTCGGTCGGCTCGATAGAGAAAGACACGCCGCTGGCCTTCAGTTTTTCGATCGCCACATCGAAATCCTCCACCTCAAACGCAACGGCACCGCCATTCGGCGACGGCTTGAACTTCGGCGAACCGGCTCCAAGCGCCAGCGTGTGCGGGCCGATCTCATATTCTACCCATCCGCTGGCTTCGTCGCCAAACTCGGACGAAGCCGTTAACCCCAGGACATTCTCATAAAACAATCGAGACCTTTTCAAGTCGGTCACAGCGTAAACGGTAAAGGCGATTTCGATGACTTTCATGTCGCAGGGATCACTGGTTTTCGAAACCTATCGCCCCGGTGCCGGAGTAGGAAAGTTCAATCTTCCGATGCATGCGCGGCCCGATCGTAGAGTTCTCGAAAACAGTCGCGGATACTCAACCGATGACGGGTTAGAAGAGCGGAGGACTCCTTTTCGCTTGGTATCCTCCCAGTGAGCCTCGCTATCAGGCCTCTCAAAAGAGCCGGTGTCGGGTTCGTTTCGAAAACGACCGGCAAGGGCCCGCGCCGATGCCGGGTTATCAGTAGTCCACCGCATTTTCTCCCGATGACCTCCAGCAAGAAAAACTGGCCGGGGAGGAGTTGTTCCGCGCCATCGAGCAGAAGAAAATCGCGCGAACCTAGTCCGCGAACGGCTTTGATCAGGCAGAATTTTTCTCCCAGTGAACTCGTCGTATTAAGCGTAACCAGACGGGGTTTGAATCCCAGTCCGGCGAGATGCGGAACCAATTGCTCGAGTAATGTCGTTTTCCCAGTCCCATGCGGTCCGATGATCGACGCTCTCCAGCCGTGGTGGAAAAGCCGCGCGATCAGGACATTCCAGCCATCATTCTCCGGGAAAACGAATGGAATCGCTTCGACCCAGCTGGATGCAAACGGATTCTCTCGGGCGTTCATGTTTCCAAGGACTCCGAAGGATCTCCCAAAACAAGCTCCCTGCCACCAGGCGCAATGATGATTTCAGCGCGTTCGCTGAGTTCGCCTCCGTTAAGGACGAGTTCGACGACCCAGATGAGTGCGATTAGTTCACCGGAAAAGCTGTACGGTTCACGGGGAGCGCCCCATTCGAAGGTCCTTGTGTCATTGGCATTCAGTTCGTGAAATTGGAGCGTCTGCACGATTTTCGAATCGACAGTTCCTTTTCCACGGGTGAACCAGAGCAGATTCACCTCCGCGTCGCGCGGCGCACGATCGAGTTGCCACAAAACGGCGCCACGGATCTTGTCACCGGGAGAGAACGTCTTCAGATTCTCATGAAGACCTACGAGAAGTTTGCTCATGATCGGGAGGAGTAACGGATAGGATCGTTAGGGGAAAATCATCATTGATATCCGGCCAATTCGGAATCTCCCCCAAGAGCCGCAATGACCACCGGATTTCATTATTCCCCGCGGCAAACGAATGCATCGTGCCATCCGGAATAAGAAGCGTGGCGCTACCCGACGCGATGTTCTCTCGTTCGGTAGGTGTCACTATTTCCAGATTGGCGAAAACATGCGTGTCGGTGCTGGTGCTTGTTCCGCGCCGATAGGTGGCGCGTTCCTGGCCCTGGAGGGAGATCCGCAGACGGCGGACGCGCTGGATGTTGCCGCGAAGCTTCCACTCGACACGCAACGTTTCGCCGGGCGCGATTTGCTGCCGATTCACCCCGAGGACCGGAAGCGGGTTGAAAAGAGCGAGGAATTCACGAATCGCGAGCACAGCAACAAAAACTCCGACTCCGGCAAAAATGACGAATAGGAATGTATGCGTCAGACCCCAAACTCCCCAAACAACCCCGTTCCAGACCAATGCGAAAAGGGTTAGAAAAATAAAAGCAAACCCTCGTCGTTGCCCGGATTTGAGAACCAGTAAGCCATCGGCATTTTGCGTCTCCGGTGTAGCAGCCAAAGGTGACGACTTTTCGAGGTTCTTCTTCCCGGAAAAAACCAAACCCACGACGCCTATGACCAGGAAAATTGCGGGAACAATTCCTATCAGCAGATTGTTCTCCCAACCGCGATGCAGCACGGCTTCATCGGCGTCTCGCGGATTGACATAACAAATCGCGTTTGTTCCAAGTGGATAACGGTCAAGTATCTCCTGTTTGGATTTGTAGCCGCTCGACCAGACATCATCCGCAAAGCCATACTGGCTGCTTTCGAAATTGCGTCCCTCGATCGTATAGCGGTAGCGAATCGTCACCCGATAGGTGATGCCATTGCTGCTACGGCTACTCTCGATGTTGCTATTGACGATAGTGCAGGGATGAGCTTCCCAGCTTTTGGCGGCCATCATTCTTTGGATGGGCCGAACCAGGAACGGATACGCGAGACCCGCGCCAATGATCAGAAAGAGGAGGAAAAAAGCGCGTATAGAACCGAACTTCCCGCCCCCAGCCCTCGCCTTCGCGCGCCCTGAAATAGATTGATCATACGCCATCGCGACACCAACTAGCTTCGCTCCTTATCAAAGTGCAGAAAGGATTTTCCATCCCAATTTTGCCGATTTCGAATTCACTGGATTCGCCGTTTCTCGACTTCTCTTTTTCGTGTCCATTGGCATTGATTCATGGTTGAATTTTGAACCCCTATGAAAATCCTCATGGCTTCCAGCGAAATGTCGTCCTTGGCTCGCACGGGCGGGCTCGGCGACGTTCTCGAAACCCTTCCCGCCGCTCTTCGTGATAACAAAGTTGATGTCAGCGTCGTCCTCCCGCTTTACCGGTCCATCCGCGAAAATCCCCGGATACGGCTGCGGGACACCGGCGTGGAGTTTCGCGTCCAAATCGGTGGAAAATCCGTGGAAGCCGGCGTGTTCGAGACTGTTGCGCCAAATGGGACTCAGGTTTTCCTGATCCGCCGTGACGAGTATTTCGATCGGAGCGGCATTTATGGCGTCGATGGACGCGACTATGCGGATAACGCCGAACGCTTCATCTTTTTCTCCAAAGCATTCGTCGAACTCAGCCGCAGGATGGACCCGGCACCTGATGTCTTGCACGTGCACGACTGGCAGACGGCGCTGGTTCCGGCGCTGGTCCGCGAGTGGGGTGTGCCCTTCAAAACCGTGCTCACGATTCATAACCTCGCCTACCAGGGCAGCTTCCACAGTTATGATTTCGGTTTCACCAATCTCCCAGGCAGCTATTTCTCAGCATGGGGATTGGAGTTTTTCGGCAATCTGAACTTGCTCAAAGGGGGCATCCTCTTCGCCGACGCGATTACGACAGTTAGCGAGCCGTATTTCCGCGAAATCCAGACGCCTGAAGCCGGGTGCGGACTGCACGACGTCGTTCGCGAGAATGCAGGGAAATTCCATGGCATTCTGGACGGCGCGGACTACACGGTTTGGAACCCGGCGAACGACAAATATTTACCGGAAAAATTCTCACCCGACTCACTCGCCGGCAAACGTGCGTGCCGTGACCGGTTGCTCGAACGCATTGAATTAGATCCCAATCCCACAGGACCGGTTTTCGGGATGGTCTCCCGACTTGCCGAGCAAAAGGGATTCGACATTTTGCTGCCTGTGCTGGATCGCATGCTCGCCGATGACGTACGCCTCATCATTTTGGGCGAGGGCGATCCCGGCTACGAAACCGAGCTCCGGCTGCACCTGATGAAACACCGTGGCCGCTTCGGTTACGTGCGCGAATATGACGAGGAATTATCACACTGGATCGAGGCCGGCGCAGACATCGCCCTCATTCCGTCGCGATTCGAACCCAGCGGACTCGCGGCAATTTACAGCCTGAAATACGGCACGCTACCCATCGCGCACGCGGTCGGTGGATTGAGCCAGATCATTCGCGACTACGATGCGGTCAACGATACGGGCTGGGGTTTTCTCTTTTACAATTATTCGCCAGCCGCATTTTGGGATGCCATCAAACGCGCCCGCTTTCAGTACGTGGATCAAACCTTGTGGCAGGAATTGATGCAACGCGCCATGAATCAGGACTTTTCATGGAAAAACGCCGCGGCCGAGTACACAAAGCTCTATCGCAAACTGTCCCCGGAAAGGCCGAAACCGGCTCCTGAATTGAAGCTCAAAACTGAAATAGAAGAAGTCGAAGTTGCTGCAGTTTAGTTAAAAACGCGTGCATTTCCGCCGCGCGGCGCGATGGTCTCGTGTGAATTCCGGAGCCTTCGCCCGGAGGCGGGCGGTTGTTATTCCGGAGTGATCGAACAACTGAATTCGTTTACCCGAAACCTCAATCCCCCACGGTTATGCCTGAAATGTCTGAACAACATCCCCCACGGACAGGCGTCGAAACAGTCTTCGACGAAGAAATCGAAGCGGAGGCCCACGCACACGACACCCGTTCGCCCGACACCATGCGTGACAAGCGGGAGGCTTCCCTTCCCGAAACGAAAACGGCCCAGAGCGAAGCGGATAATCCTACAGAAGAAGTAATGATCCTCGGGCAGTAACTGGCCTGGAGGATTCTACTGGATCTTCACGAAGGTTGGGACCTGTTCCCTGAGGCGAATTCCACGTCTCAGGGAGGGTGATTTCGTTGTGTCGCGGCGCGTGAGTCACGAGCCCCTTACGGGCGCAGCTTTCCGACTTACAGTACCTCAGCCCCCTCTGTCTGCGTCGTCCAGGCATTTCAAACACGTTCGTTGGGAGAAGTCAGGGCCTTCAATTCCGCCAATGCCGCACCTGCGTTGCAAATTATCAGCGGCGCGGCGACAATCCCCGGCCAGGAATGAACGGGGATTCACTTCAGCCTTACATCGCAAAAATCGGCGCGGGGCTTTTCGCCGCGATGGACGAAATCGGCACCACCAATCCATTTTCGCGCAAGTGGGTTTACAAGCGGCTGATGGACTGGTCCATGCGCGATGAGCGGTTCAAGACGGAGCTTTTCCGGTTCGTCGACGTGCTGCCGACGCTGCGCGACTCAAAATCGGTGCTCGGACATCTCCGCGAATACCTCGTCCAGCCGGGATTACCATTCCAAAAACTGACGTCCCTCGGCCTCAAAGTCGGCGATCTGGCGCCCGCGCTCCCGGCGTGGATCGTTCGCAAAAACGTCGAAGGCATGTCCGATCTGTTCATCATAGGACGCGACGGAAAAGCGGCGCTGCCGGGGTTGCGCCAGTTGTGGAAAGAAGACACGCGGTTCACGCTGGACGTGCTCGGGGAAGCCGTTGTGAGCGATCGCGAAGCCGACGAATACGCGGCACGTTACCACGAGCTCCTAGAATCCCTTTCCGCAGAAACAAAATCCTGGACGCCGCACGGCAATCTCGCCGCTTCAGAACCGCCCCTGGTGAATCTGTCGGTAAAGATTTCTGCCCTTTGCGCGCGTGTGCAAGCTGCGGCTCCGGAAGCCGCCATCGCGACCATTCTCACGCGTCTCCTGCCGATTTGTGAAAAGGCGCGGGACCTCGGTGCGTTTATCAATCTCGACATGGAGAGTTACGCGCTGAAGGATCTCACGCTGAATCTCTTCCGCGAATTACTGGAACACCCATCTCTAGCGGCGGTCTATGACCGCCGGGAGCAAGCCGACAACCATCCAGCCTCATTCAGCGGTCATAGACCGCCGCTACAGACCCAGCTCGGTTGTGTCATCCAGGCGTATCTCACCGATTCGGAGCGCGATTTGGTCGAGCTCCTGGATTGGGCCGAGGCAAAAGGAAAACGGATCACCGTCCGGCTCGTCAAAGGCGCGTATTGGGACTACGAACGCATCGTCGCCGCTCAAAAAAACTGGCCCGTGCCGGTTTACGAGAACAAATCCGCAACGGACGCCAATTACGAACGCCTGAGCCGCATTTTGCTCGACCGGCGAGCCGTGGTTTATCCGGCGTTCGCAGGGCACAATATCCGTAGCATCTCGCACGCGATCGCCTATGCCGAAAAGCTGGGCGTCGACCCTGATGAATACGAGTTTCAAGGACTCTACGGGATGTTTGGCCAGACGCGCACGGCGCTTGTCCAGCGCGGCCACCGTGTCCGCGAATACTGTCCCGTCGGCGAAATCCTGCCGGGAATGGGCTATCTCGTCCGGCGTCTGCTGGAGAATACGTCCAATGAAGGTTTCCTCCGCGCCGCTTCGAGCAGGGACGCAGATCGCGGCGCGCTCCTCGCAGCTCCGGAAGTTCCTCTATATGAAGAAGAGGATAAAGAAGAGGAAACGCCCGCGACTGCGCCGGCTACACCGGCTTTCCAGAATCATCCTCCTGCCGATTTCACACAAGAATCTGTCCGGGCAGCGTTCCGTGAAGCTCTGCAATCAGTTCGCGCAACCTTGGGCGAATCCTTTTTGCCAGTGATCGACGGCATCGACAAACCAACAGTCGATTCCTTCCCATCCTTGAATCCGGGCAAACCCACGGAAGTCATCGGAAGCATCGGAGCGGCGAGCGGCGAACAGGCCGATCTCGCTATCGCCGGGGCACGCAAGAGCCTTCCGGCGTGGAGCTTGTGCCCCGTGGAAGAACGGGCGGACTGGCTTCGGCACGTTGCCGATTTAATGACCGAACGCCGCTTCGAATTCGCCGCTCTGGAGGTACTCGAAGTCGGCAAAACCTGGGCGGAAGCCGATGCAGATGTCTGCGAGGCGATCGATTTCTGCCGGTATTACGCCCACGAAGCGCCCTCGACCGTTCTTCCACGCCTCACCCAGGATGTCCCCGGCGAAGTCAGCCGCGAGGAACACTTGCCGCGCGGCGTCGGCGTCATCGTTGCTCCTTGGAATTTCCCGCTCGCCATTCTTTGCGGCATGACCGTCGCGGCGCTTGTCACCGGCAACACGGTCGTCATCAAACCCGCCGAGCAATCCAGCGTCATCGCAGCGCGTTTCCATCAAATCCTTCTCACCGCGGGACTTCCACCCGGCGCGGCAGCTTTTTTGCCCGGTCGCGGCGCGGTCGTTGGCGCCTATTTAACGAGCCATCCCCAGGTCGATTTCATCGCGTTTACTGGGTCGAAAGAAGTCGGTCTCCAAATTTGGGAAAGCGCAGGACGCACCCCCATCGGTCAGACACATCTCAAAAAAGCGGTTGTGGAAATGGGCGGCAAAAACGCCGTCATTGTCGATTCCGACGCGGATCTCGACGAAGCCGTCGTCGGTATTCTGCATTCCGCTTTTGGGTTCCAGGGACAAAAATGCTCGGCGTTGTCGCGTTTAATCGTGCTCAATCCAATCCACGACACACTGCTGACCCGACTGATCGAAGCCGCGGCCGCATTGAAATCGGGCCCGTCCGAGTCCCCGGAAACCGATCTCGGTCCCGTCGTCGATTCGGATGCTTTCGCGAAAATTTCCCGCATGATCGATCAGGGAAAAACGGAAGCGCACCTCGCCTTCGGTGGAACAGTCACTGCCGATCCCGAAAACGACGGTTATTTCATTTCCCCGACGATTTTCACGGACGTGCCGTCCACGGCGACCATTTTCCGCGAGGAAATCTTCGGCCCGGTGCTCGCGATCACCCGCGCGCGCGACCTTGACCATGCCATTTCCCTGGCAAACGACACGGATTTTGCACTCACCGGCGGCGTTTTCTCCCGGAGCCCGGCCACCATCGACCGTGTGAAACGCGAACTCCGCTGCGGCAATCTCTACATCAACCGCTCCATCACCGGCGCCATCGTCGAGCGCCACCCCTTCGGCGGATTCGGCCTCTCCGGCGGCGGCACGAAAGCCGGCGGTCGCGACTATCTGCGGAATTTTGTCCTCGCGCGTGTCGTCACCGAAAACACAATGCGGCGTGGGTTTGCCCCGGAAAATGTCAGCTTTGTGCCACCCGCGCAAATTTAGCCTTCTAATCGTACCACCACGTCAATAGTATAGAGGGCTGTCCTCCATGGAAGCCACCCCAGAAACTGAGTACGCGACTGCCGATCCTATCCCCGAAGCTGTCCTGATCGTGGAAGGAGATCTCGCACGCGCGCGCCTTGAATTGGCCGAAAACGATCCAGAACTGGCAAATCCGCTCATCCGCGCCGCCGACATCTGCCGCCAGCATGGACTATCCGCGCGCGCCATTCCGCTATATATCGAAGCTTTGGAACTCATCGACGTCCACGCGTTCGATACTCCGGGTTACTACCGAATTGCTCACGATATCGCCGCCCTCTACGACGAACTCGGAGATCTGGACAACGCCACTTATTACTACGACGCAGCCCTCCGGATCGCAGATCAGTCGCACGGCGTCGATACCATTGAAATCGCGACGATTCTCAACAATCTCGCGCTGGTTTACAAAAAATCGGGCAACCCGGCTCTAGCAGAGGCCCACTTTCATCGCGCGCTGGAAATGTACGAACGGATCCGTGGCAGTGATCACCCCGACGTAGCAGCCATGCTCAACAATTTGGGAGCGCTTTACATCGCCCAGGGCGACCTGGACATGGCGGAAGTCATGCATACCCGCGCGCTCGGCCTCCGGCAGAAAGCCTACGGGCCCTATCATCCCGACGTCGCGGAATCGCTCAGCAACCTTGCCGTCATCCATCACTCGCGGCAAAACTGGAAAAAAGCCGGCAGTTTCTACAAGGATGCCCTGGACGTGCTAACCAAGTGCGGCCAGACCGACCTCGACGAATACGCCATCGTGGTGGAAAACTACGCAGCGCTCCTCCGCCAAACCGGCAAATCCAAAAAAGCCGAAGACCTGGAGGCCGACCTGCGCGCGAAACTCAGGCGATAACTGATAGGCTCGAGAGATACACGGCATTGCCGACCTCGCCTTCTCGTTTTACCGATCTCCGCCATTTGTCAGCTGCGTATTCCCAACCCGAAACAATTTTGGCGGGAATCTGTTGCGCGGAGGCGCTTTTGGTATGATCGCAGACGCGTTGTGCCATTCCACTCGCCACCTGTTAACAACCATACGTTGAAATAAAGGAGGCCAAGGAATCGGCACACCCAAACCGCTCGCCGCCGCAGGGTCGCGATGATGTGGTAAGGGCTCGGTCTATGACCGGCGACAACCCGACCCATGGGGCATTTTCAACAAACCAAACACTCTCTCCAATCTCAACGCGCAAGCTTACTCTCCCCTCCCGCGCCTCCCTGTTCCAGCGTTCCAGCCAAACCGCGACATCTTTCGCGACGAAATTTCCGATACCACAGAATGTAGTCCGTCTATACAACGTTTGAGCCAATTCCCTGGGATGTCTGGAGCACTATGATCTTCGCAAATGTTGTCTGGCCGGCGCTATATTTAAGTCAGCGGTACTACTCGTGGTGGGCAATCACACTAAGCCTCCTAATTGAGACTGGCGTTCTCTATGGACTTACGCGCAAAACCTTTCCCAAGTGCCTTTTGCTGGCGTTTGCAGCCAATGCCGTTTCGACGCTTATTGGTTTCTTAGCATTTATCTGGATTGGGTTCGCATGGGAACTCATCGTTTCATACACACTTTACGAGATGATCCCGCTGGGGACATTTAACCCATTCGGCTGGATTGCCACCACGATTCTCGCCGCATTCTTTAGCTGCACGATTGAATGGGCTGTTATCAAATATCTTTTCAAGATTCCAACAACGAACATATTTTATTGGCTATTCTTTGCCGCCAACCTTGTTACCGCAGCCATTGCGCTTATCACTCTGTTCACGAATCCCGTAATTTTGTAAAACAGCTGAGCCGAGTGGCCAAGCCAATTCCCTACAGCGTTACAATTTCTGAGGAGAAGGAAATCGCGTGCGCCCGCTATTCATAGCCCTTCTAATAGGACTCCTGGGATGCACACGTCGAGAGAATCCAGAAAATGGCGTATACGTTACACCGCGGGAAGTCTATCTTTTTCACAGCGAAGTGCTTGAGCTGCGAAATGGACAATATCGATACTGGATGCTTGGCGATGTCGCTCCAATCAAACCGATCGAACGAGAAGGACAATACAAAATTACCGGCAACAAGCTTGTCATTGCTGGCGACAAGGAGCCCCCATTTGATCGAATGCTTCTGGATGACAAGGGCACGATTCGACTTCTCCGGCGCGACGCCCAGGAATTATGGACAAACGACGGTAGACTTTATCCCTACGGCACCTTGACCCGTGTTCCCAATTCATTCGAAGAGATGAGACCATCAGCAGACTTTGACAAAAAGAAATGGGAGATACTGATCCCAAAGCTGCCGACGCTTGTGGAAAAACAATAGGTCGTAACACACCGGCATTTGATACTTGCCGCCATCCAGCCATCCTCCTCGCTAACGCTCGGCGACTGATCCGGATATTTGCCAGCAATTAGAATGAAACCCGTGGTCGTTAAAATACCGGTAGAAAGAATCCATGATTGGGATTCGTTTCACACCGTCTTTGCCGAAACCCTCGGCTTCCCCGCCTTTTACGGACGGAACATGGATGCATGGATTGATTGCATGACTTCTATAGATTCGCCTGAAGACGGCATGTCCAAAATACACGGAAACAAAGAAGCGGGATTACTATTGGATCTTGGAGAGTGCACAGAATTTGCGCAGAGATGTCCCGAGCAATACGAGGCCATTTTAGACTCGGTTGGTTTTGTCAATTATCGGAGGATGAAGATCGGCGAGGAACCAATTCTTTCCCTAAGCTGTTATAACGGACAATTTCTCAAATGAAGGAATTCGAACCACGTAATTCAGCCAACCTTCCACGCTTCGCGTTCCAGGACTGGATGATGACTAGGTAAGTAAAGCACTCGCGAGATGACGCCAGAATCCCTCAGCGAACTCAAGAAGCTGATTCAGATGTTCGACCCTCCTCCAACAACCCCGAACACAACAAATCAAGCCCCAGTGTTACGCGCTGATGCGCGCGGCTCACGGCCGGTGTTCGACAGATTGAACTCAGCCCTTGAAATGAGAGCGATCTCTGTCGTCATCGCCTTCTTTTTGGTCTCGATCGCAATCCGAGGAGAGCCGCTGGTGGCTCTTGACTATCATCACTCGATGCGCATTCCGAACAGCCGCGTATCTGTGACCATCAATGAGGCGGGCCGCCTGATTGCCGAGTCGCAGTCGCAAGCCGGCGCTTCGACGATAACAGAGCGACGCCTTTCAGATGCGCAGTTAGCGGAACTCAAGGTGCTACTGGAATCGGTCGACTGGCCTGCGGCGCGGCATGATGACGTTCGAGGAGTTGACGGAGCTGAGGTAACGATATCTTACCTCGACCAAAACATTTCACTGTGGTCGCCTGATTTCCATTCCGAGCAGCGCGGCCTGCAGAATCTTCAAAAGGCCAGAGAGACCATTTTTCGGCTGAGCAGACTTGACGAGCGGGGGATGCCAACAACGAAGAATCAAAGGATCTGGTGCTGGGAGTCCTTCGGATCGCTGACGGACGACATTCTACGAGAAGATGAAAAACGCGTCCACCAATGCCTCTTGGGACTAGCTCTTGTCGTGATTATCCCGGGCGCGCTGCTAGGATTGCTTCTGATCGTCGGCGCCATCGCCACGGGGATTGAATCTGGATTTGCCCCGGAAGACCTGATTGCCATCGCCCTGATGATTGTGCCGATGCTTCTCGCTTGGTGGGTGTAAAGCTGTTCTTCCGGCTATATGCAGGGTTTCTCGCACCAGTGAGGAGAGCGCTGCTCATTTATTATGGCATCGTTGCCCTCTATTGCGGCGTCTGGCCGGACTTCGTCCTTCGCCCCGCCCATCGGTCCCGCCAAGGCGAGATTCATATTCATCAGCCTGTCCGTTTCGTCTGGCATTGCACGCGGATTTAGCATAGGAAATTTGGCATGCGGTCTACACTCGCTCCGGCTCTCCTCCCCCGGTCAGTTACCCTCTCAGAGTTGGCTTTTGGTCCTCATGTTTCCATGTTTTGGTACTTTCACAGGGGAATCTCACCTGATCTGCGACGCGCCATGCTGGGCGCACACAAGGCTGTCCAGCGAATGTAGCAAAACGCTAAATCACTGTGGTCCCCTCAGCCGAATCGGACAGCCGGGAGTAGGCGCGGCTGGCCCCGTGAGGTTTATCCAGATGATCGTAAATCAGGAACTCCTTTTCGGTTCGGTCCCTCATGGCATGACGTTCTCGCTAGCTTTGGCTCAGAGGCTACATTACCCCCAATCATGAAAAACTGCGCAGTTATTTCACCTTCATCTTCGATACTCCAGAAAATTAGCGACCACAAGCTTCGCAAATTCACCGAAGTCAGACAGATTAGTCTTCCATTCAGTCGAATTTTCCGCTATACGCAAAGCAATCCATACCAACTCTCCCCATGTACCCCCTACGCGCCTTGTGTCAAGCTTCGTGGTTCGCGCCGGTAGCGCCTACCGCAGCGTTGCGGGAACCCCCGAATGGGAACGGCCATCAATGATGGCACCGTTGCGAGAATTCAAACAAGCCCAACGACAAGTCCCCAGCACTATGAAACAACACGTCCCATCCATTATCGCAAGCGCTTTTCTGATCGCTGCTAACTGCACAATAGCTTCTCCTTCATTATATATCGATGACGCCAGCGGCCGGTTGGGAATCGTCGATGTTTCGACAGGTACGACGACAATAGTCGGCTCCATGGGAACGGCACTCACAGACATCGCATTCGCCCCAAATGGCGATCTGTATGGGCTGTCATTTACGAATCTCTACCGAATAAATTCCCAAACGGCAGCTTTAACACCCATCGGGCCACATGGAATATCCGGCGGCAACGCCCTGGTATTCGGAACTAACGGTATCTTGTACGGAGCTGGCAACACCTCGACGGGTCTGTTTTCCATTAATATCTCCACCGGGGCTGCGACACTTCTTGGCAACATCGGCTTCAGATCCTCGGGTGATCTGGCTTTCAACAACGGACAACTTTATCTGAGTTCCACCACCAACCAGCTTGTCCAGATAAACCAGGCAACATTTGCGGGAACCGCCTTAGGCCCGCTTGGGTTTTCCAGCGTTTTCGGTTTAGCGACCGGAGATGATGGTGTGTTATATGGATTAAGTGGAACACAGATATTCTCTGTGAACCCTTCCACGATGGCGGTCACTCCTGTGGTTAATTATCAAGGGCATGGCCTCAGCCAAGCATACGGCACGACTTTTATTTCTGAAGCAGTTCCAGAACCTTCCGCTATTCTCCTAACGGCGCCGGGCTTCGTCGGGATTGTTCTTTTACGCGGCCGTTCGCGAAAACGTCTCACTTGCGGCTAGGCCCTCACGGCTGGCCCGCAAGAACTTCGCTGTCAGGACACTAGTTTTTTGTTTAGCGGATGAAATAAACGGAGTGGATTCGCGAAGCCTGCCCTCAGTTTCAAACCAAATCAGTGCGATCCAGGCAATGCTGTCCTGGCGCCGTGGTTCGGAGCTGGATTTGGCGGAGCGTGCGATTGGAGAGCCTACCGAGATCGCCCAGCAGGCACATTACGATCGCGCAATGGGGGGGCGGTAGGGAGCGCACAAACCGCAAAGACGCTGGAAAACCCAACAGATCTGTTCATGATCTTCTCGTTAGGCCAATCAAACTTCTCGTATGAAATCGCGCGTTCTAATCCTGATTGTTTCATTACTCGCGCTCATTCGCTCGCAGTCAATAGCGACAGAGCTTTCGTCTGCGTCCGTCGCCGAGCGCATTGCCAAGGACGAGGGCTATCGCTTGTTCCACTTCGCATCAGATCGGGCAGAACCTCTTCAGGTGGTAGCTCGCTTTAATGGACGGGAAGATATTTTGAACGTCCCCTCTGTGAAAGAGTTCATCATCGCAGTCCGCCTTGGCAAGGGCAACGCGCTGGAGGCTGTCCGAGTATATTACGACGCTGGCTCGGTGAGCATAACGTTCCAGTCCGGGCCCCTCGCCGCAGAATTTAACTGGTCCCTCAGTGGATCAAAAGTTCTGTTGAACGACCCTTTCCTGACACTCCGCGGGCCAGGTGGAGAGCTGGCATTGTTTCTCAGGCAACGCAAGTCCTAACCACCAGGGGCTCCAGCGAACGGCATTGATGAATTCCGCTTTGTTTCAGACTCCATTCCCTTCGCTCTTACCCGTTCCCCAGCACGTCGTTATATTGATTCGTTGAGCCTTTAGCCCGATATTACTATGATCGAAGTCGCGATCATTTCCGCGTCGACAATCGCAATTGCGCTACTGATCGCCACGCTCTCGATTCCGCTCATCCTGCGCAAGGTCCCGATGAACCACGTTTACGGCGTCCGCTTTCGCGCGTCCTTCCATTCCAAAAGAACTGGCACTCGATCAACGAGTCCGGCAGCAAAGCCATGCTGGTCTCATCCATCCCGATTCTGCTGTGCTGACTTTACGGCATTATTTTCGAACCAACGGATTCCAACGGATAAGGACTTCTATTTATGGCTCGACTTTGCAGTGACTTTGCTCTCGGTATTTGGAGCGTTCGTTTTTAGCCTTGGGAAGGTCAGACATGTCGAACGCACAACAGCATAATCCGGCGATGCAGCTAACCGCCTACACGTGTCACGTCGTACTTGTGCAGTCAAGCGGGCTGCGCTCCCGGATGCGTCTATCCGCGTCACCTGAGGCTTAAATCACTGTTTCCTTAAGCCTATTTCCATGCCGCACCCGCGCAACATCATCTTACTTTGCCTTCTGATGCGTTCGGTTTCAGCACTCAGCGCGCAGACGTTCGTCGGCCCTGGACCTGACCCGGCGTGCGGGGGCGAAGAACTTACGATTACACAGCAGCGAGGTCGCGCCTCATTCATCCAGAAAACGGTGTTTGCGAGCAACCGGACTATCGTTGAGCAGTATCGGCCTTTACCAAACAACGACTGGCAGATCACGCTTTTTCTCTATTCCTCGCGCTGGCAAAAGAATGAGCCACTCACCAAGGATCGACTGATTCGGTCTGCGACTTTTACGGCATCGGATAACAGGAAAGCAGCGAAGCAAAAGGAGCTTTTCGGCTACGGCGCCATCAAGTGGCTCGACGAGCCCAAAAGACTGTTGGATTACTTTCATGCCAACCGCTCTGAATTCTACAAATAGGCTGACGTGATGCGTTCAACTCCCCCCTCCGGTGCCCTGGGTCTACGGCGTCTGTCGCGCATCTTGGTTATCCAGGCGCTACGCCAACCGTTCTTTGGTATAAATGATCGCCAACGTTGACAGACATGAAACGCCACACTTTCGCTATTCTTGTCTTAGTGGCCGTGTTTATTATCTCTTGTGCGCTCGAGGAGCTACTGACCATGTTTGCTCCCGGTATCGAAACCCGTTACTACACCTCTACCGGTGAGGAATATTTTCCCAGCGCTTCTTACCGAGCAGCAGAGTCTATTGCGAGCGCCAGTTTGGCCGCTTTGGTGCCTGGCTTTTTTGTAGCTCCTATTCTTTGGGTGATTGCTTGGAGCATCGTCTCTCGCACTCGCAGAACACCAGGTTGGAGCACAGCCGCGCTGTTTACGTTTCTTGGTCTTCTTGGAGGTTGTCTAATGTCACTAGTGATATGGATTGTAACTGGCGGGTGGTCGCCCCCGGCACTCCTGGGATTTACAATTACAAGTGCATTTGCCTGTCTGCTTGCGAGTTATTTCGTTCGAATAAGACTGAATTTGTCACCGAAACATGGATAGGCCGAACAACAATGATGCATTGCCGCGAAGCCTGCGAGTACACCCGTGGCTGAACGCTGGAATAAGCTGAGCTAGCTGTGCAAATTTAATAGATAAAGCCGATTCGGGACATCACCGTCATTTTGAAGTGAGTTAAATCTGGACAATATCCTGCCGCGCTGATCGGGAGTCTGATTGCGAAAACAGCGGCAATGGCATGGATGGCTTACTAATGACAAGATGGACGGCGACGGAGTGCGCGATCGGACAGCCTGGGCAATCGCCCAGCAGGACGCGTCGCAATCGGGGAATGCAGGCAGCAGCGATCAAAAACCGACGGCTGAATGTCCAAAGAAACGCTTCTTGACTGGCCGCAACCCCAAATACATCATGATGTTATGATTCGGACGCAGATTTACCTTACTTCTTCTGAAGCTCAGGGCGTTGCTCGTGTAGCGGCTGAATCCGGTCGCAAGCAGAGCGAAATCATTCGAGAGGCTATTGACCTGTATCTCCAGCGGCTCGGGCCGCAAGACCGTTTAGGGAGACTTCGTGCGGCACGCGGCATGTGGAAGGACAACCGTAGCATCTCCCTTGAGGACATTAGAGCAGACTTCGACCGGTTTTGAGTATGCTCGTCGATAGGATGTGCTCATCGATTACTTGCGCGGATACCCTGATGCCGTGACTTACCTCGAACACCACGTGGATGAAGTTTCCATTTCGGCGGTCAGCGTAGCGGAACTCTTCCAAGGAGTTCGTGAGGGTCAAGATCGCATCAACCTCGCCACGATGATTTCCGCACTGGTTGTTCTGCCTCTTACAGAAGAAATTGCAGAGATTGCTGGCCTCTACAGACGAGATCATCGAGCGAGTCTGGGGTGCGGATTGGCCGATTGTATGATTGCAGCCACCGCTGGCGCAACCTCAACTTGAGTTGGTCACACTGAATGCCAGGCACTTCAAGAACTCCCCATACTATCACGCCATATACGATAGCTAACAGCAAAGGCCGTATCGCCGCGAATACACCCATGGTTAAACAAAGCCGTGTTAGCTGAGAACTACGGAAATGGCGCTGCTTACGAGCATTGGCGGAGATTACTCGCTTGCGGATAGGGAGAAGCAGGCAAAACGTTACGACGCCAGTTCCGTCCGTTTAGACTCGCCGGGATCGTCCCGGCATAAACCGCTGAGTTAGGAACGACAGCCGAACCTCAGCGAACGGCATCAACGGTTACCAGCCGGTTCGGATGCTTTCGGAAGGAGAACCAGCTGGTTTGGCTGGTCATAAAGTGATCTCATTTTATCCATTGCATTCCAGGCCGTGTTGTGATAGAGGCGCCTACCAGGCCTTATGTTCCGAAGATTTTCGTGATTAGTGTCCTCACACCCGTAGCACCCCAAGAAAATATGCAAACCGCCCCCTCCTCCGTGTCGGCCTCTTTCTGCCAACGCACACCCACCCGCAGTCTGGCTAGACATTGCGCGCCATGGTTGTTGGCGATATCAATCTTCCTGACATCGTTCGTAAGTTCCTTGCGAGCAGAGAATACGGCAGGCGATTTTTCCAACCCGAAAGACTCTACTTCGGACTTCCTTTCTCAAGGAGTGGTAACAATAGGAGATAAAAGCATTCCTTCCAACGGAATCAATGACGCCCCGAACAATAAATTGGTAATTCCCGGCACCAACTGGGAGTTTCGAGTTGGAGTTCGTCAGAATCTTGACGCACTAACACCTTACTTTAACAACGACACAATCATGCGGAATGTCGAGGTGGCTCTCGAGGGCACCCATAAGATGGGGCCACACGCTGCGGACGTTGTGAATAACGCATTGCCCGAAGCCGTTTCCGATTTCTTAAGCATCCCGTTTGGAGGTGCCAAATCGTTCACTGGCTATCGCCGTCAGGAACATCCGAGCGCAAAGCACTTTGATCACTATGCATTTAAAATGGACCTGAAGTTGACCGGAGCCGTCGCCCCGGCAGCGCCGCCCGCTCCCATTCGTTTGCCCCGCCTAACTGCGACGGACGCGTTCGTGACGGGCAGGCATCGCGAAAGTCCTACCATAAGCGAGCGAGCGCTCTGGACAACAGCTTCCAGCGCCAGCAGCGGATCATTTGTGTCGTTCGATTCTAACACGGGAAAACTCAGCTTCTCTATCGGCGCCATTGATGTCGCCGATAGCAATGGCGGTCTGTCGGGCGGTGTTGAGCCCATCTACCTGAACGATCCCGTGCTTGCCGCAACGTGGGCAGTAACGGATCTCCAGTTTTTGGGAACGACGCCCGAAGGTCAGTTTCGTTTTGGGCCAGGCACAATGACGCTGATGGACCCTGCCGGCAATTTCACGTTCACCGGCCATTTCGATGAATACCTCATTGATGATACCAGCCGCACGAACTTCCTGACGAGTTACGCGCTGTTTAGTTCCATTTCGATCGACAACGCCGTTCCAGGAGATGCCGGAGATTCGCCGTTCCTCAGCGATTTCGCCGACGGCAATCTCCTGGGTCTTGGGATCTCTGACTCAGATTCCGAGCTGTTCGGGGGCATTGATTTTGCCCTCATAACGGGTACGAATCTCGCGGACGCAACGATGGGCTTTACACAATCGGTGTCCAATCTTCCAGCAACCTATCTGATGAGCGCAAACATGGTGCCTGAGCCTTCAACGACCGTGCTTGCATGCATCGGTCTCGCGTGGCTGTTCGCCCAGCGTCGCGTCACGCGCGGCTGTTGAGTCAGAGACGAGGTGATCAGAAAGAAGTTTTCCGCGTCTTATTGGACCTCGGTCAACGCGCGGGCCGCACCAAAAAAGGACGTTTCATCGAAACGTCCCTACCTTTTACCATTCACCAATCACGATTTTTTCCTTACGGCTAAGCCTTTACGCCCAAAGACGTGGCTAGTTCGTTGATCGCTGCGGTCTCAGCTGCGCTGACCTTTTCTCCACCGATTCCGAAGAAGCCACCTTCTGTGGCCGCGTTAGCGACTTTTCCGGCAATTGCCACAAGCCAGCTCTTATAACCTTCTGCCTGGTCTGCAGTTACTTTGCCGTCCAGAATGGCAGGGATTTTGGCCAGCTGAGCCATTACTTCGGCTTTCACTTCTTCGGGCTTCTTTCCCATGATTGTGATAGGAGGCCGGAGGCTTTCGCGCTTCGCCACCATCTCTTTGATGCTTGCAACAACGGCTGTGATGATCGGGTTCGTAGATCCGGCACCCGCTTCAGCGATGGCCATGGAAGGCGCAAAACCCTCCTTGATCGATCCGAAGAGGCCCGAACGAACGTCCGAAAGTGTTATCAACAATCCCGCCAGCAATGGCGCCGATCTGATAAGAGCCCAATCTTCAGGGGAAAAACTCGTTGAAAGATCCACAGTATTTTCACTCATATGGCGATAAGTGCGCGTCCCCAACACCTAATGTCAAACCATAAGCGGTCGCAATTCTTGCTTCCTGAATTCGAGAGCATTTTACCGATTCGGCACGAAGAATCCCTCGTCTGCTCAAGGCACTGCGTTCCATGCTCCGGCGCGGCTTACTTCTCCAGCGCTTCTTCGAGCGCGTGCCAGGGTAGCGTCGCGCACTTCACCCGTTGAGGAAACTTCCTCACGCCAATGAGCACTTGCAGGTCGCCCAGGGACTCGTCTTCGGGTGATAGTTCGGAGGCTCCGGTAACAAGGTTTTGGAACTTTTCGGCCAACGCGCCGGCCTCAGCACGCGTCCGGTTTTTGACTTTCAATGTCAACATCGACGCCGAGGCCATGCAAATGGAGCAGCCGTTTCCCGTGAATGCTGCCTTGGCGATTTTCTGCCGATCCGCAGCATCGAATTTAACCTGGACGGTTACGTCATCGCCGCACATCGGGTTGTTGCCATTGACCGTCGCATCGGCGTCAGGCAGTTCGCCATAATTTCGCGGACGGCGGGAATGATCCAGGATGATGTCCTGGTAGAGTTCTTCAAAGTGCACGGTTGAAAAAGTGGGAGATTTCCGCAAGAGCATCGGCCATCTGGTCGACCTCTTCGAGGGTGTTGTAGAAATAAAAACTCGCGCGAGCCGTTGCAGCCACACCGAGCCGGCGCATAAGCGGCTGGCAGCAATGGTGTCCGCCACGAAGCGCAACACCATATTGATCGGCCATCGTGACGACGTCATGGGCATGAACTTCGGGAAGCAAAAAGCTCACGAGCGCGCCCCGGTCGCGTAGCGGGCCGAAACGGCGGATGCCGGCGATCTCACCGAGACGCTCCCAGGCATAGGCCGTGAGTTCGGCGTCATGCTCGAAAATTTCCCTGCGCCCGATACTGTCGAGGTAATCCATCGCCGCATGCAGACCGATTGCGCCGGAAATATCAGGCGTCCCCGCCTCAAATTTGTGTGGAAGCGTATTCCACTTGGCATCCCGATACTGGACGCTGGAAATCATTTCTCCTCCGCCCTGCCAGGGAGGCGTGGCATCGAGTTTTTCCTCGCGGCCGTAAAGAATTCCAATGCCAGTCGGGCCGCACATTTTGTGACCCGAGAATGCGAGAAAATCGCAACCGATTTCCTGGACATCAATCGGGACATGTCCGGCGCTCTGAGCCGCGTCAATGACGGTCGTAATCCCAAGTTCGCGGGCGCGCGCACACAATTCGCGAATGGGATTGATCGTGCCCAGCGAATTCGAAATGTGGCCGACGCCGAGAAGCTTGATGTCTTCCGTGAGCAATTGATCGATTTTCTGCCGATCCAGAAGGCCGTCGTCGCCAGTCACCGGGATGAATTCAAGCTCGGCATTTACCCGATGCGCAAGCAACTGCCACGGGACCAGGTTGCTGTGGTGTTCCATCTCCGTGAGCAGGATTTTTTCGCCCGCGCGAATGTGTTCGCCGCCCCATGCCTGAGCGACGAGATTAAGGCCTTCGGTGGTGCCACGGGTAAAAATGATCTCGCGAGAACTCCGCGCATTGATGAATCGGGCGGCCCGCTCGCGCGCGGCTTCGAAGGCAGACGTAGCGCGATTACTCAACTCGTGGATGCCACGGTGGACATTGGCGTTGTCGCGCTCGTAATACCGGACGAGCGCGTCGATGACGGGACGCGGTTTCTGCGATGTCGCAGCGTTGTCGAAATAAACGAGCGGACGCCCGTGGACTTCCTGGTTGAGAACCGGAAAGTCCTGGCGAATGGCGGTCCAGTCGGGTGTTTTCATGAGAATCATCGTCGTCCTGCTCCTTTTAAGGTCGGAGCGTGTCTCCCTCAGAGCAAGAGCAAGAGTAACAGAAAGCTTTATCCTCCCTGAACCGGCGGCATCAGTGATACCAGATCGCCTTCCTTCAACACTTGTTGCCGCGTCGCAAACTCCATGCCCACCGCTATCAACAGCTTTCCTTCCCACTCCGCGAGCCTCGGAAATTCGGCGTCCAATTCCTCCAGCAAATCTCCCACCGTGCTGCCGACGGGGACGCTTTTTTCAATCGGCTCCGCCACGGCAATCTCTTTCAGCCTCGAAAAAAACTGAATGCAAATCTTCACAACTCCATGGCTGCCACTTCCTGTCGCAGGACGCCAATGTACGGCAGATTCCGATACTTTTCCTGATAGTCGAGGCCGTACCCGACAACGAATTCGTTCGCGATGTCGAACCCGACATAATCCGCGTCGATCCCGCGCCGTTCCGGGATATTCTTGCGTAACAACACACAAATCTTCGTGCTCAGTGGTGACGTCTCGTTATGCAATTTTTCGCGGATCGTCTGCAAAGTGAGCCCCGTATCGAGGATATCGTCCAAAATCAGCACGTGGCGTCCGTGCAAATCGGGAAAAGCCGTTTGGTGAAATTTGACGTGCCCACTGCTCGTCGTACCGCCATGATAGGACGAAACACTCAGGCAGGTTATCCGCAGGGGCAACGGAATCCGGCGCAATAAATCCGCACCGAACATCAGACTGCCGCTCATGATCGCCAGAACTGTCAGCTCCTTCCCCTGGTAATCATCGGTAATCTGCGTGGCGAGCTCGTCCAGCCTGGCAAAAATCGTCGTCGTGTGAATAAGCGTCTTACTAAGGTCTTCTTGCATGGCGGCTGGAAAATGTTGGAGAAGCAACGCAACAGGAAAAATCCCGCGCGGTCAACCCGGGGGTTTGTCGGATATCGAGCAAAAAACGATCGGTATTTAGCAAGCGGCGGTGAGCGCGCTGTTTTCCGGCGGCACATATTGTTGTGACATGAATGCAACGCCCCTTGAAGTACCTAACATCAGGAATCCGACTGTTCTGAATTGGATTTCCAGGACAGCAGAACTCTGCCAGCCGGACGACATATTTTATTGCGACGGGTCGCCGGAACAAAGGAAATGGCTCACGTTCCGCGCCGAACAGGAGGGCGTCCTGACGGCGCTCAACCCCGAACTCCGGCCCGGTTCCTATTATCATCGCTCGAATCCGAACGATGTCGCCCGCGTGGAGGACTGTACGTTCATCTGCACGCCCACCAAAGACGACGCTGGCCCAACCAACAATTGGGCGGCTCCGAAGGAGATGTATGCCAGGCTCCACGACATGCTCAACGGCGCCATGCGCGGACGCACCATGTATGTCGTGCCCTACGTCATGGGCCCCCTGGGTTCGCCTCTGGCAAAAGTCGGCATCGAACTCACCGACAGCATCTACGTCGTGTTGAGCATGGGCATCATGACGCGAATGGGAGATGTCGCCTATGACCAGCTTGGGGATGACAGCGAAGACTTCAATCGCGGCATCCATTCGATGCTGGATCTCGATCCGGCAAACCGGATCATTGCCCATTTTCCACAGGACAACACGGTCCTCAGCGTCGGCTCGAATTACGGAGGCAATGTCTTGCTGGGCAAGAAATGCCTGGCGCTGCGTCTCGGCAGTTATCTCGGACGTCAGGAAGGCTGGATGGCCGAGCACATGCTCATTCTCGGTGTCGAATCGCCCGATGGAGAAAAAACCTATGTCGCCGCCGCTTTTCCAAGCGCCTGTGGCAAGACCAATTTCGCCATGATGATCCCGCCTCAACAATATCGGGGCTGGAAAGTCACGACGGTCGGCGATGATATCGCCTGGATGAAACCCGGGCCTGACGGGAGGCTTTACGCAATCAATCCGGAGGCCGGCTATTTCGGCGTCGTGCCAGGCACGAACTATCATTCGAACCCAAACGCCATGCAGTGCATGGCCCGCGACACCATTTTTACCAACGTGGCACTCACCGAGAACGGCGACGTTTGGTGGGAAGGCAAGGATGGTCCCCCGCCCGCCTCGGCAACCGACTGGAAGGGCAACCCGTGGACTCCCGCTTCAAAGGAAAAGGCTGCGCATCCGAACAGCAGGTTCGCCGCCCCCATGACGAATAATCCCGTGCTGGACGATGAAGTGGAAAATCCACAAGGCGTGCCGATTAGCGCCATCATTTTTGGCGGGCGCCGCGCGACGACGATGCCGCTCGTGTTTCAGTCGTTCAACTGGATCCATGGCGTTTATGTCGGTGCGACGATGGGCAGCGAAATGACCGCAGCCGCCGCTGGCGGCGTCGGCCAGGTCCGCCGCGACCCGATGGCGATGCTGCCGTTCTGCGGCTACAACATGGGCGCGTATCTGGGACATTGGCTGCGGATGCGCAAGCAACTGCGCCGGCCGCCGAAGATCTTCCACGTCAACTGGTTCCGGAAAGACGCTCAGGGTGAATTTCTCTGGCCAGGTTTCGGAGACAACCTCCGCGTGCTGGAATGGATCGTGAACCGCTGTCACGGCCGCGTCTATGCCGAGGAAACGCCTCTCGGCTGGATGCCATCGGCAGACGATATTCGCATCGACGGCCTGGAAGGTTATTCGCGCGAAAGGCTGGCCGCCGCTCTCGCCTTTGATGTGGAAGGCTGGAAACGCGAAGTCCTGCAGCAGGACGAATTGTTCCTGACTTTGCACGCCGATCTGCCGCTGGAACTGCATTTTCAGAAGGAATTGCTCATCGCCCGGCTATAGTATTCCCCACCATGCTTCGCGGCCGGAGTCTTACCTGGCAGGCGGCTCGTTTCGAATGAAACGAGGAGACTCCGGTCCGCGTGCCGGGAAAGGGGTTTATGCGCGCGAACTATTATGATAACCCGCAGGTACAGGCCCGTTTTATCGAGTTTCTCGGGGGACACTCCATCGCGACGGCCCGATGCCATCATCTGACGGCCGGCGATGCGAGCGATCCGCAACGCCGCATTCCCATGCACCCCCGTGAACTACCTGTCTTGTTCCGCGAAGATGCCGATATTTGTCGGTCACTCTGGGATCGTGAGTCGCTGATAGCCGATCTCGACCTGGAATATGTCAATTTCGATGAGCCCGCCGCGGTTTATCTCGACCCGGAACGCGCTTTTGGCTTCCAGGATCCTGTCGCCAGGATCGTCGAGCGTCTGCTTTTAACCTTCGAAATCGTTCCCCTGCACAGCCTTAGCGGCCGCGGACACCATTTCACGTGGCGCATCCGGCAAAATTCAGCGGTGTTCAATCGGCTGGCTGGCCTGGGACGAGGAACCGCGTCGTTGTGGGAGATCAGTGCCAGGCCGCACAAGCCCGACGGCGAAGTCGTTTCGTACAAGCTCGCATCAGCCTTCGCCGGGTTGGGGCTAGTGATGGAGTACCTCGCTCACCGGATCAAAGAACTCGCGGCGCCGCGATGCCAGGTTCCTGTGGAATTGACCGCAGTCGAAACCGGTCCTGGCGATCGAGGGCGGGAAATGATTTCGATCGATATCTCCGAGTATGGCGACCCGCTGTATTCGCGCCTGTTGAGGGTTCCATTCAGCCATTACTCCAAGCCGAAACATCAGCGCTGGCTACTCGGCGAGGACCTCGTCAAAAATCTTCCGGATCTTTTTTGCATTCCTCTTTTTGAAATGGATTGGCTCATGGGCGCGGCTGTCATGCGCGACGCGGAACTGACAGCGGAGTTGGCGACACGGGCTTCAACACGTATTCCCAACAACACCGAAGGCATGGAAAATCTAGTGGACGAATACGAAGCGTCCGCGCTGTCCGATTTTCACGGCTGGTTCTACTCGCAGGAACACGAGCCAGCCACGCGCTGGCCGGAGACCTACGATCGGACGCCTCTGGATATCCTGCCATCCTGTGCGCGTGCGATTCTCGCCCAACCCAACGATCTCCTGCTTCACCCAGCCAGCATGCGGATGATCACACGGGTAATGCTCGCCCTCGGCTGGCATCCGCGCCATATCGCCGGACTCATCCGATCGAAATTCGAGCAAGATCATGACTGGGGCAGCCAATGGATCGACGCGGATCCGGCAACACGGGCGGATTTTTACACACGCGTTTTCGCCGGACTCTTCGTCACAGGGTTGGACGACCTCGTGGATTTCAACTGTCAATCATCGCAGGAAGGAGGAACGTGCCTTGTGGCCGATTGCCCGGGCAACCTGGCGTTGTTCCGACGCTCGGCTCTGGCGCGAAAACATCATGAATATTTGGCCCATCGGCCTTTCAACCGGCTGTTTTTACCAAAATAACATCCTGGATTGCCTGCTGACGATCCGCGAGAGCGGCTTCAGCTTCATTGAAGTGTGCTCCGCCCCCAGGCATCTGGATTATCACGACTTGAACGCTGTTCAGACTGCTGCGACGCGGATCCACGAGCTCGGCATGGCCGTTTTTTCATTCCACGCGCCGTTTGCGGATCACATTGACATCTCGGCGATCGAAACGGACCGGCGCGAAATCGCGCTTCGGGAAATTTTGCAGGCCGTCGAGGCGGCGGCGACGCTGAATGCGCAGTATCTGGTCATTCATCCCGGGCCGGAGCACGCGGTCATACCTCCACCAGAGGAACGGCTTCAACGCATGGAAAACACCGTTGGCGTCTTGAACCAAGTCGCCCGCCGCTGCACGGAACTCGGAATTGGCTGTGCATTGGAGAACAAGCTGCCCCATCTCCTTTTCGGAAATACGAGCGACATTCTATGGATCCTCGACGCACTCGAAGACATGGATGCTGGCGCCTGCCTTGATACGGGTCATGCGCATCTCTCGGGCGACCTTTTCAACCTCGTTCGCAAACTGGCCGGGCACTTGAGGATGATCCACGCTCACGACAATAACGGGACCGGTGACGATCATCTGCCACCCGGCGATGGTCGAATCAATTGGGAGCAGTTGCTGCACGATCTTTCCCTCGGCGGATTTCACGGCCCGCTCATTGTGGAAATGGCCGGCACCGAAAGTCCCGAGACGACCATGTCCAATGCCCGCCGTGGCCGCTCCTGGCTGCGCAAAATCTCGCGTCACACCGCGCTAAAACCACATTAGTTTACTTTCGCAAATCGTCAGCCGTGGCGTTTTTTACAAGGAGGGGCGCTTTCCAAGCGCCCGTTTAGGCGGTTGGAAAGCGCCGCTGCTTGGGTTCTCCGCTCGAAGCCATCGTGTTCAGTGCTGTTTACCAAAGTTTCTTTACACAAATTCGGGCTCGGTCGGATGGACGACCAACACCGGACACGGTGCCTCGCGCACAACACGTTCGGTGACGCTGCCTTGGAAAAGATGCTGAACGCCGGTATATCCGTGAGTCGTCATAACAATAAGATCGATTTCCAATTCTCGGGCCACGTTTGTGATGACTTCGAAAGGTGTGCCGGCGCGGACCAGCAAGTCTCTCAAAAGCTCCGGCTCGATGGTCCTCCTGGCCAGCCTTTGCAGATTGCGCTCGATGGGTGCTGTCAAAAGCCTTCCATCCACAGGTACATACGTCAGGCCCGGGGCAAGGGAGAAGGTTTCGACGGCGTGAACCAATGTAATCTTTGCTTCGAACTGGCTGGCGATTGGCACCGCGTACTCCAGCGCCTGGTGTGACGTCGTGGAAAAATCGATGGGCACCAGGATATTCGTTACTTTCAACGCAGCGGATTTGCGCCGCCGGCCTTTTGGAGACCGATCTTCACCGGCCGTTGGCAAAACGTTGGTTGAAGTTAGGGGCGCGTTGGTTTGAGCGACTTCGGTGGTTGTTTTCATCGTATTGCCACGAGTGTCCCATTTCATCACAGGAGATACTCTCCGGATTTTGGCTATACATTCCCAAAAATTGGCTCGGCCTAATTAAGGAACGGCGCAAAACGTTCATCAGGCTGCACTTGGCAACGTCTCGCGATAGTCGGTGGGAGAATGACCGACGAAATGTTTGAATGTCCGGTTGAAGTTTGTGATTGAGGCAAAACCGGAATCAAAAGCAATTTCGCTAACACGCGCATTCGGATTCAACAGCAGTTTTTTTGCTTTTTCCACACGCACTCGTGAAAGGTAGTCCGTAAAGGTAAGACCCGTTACTTTGCGGAACACCTTGCAAAAATAGAAGCTGCTCATGTTAACTGCCCTGGCAACCTTCTGCAGCGGAAGTTCCTCAGCATAATGCGCCTCGATAAACTGCCGGGCCCGGGTGATCGCAGGGGGTTCCGCCCTTTCCTGGCGTATCAAGAGCTGATTGGCCACAAGCGCGAGATGTTGTGCAAAAATTTCCAGGAGACGGACGATCTGATCATACTGGCCCTTTGAAATCGTCCGCGTGCGGCGCCATGCGCCTTCGGCCTCCGTAAGATCAACGCTGGATCCCCATTCGCGCAGTTGTTCGGCGATTTTGCCAAAACCGCCCTTGTCCGGAGCACGAAACCTAACTTCTCCGACCTGGAGAAAGCCGACAAGATTTTCGCCGACCCGCAAAGGCACGCTGGTCTCGCAAAGGCCCGCAAAACATATTGCCGACTGTGTTTCATGCGAGGTGGGATTGGAAATTTCTTGCTGGATCCTCAGGCAGGCTGCGCAGCTCTTGTTGGAACGGGCCATAAGCGCGCAGAAGGGGCTCTCATGTTTTCTGCCTCGATGCGCCAGCTTCCAATGTTCAATGGGTCGAAGGTTGAGCGGCAAGCCGGTGGTCTCGCTGAAGGCGCGTTCGTAGTCCTTGTAAATCTGCGATTCCGACAGCATCGCGATGAACTGGGTATTGGAGTTGCTCATAGTCTTCGTCCGGGACAAACTCCCTAGTTGCCGAGGTGGAAATAGGGAGAGAAAACGGGATTCGACTCAGGGCGGCAACTGGCGTTTTCCTGCATTCAAACTAGGCTTCTCGCCGCGCTGCCACAATCGGAGGAATGGACCAACGCAACTAGGAATCAAGTGCAGGCGACTAGGGAATTTCCCTAAGCCGTGTTCGAAACTCAGACCGGAAAGTGCGGAGGCCTGCCTCACGGGAGGCCGATTACAGCGCCCTCTCTCTGTAGCCGGGGTCATCGACCCGGTAGCGTCTTTCCTCAGCGTGCGCGCGCGAGCTCGGCCGTTTCCAGGTCGAAACGCAGGTCGTCACGGGGCGAGGTGCACCGGACGGCTTTCACGACCGTCTCGATCGCCACGAAACCTGCACCTTTTGCGTATTGGTTGAGAAAATAAGCGTGTGACTTGTCGTCGATCTTGGCCCAGATCCGTTTTAGCGATGGAGTGTCGGTGAGCACGCGGGCTTTGCCGGAGAGATTAACAACGAGACTCAGGTCTTCGTTGGAAAACATCCAATCGACGTTGGGATTTTCCCAAATCTGCGCCACCTTTTCGCTCTGGGGATGCGTCAGTGCGTGAAAAACAGGGAATTCGGAAAAGGAAAACGTCGCCATCCAGCGCAGATGGGGTTTTCCATCCTTATCCACGGTGCCAAGAATTCCGGGATGGCGGCCATCGACGAGGGTTTTTACCAGGCCGATAACGTCTTCGCAGTCCTCGATGTGAAAAGAGGAGTAGTCAGGCGGGGGGATGCTCATAATCTATACCGTCATTCCGCCCGTAGTTTCCAACAGGCGCGTGACTTGCCAAAAAGTGGCCTTATTTTGTCCTGTTCTCCAGCGAAAAAGACCGGCTTTTACCTTGGCGCAGGTCGGTCAGTGGAAAAGGCATTACGCTTCCCACCCACGTCCAATTGTCAGCGCCAACCTCCATCAGCAGCCGTTCACGCAGCGCCGTCGCATCTGCGTGCTTGCTGGCAATGGCAAACATGGTTGCGCCCGATCCTGACATCAGCGCGCCGAGCGTTTCGGGTTGATCGAGCAGCCATTTCTTCACCAACCCAAGCAGTACGTATTTCTCAAAAACAGGACGCTCCAAATCATTTACCAAGCTGCCGGCGACGGTCTGCTGCCGCGCATAAGGAATACTGGGCAACTCCCGGCTTGCGGCGAGATTTTTGTAGGCCCAGGGAGTTGGGACGCCGAATCCCGGTTTGAAAAGGAGCACCACAAACGTGTTCTCCAGTCTCGCAGGAGCAACCCGTTCTCCCCTTCCCTCACACCAGGCTGGTGACTCATGCAAAAAAAATGGCACGTCCGATCCCAGCGACGCCGCAATCTCGGATAATTCCCCAAAAGACTTCGGCTCCGACGCAAGCTCATTCAATGCCAGTAGCGTCGTCGCGGCGTCACTACTTCCGCCGCCTAAACCCGCGCTATGGGGAATGCGTTTCTCCAAATGCACACGCACTTTCGGCAATACACCGCCGCCAAACCACTTCGCCGCTTTGACAACCAGATTTCTCTCATCCCTCGGAATCGACGGATCGGAACACGAAAACTCGAAACACGTGGCTCTTTCAAAATCCAACTCGTCGACCAATGAAATAGGGCAAAACAGGCTCCGCAGATCGTGAAATCCATCCGGGCGCTTTCCGAGCACTTCGAGAGAAAGATTGATTTTGGCAGGCGCAAAACGCTTCATCGAGCCATGCATCCTGTAAAAAACGTTGCCGAGGCAAAAGAGAAAATAATCGTCCCTCTCGACGTTACGACGGCAGCAGAAGCCCTGCACCTGGTCGAGATTCTTTCCCCGGAAGTCGGCTGGTTCAAAATTGGCCTTCAACTTTTCACTCGCAACGGCCC
Organism: Chthoniobacterales bacterium; assembly: GCA_036524675.1. Taxonomy (GTDB): domain Bacteria; phylum Verrucomicrobiota; class Verrucomicrobiia; order Chthoniobacterales; family DASVRZ01; genus DATDAW01. The sequence continues at coordinate 10,383 of DATDBU010000108.1, read as the reverse complement.
CGAAATCGTTCGGCTCGTCCGTGCCACCGGAGCCAAAGTTTTTCTCGATCTCAAATTTCACGATATCCCGAACACGGTTCTCCACGCCGTCGAATCGGCGGTTGCTCTCGACATCCAAATGCTGACTGTTCATGCCAGTGGAGGTCACGAAATGCTCGCAGCCGCTGCACGCGGAGCTGCCGGGTCGGCGACGCGCGTCCTCGGTGTCACGGTGCTGACCAGCTCCAACCAGCAAACGCTCAGTGAAACGGGTGTGACGCGGCCCGTTGCGGAACAGGTCGAATCGTTGGGCAAACTTGCTGCCAGCGCTGGCTTGGGTGGCCTCGTAGCCAGCCCCCTCGAAGTCGCCCTGCTCCGGCGTGTGATCCCAGCGGAAATGAAACTCGTCATTCCTGGAATCCGTCCCGCCGGCTCTGATGCGGGTGACCAAAAACGCATCATGACCCCCGGCGAAGCCGTGGCCCAAGGCGCCGACTACCTCGTTATTGGTCGCCCCATTACCGCTTCCCCGGATCCCGTGGCCGCGGCGCGCGCCATTGCGGCCAGTCTGTAGCTTCTCGTTCCCGCAGTCCAGCAGCCTCCCCTGGGCAACGACTGACGTCCGGCTACTCTTTCACCAAAACAATATCTTCCGGATACAGCCGGCACCAGACGTCATCGCCGGGGTCGAATTCCAACTCCCCCACTCCATCGTTCGCAACCAAAGTCTGCAACTCCAGCCCGCCTTCGGTCATGATCGTCAGATCATCCACCGCCCCTTTAAACGTCTCTTCGGTAATTGTCGCTTTGAAGACATTCGTTCCCTCCATCGGCCCGTGCTGAAGCCGGATTTTTTCCGGCCGCAACGAAACAAGCCATTTGCTTCCCGTGTCCGGCGTCGTGCCATTCTTCCCGGCTACTTTTAATATCAAGCCACCTTCGAGCTTGCATACAATGGCGCCGCCATCCGTCCCCAAGACTTCAGCGCCGACAATGTTTGTTTCACCAATAAAACTCGCGACAAACCGGGTTGCAGGCCGATGATAGATTTCCGCGGCCGCTCCAACCTGCTCTACTTTTCCTTGGCTCATGACCGCCACGCGATCAGACATGGTTAGAGCTTCCTCCTGGTCGTGCGTTACAAAGACAAAACTAATGCCCAGTTTTTTCTGCAAATGCTTTAATTCCATTCGCATCTGTTGGCGCAATTTTGCGTCCAGTGCAGAGAGAGGTTCATCCAGCAGGAGCACCTTCGGCTCACACACGATCGCCCGCGCCAGGGCCACCCGTTGCCGTTGACCGCCCGACAACTGGGACGGTTTTCGTGTCGCCATCGGCCCAAGGGACACGCTCTCTATCACCCTGTCCACGCGCTTCTTAATCTCCGCACCCGGAACTTTTTTCATCTTGAGTCCGAACGCAATATTCTCGGCCACAGTGAGATGCGGAAACAGAGCGTAACTTTGGAAAACCTGGTTGACGTCGCGTGCGTACGGGGGCGCGTCCGTCACGTTCCTGCCTCCCAGCCAAACTGTTCCCGACGTCGGACGTTCGAAACCGCTGATCATTCGCAGACAGGTCGTCTTGCCGCAGCCGGAAGGCCCAAGAAACGTCATAAACTCGCCCTCGCGGATATCCAGACTAACACCATCAACGGCAGTATAATTGCCAAAGCGCTTATGGATATCCCGAAGTTCGACCATGTTCATAATGAGAAACTCAATAGCGGACGCCCCGTCCTGGCGGCGTCAGACGTTCTTAAACCATCCGATCCGTCCCGGAGCAAGGTTGATATTGATCTGTTTGACCTCTGTGTAAGCCTCATAGCCATACGTGCCAAGCTCGCGCCCCATGCCGGATTGTTTGTAACCGCCCCAAGGCGCTTCGTTGAATGTCGGATGATAGTGGTTGATCCACGTAATTCCAGCGCGCATTTTGGAGATAATCCGCTGTGCTTTGGCTCCGTCCGACGTATGAACCGCCCCGGCCAAACCATATACCGTATCGTTAGCCAACTTCACCGCTTCCTCCTCGGTGTCGAAAAGCTGAACCACTAACACAGGACCGAATATTTCCTCCCGGACTATTGTCATCTGCGGCGTCGTCTGGACGAAAACCGTGGGCTTCACAAAGTTCCCCGATGCTCGCGCATCGTCGTACGCGCCGCCGCCGCAGAGCAACTCCGCTCCTTCCGTTTTACCTGTTTCGATATAACCCAGCACCTTGGCCTGATGTGCGCGCGAGATAAGCGGACCCATTTCCGTATCCGGCGCCAGACCGTCTCCCACGACGATCTTGTCCGCCGCCGCAGCGAGGCGCGGCAGGAACTTGTCTGCTATAGATCGCTCCAAGATGAGTCTCGAGCCGGCGCTGCAAACCTCACCCTGGCCGGCAAAAATCCCGAACATCGCAAACTCGACGGCAGCTTCGAAGTCCGAGTCCGCAAAAATAATGTTGGGACTTTTTCCACCGAGTTCGAGCGACACTTTTTTCAAGTTCCCCGTCGCAGCATGCATGATTTTACGTCCGGTAGCACCGCCGCCTGTGAACGCGATCTTGTCCACTCCATGGCTTTCCGCCAGAGCAGCCCCCACAGGCTCGCCAGCCCCCAGAACCAGATTGGCTGACCCCGGAGGAAAACCAACTTCGTCGATCAATTCAAACAGCCGCACGGCGGAAAGCGGCGTCATTTCCGATGGCTTCAAAATGCAGCAATTCCCTGCCGCAAGCCCGGGCGCAAGCTTCCACGCCGCCATGAGCAACGGATAATTCCAGGGGATGATTTGTGCGCAAACCCCGATCGGCTCGCGAACCGTCATCGTTACAATGTTAGGGTCGGCTGTTTCAAAAGTCTGCCCCTGCGGCTTTGTTGCGAGGCCGGCATAGTAACGAAAACAACCCGCCGTATCGGCCACGTCATACTGCGCCTCGCGAAGGGGCTTGCCATTGTTGAGCGTGTCTATCCGGGCAAGTTCATCCGCGTGCTTGTCGATCAAATCGGCCAGCGCAAAAAGCTTTGCGGCACGTTCGGGCGCCCGGGTGGAGCCCCACGGGCCATGATCGAAAGCTTCTCTCGCAGCTGCCACCGCCGCTTCCGCGTCCGAAGCGTCGCTCTCAGTCACCGTATCAATCACCTCATTGTTGGCGGGATTGAGAATCTCGCGCGTTTTTCCGGAAGCAGATGCGACCCATTTGCCGTTGACGTAATTGGTCTTCATAAGTAGTTCACGATCAGCGTCTTCATTTCCGTCATCTCTTCCATGGTATAACGCACGCCTTCCCTGCCGAATCCGCTGTCTTTCACTCCGCCATACGGCATGTTTTCCACGCGAAATGTGGGTGTTTGATTGATAAGCACCGCTCCAGCTTCAATCTCCTGATATGCCTTTTCCGACAACGCGAGGTCGCTGGTGAAAACACCCGCCTGCAACCCATATCGCGAGGCGTTTACCTTGACAATCGCGTCCTCAAATTCCTCATACGGCTCCAGCACCACAATCGGTGCAAACGCCTCTTCGCAAACGATTTTCGAGGTCGCTGGCACGTTTTCCAGCACGACGGGATGCAGGCATCTGCCATCCACTCTAACCGGCGTGCAACACTTGGCTCCCGCGTCCTGGGCAGCCGCGATCCAGTCCGTCACCTTTTCCAGCGCAGAAGGATCAATCATAGGGCCGACCAGCACACCCGGTTCCGCAGGGTCGCCTGCCTTCACTTTTTCCTGTGTAAACCACACCAGCGATTGTTTGAACGTCTCGTAAATACTTTCCTGCACGAAAATTCTCTGGACGCTGATGCACGACTGCCCGGCATAACCAAAACACGCCGCTGCGACCGAAGGCAGACGTTTTTCCCAATCGGCATCGCTATGGATGATCAATGCCGCGTTACCGCCAAGTTCGAGACAGGTGCGCTGCTTCACGGCTTTGGCCTTGATTCCCCACCCGACAGCCGCGCTTCCCGTGAACGAGGTCATCTTGATCCGCGCGTCGGTGAACAGAGGAGTTAGCAGGTCATGATGAAACGGCACAATATTAACTTGTCCAGGAAGGATTCCCGCTTCAACGAGCACCTCACCTAACAAAAAACTAATCAACGGCGTTCGCAAGGACGGTTTTACCAGGATTGTGTTCCCGGTTGCCAAGGCAGGGGCGATTTTGTGGGCGACCAGGTTGAGAGGAAAGTTGAACGGCGTAATTCCCAGAATAACTCCCAGCGGTACGCGCTGGACGATACCAGTGTGCCCTTTCCCGGGCGCGCTCGCGTCGATGGCAATCGGCTCTCCCTGCAGCCGCAGCGCCTCCGCCGCAGCGAACCCAAACGTTTGCTGCGCCCTGGAAACTTCGATCTTCGCCAGGTCGATCGGTTTTCCCGCTTCCTTCACCAACAAATCAACGAAGTCATCGGCGCGTTTTTCAATTTCGAGCCGGACATTTTGCAACAATTCTGACCGCTCTTGCGCCGATTGCTTTCGGGTCTTATGAAAAGCCGATGCACATCCTGCCACGGCCGCCTCGATGTGCTGGGCGCTGGCCAACGAAGCCATCCCCAACTCGTTGTCATTAAATGGGTTGCGCACGAAATTTGTTTCGCGCGTAACAATCCATTCGCCATTGAGCAGAAATGGGCGTGGAGTCATAATAGAACCATAGGCAGTCTTCACTCGGCTGGCAAACATCTGTCGTCAGACCAGGCATTGAAGATACAGCGTAAAGCGTTGCGACTGAGTGCCGGAAACTCATGGAGCGAGTCGACCGGATCCCGCGGAAACAGGGTTGCTTCCTTTACGTTCGCAAAGCCCACGATCTTCTGCGTCAGCCGCTCCAGGCCCAGGCCAAATCCCGCATGGCTGGGCATGCCATGACGAAACGCCTGCAAATAATACCGGTAGCCAGGATGATCCGGGTCAGCGCCGATCGCCCGAAGCTGTTCCACTAGATGCATGTAGCGATGCTCCCGGCGGCTCGTCGTGATGATTTCCACTCCGCGGAAGATCAAGTCGGCGCGCTCAGCCACATCCGGATTGGTTTCGCTGCGAAAATGATAGAACTTCATCGCGCTGCTCGGAAATTCGGTAATAAACACGGCTTCGCAGCCCCATTTTTCGCGCGCATATTCGCATATCCACCGCTCCTCAAACGGAGCCGGATCTCGTCGCGAAAATCCTCGCCTGTCTCGCAGAAGCAGAGTTCATGCAACTCCCGGAGAGGCACCCGTGGAAATTTCTCCGTCAACCGCGGACGAACTGCTCCGAGTGCCGACAATTCCTGCGCCCGTATTTTCCATACTTCGTCAACCGTGTGGCAGATAAGGCTTTCGATCAATTCGAGTATTTCCTGAAAACTGTTGATAAATCCCATTTCCACATCCACCGTCGTAAACTCGGTCATGTGTCGCGCCATAACGCTTTGTTCAGCCCGATATGTCGCGCCGAATTCGAACACGCGCTCCAGGCTGCCCACCATGATCTGCTTATAAAATTGCGCCGACTGCGCCAGCGTCGCCTGGCGCCCGAAATAGGGTAATTTGAAAACTTCTGCGCCGCCTTCCGTGGCTTCAGCCAGGAGTTTTGGGCTGTGAAACTCCACAAAATCCAGAGACCGCAGATAATCGCGAATAGCGTCACCAATGGTCGCCTGCGCGCGCCAAAGTCCCATTTCCGCCACGTTCCGAATACCAAGCACCCGCCATTCGAGCAACGTGTGCAGCGTCTCCGGCGAATGTGACAATGGCTTGTCAATCTCGATCGGAGGAGGTTCTTCGACCAGCGCGTCAATCGTAAGTTCTGTTGCCTGCAATTCGGCGCCGCCGATTGCACGCGGTTCCGCCACGACCTCTCCGATAATGGATAGAATCGAGCCCACATGCGCACTTCGGAGGCATTCCAGTTGATCGCGATCCTGGATCACGACCTGCATCAAACCATGACGGTCGCGGAGAATCGCAAAAGTTATGGCGCCCAACTCGCGTTTCTTGTGAAGCCAGCCCGAGACACGGACAATGGACCCGGCGTGGCTTGCGAGCTTGGAAGAGAGGACCCGCTGCAAGGCAGAAGATGTGGCATTGTTAGTCATATCGGCTTGTTCCATAAATGCGTTTAATTTGTTGCCCGCCCCGAAGGGCCGGCTACGCAAGGGCGAACAAGTCGCGGTGCCACCTTACTTTGCCACGGAGTTGCCACCGTGACCTCTCGATCCACCAACATGGATCATGCGCAATGACGGGCGCACCCGAGGGATTCTACTCTGCAGGAGGTCGCCTGCCTTTCTTTCCCTGGCTCAGCTGTGTCAGCAGCGTCGATGCCTGTGAGCGACGACTAACCCGGAGACAGCAAGCTGTCAACAGGGCCCGTGTAGTTTGAGGTCACCACCGGAAGGCCAGAGACGCTAGCAGCGGAATTAGGGAAACGCTGATTAAATGAACCACCAAGACACCAAGACACCAAGGAAGAGGAAAACAACGCATCGAAGAACGTAATTTCCACGGGGAAAGCTGATTTTTGACCTAAATATCCTTAAATCCTTGGTGTTCTTGGTGTCTTGGTGGTGATTGATTCTTTTAAATCAGTGGTTCCTTAGGCGGCTAGCATGCCTTTCAGGACCTCGGCCTGATTCAGAGTCACTATGATGGCTGGGGCCCGGCATTCCTCCCGAAGAACGTCTTGACTCGTCGCGAGATGTAGCTACATCATGTATCTATGACTACGGCGAAACTCTTTCAGCACGGCGGCAGTCAGGCCGTTCGACTTCCCAAGGCGTTTCGCTTTGAAGGCACCGAGGTCATCATCGAAAAGCGAGGCGACGAGGTCATCCTCAAGCCCAGACCACGGCTTAAGACGCTGAATGATGTCGCCCGTTACATGCGAGAGAACTTTCCGCAGGGCGCGGATTTTCCAGACATCGAGCGGCCGCAGAGCCAACAGGAGCGCGATCTGAATTTGGACTGACCGGCATGCTACACCTGCTCGACACGTCGGTATGTGTCTCGCTCATCCGAGGGCGCTCGGCTTCGAGCCCACTGCCTCCCACTGAATCGTGCGTTGTATCCGTCATTACCGTTGCGGAACTCGAGGTCGGCATCCATCGCTCCGCGCGTTCCCGCGACCAGCGTCTTGCCGTCGATGCGGTTCTTGCATGCTTTACGATTATGCCGTTCGAGTCATCGGCAGCAACTGACTATGGAGAAATCCGAGCTGATCTCGAAACGAAAGGCACGCTCATCGGTCCACTCGACCTTCTGATCGCAGCGCACGCCCGCAGCCTGGGCGCAGCGGTGCTGACTGGCAACGTCAGCGAATTCAAACGGGTTAAAGGTTTGAAAGTGCTGGCGTGGAACTGAATGGGCATGAACGTCCTCCTTTAAACTTCCCGATCATCTCGCTGCGCGGACTATTCGTGCAATGACGGCTCATGCTTTGATCCGTTTTAGCGCGGCATTGGTTTCATCCAGATCGAAAGACGTTGCGTCCCATTCGCCGCCGATCCAATCCAACATCTCTTCGTGCTCGGCGTCTTGTGGGTCGGCGAGCGTTTCGAGCAGGGCATAATAGCCTCCCATGCCGCCACAATCTTCAGGCGGACAGGCATTTTTACCAGCAAGACAAACGGGATGCTTGAAGCTTGCGTCGTGTGGCAACACTTTCTCCACATTCACATCGTGCTCCCAGCCGTCGCCGAAGTCGTATTCATAGACAAACTTCGCCTTCGCGGCCGGGGCAAGATCGGCCACAGCGTAACGTCTTTCGTTTAATATCTCTTTGCCGTAACCGAAATCGCCGGGATCGGGCATGCCGTAAAAAATGCGCCCGACGACAAATTGATGGAGGTGGCAATCCTCCCAGCCCATGGCGATTTGGATGGTGTCATGCAAACGATCGAGCCGCATATCCGCGCGAACCACCACACGCCGCCAGATTGCAGGCTTCGACCATTTGAGGGTGATCTTGATCTGGTAAAGCGGGACGACGCTTTGGGCGCGGGCTTTGGAAAGGGATTTCACAGGCGGGTATATGTATCATTCCAAACGCCGGGCAAGCACAGCAATCGGAAATCCCATCGATTCCCGTTCACGGGCGGCCTCGGACAGGGCGGCGGCGTGCCGTGCGCGCAACGAGCGCTCGAGAAAACGCCATTCAGCGCAAGCCAAGATTTCTCTGGCGCAACGCCTCTCTTGCCGAACCCCTAGGCTACGCTCGTCAGCGTTCGCTGGACGTTTGATAGTTTCCGCTGCACGTCGATCGGTATGCGCTCCACGCTCGCCAGTGCGCGCGCCACACTCACCAACGCGCGCTCCACACTCGCCAGTGTGCGCTTCCACACTCGCCAGTGCGCGCTCCACACTCGTCAGTGTGCGCCGCACGCTAGCGCGTGTATTGAGGCACGCGATCACACGCCAAATCCATATATGCGTGCAGATTTGACTCGCTCGTCGACACTTTGTCAGGCTGCAAGTTCTCTCCCTGGCACCGGAATTGGCTCGGCGACACGAGACGATTCTTTCGCTCGCAGTTTTTTCATCGCGGGTTGAATTGCCGGCACGATGTCTTCCAACCTCCTGGCGACGACGAATTCGCCCAAGTCGCACATGTCGCTGAGGAGATCGATGAGCGGATCCCAGAAGTGCACTCCAGCAGCGCATGGACGGTTGAAGATCACCACTGGCTTGCCCTCCATCAGCGGATTCTTCTGATGCTTGAAAATCATCAGGGCCAGCACCTCCTGCACCGTCCCTGCGCCGCCGGGAAAAATGATGAACGCATCCGAGTTCTCGATCATCACCTCCATGCGGGTGTAGATATCGGGCCGGAGCCAGAAGCTGGAAAGACCTTCCGGCAGTCCTTCGAGTTCGATAATGTGCGGAACATTCGAGCCAGCAGCCCACCCTCCCGCCTCGACCGACCCCTTCACAACAGCGCCCATGATGCCGGACCGCCCGGCGCCAGAGACGCAGCCGATCTTATTTTCCGCCAGAATCCGGCCAAGCGCCTCGCCTTCTGCCAGGTATCCGGGATCCTGCAGCGAAGCGGAGCAGAAGACGCACGCATTGCCGATGTAGTCCTCAGGAATCGAAGATTCGGCGTAGACAGATTTGCTTTCCGCAATCTTGTGACGTGCAGCGTTCGTATCGTTCCGCGACCTGGCACCTTCCAGAGTATCCAGCACGGCCTCCGGAGAGTCCGCCGTGAGCAGAAAATCTTTGTACTCCTGCACGACGGTGCCCATTTTGCGCAAATGAGCCAGCACTGCAAAGAACGGATCCCAGGAAGCATCCTCGTTCAGGATGATCGTCGGCTTGCCCGTCAAATTTCGGTCGAGCGTCTGGAAGCCCACAAAGATGGAGATCGCCTTGAACATGTCCTCCAAAGTCGCCCCGGGCGTGAAAACGAAGGCATCCGACTCGATGATCTTCTTTTCGATGTTCGAAAGCGTGATCCTTTGGTCGCCATTCGAGTTGTAAATATCCCATCCCTTTGCAAAAAGCAGATAAAGCAAGCGTGCGCGCGAAGCCCGATTCGGGTCATCCGCACCAAGAACAGTTCCGGAAAGTCTGATTTTTGGCATGATTGTCGTGGACCGAAAAGTGAGAACGGAGCATTTTTCTTGCCGAAAAACTCGTCTCCGCGGCGATATTTAAATGAAAAGGCGGTTCAACCAAGGGAAATTTTTGGGGGAGCCGAGGTCCCGAGCCCCTAATTCGCAGCCCGGTTCAGGATGCCGATATACCTCCATCCCATCTAGAGCTCCGTGCGCCTGCGTCGAACATCGCCACGCCCATGAGAAAACGTTCAATTCCCGACGTCGCGATGCGAAACTCTACTTAGTATCTCACTTGTAAAGAACGAACAGGTTTTCGACGATAAGTCAGGCAGCCAGGGCTGGGAGGATGAGTCGTTCAGTTAGTTGCAGACCGGCGACGATGAGGCTTTGTCCGCCTGGTGTGGGGTAGTATTTGCGTGTGCCGGTTACCGGCTTGATAAGGCGCAGTACGCGAAAGCGCCGCAGCGTGCGTCCGATTTTGGCAGGTTTCCATCCGGGAAGGTGTGCCTGCAGGGTGCGGTTGCGCAGACCCGCTATGTGGTGCTCGCCGCGCTGGAGTGCGCGCAAAAACATCAGGTCGTCGTCGCGAAAGAAGTTTACTCCGCGCACGGAGCGCTCCTTTTCGTCTCGCCGGGAGGCGGTGATGGCGTAAAGCGCGTGCCGCTCCCGCGTCCGGTCAGGCCACTGGCTGATGTGGGCCAGGTAGCGCCGGTTGCAGGCGCTCATTGCCTCAGCTAGCGCGCCAAGACTGTAAAAGGTCTTGCGCATCGGCGCCCATTTCTTTTCTCCGCAGCTTCCCGCGCTGACCCGGTTTGCACCGGACCCGGCGCTTTGGCGCGGCTCCACCTTGCGGCGGTGTTTGAACGTT
>DATDBU010000107.1:0-4352 GCA_036524675.1 Chthoniobacterales bacterium | reverse complement strand
CTCGACCATAACGGGTTCGTCATCGAGGCGATACAGTTGACCTATAAAGGCGATCATATTTCGGCCTTCACAAACGTCACGGGCAAGGCTGCTGGGATCAATGTCACCCGCACGAGTTTGGTTCACTGGCCGCGCTAGTGTGAAGAGCGGTTTCGCCCAGAAGACTCCAAAAGATTAGGCAACTTACGGTGAAGACTCGCCAAATTGTGACAAGCGCGTCGTCTATTCACGTGCGAAAAGGATACAATGAGAATGCGCTTTGTAGCTACCCTAATAGGGCTGGTAATCGGTCTAACTGTGCCGGCCTTTGCCCAACAAACAAGCACGTCGGCTACGACCGGCACAGCGACGCCGTCCGCAACGACAACACCGAGTACGCAAACCAAAAAGGAAATAAGCTTTTCTGGAACCCATTATTGGTCGGGCACGCCGAAAGTCTTTCCAGTCGATCCTGCCCATGCAGACCGGGTAATCAATCAGTTGGAAATCTTTGGGGTAAGGGTGAATGACAGCGGCGATGGCCCTTTCCATGGAGCATCGGTGCACATCGTGACAGTTGGGTATTTTAGCAAAGACTATAACAGAGAAAGAGCATACGAGAGTTGGACAGATAAAGATGGGGACAAAGTAATCTGGGAGCTAATGGACAGGCCGTCTGGCGCATCCAGTTCTCCAGGGAGACTAATTATGGGGACTGGTAAGTACACCGGATGGGAAGGTACAATGGAGTTTACGTTGGAGTTCCCGAAACCATTTCCCGAAGGGACAATGCGTGGAATTTGTCGGGAAGTAGTAAGAATAGTAGCACCACAATAGGTTCTACCCCAGGTCAGAGCTTGACGTATGATTCTGCTGAAAAAGCCGACTTTGAGTTTTCGGTTCAAGGGCGGCGAGTCCGCGCAGGACGCCTTCCGTCTGACTGGTGTAAGGCATGTAGTCGGCCAGCGGTCCCCTGCTGCATTTTGTTGCATCGCCTTCCGCGCCGGTTCGATCAGGTCCGACGAAGTCGCCGGGGCGACGTTGCCAAACTGATGAAATCTGAGCCTGCTCGAAACATAGTCGCCAATAGCGAAAAGGTGGCAGGCCGTCCAGGCCGTCGTCAGCGCTTTCGTGGAACCGTCATATTCAGCTTATGCATCGCCAGCGGCTGGCTTCTCCCGGGCCGGAAACGGGTGGGTCCCCTACAGCATCCAGACGCTCAAACGGCTTAAACCGGAACTGTTCCGACAGGATTTGATCGCCTTGTTTGCCCTTCTTCAACAGAAGAAGATCAAGCCGCTCCGCAGCAATTCGCTGCTCACTTCTACCGGTCAGCCGACGGGAAAACCGGTCAGCTTGCCAACGAGCCGGAAAGAGCGGCAAGCAAATCGAGCTGCTGCGTCATCTCGACGTTTCAGATCGCGGGAAGCATGGGCTTCAGGGGCGACTTTCGGTAATGGGAGCACCTGTTGCGGATCGGCGATTGAGAATTGTGGGCCGCAACCTGAGAAAGCCCCGTGTTTGACTTCCGGGCCCACTTTTGTCACTCTGGGCCGTGGGAACGCACGCTTTCGGCTTCAGACTCCGGGCGCCCCCGAAGGGCCAAAAGCGGATTTCCTATGAGTGCAAGGAATAGAGACCATGAATGCTCTTGAAGTTTCACAACGCTCCATAGATGCCTGGAACAGGCACGATGCCGACGCCCTCGTCGCCCTATATGCTGAAGGGGGAACGTACGAGACCCCCCGCGTGGACCACGCTCTGACGGGGCAAGCCATTGGCGATCTTGCCAAATCGGTGTGGGCAGCTTATCCCGACGCGGCGCTCGAGATCATTAGTAGAGGGGACACCGGAGGAGGCTTGGTCGCCACCCAATTGATAATACACGGCACCCACACCGGTCCGTTCATGGACGGCACTCCGCCTACCGGTCGTACCGTCGCCTATCCGGTGGCTATCTTCACTCAGGTTGAGGGCGATAAGATCCGCTCGGATCGCGTCTACTTTGACCGGCAGACGGCAGCTGAGCAACTGGGGCTCATAGCACAGGCTCACTTGCCCTCCGAACGCCTAATTGGATAAAACAAGCGTCAGGGCAACGCCATCTCAGGTCAGTTCAAGATTCTGGCAGCAAACGGCGGTGACTGCCGCTCACTACGTCGAGAACAAGCAGCGATCCGTCTTGGGATTCGGCCATCTCCTGAAGAGTGGCCGGACCATCATCCCGATGGATGAGTCAACCCCGGCTGAATCCAAGTTTTCCCTGCAAGTTTAAAGACTTGGTGCGTAACATAATACTCTCGTGAAATCCTCAGACTCCCTTGGCTAGGGAGACAACTGAGCCCGCTCAGATCATGAAGGCAGGCCTTGCGCTTCTCTGTATTACACTGGCCTTCATGCATGGGTTTGCCTTTTCCCGGGTCAGCAAGATGGATTACACGGAGCTTCCATTCTGGTTTGGTGCATACCGCGTCCCGACATTCTTTGTTTACGCCAGAGCCTGCCTTTCCTGGCCGATTTTGTTATCTGGAATAGTCTGGAGCTTCGTTAGATGGGGATTCCGTCCAGGAGGATACACCATTATTTCAACACAGGTCGACAGCGGACCAAGTGCCCGATCAACTTTCGGACACGTTCGACACGAGGTGTGCGAATATCTGCGAAATTTCTGCAAGAGCTTAGATCGCTCGCTACGCCGCTTGACTGCTTAGTCTATCCGTTCTAGCTCGGTTTTCGCGCAATCCACGACATCGACCAAAGCGGGTTCCTTGATGTTCTGATTTTGGTTTATTTGTCACTTTGTGGCGTTGATCCTCGGTGCCAAACAGGAAGGACGCCCTGCGATATCACCCATGTTCCAGGGCCTTATTTTGATACGAGAATGCCGTCCGAAAGACCTCGTCGACGTTAACAAGCTCGCCGATGGTCGCGCCGGCCTTGATTTTCTCCTGAAGGAGACGCTCCGTCTCCAGTAGGTGCTGCGCCCTCTGCAGAATAGCAGCAGCCTCACCCATTGGCACGACAACCACGCCGTTGCCGTCGACAACAATGATATCCCCTGGCAAAACCGACACCCCAGCGCACTGGATCGCCACGTTCACGTGCCCATAGCCTGCGATTGCGCCTACGTTGGGAACAACTCCCTTGCAAATCACGGGAAACCTCATCCTCCGGATCTCCTCGACATCTCGACACGCACCATCAATCACGGCGCCAATCACCCCTCGATTGAGCGCCGACATCGTCATGTTCTCGCCCCAAAAGGCAGTATCTACTGAACCGTGAGAATCGATGACCACAATGTCACCAGGCTGGCAGACGTCAATTGCCTTGAAGGCAGCCGCAAGATCAGCGGCGAGCGTCTTGACTGTCACCGCCGTGCCTACGAGGCGTATTCCCTCGAAGAGGGGCCTCATCTCAGAGGTCATCGCATTGAATCGCCCCATGCAATCCGAAATGGCGCACGTGATCGAGTCATAGGACAGGAGATTCCTGAAGCCCTGCACGACTTCTGCAGGAGGCCTTTCAATGGATTCGTTTATCATAGGACACTCTCCGCTTGTTGAGCCATAGAACGAGGCCTAGTCGCCTATACCACTGCCGCACCTACTGGCAGTCAAGATACAATGGAGGGGAGAACGACGGGAAATGGTCGCTGACTTGGAAAGCGCGCGCGCTCCATCTTCTGCACGTTTGCAGAAGTGCTGTCCGCAAGCTTTTGCTGCGCCCGGTCCAAGGGCATTTACGATAGAGGCATGAGTTTCGATCAAGATGCCTTTTTGAAGGAGCACATACCGTATCGTCTTGGGAATTTGGATCTTTTCTACCATCCCTTGGGCATAATGGTGAGTGATCCGCCGCCGGGCGCCGCACGCGGGCAGTTCTCACGCCGGAAATGAGCGGTGAATTGCGGGTAACCGTGATGTTGTCGCGAGCAGGGTCGGCAGTTGGGATGAAGCCGGTGTCAAATCGGTGTGGGGATTTGCTGAACTTCATGGTGCTTCGTTACTCCCCTCAATATACCGCTGCTTTCTCCCATTTCTCACGAGCTGGCAATATCTCCAGAAAAAGTGGCAGGACTATTGCTCGCCAACTCGCAAAAGATGCTCCCATTGACGAAAGTCGCTTTTGAAGCCTAGGCGCTGCACGTGCCCGTTTCACTTCCCACCGCCGCGACCCTCCCCATCCGGCATCGGAGGTGGACTTCGCTCCGCTGTCGCGGGATTATCCAATCTTGCGTCGCCGCCGATGAAACTCGCCTGCGTTTTCGCCCTCATGCTTGTTGGTGTCCCGCTCCGGGCCTCGTCGCCCGCCGAATCCCGCCCGCAGGAGCTGCTCGCGGCGTCCCTGCGTTTTTCGGAGACGCATTGGGA
>DATDBU010000106.1:0-4219 GCA_036524675.1 Chthoniobacterales bacterium | reverse complement strand
AATGAAACAATGAAAGCCCTGGCCCATCGAGGGCGGACGGTGATACTGGGGCGGGGCGGTTATGCCTCCCTGAACGAGTATGAAGATGTGCTGAATGTGCGCCTCCAGGCCCCTTTCCCGATCAGAGTGGAACGGGTGATGACCCGAGGAAACACTACGAACCGCCTACGAGCTGAGGAAGAGGTCAAAGAAGACGACAAGGCCCGACAAAAGTTCGTCGAGTTGTTCTACAACAAACAATGGGATATCGGATCAGACTTCGACCTGGTTATTAATACTAATATCGTATCAACTGAGATGGCTTCAGAGTGGATCATCGAAGCAGTCCGGGCGCTTGAGCAAAAAGAGTTTGCAGCAGATGCCGTCACAGCCCAACGGGCCAAGGTAGACCCTATTTTATTGGATGCAATAAATGAGGCCTTCGAACGCTCCGTTACTCCTTTCGATAAGGACTTGTAGGTCGAAACTTCAGGCTATCACGGTTTTGGGGTGAGGAAATAGCCATTTCCTGAGCTTGGAGAGGCAGGAAATGGCAGCAAAGCGATTCGTGTGATGATGAATCGCATTGCGGACCCAACGCTGCCGGCAACCGCAGCACTGTCGAAACCGAGTCTCGTCGTTCGGGCGAGCTCCGCGGCGTTCATGCGAAACTAACACTCGCGTTTTTCAAAAGGTCACAAAAAATTTCGGCGCTATTAGCACCCTTTGAAACCGAACCGGGGGTACTTTGGTAGTGCCACCGGAATGCAGGCGAACATCATCCGTTTTTTGGGACGAATATATCAGATTGTTAAGCGATCAGAACGCGAACCTCGGAGAAGTTGTTCTTTGAGTCTTCGACGGTCGTCCCGGTCGAACTTTATAGGCAAAGCCACGCCCTGCTGAGACGGTCACCGGGACGTCCGCGAAATGGTCTGCACGAGCGTCTCCCGAGCACCTTGTTCGTAAAATCGTGCCAACGCCTCTCTGACATGCGTCACAAATCTCGGCGATTGCGCCAATTCCTCGCTAAAGACTTCGCGCACCCCCAACAAGGGCGCGGGGTCTTTGCCTCCAGCCAACGCCATCTCGCGCAATCTCGGAGCCATAGGGTCTTTCATCGTTATCTCGTTCCCTCTGTCATCCTTTCCGCTCAAATAGCGAAACCAGCACGCTACCGTAAAGCTCAACAGTTCGATCGGACCATCCAGTCTCAGTTGATCCTCAATCGACGGAAAAACAAACTTGGGCAGACCCGTCGAACCGTAGGTGCCGAGCCGGGACAACTGATCACGGATCGCAGGGTTCGCAAAACGCTCAATGAGTGTTTTTTTGTATTCCACGAGATTTACTCCGGGGACTTCGGGCAATACCGGCGTCACTTCCCGATCCATCATCAGCTCCACCAGCTTCCGAATATCGGGGTCTTCCATGGATTCGTGGGCAAATTCGTATCCGAACAGCATGGCAATATAACAAAGCGCCTGATGGCTTGCGTTAAGCAGACGCAACTTCATCTTCTCGTAAGGAAGCACGTCGGTTGTCATCTGGGCCCCCGTCCTTTCCCAGGAGGGCCTGCCGAGGAGGAAATGATCTTCGATCACCCATTGCTTGAACACCTCCGTCATCACGGGCCATCCGTCTTCAATGTTAAATCTCTCGCGTACCAGCGCCCGATGCTCGTCGGTGGTAGCCGGAGCAATTCGGTCCACCATGCTGTTGGGAAAGACGCAATTCTGGGACATCCAGTTTGCCAGCACAGGATCGCGAAGCTCGGCGAAGGCCAGCAGCATCTTTCTCGCTACCGCTCCGTTACCCTGGATGTTATCGCACGACATCACCGTAAACGGCGCCTGCCCGCGTTTCCGCCGGCGGTCCAACGCCTCCAGTAGAAAACCAAACGAGCAAGCGGGTTCATGAGGATGTTCAAGATCGCGTCGAATGTCCGGATGGTTCGCATCGAACTCGCCTGAACTGGAGAGGTAATATCCGCCTTCGGTAATCGTCATGGAAACGATTTTCGTTTCGAACGACGCCATCTTTTCGATAACCGCTTCACGATTGTCCGGCGCGAACAGAAAATTGACAATCGAGCCCACAATGCGTGGCTTGTCGCCTTCGATGCTGCGTTCCAGCAACGTATAAAGACAGTCCTGCTCCAGCATCACATCGCGTATCCGCGCATCGTGTCGCAGGAGGCCAAGTCCACAGAATCCCCACTGCAAATCCTGCCCCTGGTCGAACAGATCCTCCGTATAAACCGTTTGATGGGCGCGATGGAACCCACCGACACCGATGTGCACGATCCCCTGCCCGACCTTCCGCCGATCGTATTTCGGAGTCTTTACACTGCTAGACAACAAATCGAGATTAGTCTGATTGAGTTTGATTGACATAATATTATTTTACAGGTCCAGATGATCGGCAGTTTTCCAGGGTCTGTTGCCGAGACCGACAAGGAGATCGCACCATCAGCTTTTTCCAACAACAACACCTCGGCGATTGACCGATTGATTCGCCGCCTTTGCGACAGGAACAACATTCTCCAATGCCGTCGCCGTTGCTATCGCGAAAGCTGCACGGATAATTCTGGTAGACAACGCTTCCTTTCCGCCACTTTTTCTTCCTGGCTAGTGGCTTCTTATGTATACGCAGGCATTATCTCGCAACCACGCTCCTGAGCCCGAACCACGCGCCAAAGGGTGGAAGAACGAGTTGCTCCCCGACAAGGCTGGCGTCGAAACCGTGCCCCTCCATCGGATGCCAGCTGGTCGCGATTGGATGCATAATTTCGCGGTTGGAAATATTAAAAACGCAGAGGATGCGGACGTCTCCCCATATGCGCTCAAAAGCAACCACAGGATCTTCCGCCGGCGCAAATGCGAACTCGCCGACTACCAAGGCGGGATGCTGCTTTCGCCACGCCAACAGCCTCCGGAATGTGTGGAGGACTGAATCCGGATCCTTCTCTTGTTGATCCACTGCCAGACGCAGGTGTTCGGGCGGCACAGGAAGCCACGGTCTAACCTCGCTGAAACCGCCGTTCGGTGACAGTGAAGACCAGGGCATCGGAGTGCGACACCCGTCGCGTCCTTTAAAATCCGGCCAGAATTCGATGCCAAAGGGATCTTGAAGATCGGAGAAGTCGATCTCGGCCTCCGTCAGACCAAGTTCTTCCCCCTGGTAAACACATGCTCCGCCGCGAATGGTTAACAACGCCGCCAACAATACTTTTGCCAATGCTCGCTCATCACCGGCAAGATGCTCTGAACTTCCGAAGCGGCTGACAACCCGGATATTGTCATGATTGCTCATTGCCCAGGTTGTCCATCCCGTCCCAAGCGATTCCTCGGTCAATTTGATCGTGCGCCGAAGCAAGGAAGCATCGAACTTTTGCTGCATAAGTTCGAAGGTGTAGCAACTATGAAGATGTTCTCCCGTTCTAGTATATTTAGAGCTCACCGCAACCATGTCGACATCCAGCACTTCACCGACCAGGTAGCGGTCGCTGTACTGGTCAACAAGTACCCGGAGCTCTCCAAGTACCTCGAGAGTTCTCGGTTGGTCCCGACTGAAAATCATCCGCTGCCGGTAAAACGGATTGCGAACCTTAGCGACATATTCAGGATCCTTTGGGTCAAGCTCGCAAGCCGGATTGTTTCGCAATTCTGGATCGTGGCTGAGCGTAGTAATGGCATCCAGACGCAATCCGTCGACGCCGGCATCGAGCCAAAACCGAATCTCTTCGAACATTGCGGCCGCAACTTCGGGATTCTGCCAATTTAGGTTAGGCTGACCTCGCACAAAGTGGTGAAGATAATACTGCCTCCGACGCGCCTCCCACTGCCAGACAGATCCTCCGAAAACAGATAACCAGTTATTTGGAGGGGTGCCGTCCGGCTTAGGATCAGCCCACACATACCAGTCCGCTTTTGAATTCGTCCGACTTTGCCGGCTCTCCTGAAACCAGGGATGCTCATCCGAAGTGTGGGCCATCACAATGTCAACGATGACTTTCAATCCTCTCTCGTGCGCAGACTGAATTAACGTATAGAAATCCTCGTTGTTACCGAAAATCGGATCCACGGCCCGGTAGTCAGAGACGTCATAGCCGAAGTCGCGCATCGGCGACTTAAAAAAAGGCGAGATCCAGATCGCGTCCACTCCAAGGGACGCGACGTAGTCCATTTTTTGGTTGATGCCTGCGAGATCGCCAATGCCGTCGCCGTTGGCATCAAAA
>DATDBU010000105.1:0-103579 GCA_036524675.1 Chthoniobacterales bacterium | reverse complement strand
GCACGGCCTCCCTAAACGGCAACGGCCCCGGGACTTCCTCTGTCATGTGCCAGTGCTCCATATACGTACCTGATACCGAGCATTTTCGGTGTCTTGCGCCGCCTTCCGCGCCGCATCGTATGCCTCATCCTCCAGACGTTGAAGCCTACGAACCTCGGCACGCCAATACTCTACGCGTTTGGAAGGGCATCTTTTAGACTCAGATTCTGTTTTCATAAGTCGTTCATTTGTAAATAGTTACACACTACTGCAAGCAATTGGCATTTTACATTACAAACATTGTCTGATGTTATTGATATGCGCTTGAAAATCAGAAGGTTGTGCTGCTGTGAATAACTTGTGGAATATCTTTTGAAGCCAGACGCCTCCCTGGTGGATGACGAAAGTTGTTCACCGTGATTTCCAAAAAATCGGGGCGTTTAGGGCATCCTCCAAGGCACGGCTATGGTGTGAATTGCAATTTGAACTCCCAAGCCGAACCCGCCGACTGGTCGGCGGAAATTCAAGAAAACGTCCATTGGCACCCGTTTCTGTTCCAAGTAGCCTGATGCTCACGAAATCAATGTCTGCGCCGCTTACAGATACCCGCCGAGCGACCATCATTCACGCTCTCAAACGCTGCGACGACACGGCCGTCTCTGCGGCACTCGAGTTTCAACAAACTCGTGACGCCGCCCATATTCAGCCCGTCATCCATGGTCTCATCCGGCGTGAAATGCCCGAGGAGAACGCAACGGACCTGGCTACCGCGCCAAGCGAAACACGACTGATCGAAGACCTCGGCCTGGATTCCCTCGCTCTGATGGAAATCGTGATGTCCGCCGAGGAAGTTTTCGATATCAAGATCGAAAACAATGAATTGAAACAAATCGCAACCCTTGCCGGACTAAGCGTGTTTGTTCAGACGAAACTCTCGTCAGCCCCGTCGGCGGAAACGAATTGATCGCGATCGGAGCAAATCGGTACTGTGATTTCCCGAAGAACCCTTTCGACAGCTTCCCTGGAGCGACGTCTAAATGCCGAAAGATTGCGCTGCGACGCTTGAGTTCATTTCTTCAGGGCGAGTTACTTTTTTAGCAATCATGAATCGCGTCGTCGTCACCGGCTTGGGTTTCATTACGAGCATTGGCAATAGCAAAGCTGATGTTCTACAAAGCCTCCGTGAGGCTCGTTCAGGCGTGGATCTTTTTGAGCCCCTCGTGGAAAGCAATTCACCCGTCAAACTCGCCGGCACCATCAAAGGTTTCGACTTTCCCAGCGACGACCCCATTGACTGGATTCTGCCGGAATCCATTGCCTTAAAACGCGCCGAGCTGCGGACGATGACGCCAAACGCTCTTTTCGCCTACGCGGCCATGTTGGAGGCAATTAGGGATGCTGGGCTCGCGCCTAGCCAGGTTTCCAGTCCCGATACAGGCCTCTATTGCGCGTCAGCCGGGTCCGCCTGGCTCACGCATACGGGGCTCGTGGATATCCTCACTCGTGGACCCGGGCGCGTCGCGCCTCCGGTCATTATCGCCGGGATGCCGAATTCGCTGCACCTCAATCTCGTTGCCCGGTTCAAGATCAAAGGCGCATCGGTCGGATTCTCGAGCGCCTGCTCCTCCTCCGCGCACGCACTCGGGCATGCGTTCGATCTGATTAAATCCGGACGACAGAACTTCATGTTCGTCGTTGGAGCTGAGGATTGTCACCCACACAATATTCTGCCATTCGCCGGTTTACGTGCGTTGAGCGTACAGACCGATCCTTCTGTGGCCCCCTGCGCTTTCGACGTGTCGCGGGACGGATTTGTCGTCACCGGCGGCGGCGTGGTCCTCGTCCTCGAAAATGCAGTAGAAGCTGAACGTCGCGGCGCGGAAATTTATTCCGAAATCGTCGGTTGGGGTCAGGCGAGTGATGGGTATGATGTCGTTGCGCCCGATCCTTCCGGTGCCGGACTTGCTGCCGCCATGCACAATGCTCTCAAAGAGAGCAACTTGCATCCCGATCAAGTGGACTATGTTAATGCGCACGCCACTTCGACCGCTACGGGTGACCTCGCCGAAGGCAATGCCATCCGCTCTGTTTTTGGCCCAAGCCGCTACCCGTACATCAGCAGCACGAAAAGTATTACCGGCCATGGCCTTTCTCTGGCTGGAGCGATGGAAGCTGCGTTTTGTTGCCTCTCCATTAGGGAAAAATTTATGCCTGTCTCGGCGAATATCCGCGTTCTTGATCCGGCTTTCGCTGACCTGCCCATTCTAGTGAAGCCGATTGACACGCCACCGCGTGTGGTGCTGAGCAATTCCAGTGGCTTCGGCGGCGCGAACGTCTCACTCGCGTTCGCTTCTGTTTGATGCTCCGTCTGCTGCGGAAGTATTTACGTGCTGCGCGGATATAAATCCTTTCCGGGAAACGTTGGGCGCAACGTGTTTGGAACGACATCCGCCGCAGCGCTTTAATTGCGATTTTGCAATCGCGGAACAATGTTCCACGACGTTCTTGGCCACTTTGTTTTTGACAGCGTCACTCTGGGACCCCTAGGTTCCTCGCCCCACTTCAAAGCCAAATGTCAAAATTACGCGTTCTTGTCGCAGACCCCATTTCGCAGCGCGGCGTCGACGAACTCGCCGCAGGCGGTTTACTCGATGTGACCGTCAAGACGGGACTTAACGAGGAACAGCTCATCCAGGAGATTCAGGATGTCTCCGCACTGGTGATCCGCAGTCAAACCAAGGTCACCGCAAAAGTCCTGGAAGCGGCAACGAACCTGCGAGCCATAGGACGTGCCGGCGTTGGTGTAGACAACGTCGACGTCGAAGCCGCTACCAAGCGCGGAGTCATCGTCATGAATACCCCTGGTGGCAATACGATCTCCACCGCCGAACATACGTTTTCCCTTCTCCTGGCAATGGCGCGCAACATCGCTGAGGCACACGCGAGCATGCGGGCTGGAAAATGGGACCGCAAAAAGTTTGAAGGGATCGAGATTTTGGGCAAGACGATCGCCATTCTAGGCATGGGTCGTATCGGAACTGAATTGGCCCGGCGATCGATGGCTTTTGGGATGCGCGTTGTGGCATATGATCCTTACCTTTCGGCGAGTCGCGCCCGGTCGCTGCAGGTCGAGTTGATGGACGATCTGGATGAAATCCTGCCCCGCGCCGATTTTCTGACAGTTCACATGCCAATGACGCCAGAGACAAAGAACATGATCGACGCCCGGCGGCTCGCGCTTTGCAAACCTGGCATTCGCATCGTGAACTGTGCGCGCGGAGGCTTGATCAACGAAGAGGCGCTTTGTGAGGCATTGAAAAGCGGTCACGTCGCCGGCGCGGCCCTGGATGTCTACGAGGTGGAGCCTTTTCCGGTCGATGCGCCATTGCGATCGGCACCAAACATTGTGCTGACCCCTCACCTGGCTGCTTCGACGACGGAGGCACAGGAAAATGTCGGTATCGAAATTGCCGAAGCGATTCGCGCGACAATTCTAGAAGGAACCATCCGCAATGCCGTCAACATGCCGAATATCGATGCCAAGACCCTGGCCGTCGTAGGACCTTACCTGGCTCTCGGCGAGGCGCTCGGAAATTTTCTGGCTCAGATAGCGCCCAACCGGTGTGACCGCCTCAACGTGAACTACAGCGGCAAAGTCAATGAAGCCAACACGACACCGATCACGCGAACAATTCTCAAGGGGTTTCTCTTAAAAGTCGGCGGAAATGAGGTGAATTCGGTCAACGCCGCCGCTCTGGCCGAGTCGCTAGGTTTGAAAGTGGTGGAAACGCGTCAGAGCGTGCCCGGAGATTTTACCGAGCTGCTCGAGTTGACCGCGACTGCCGGTGACCAGACCGTCTCGGTCGCGGGAACATTTTTCGGAACGACGCCGCGAATTGTAACCGTGAATGGCCGTCATGTTGAAGCCAAACCGCAAGGAACGCTGCTCATCTTGGAAAATCAAGACGTTCCGGGCATCGTCGGCAAAGTCGGTACTACCTTGGGTGCGCACGGCGTGAATATCGCCGGCATGTCTCTGAGCCGAAATGAAATCGGCGGCCGAGCGTTGACGGTGCTGAACCTGGACAGTGTTCCGCCTAACGATGTCATCGCATCGCTCACCAATGCGACGGATATCCTGAGCGCGAAAGTAGTCACGCTGTAACATCGCCGAAGCATCAGGATCTTTTGTGGCGGCTTTGATCTTTCAAGGTCACCGACGCCAGCCATGCCTTGGCTTGCTGTTATTTTCATCGATGTTGAATTGAATAGGCTGGGAACCGACCCCGTCTTTTGTAAACAAATCCATGAAAACATCCTGGTTCAGTTTCTCATCACGGCTTATCGCCGGATTCTTCGCCGCCACAGTTGCTCTGCTTGCCGTGCCCAATGCAGCGCATGCGGATCCTTATTGGAAATGGAAGAAGAAGCACGACCATCACTACGACGACTACTATCGCTATCCGCGCTCCAGTTTCACGATAACTTTCGGCACCGGTTATCGTGGACGCGGATATTACTATGGCCCTCCAGGCGCAGCCTACTATTATGATGCTCCTGGCGTTGGCTACTATCGTACTCGCAGCGCAGTTCCAAGAGGCTATTGGGGTGATTACTACGAGGACCGTGGTGGGCGTTGGTCGATCGAAGCCCGTGTGCAACGCGCGTTGTCTCGTCGTGGATACTATTATGGTCCCATTGATGGCGACATCGGCCCGGGCTCGCGCCGCGCTATTGCGCGGTATCAGGCGCACAATGGGTTCCGGGTAACAGGCACAATCACCCGCGGCCTCCTGCGGTCGCTGGGAATCTGACTATTCAATTCGACTGGCGGACATGATTGCCCGCCAACTTTCCGGACGGCCACTACCACGACCTTACAAAGGCGTCCGATTAACGTCTTTGAAGTAAATATACGTCGCCGGTTCCGTTCCCATGGCGACAAACCACTGCGGACAATAGGGCGCGATCCACAGCGCATCGCCTTCCGTCACCGGGTACCAATCGTCTGCCAGACGATAAATCCCGCTTCCGGCCAGGAAAAGCATCCCGTGCTCCATGATGTGCGTTTCCACAAACGGCAGCGCGGCGCCCGGATCATAGGTAAAAATGTTAACTGCAATGTCAGCACTTAACGAATCAGGGAGCAGCGTCTTCAATCGTGCATGCGGATCGCCCTGATAGTCGACTGCGGGCACCGCTTCCTCGTTTGCCGTTAAAAACGCCGGCTGTTCCACATTTGCCAGCGGCTCATAGCGTTTCTGAAAGATCAGCAGCCTGGCACCCTTTGCCCCTTTTGCGGCGATATCGTAAGTCGTTCCCGGCGGAATGTATGAATACCCTCCCTTGGTTAGCGGGATCTTGTTAACCGTTACTGATCCCGTGATAACATAGACAAAAATTTCGTGTCCGAATGTTTCTCCGACGCCGCGGCCTCCTCGATTGAGGTCAACAATCATTTGGACAAGCCTCGCCCCCATTCCTGCGGACAGATTGACGTAGGGTGTGCAATCCGTCCAACCCGGTATCGTGCTTGGGATATATCCATCCCGTGCAATAATAGCGTAATTGGATTTAACAACGGTACGAGTCAGCCCCAATGGATTTTTTATCATAAAATTGGTCGGATTAGTTGGCCGCGATGTGTTAGCGAGATCCCGCGGTCGGAAACAACGGTCTCGCCGCGGACGATTGTTCGCACGACAGCGCCACGAATCGTTCGACCCAGGAAGGGGCTCTGTTGATGGCGGTAAAGCAGCGAATCCTTGGTGACAGTTAGTTTGTTGTTCCGGTCCACCAGCACGCAATCAGCGTCCCGCTCGCGCACAATTTGCCCTTTTCTCTGGGCAATACGGAAACGTGTCGCGACATTTTCAGCCATCAATTTGGATAGCTGCACAGCACTCAGCCCAAGGTCCATCATCAATGGCAGCATATGCTGGCATCCCATGATCCCGCCCCAGACATTGAAAAAATTCGAATGCTGCTTCATCACGGGAGGCGCCGGGGAATGGTCAGACCCGATTGTCTGCACCTCCCCTGCGATCAGCCGACGCCAAAGATCTTTACGCTCGGCGTGATCGCGAATGGGCGGCGCGCACTTGGCAGCCGCGCCGATTCGCTCAACATCTTCTTCGGTAAAAACAAGATAATGTGGGCAGGTTTCGCATGAAACATCCGCACCTTTTGCCCGGGCTTCGGCGATGGCAGCGACACCGGATCCGCAGCTCACGTGGACGATGTTCAGCCGGCAACCTGTTTCACCGGCAATATCAATTGCAGCGCGGATCGCCTCAAGCTCAGCCCATATCGGACGCGAATTTAAGTAATCGCGGATGGAGTTCCCTTTTCTCAATTGAGGCTGATCGAACTCCGCGTGTACAGCGACGAGGATATTCAGTTTGGCTGCTCGGCGCATGCCTTCCCGCAAAGTCGGCAAATCAACGTTCGGAAAATCCGGCAGGCCCCCGTAGGACATGAACGCTTTTAGTCCGATGGCGCCGCTGTCCTTGAGTCCTGCGAGTTCGTCCAGATTACTCGGTAGCAGAGCGCCCCAAAGGGCAAAATCGACGATCGCCTTTGCTTCAGCAAGCCGCTGCTTCTCGCGGAACGCCTCAGCGCTGAGCGTCGGGGGCAGCGAGTTGAGCGGCATGTCAAAGAATGTCGTAATTCCACCAGCGGCCGCCGCGCGCGAGCCGGTCTCAAGCCCCTCCCATTCCACTCGTCCCGGCTCGTTAAAATGAATGTGCGCGTCGATGACGCCTGGAAGAATCTCCAGTCCCGTCGCATCGATTTCTTCAGCCGCGGAACCGGTCCCCTCCTCCTCGACTACCGCAAATTTACCATCCGTGATTGCAACAAAAGGAAATGGAGAAGCACCGCGGATAATTAGATCAAAGTCAGGCATTTGCGTGTTGGCTATACGGTTGGAATCTTAAAAATCCCGCATTCCAAATGCCTGCGGATTTCGGCACATTTTCCGTCGTGGAAGGTGACCCTTTACGTTCATCCGGCCATCCTACAAATGCGAAAATACGTGTCAATGCGGCGAAAGGACGAACTCGATTAAGCGGCATCCCGGCCGCGAGCGATGCAGCAACCAGATTTGGGCGACGGATTCTCGAGATATGGGAGGGATTTTATTCCGGGCTTTCCAAGTTCGTCATGAGCACTGTGATCGCTTCCACTTGCCGATCGGGCATGGCAGGGCTTAATTCCCCATCCCTATGGAAAACGTCATCATCGTCGGGACAGGTTGCGCCGGTCTTACGGCTGCCATCTACACTGCCCGCGCCAATTTGAATCCGCTTGTTCTCGAAGGAAAAGAGCCTGGCGGACAGCTTACAACAACCACATTGGTCGAAAATTTTCCCGGTTTTCCTGAAGGCATCGACGGTCCGATGCTCATCATGAATATGAAAGATCAGGCTGCCAAATTCGGTGCCCGGTTCAGTTATTCCATTGTCAGCGACTTCGAAGCCGGAAACGGAAACGGCAAGGCCCACCGGATCAAAATCGACGATGAGTGGCTTGAAACACGGACCCTGATCATTGCCAGCGGCGCGTCAGCGAAATGGCTTGGACTCGACGGCGAAACGAAACTCATCGGGCGCGGATTGACTTCTTGTGCGACATGCGACGGCGCGTTTTATCGGAATGTGCCGGTTGCAGTCATTGGCGGTGGCGATTCTGCGTGCGAGGAAGCGCTCTTCCTGACGCGATTTGCGTCGAAAGTTTATCTGATCCACCGACGCGACACGCTGCGCGCTTCGAAGATCATGGTCAGCCGCGTGCTGGCACACTCGAAGATCGAAATGGTCTGGAACAGCACACCTCAGGCATATGTCGCGGACGACAAAGGCGAGATGAAAGGCCTAAGAATTCGCGACACTGAAACCGGTAAGGAGCGCGAACTTGAAGTCGCGTGCGTTTTTGTTGCCATCGGTCATACGCCAAACACTGCCCCGTTCGTCGGCAAACTGCCAACCGATCTCAACGGCTATTTACTTCAAACCACAGGAACGGCGACTGAAGTTCCGGGCGTTTATGCGGCAGGCGATGTTGCGGATCACGTTTACCGTCAGGCAATTACGGCGGCTGGTCAGGGTTGCGCTGCGGCGATTGAGGCCGAACGATACCTTGCTGACCAAGTGCATTTTGCCTGAGCAAACAACCGCTCTGAGAATTATCTGAAGGAGAGCCGAACGCGCTATTTCGTTGCGTTGGCTCTATTCGATATGGCTATTTCCCGGTTGGCGGTTTAGTTCCGGGTCGTTCTCCCTTGAAAATTTGCGACCTCACTCAGTTTTACTCTCCCGTTGGAGGCGGGGTCCGGCGGTATTTACAAGAGAAGATCGCGTATCTGCGCGCTCAACGCCCGGATTGCGAACACGTCCTCATCATTCCCGGCGACCAAACGACCTGTGAACGGGGGGAACGCACTGCGGTTTACACCATTAAATCGCCGCTTGTTTCGCGGACCTCGCGCTACAGGATGCTCTTCAATCTTGGCGCGGTCGAAACGATTATCGAACGGGAAAAGCCGGACGTCATCGAGTCTGGCGACCCGTATCAACTGGCCTGGAAGGCTCAGGCCACCGGCGAGGCACTCCGAATTCCGGTGGTGGGATTTTATCATTCACATTTCCCGGAAGCCTACGTTCGAACCACGGCCAAATTCCTGGGAGCCACGGCGAGTGATGCGATGATGGATATCGCAAAACGTTACGTGGGAAAGCTTTATGGACGTTTTTCTCGAACATTCGTGCCTTCTGCCGGTCTCGAGAAGGTCCTCAACGAATGGGGCGTCCATAACACGACTCTCATCGAGCTTGGTGTGGATACCGCCATTTTCCGTCCGGCCCGCCAGGAGGGATCCCGTGTACGCCAGGCGCTCGGCATTTCACCAGATGCTTTCCTGCTTCTTTACGTGGGCCGGCTCGCTCCGGAAAAAAACGTGAAAACGCTCTTTTCCACGTTCGCAAAGCTGCATGAAGAAATGCCGGGCCGTTTTCATCTGCATATTGTCGGCGATGGCACGACGCGTGACAGCCTTGGCCGGCTTCAGGAAACCACTCGAGCTGTTACCTGGCAAAAATTCTGCGCCGACTCGCACGAGCTCGCCGCCATTTACCGGGCAGCAGATTTATTCGTGCATCCCGGAATTCAGGAGACGTTCGGCCTCGTTACTTTGGAAAGTCAGGCCTGCGGAACGCCTGTGGTCGGTATCCGAGGAAGTTACATGGATCGGATTATCTTTACCGATCAGAGTCGCTGGGCCGCTGAAAATTCTCCCACTGCCCTTGCGGGAGCTGTTTTGTATGCCGCCTCGCGGGCGGAGCTGGCGTCGACGGGTTACAGCGCGAGCGAGTATGTCCGTTCCCGCTACGACTGGAGCATCGTTTTTTCGCGGCTTTTCGAGCTTTATGACTCCGTCAGGCGTTCACGATAGGCGGTCGACGCCACAAAAAACGCGCTCGCTGCTTGATCGCATACCGGCCTTTCCTGCAAGCTTTTGAGCTTTAAGAATCGGTGTGGCGCTGAAAATATTGGGCGTTATACCATCCCATGGAAACCCCCGCTGCATCACCGTTGCCCCCGACTGTTTTAAAGGCTTGTCGAGTTTTTTTCCTGGCGCTCTTCGCCGTCTTCGCAGGAAGCGGCTGCACGTCAATCCAAGACATGAGGGACGTTGTCAGCAGCAACAATCCCTTTTTTCAGCCCACCGGTCCAGCTCGCATCGTCATTTACCTGAGCGAACAACGGGCCTACCTGTACCGCGGCGGGCAACTGGCTGCCAGCACCCGAATTTCCAGCGGACGCGAGGGCTATGACACGCCAACCGGGCGTTTCAAGGTCATCGAGAAGGACATCGATCACGCCTCAAGTATTTATGGGGCTTACGTTTCCAGGGAAACCGACGAAGTGGTGAAATGGAATGTCGACGTGCGCAAAGACCGCCGGCCGCCTGGCACCGTTTACGTAGGGGCTCCCATGCCGTACTTTTTACGTTTTCAGGGAGGGCACGGCCTGCATCAAGGAAACGTCCCGCGCTATCCGGCTTCGCACGGTTGCATCCGGCTTCCCGCGCCGGCAGCAAAGAAATTTTTCGATGCCGCAAGACTTGGTACTCCCGTGATCGTCCGCCATTAGAACATTGCGATATTAATCCAGCCTCAAATCGTTTCGACCAGGCCTGGCGCGGATGCGCTCGAGAACACGGTCCGAGCGATCGGTAACAATCCGGCTTTGCAAGTGGCACATCACCGGTGTCAAGAGCGACTCAGACGACCCCTCGTCCGACAAGCGGCTGAAATCCAAAGTTGAACTTCACGACATGCGAGCCGCAAAGGTTCCTGATTGCAAAAGTCTTGGCGCGATTTCGCTAACTGAAAAAATTGTCTTCACATGGGTCACGCATTTTCTGGAGTTGACCCCTTGCCGGTGCGAATTTGAAGTTAATTGCCGGAGTTATGAATGATGGAGGAAATCCAGTCCTGGCGTTGGGAAAGCGGAGGGAAAAAAAGAGTATTTTTGTACGCGATCCCGACCGCCTCGGCGGCGGGTTTCTATTGCTTTCCGTTAGGCACTTCGATATCAGGAAGTTTCGATGACGAATGGAGTTGAAACTGGCGAAAAGATCTTTGAAGGGCTCGCCGTCGCTCCCGGCATCGCCCAAGGAGTAATTTACGCGTATCACACCGAAGATGAGGAGCTCCCCGATTACTCTCTCGAGCCGCAAGAAATCCCCGACGAAATTGCACGTTTTGAGGCGGCGCTCATCGCTACCCGCGCGCAGATCGTTGAGATGCAGCAGCAAATCGCTGAGGCCATTGGCGCGAGTGACGCCAGTATTTTCGACGCACACCTGCTCGTCGTCGAAGACCGGACCTTGATCGACGAAGTTCTTAAGCTGCTCGAAAAAGAACGCAAGAACGTCGAGATCATTTTCCAAAAAGTCGCCGAACGGTACTCCGAAACACTCAATCGAATCGACGACCCGTATTTACGTGAGCGTGCGGCGGATATTCACGACGTCACCAGGCGAGTCATTCGCAATCTCCTTGGAAAAGGCCATCGGGGACTCGCAGATATCCGTTATCCGCATGTGCTCGTGGCCCACAATCTCACGCCATCGGATACCGCCATGCTCAATCGCGAATTCGTACTCGGATTTGCGACCGACATTGGAAGTAAAACATCGCACACGGCCATTATGGCGCGTTCACTGGGCATTCCGGCAGTTGCGGGCCTTCATAACCTCGTAGAACACGTCAAAGACGGGCAATTCATCATCATTGACGGCTACAGCGGCCGCGTCGTCCTCAATCCGACACCAGAAACTCTCGCCCGGTTTGCTCAAATCGAGGAGGACAAGGAACACGTCGAGGAAGAACTCGAAACCCTGCGGGAAACGCTCTCCACGACGCGGGACGGACGCCATGTGGTCCTTGCTGCAAACATCGAGCTTCTTGAAGATTTGCCGAGTGTGGACGAGCACGGCGCCGAAGGTATCGGCCTTTATCGCACCGAGTTCCTCTATTTAAACCGCGTCGAATTTCCGAGCGAAGAGGAACAATATGCCGTTTACGAGCAGGTGGCGCGCGCAACAGCGCCCAACGACGTCGTTATTCGCACCATGGATCTCGGCGGCGACAAGCTTCTGACTGAAGATGAAGAAAAAGAGCCGAATCCTTTCCTCGGCTGCCGAGCCATTCGTTGGAGCCTGGAGAACATAGACGTCTTCAAGACCCAACTCCGGGCCATCCTTCGCGCCGCGTCCGCTTGCGGCAACATCAAGATCATGTACCCCATGATCTCCTCGCTGCAGGAGCTCCGCCGCGCCAACGAAATTTTGGAGGAATGCAAAACTGAACTTCGCGCTGAAGGCCTCCCGTTTGGAGAAGCGGTCGATGTCGGCATCATGATCGAAATTCCGAGCGCCGCTGTTGTTGCCGATCAGCTTGCACGGGAAGCAAAATTTTTTAGCATCGGCACGAACGACCTCATCCAATACACGGTTGCGGTCGATCGCGTGAACGAACGCATTGCCCATCTCTATCAACCGACGCATCCGGCGGTTATTCGGCTCATCAAAATGGTCGTTGATGCCGCGCACGCTGCGTCAATCTGGGTGGGTGTTTGCGGCGAAATGGCTGGCGAGATCCTGCTTACTCCCCTTCTCCTCGGACTCGGCGTCGATGAGCTCAGCGCGTCTGCTCCGCTCGTTCCACGCGTAAAACGCGCCGTCCAGCGCCTGGAACAAACCGAATGCGAGGAGCTCGTACGCCAGATCCTTCTCATGGATCAACCTGACGCCATCCTCGAAGCCTCTGAAGCTGTTGCCCGAAGCCGCTACGCGGAACTGCTCGGATAGCCGCTGCCCGGCCGTCGGGACCTCTTTTTTGGATTGCGCGACCTCCGTTGTGCATTTGTAATCCGTCCGTGCTTTCAGGGATTTTCAGGGCCTCAATTGCCTGCATTTTCATGCTTGCCGCAGCCGCGCAGGTGCCGACGGCTCCGGTCGAAGGTTTGCGCGACAATACGCCGCGACTCCATGCCCTCGTTCATGCCCGCGTCATTCCAGAGCCTGGCAAAATTATTGAAAACGGTGTCATCGTCGTCCAAGACGGCGTCATCGCCGCAGTTGGGGCTAATGTCGAGGTACCAAAAGACGCTCGTGTTTGGGACATGACCGGGCAGACGGTTTATCCCGGCTTCATCGACAGCTATTCCCGGCTTGGACTTCCCAAAGCTTGGCTTCCCCTGCCCGATCGTCCCTCAACCTCAAAGCTTGACTCGGGAGAAAAGCCGGTCACAGACCCTCCTTCTGGTGCTACATACTGGAACCCGCTCGTCACGCCGCAACACAAAGTCACGCAAGCGCTTGTGCTCGATGATGACGCCTTGGAAAAAGCCCGCGACCTTGGCTTCACCGCCGCCTGGGTCGTCCCCGGACGCGGTATTTTTCGCGGTCAAAGCGCCATCATTAACCTCGATGACGCCTCTCCGAATAATGCTGTTATAAAACCCGACGTCGCCCAGCATATCAATTTTGAACTGAACGAAAGTCGCGACCTATATCCCAACTCGTTGATGGGCTGCATTGCACTCATCCGGCAGGTCCTCCTCGATGCTAGTTGGTACGCTGACGCAAACGCAGCCTACGCAAAAAACCCCGCCGGCCATGAGCGTCCGGAAGCCAACGCGGCGCTTGCCGCTCTCGGCGACAATAAACATCCCGTCGTCCCCTTCGTGCTCGAAGCAGATAACGAGCTCGATCTCCTGCGGATGAGCCGCATTGCCGCCGAGTTCAAATTCAAACCCGCCCTCCTTGGCAACGGATACGAGTATCGGGTCCTCCCCGAGCTGGAAAAAACGAAGTTCCCGCTCATCGTTCCGTTGAATTTTCCAGAGGTCCCCGAAATTGAGACTCCCGAAAAAGCCCTCGACATCCCGCTTTCCACGCTCGAACACTGGGACAGGGCGCCAGACAATCCGGCAAAGATCGCCGCTGCCAAAATTCCATTCGCTTTGACAGCCAGCGGCATCAAGGATCCGGCGAAACAATTTTGGCCCAGCCTTCGCCTCGCCGTTAAACGCGGCCTCTCTCCCGATGCCGCTCTCGCCGCGCTAACCATCGAGCCAGCAAGACTTACCGGCGTGTCCGATCGCCTTGGGACAATCGCTCCTGGAAAAATCGCCAACTTCACCATCGTCCGCGGCGATATCTTTTCTTCCGATGACGCCGCAATCACCAGCACCTGGATTGATGGAAAAAACCATGACTCGGAGGCTGCGGACCGAGTCGATTTTCGTGGAAAATGGCCAGTCACCTGGACGGACGGTGCCGCATTTGAACTGGAGGTCGCAGGAAATTTCACGAAGCCGGAAGCCAAAATCGGTGCCGAAAAAGTCGCTATCTCGCTCGCGCAACGTCAGATTGCATTCATCGTTCCCGCCAAGGGGCTCGGCATTGCAGGCGACGGTAGCATCCGATTTTCCGGATTGGTCAGCGACGATTTCTTGTCGGGAACAGGGCAGCTTCCTGATGGTAGTCGCTTTCAATGGAATGCCCGACGTCCGGAAAAATTCGTCGCCAAAATTGAACCTCCCAAGCCTTCCCCGCGCGAGAAATCCGAGCCTATTCCTGATGTCTATCCGGTCGGCGAATTCGGGCGCAGCGCTCCACCGTCTCAGCAAACCGTTTTTGTCAATGACGCTACCATTTGGACCTCGGGTCCTCATGGCATTCTCGAGCAAGCGGATCTGATTGTTTCCAACGGCAGGATTCTCGCGGTCAGCAAAAACCTCGTCGTTCCGCCCGGCGCCGTCGTCATTGAGGCTGCCGGAAAACACGTCACACCTGGCATCGTGGATTGCCACTCGCACACAGCCATCAGCCAGGGCGTCAACGAAGCCACGTCGGCCGTCACTTGCGAAGTCAGCGTTGGAGATGTCATCGATGCGACCGACATTAACATCTACAGGCAGCTCGCCGGCGGCGTTACCACCGTGAATCGGCTTCACGGGTCGGCCAACCCGATGGGCGGTCAGAACAGCGTCATCAAGCTTCGCTGGGGCGCATTCCCCGAGGAGATGAAATTCGCCGACGCCATGCCCGGTGTAAAATTTGCACTCGGCGAAAACGTGAAACAGAGCAATTGGGGCGACAAATTCACAACGCGCTATCCACAAACCCGAATGGGCGTTTATCAGCTCCTTCGCGAGACGTTTCTGGCCGCAGAAGACTACGAAAAACAGCTGCAACTCGCGAAGGAAACGGGTTTTCCCGTGCGCAGAAACCTTCGTCTGGAAGCCGTCCTCGAAATTCTCAACAATCAACGCGTCGTCCACATCCATTCCTACCGTCAGGATGAAGTGCTCGCTTTCATACGGCTCGCACAGGAGTTCAAATTTACCGTCGCGACTTTCCAGCACGTTTTGGAAGGCTACAAAGTCGCCGACGAAATCGCCAAGTTGCCCGCTGGCGCCTCCTCGTTTGCGGATTGGTGGGGCTACAAGTTCGAAGTCTACGACGCGATCCCAGACAATCCGGCGATCCTGGAAAAACTGGGCGTCGTTACTTCCGTCAACTCCGATTCCGACGAGCTCGCGCGCCGCCTGAACATCGAAGCTGCCAAATCCGTAAAATACGGCGGACTCACTCCCGAAGAAGCCCTCAAACTCATCACCATTAACCCAGCCCGACAGCTCCGTATCGATCAACAGGTCGGCTCCATTGAGCCCGGCAAAGACGCTGATTTCGTCCTCTGGACCGGCAACCCGCTCTCCACCTACACTCGGGTTGAACAGACCTGGATCGATGGCCGAAAATATTTTGATCATGTAGAGGATCTAGCGCAACGGAAAAACGACGAGGCGCTCCGCGAAAAACTGGTCCAAAAAGCCCTTCCCGAGCGCCTTAAAATCCTCGAATCCGGCGACAAGCCCGGCGAAGACGCCACTAAAGGAGACACCCAACCCGTGTCGGAATCCGCCTTCCACTGGTGGGCCGCCCACCAATCGCTATACAACGATGGTCGGTATCGAACCACCTGCTCTGAAAATGATACGCACTAAAGAAAAGGCAGAAGGCAGAGGGCAAAAGGCAGAATTGAATCGGAGCCGCCATTGTCGGTGCGCCGCGTCGATTCTTTTCCTTTTCTTCGCCGTTACGGCGTTCGCTTCTGACGAGATTCCGGCGCCGCCCCAAAATGGGCCTATTCTCCTCAAGAATGCGACGATTCATCCCGTCTCCTCGCCCGACCTGCCCAATGCCGACATCCTCATAGCCAACGGCCGGATCGCATCCGTCGGCCCTGGCCTTGTCGCTCCCGCAGGCGCCGCAGCCATCGACGCCACAGGAAAACACATCTATCCCGGACTTATTGCCGCGGCGAGCAGCATCGGTTTGGAAGAAATCGACGCAGTCCGCTCCACCGTCGACGCTGTGGAAGCAGGCGACATCAACCCGAATGCTCGCGCCGAAATCTCTGTCAATCCGGATAGCGAAATCATTCCCGTCACACGTTCCAATGGTATCCTTGTTGCCCTCGCCGTCCCGCGAACCTCAGGACTCCTCGCCGGGACCTCTGCTCTCATCGAACTCGATGGTTGGACCTGGGAACAGATGACTCTCAGAGCACCCGTTGGCCTGCACCTTAAATGGCCGGATACGACGATCCGTTTCGATCCTAAATTTCCAAAAAGTCCCGACGACCAGCGAAAAACACTGGCGAAGAACCTCAAAAAGCTTGAAGACGCGTTTCACGCCGCTCGCGCTTATGCCGCCGCAAAAAAGGCGAAGCGTTCCGATTTTCAGACAGATCTTCGCTGGGAAGCCATGATTCCCGTTCTGGAAGGTAAGGTTCCCGTGATCATCGAGGCCAACAACCTCACTCAAATCACTGCCGCCGTTGACTTTGCGATCCGCGAAAGACTCAAAATGATCCTCCTAGGAGGCGAAGATGCTTCGCTCGCTATCGATCTCCTGAAGACGCACCAAATCCCAGTCATACTCACATCTGCGTTCGACATCCCCAGCCGCCGTCAGGATGGCTACGACGCCGCCTATTCCACCGCCGCTAGACTCCAGGCTGCCGGCGTTCCGTTCTGTATCTCCACTTCCGGATCCGACGCCAGAACGCCGCACCTTCGCAATCTGCCCTATCAAGCTGGCATGGCAGCCGCCTTCGGCCTTCCCAAAGACGAAGCATTGAAATCGGTGACTCTCTATCCCGCTCAGATCCTTGGTGTTGCCGATCGTCTCGGCTCGCTCGATCCCGGCAAGGACGCCACCCTTTTTATCACCAATGGCGATCCCCTCGAGGCCACCACTACCGTCGAATCGGCCTACATCGAGGGACGGCAACTCGACCTCGCCAATCGTCAGACGCGTCTCCGCGACAAGTACTTGCAGAAGTACAAGACCCAATAGGAGAGATGCCCTGTCCTTCCTGGTCGAAGGGCATCCCAGACTCTGTGAAGAACTAAAGAAGGTCGGAAGCTTCTTCCAACGCCCTACTTTAGTGAAAGCGGATACTTCCCTTCATTCACGAGCCGCTGAATACTGTCGACGGTCTCCTGCTTGTCTTCTGGATACGTGATTCCGAACCATTGAGACGTCGAGGACCGGACGAGGCAGGTTCCTTTCCCGGTCTTGACGAGTGAGTCGACCGCTATTGGGATATAAAACTCCGCTTTCGGCTGGCTGATGCTTTCTTTCAAGAACTCCGCAAACAACCGCCAGAATTCGCCCATGGCTTCAGGACCAAAACCCCACATGTTCATCGAAACGATGCTGTTTCGGTCCAGCGCATCGTATTCACCGGCGGCGTTCAGCGATTTCGCGCCGCCTTTCCCGTCGTGTTCGATCTTGGTGAGCTCAATGACTTCGAGCAGGTTGCCGTCCGAATCGATCTGACAC
The DNA here is from genome assembly GCA_036524675.1 of Chthoniobacterales bacterium. Lineage (GTDB taxonomy): Bacteria > Verrucomicrobiota > Verrucomicrobiia > Chthoniobacterales > DASVRZ01 > DATDAW01. The sequence goes on along the minus strand of DATDBU010000105.1, from coordinate 86,172 downwards.
AATCCCCGCGACACGCTGCCGTTGGGCGAGAGCGTTTTCATCAATTCAAAGCCGACGAGGCAGGCTGAGTTCTCAGGAAGATTGCGCAGGTTTTCTGCCAGAACTTCATACGAATGCGCGCCATAAAAATCGTCGGCGTTGATAACTCCAAACGGCCCATCGATCACGTCCCTTGCAGCCAGGATCGCGTGACACGTTCCCCAGGGTTTCACGCGCTCCGGCGGAAGCGTGAAGCCATCTGGCAAATCGTCCATGCGCTGAAACACGAAATCGACTTTCACCGACGGATTCAAGAACTGTTCAAAATGCTCACGTAGAGGCGTTTCCAGTTCCGGACGAATCACCATCACGACACGGTCAAACCCGGCACGGATCGCGTCAAAAATTGAATAATCGAGAATGACTTCGCCGTTAGGACCAACAGGCGCGATTTGCTTAAATCCGCCAAAACGGCTGCCTAATCCGGCAGCAAGAATCAGAAGGGTAAGGGGCTTGGACATGGTAGAAGCGGCAGATCTAGCGGCTAAAACCGATGGCGTCGAGTAGTGTTTTCGAAGCGCGCGTGCAGGGCGGCGTCGGGCGCCGCTTCCTGTGGATCAAAGTCGTTTGAACAACCCAGGCTTTGTCTTTAATCAAATCACGCGCCGCGCGCCGCCCCCAGTACACAACAACTTCCACTCACGCTCACCCATCGCCTTGATACAACCACGCGTCTCTTTTAGCGTTGGTCGCCTTGAAACCCAGCGATTTCCATCCAAAGAACTTTGGCCTGCCGCATGCCGAGCCGTTCGTTTTTGTCGATACCGTCGACGGTACGCGCTCCGGCGAATGGGCCCGGTGCAGCGTCTGTTTCGGCGCGGACCGGGATTTTTTCCGAGGCCACTTTCCAGGCAATCCGATTGTGCCTGGCGTGATTCTGACCGAGGCGCTAGCTCAGACCGCCGGGATCGCAGCGGGCAGCGGATCGGGAGCGATGCGCCGTTTTTTGTTGTCGGCCATTCGATCCATGAAGTTCAAGCGTGCCGTGCTCCCCGGCGAACTCGTGTCGCTCGAAGCGGCGAAGCGAGGCGAAATGGCCGGGTTATTCCAGTTTGAAACAGTCGCCCGCGTAAACGGCGAAGTCGTCGCCGAGGGACAAATTGTCCTTACAGAAACAGGTTTATGAGTCCGGAAGTCGCTGCTCCCAAATCTTCACCATTGACGCTCGTCCGAGCCATTCTGCTCATTATTGTCATTTGGGCAGGCGTTTATCTGCCGTCGCTCGGCTCGCTCGAACTCAAGGGCGAGGAACCTCGCCGCATCCTGCCGGGCATCACGATGCTCGAGACAGGCGACTGGGTCGTTCCGTACGTTGGCGGCGAAGCGTATCTGCGAAAACCGCCCATGATCAATTGGCTGGCCGCAATCAGTTTCAAGTTAACAGGGGTCACCAATGAATGGACGGCAAGGCTTCCTTCGGTTCTCGGAGTGCTAGTGCTGGCACTGGCGACTTTGGGAAGTTATCGATTTTTCGGCCTAGACACCGCTTTTGCGGCGGCGGTTTTTTCGATCACGAACTTTGCGATGATCGACAAAGGGCGTCTGATGGAAATCGATCCGCTCTATTCTGTTGCAACTGGAGTCGCAATTCTTCTCTGGATTCGCATCTGGATACTGGACAGATCGCGAGTGACATGGCTTTGCGCAATCGGCATCGGATTTGCACTTGGCTTTGGGCTGCTGCTCAAAGGGCCAGTTCATTTCATTTTCTATTTTGCAGTCGTTCTTGCAGTTTGCTGGACTTCAAGAACTTGGAAATACCTGTTGCATCCGGCTCACTGTTTGGCGCTTGTGATCGCCGCAGGTCTAGCTGGCGCCTGGCTTGTCCCATATTTGCAGGTCACCGGCGGCATGGGCGCGTCCATGGCGTCCCAATTCACCGATCGCCTCGACGGCAGCGATTTTTCCCTAACGGGCTGGCTGCTCAACATTCCGCGGGGCGTCGCAAACCTCCTTCCTTGGGTCCTTCTCGCACCGTTTGGTTGGCTACCATTCAAGCCGGGAACACCGCCGAAAATCGTCGCGCTCATCCGCGGACTACGCCTCGCTGTTATCGGCAGCTTTGTCGCGATCAGTCTCGCGCCGGGTTCACTCCCGCGTTATACGATGCCGGTCACACTGCCTTTTGCGCTGTGGATCGCGCTCCTGCTAACATGGCAGACACTTCCCGAATGGTTGTGGAAAACCTGGCGGATAGTGACCGGCGGTGGCGTTGGCGAAGTCAAAATCCTCGCCCTTCGGTCCGGATTAATTGTGGTGCTGCTCATGATTCTCTATTCATTGATTGCCGTACCGCACCTGAAAACCCGCTCTCTCTGGCGGGCAGCATCCGAAAAAATCGACGCTGTCATGCCACCCGGCGAAACGCTCTACGCAATCGACCCCGGTTCGCAGCCTGTTTTCTTTTATCTGCATCGCCCGTTTCAGTTTGTCCCGAAGTCAAACGCCCTGCCGCCCCAGGCCCGATACGTCCTCGCCCGCGACAAACACATCGCTCAAATTCAGAAACGCAGGGTGAATTTCACAGAGCTCACCCGTTACACGGACCGCGGTGGACAGGATACAGCCCTCATTCGCCTGGAAGGCTCGTAGAGCGAACTCGATACCGTAGTGCTAAGGAAACGCTGATCAAATCTAACGAAGAGAGATTGTCCGCAGATTTCACAACCGAGCCCGCGATGGCGGGGCAGCCCGAAGGGCAAGCAAACCGCCGGCAAATTTTCGCAGATTTTGAAGGTCTGAATCGAGGATTTTTAAGAAATCGGCGTCCATCCGAAATCTGCGGATTAAATCAGTGCTTCCCTAAGGCGCCTTGTTGAGCAGTTCCCGCACTTGGTCCACTGTCAACGGCTCTTTATCCTGGCTCTTTTGATCCAGCACTTTCTGCGATTTTCCAGGGAAAATGATGTTGTGGTTGTAGGGATATTCCCGCACCGCCTGACTCTTCTTCGCGTCCCGGGATTCCTTCACCGGCATATCTTTCACGGCGACCTTGGTGGACGTATTTTCGACCGTGTATTTGCCCTTTGTCCCCGCTTTTTTGGCGGTATCGACATACTCGCCGGTCCAATAGTTACCAAAATTCTTGTATTTTTTTGCCTCGAACGTTTTCGATGAGAAAAACTTGCTGATGTAAAACGGCTTCGTCGAGGCGTCTTTGCTGAACCGCCCGTCATGTTTTCCGTCGTAAAAGCTCTTGTCCGCGATATACGACGTCGAGTTCAGGTCTGGTTTCAAAATCCGCGCCATGCGCTCGTCGGTTTCCTGCCCAAGAACCGTTGACACGGAAGTCAGAAAAAAGAGGACGATGGGGAGACGCATCCCATTTCGAATGGCAGAAATACCCACAAATGTAAAGCTCGCAATCGACCCTTTTCTTGGAAGCGACACCGCACCGTCTTGCCATCGCCCCCAATTCTGTCAGGATGGGCGGACCAATTGGGATGGCCAAGGGCGCTAAGCTCGACGTCAAAGCCACCGGCAGAAAGGACAAGATCAGTGGGTTCGATGTCGAAGAATACACCGTCGTCTTGGGAAGTACGATCTATCACTCATGGGTTACGAAAGATTATCCCAATTACAAAGCCCTTCTCGACGCGATGAATGTAGAGCCGCTGAACGGTGGTATTGACTTATCGGCGTTTCCTGGAATGTCCATCAAGACCCTCGTCGAATCTAAGAACCTGCCCGCAACAACGATATACCTGGAATCCGCCAAGGAAGGGACCATTGATCCCGCCGAATTCAGGGCTCCAGCCGAATATCGATGGATGGAAATACCTGCAAAACGCGGCCAATAACTGGTTAGCAGGCAACACTATGTTAAGAATAGTTCTCCCCTTTCTCGCAACACTTCTGCTTGGCCTCGCGACTGCTTCTGCGGATTTTATCGTGACGCACAAGTTGGAGGCAATGGGTGAGCAGGCAACGATCATCGTTATGATGAAGGGCGACCAGGTTCGCTTGGATGTGAGTCTTTCTCAAATCAGTGTCGTTACCGGCCAAATTGTCGACAAAGGATTTGTCCTGTTTCATGCCGACAAGAGATATCTGGATATTAACAGCAAGCAGGTTAAAGCGATATTGCAGTTAACAGGGCATCAGACGAATCCGACCGAGGCTTTTGGGAAGCTCAAGGCCACTGGGAAAAAAGATAATGTCAAAGGTTACGATGTGGAGGAGTACATTGCGACAGACGGGAAAGCAGTTTATCACCTCTGGCTGACGAAGGATCATCCCAACGGCAAAGCCGTTCGCGACGCGCTGGACGCGGTGGAAAAGGGTGTCTTAAAGAGTGAATTCGCCCGATGGTCTTGCCATCGAGTTCAACCCTGTCAGCATAAAGGCCTATGGTCAAAACAGTCCTCCCTGTGCTCACGGCCCTTCTTTGTGCCCTCTCCACTGCTTCTGCGGATTTTATCATGACGCAGAAAGTGGATGCGATGGGCCAGCAAAACACGATCACCATGAAGATCAAAGGCGACAAAGTCCGCGTCGATGTGAATCCTCAGATCAGCACCATCGTCAATGCCACCACCGGCGAAGTCACCACGCTGATTCACGCGCAGAAAATGGTCATGAAAATGAGCGGTGATCAGGTCAAAGCCATGGCCCAGGCCGCAACGGCTCAAATGGGCGTAGCCCATGCCACCAAGCCCGAAGTCAAAGCAACCGGAAAAAAGGATAAAATCAACGGTTACGATGTCGAGGAATATACCGTTACCCAAGGGAATGTTGTTTCCCACGCGTGGATTGCGAAGGATTATCCAAATGGCAAAGCCGTTCTGGACGCGTTGAATGCCCTGAACAAGGGCCCGCTTAAAGAAATTGCCGGTGCTGGAGCCGTCGAAGCTTCGGTTTTTCCCGGCTTGCCCCTCAAAACCGTTGTCGAATCCAGCGGCAAACCAGCCACCACGGTGTTCCTGGAATCCGTTACGGAAGAAACCATCGATCCGAAGCAGTTCACGGTCCCCGCGGATTACAAGTCCATGGAAATGCCGGCCCTGCCGGGTCGTTAGGACACTCTCGAACGACGACGGTACCTTCGGCGAAGCCCGGATTGAAAGTATTGCCGAAGGGATTTCTGAGCCCAAACACAATCCTCATTTTTCCGACAATGAAGAAAGAGTATAATTACATTGCAGATGATGCCTGAGCTTGACTTGATACTGGCTTCGACTTCCCCGCGCCGCTCTGTTCTTCTCCGGGAAATGGGTTTCGCCTTTCGTACTTTCTCGCCGGATATCGAAGAAACTGCCGCGTCGCATTTCACGCCGCGCGAATTGACGCTACTCAACGCCAGGCGCAAAGCCACCGCCGTCGCTGCGTTTTGCCCCGAGTCCGTCGTTATCGGAGCGGATACTGTCGTTTACATCGATGACCAAATTCTTGGCAAACCGACGGACCTTGACGATGCGCGGCGTATGCTGCGACTGCTGAGCGGCCGCAGCCACGAGGTGCTCACAAGCGTGTGGGTCGTGCGATTTCATCCGGCAAAAACCCGGGCGTTTACCGAGGCTACGACGGTTTATTTTCGAGAACTCTCCGATGAGCGGGTGGAAAAATATCTCTCTTTGATCGATCCGCTCGACAAAGCCGGAGCGTATGCTGCGCAGGAAAATGCAGGGCTGCTCATTGAGCGAATCGACGGTTCGTTTTCGAATGTCGTTGGATTGCCGGTCGAGAGCTTGAAAATGGCCCTGGACGCTTTTCAGGAGGAATAGAAAAGGTTTCAAAAGAGCCTTCTTGCGGCAATCTCGTGAAGACGCGGGGAGATTTCGACCCCGGAGCGACGAGCAGAGCGGCCAAAAGGTCCCTACCAAACTTCAGTGGAGCGGTAAAATGGTTGCGTTGAAACTCGTCCACCCCATTCCGGCTCAGGTGCCTCGAAAGTCATACGCTCCGCGGTCAGCGGATGCGTAAAGGTAAGGCGCCAGGCGTGGAGGCACAGGGGCGGATCGCCCGGAGAAAGGGTCTGCGTTTCTCCCAGTTGTCGGTCAGCTCGGTAAACTGGATCGCCCAGAACTGGCAGACCGAGTTGCCAGAGATGAACACGGATTTGATTGGTGCGGCCCGTAACCGGATGCGCTTCGAGCAAGGTTGAATCGCCGAAACGTTCAATCACCCGGAATTCCGTGTGAGCGGGCAGCCCTCCCTTTGTGTCCACCTCGCGCGTGCCCATCGGCCCCGGCACGGTGCTGATCGGGGCGTCACAGTAAAATGTTTCCTCAACCGGCTGCCCCTGAACGCGAACGAGATAGCTCTTTTCCACTTCACCTCGAACGAACTGCGACTGAAGCAGGGACGCGAAATGTCGCGTTCGAGCACAAACGACGAGCCCGGTCGTGTTGGCGTCGAGACGATGTGCCGCTTGAATTCTTTGCGGCGCATAAGCCTGCTGCAGAATGAATTGCAGCGTGTTGCGATTGAAACGGCCGCTCGGGTGCATGGGAAGTGGCGCGGGTTTTTCGAGCACGACAATGGCCTCGTCCTCGAACAGGATGCGGATGTTCACGCTTACGTCGGGCTCCACGGCGGAAGGCGTGAGGCGGTGATAGCGTTCACCTGCCCGAACGACTTGTGTGGCGGAAACCGCCTGCCCGGATTCGTCCAAAAAACGGCCCGTTTCGAAAAGTGGCAGCCACTCCGCACGCGGTAGATGTGCGAAGATCGTGCAAAGCGCGTCAAGTAAGGTGAACCCGTCGCATGATGCGGGAATATTGACGGGGCGCCGCTGATCATACGGTTGGCTGCCTGGGAGCGGCGTCGCGGCCCGGCGGATCGCCTTCTGCCGCTTCGCGATGCGTTCGTCCATCTGCTCCGTAGTCGATTGGAAACAATAGGGGCACGACTCATTTACAACGAAACGGACGTCCCCCTGGTCGTCGGCCGTGAGTGGCGTCTGGCAGGCGAAACAAAGTGCGGAATCCGTTTCGCGAAGTCCGGGATCCACTCCAACACGGTGGTCGAACACAAAGCACTCGCCCTCGTAATGGGCGCCACCGCATTCTTCGAAATATTTCAAAATGCCGCCATCGAGTTGAAAAATGAGTTCAAAACCTTCGCGCTCCATAAACGGCCCCGCTTTTTCGCAGCGAATGCCGCCGGTGCAAAACATGACGATAGGCTGCTTCTTCATTTCCGCCGGAAGTTGACGAACCGCGTCTGGAAACTTTCTAAAGTGCTCGATATCCAACGTTTGCGCTCCCTTGAACGTCCCGAGCTTGACCTCGTAATCGTTGCGCGTGTCCAGCAGCGTGACGGAGCGGCCATCGTCGAGCCACTGCTTCAGGACGCTCGCTGCCAGTTTCGGCGAAGTCCGCGTCGCCGGGTCGATACCTTCCACACCGAATGAAATGATCTCCTTCTTGATGCGGACCAGCATCCGGTTGAACGGCTGGTCAGCGCTCTCGCTGTATTTCGGCATCAGATTTTCCAAGCCGGAAATGCTCCGCAGTTCCGCCACCAGCCAATCGATTTCCGCCTGAGTCCCGGCCACAAACAAATTGACGCCCTCGGTGCTGAGCAAAATGGTCCCTTTCAATTCCCGCGCTCTGCACTCCGCAATAAGCCGTTCGCGCAACGGCTTCAAGTGAGTCAGGCGGGCAAATTTATAGGCGGCAATGTTCGTGGTCACAGATCGGAAAATTAACCGTTGACCCCGCACACAGCCAATTTATCTTTCCGCCCTTTCAAATTGGGTATCGCGCGCTTAGCTCAGCGGTAGAGCGCTTGCTTCACACGCAAGAAGTCACAGGTTCGAACCCTGTAGCGCGCACCATTTCACGGGGCGTGCCCCTTCATCGCAGCGTTCTCCTCTGCATCTGCCTGTCACAACGGGCGAATCCGCCTCACTTCACCTCGAAGCTTTCGGCCTGTCGCCAGGGCTTACCATGTGTTCGGTCTCTGTGCCTCGTAGGTCCGCAGGAGATTTTGACCCCCAAGTTCGACTTTGGACGTTTCGCTTGGACGAGAAAGGGTTTTTAGTCTGGCGGCAACCCGCAAACCGAGCCACGAAAGAAAGAATGTTAGGTATTGCGAGTGTAGTTTCAACGGCGGTGAATCCCTCTTTTGTAAGGGCAGAAGTGACCTGGTTGAGGTTGGAATTGCTTTTGGCGAAGAAGGTCGCGTACTCGTCGTGGTCAGCGTACAGGACAAACGGCTTCGGAGGCGAAACGAACAGGAAGTCCACCCAGTTCCCATTTTTAGCCCTTATTGCTGCCACGGTTCCTGGCTTACGTCCCGGATTCGGTGCAAAATGATCTCCTGCCGCCGCTCCACACGTTTCGTTGGATGGAGGGGATCCCACGTTCGCGGGGCAGGCAAAATCGCGGCAATCATCGCACTCTGGGCTCGTGTGAGGTCCCTCGCCGACTTTCCATAGTAGTTCCTTGCGGCAGCCTCGATGCCGTAAATCCCATCGCCAGTCTCGATGACATTGACGTACAATTCCAGGATTCGCCGTTTGGTAAGCACGGTTTCCATCAACATCGTGTAATAAGCTTCCAACGGCTTCCGGATCCACGACCGTCCCTGCCACAAAAAAAGAGACCGCGCGCATTGCATCGAGATCGTCGAAGCGCCTCTAACGGGTTTGCCGGTCCTTTTTGCATCTGCCATGGCAGTCTCAATTTCCTTCCAGTCAAACCCGTCGTGATCAAAAAACCGCTGATCCTCCATCATCCAGACGCTCTTTAAAAAATCCTCCGGCACTTCCTTCAAACGCACCCATTCGTAAGCCAGTCGCGGCGCAGGCGTCCCGGAATGCAACCTCCGTTCCACGGCGCGGATTCCCATTAACAGAGTCCAGGGTGGATTGAGAAACCGAACACCCACGACCTGCAAAAGCGGAAATCCGACCACAAACCAGCAGGCCCAAAACAGCAACCACAGCCAGCGAAAAGGTCTTTTTCTGCGCTTTCTGTCAGTTCGCGCCGTCTTCTTGCCTTCCCGTGTTGCGGTTGTTGTCATGCAACCGCAACTCCACCACTCCACCCGCGAAACTCAAAACACAAAATACAGCGTCTTCCACGCCGCAATGATCAACCCGGCGGCTGCGCTCCCTGCGATGATGGTATTGACGGCAACATCCGGCAGCCGGGATGTTTCCTTTCCAGCCTCGATGGTGGCGCGCCAAAGCGATATCGCTTTTTGAGACCGTTTCCGTGCAGCCGATTCCCTCCATTCGATCTCGGGCATGGAAATCAGCGATCGGCCAAACGAACTTCCAAAATGACTTGATTGAATCGTGCTCATCTTTCCCTTTCCTCAATGCGAGCGTTTCACTACGAACCGCTCTCACCTGTTTCTTCGGGAGTCGCAGACAACAGTTTCAGATTTTGAAACTTTTCGTCGCTCCAAGAGCAATTTCACATCCCGCGCCACGGCGATTGCACATCAAATTTCCGGCGCGAAAGCGATGTCACTTTCCATGCCTCCAATTACAACACTCTCCCCGCGCCCGCTGGTCTGGAAACCAGCGAACGCCCAAACTAACTTCTCAGATGACTCGGCTAAGTCATGCTCGCATTTCCGTTTTTTGAATTAAGCGTTTCATTAGGAACCGCTTCTCCCTGTACCGGAAATTCGGCAGCGTCGAACATGTCACCTCTGAATTCTCGGGGTGACAGTAGGCCCCCCTTTTGTCCCCTTTTTCGTGTCTGTTGTTCCGGAATCGGGTTTGGTATTTGATTCAGGCATATCTCTCTTTCTTTGTTTGTTCTATTTTGTCGTTTCTACGCAACTATACCTCTGCTCCATCCTTAACACACTAGGGGCGACTGAACGGCATTTCTTTGCTGAAAACTCTGCGGTGCATTTCCGTCACCCTATCCTTTAGGCTGGCAATCAATTCCCCAAAGCGCGCATCTGTTTTAAGATTGTCAAATCGTGGATCCATTTGCAATGAAACATGATCGGTTGTTCCCTTGGCTATCGCTGTCTGCAGAAGTTCGATAGCCGCCTCGTTGTTGCCACGAATGGCCTCAACAGCGGCGAGATCATAAAACGCGGCCGGCTCCTCCGGCGACAGCTGCATACCGTCCCTGTCTAAGCTCTCGGCTTCAACCAGCAACGCATCCGCCGCGATCTTATTTCCCTTGCGCGATTCAATAGCCGCCAGAGCTGTGAGATAGCGTACCGAACCGTAAGTAAATAAGAGGTCGCCCTCGCGGTTATCCGCGATCAAGGTGGAATATAGATCGCGCGCTTGTTCCATATCCCCTGAAAACAGAGCCACCTGCGCCGCCATATTCCTGACCCACACAACGGTCGAGGCCGAACGCAACAACGCATCAATGCCGCGCCTGGCAGCATCGGTGTTACCCTGCAGCAAATCTATCCTAACAATTCCGATTCGAGCATTCGGTTGATCCGGCTGAAGTTGGTTGGAAGTTTCATAAGATTCCTTTGCCCTGGAGTATTCTCCCAGAGCCACGTACAAATCCCCGAGATTGATCCAACTAGGGGCACTCGCTGGATCAAGATCGATCCCCTTTTGATACCACTCCAGCGTTTTATCGAGATGCCCTGTGCTCATCAAGACGTATCCGATGTTAGCCAAACTTGCCGATTGCTTCGGATTTAGATTCACGGCAGTCCGGTATGCTTCCAACGCCTTCTGAAAATATCCGCGATACATATAGATATTGCCAAGTGCTTCATGTGCTTGATCCAAACTCGCATCGAGGTCGAGTGCACGGCGAGCCGCAGTCTCCGCATGGTCCAATTCTGCGCGACTCATTCCAAAGGATACTCGCCACGCATACGCATTTGCCAGCATCGCATGGGCCAATGCGAAATCAGGATCCGATTCGACAGCTTTTTTTAGTGAGACGATCGCTCGTTCATTGGCACCGCGTTCAAACCGGAAAAATTCGTCACGGCCACGCAGGTAGTAGTTGTATGCGGTAACATTGTCGGTCGGCTGCGCTCCGACCTGTGTTGCCTGTTTCGGGGCAAGGTGTTTGCGGAACGCCCTGGCGATATCCAGGGCAAGCTGCCTTTCAGCATCAAAAATGTGCTCCATCTCCTGCCGGTAGGAGTTTGCATACAGGATCCGATCCGTCGCGGGATCAATAAGGCGCATCGAAATCTGGAAATTCGAATCGGCCTGAAATGCACTACCTTCGAGGACAGTACTCACGCCGAGAGCACGTGCGACTTCCTTCAAATTTTTGTCCGACTTTGCGAGTCTTTGTGTGGAGCTCGGGGACGCTATTTTTAGGCCGGGAATGCGTGAAAGCCGTTCGGTGATCTCGTTAGTTAACGAATTTGCAAACCATGCCTCCTCGGCTTTGCCGCTCAAATTTTCAAAAGGCAGTACAGCCACCGATGCATCAACAGGAATTCCAGGCCTGTGCAGGCCCTGGAAGTAAGCTAGCGCGCACGCCGCGGCGACACTCGCGGCGAGTGCCGGCCATATCCAACGCGACTTTCGTCCCTCTCCCGGCAGCCCGCGCCGGCATTCCTCGATCGCCAGTAGCGCCAGCATCGGATTCTGCAGCCGCTGCGCAGGTTCGCGCGCTAGCAGCTTCTCCAATAGCCGCCTTACGGGACGCGGCAAATGTCGCAGTTGCTCCCACGGCAACTCAAAGTCCGCCCGACTGGCCGCTTCAGTGGTCTCAGGCTCTGACACAACGGGCGCTCTGCCAATGAGCATATACCAGAGCGTCATGCCCAAGGCGAAAATATCCGCCCGGATATCGACATCACCGCCCTCAAACTGTTCCGGACTAGCAAACTGCGGCGTCCCAATGAAATGCCCTTGCGTCAGATCCAGTGGTGCCGTGCGCAGTTTTGCCAGACCAAAATCGATCACCTTGACCCGTAGATCGTCCGCCTCGCCATTTACCAGCATGATGTTGGAAGGCTTGATGTCACGATGGACCATCCCGTGCCGATCCGCAGCGGCCAGCGCTCGCGTCACCTGGCTGGCAATGTCCAGGGCCATCCTAACCGGCAGCCTCCCGCGGCGACGCACCACCGCTTCGAGCGTCTCCCCATCGACATACTCCATCACGTAGTATGCATTTGTCCCTTCGCTTTCCAGCCGGTACACCGACGCCACATTAGGATGTTGCAGTCTCGCGGCTGCCCGCGCCTCCTGAAAAAAACGTTCCCTCACGTCGAAATGATCCAGCAACGATGACTGAATCATCTTCAAGGCCACAGGACACTTCAGGCTCTTGTCCAGTGCCTTGTACGTAATTCCCATCGCGCCCCGTCCCAGCTCATACGCGCTGCCATCCTCGTGCTTTAAAATTTCGAAATTGGAAAAACTCTCAGAAAAAACATCCGTCTCGCTGTCTTCACAAATCGCCGTCTCAAGCAAACAGGCGGGACAGATCCCTCCAGTGGCCCCCTCGTCCAGCTCTCGTTGGCAAATTCTGCAAGCCAGCACCTGATGGATCATCGAGGGAAATATGAAATGGTTCCTTTCAAGCTTGGAGGGCCTTGCACAAATAGCGAAGCTCCGCCTCCACCGCATCCGCGTCCGTAACCGTTCGCCCGACTTCCCGGCGAATAAACTCGCGGTACTCCTTGCGAAGGCGGTGGATGTGCGTTTTTACCGCGGCCAAAGAAATCCCCAACCGGGCCGCCGTCGCGTCGTAGTACTCGGCTGAATCGTCACCTACGAGATATTTTGCGAGTGCCTCAAAGAGCTGTCCTCTCCCTCGCTGGACCCATTGGCTGCGCAGTTCTGCCACGGCACGATCCACGACTGCAATCGCCCATTCACGATCGAAATGAGCATCGCCGATGGCCTCCTCCATCGGCTCGTTGGCGCAGAGACTTCCGCGCTCCGGATCGTCGAGGCAAACAGGTTTCATGCCTCCGCCGCGTTTCGCCGCATCACGTCTGTCACGATAATCGGAAAGAAAATGCTTGAGCGCCCCAAGCAGGTAACTACGAAACCGTCCACGGTCCCGTTCCACGCGTCGCAGCGATCCGCTGGCGATCAAGTGCATCCAGAACATTTGGGTAACATCCTCCGCCTCAGCCGCCGGAAAGCCGTGTGACCGAATGAAGCGGAAAATCGGCTGCCAATAAATAAGGCATATCTCGTTGAGCGCCGCCTCAGCCGCCGGGCTATGACTTCGCGCAGCCAACGCAAGGACACTCCAGTGCGTTTGTTGAAAACGCTCCGAAGAAGTCGCCGCCACCGTTGGTCCCGCATTCATAGGAGGAATAAAAATTGCCACGTTCTGCCGCAAAAAGGCGACTACCACAGCCGCCTATATTTTCAACTTGAAATATCCCGCCCGCACCATGTGCACTCCCACAAGAAGAACAAAAAATAGCCATTGCGCTTCACGGAGTGCTGAGTCGTCGCCCCGACCTGGAAACGAAAAGACGAAACGCCATGATTTACCGCCTCCTTTGGAAAGGCGAATCGCCGTGGCAAAGCCGCAACACGTCGCAAATCGCGCCGCGAGTTTCTCGCCTCCCGACACTCCGCTGCACGCCGGGCCGTTTCTGAAAGCCAATTACCTGCCCTCCGCGACTACCTGGATACCCGATCACTCTCCTTTCGCCAACGCATCATGCAACTGGCAGGGACTCCTTCGTAGCGCTCCATCTACCACGCTGTTTACGCGATACCGGTCACCTCTCTGCTCGATCGCTGCTATGAAAAACAGCGATCGCAAACATCCAACCGACCGATTGAATTGTGCCTATGTTTCGTTTCGATTCGAACACAACAACGCAAACACTTCTGCTTCAATCAAGTCGTTTTGAGATAATCAGGTCCATTGGAAGACCAGTTCCTCACGCGTCCAGTAACATCGACTACTTACTTGTCACCGTTCCCCCTTTTGGTTCTGGTTGATCTGGTTTATTCGGCTTTGGCTCGGGTTTAGGATCTGCGTTGGCCATATTTCTCTTTCTAGTTTGCACTTGTTTTTTCTACGACAATCGTTCACGGCGCGGCTGGGACGACCTTCGGTTTAGTGCCCTTGCCAATGACTCTACCGTGCATCATTACCACTCTATCTTTTAGCGCGTCGATCATTGCCGGAAAGCGCGCATCCGTTCGAAGATTTACGAATCGTGGATCCATTCCCAGTGATATATAATCCGTTACTCCCTTCTCTATCGCCGACCTCAAAAGCTCGACAGCTGCGTCGTTGTTGCCGCGAATCGCTTCCACTGCAGCGAGATCATAAAACGCTGCTGGATGCTCCGGCGACAGACGCATATCCTCCTTATCGAGCCGTTCAGCCTCAACCAGAAGCCTGACCGCGTCATTTCGATTTCCCCGCTGGACTTCGATAGCAGCGAGAGCCGTGAGATAGCGCACGTATCCATAGGAAAACAAAAGATCTCCAGAACGATTCTCCGCCAAAAGGGAAGAATACAGATCGTGCGCGCCCGCAAAATCACCGCTGAAAAGCGCCACCTGAGCCGCCATATTTCGAACCCATGTTACCGTAGGATCCGAGCGAAGCAAGGCATTAACCTCCCGTCTGGCAACATCTTTATTACCTTTCAATAAATATATTCTCACTATTCCGATTTTAGCATCTGGCTGATTCGGATCGAGATCGTTGGCAGATTGGTATGCTTCGTAAGCTTTGGTATACTCGCCGAGGGAAACATATAAGTCCCCTAGATTGTTATAGGTACCCCCGCTTGTTGGATCTAGATCGATCCCCTTTTGATACCATTGTAACGTTTCATCGAGATGCCCTGTAATCATCGAAGTATACCCGATGTTAACGGTACTTCCTGCCTTATCGGGATCAAGCCTTACTGCAATCTTGAACGCCTCTAGAGCCTTCTTGAAGGAACCGCGATACACATACATGCTGCCAAGAGCTTCGTGTGCATAAACCAGATCCGGATCGATGTCCAGCGCGCGATGCGCTGAGGCCTCGGCATTGTCCAATTCTTTGCGGTCCATCCCAAAGGAAGCAGCCCGCCTAACATAGGCATTAGCTAGCATCGCATGTGCCAATGCAAAATCCCGATCCAATTCGATGGCTTTCTTGAATGAGGTGATCGCCCGTTCGTTGGCATCCCGCTCGAATCGGAAATAATGATCCTTGCCGTGCAGATAATAGTTGTAAGCGGCAATGTCGTCCGTCGGCGGTTGTTTGAGCTGTGTCGCCTGTTTCGGATCGAGGCGTTTCCGAAAGGCCTTGGAGATGTCCAAAGCGATCTGTCGTTCGACCTCGAAAATCTGCTCCATTTCCCGCTGATAGGACGTGGCCGTCAAAATTTGGTTGGTCGCGGCATCAATTAGGCGCGTCGAGATTTTAAATTTCGAACCCACCTGAAATGCACTACCTTCGAGAACAGTGCTCACGCCGAGGGCGTGTGCGACTTCTTTCAAATTCTTGTCCGACTTTGCAAGTCTTTGCGTGGAGCTCGGGGACGCTATTTTTAGGCTGGGGATGCGCGAAAGCCCTTCGGTGATCTCGTTAGTCAGCGAATTTGCGAACCATGCCTCCTCGGCTTTTCCGCTCAAATTCTCAAAAGGCAGCACAGCCACCGATGCATCAACAGGAATTCCAGGCCTGCGAAGGAACTGGAAGTAAGCTAGCGCGCACGCCGCGGCGACACTCGCAGCGAGTGCTGGCCATATCCAACGCGACTTTCGTCCCTCTCCCGGCAGCCCACGCCGGCATTCCTCGATCGCCAGTAGTGCCAGCATCGGATTCTGCAGCCGTTGCGCAGGTTCACGCGCCAGCAGCTTTTCCAATAGCCGCCTTACAGGACGTGGCAGATGTCGCAGTTGCTCCCACGGCAACTCAAAGTCCGCCCGATTTGCCGCTTCAGTAGTCTCAGGCTCTGACACAACAGGCGCCCTCCCAATGAGCATATACCAGAGCGTCATGCCCAAGGCGAAAATATCCGCCCGGATATCGACATCACCGCCCTCGAACTGTTCCGGGCTCGCAAACTGCGGCGTCCCAATGAAATGCCCTTGCGTTAGATCCAGCGGTGCCGTGCGCAGTTTTGCCAGACCAAAATCGATCACCTTGACCCGTAGATCGTCCGCCTCGCCATTCACCAGCATGATGTTGGAAGGCTTGATGTCACGATGGACCATCCCGTGCCGGTCCGCAGCAGCCAGCGCTCGCGTCACCTGGCTGGCAATGTCCAGCGCCATCCTAACCGGCAGCCTCCCGCGGCGACGCACCACCGCTTCGAGTGTCTCCCCATCGACATACTCCATCACGTAGTATGCATTCGTCCCTTCGCTTTCCAGCCGGTACACCGACGCCACATTGGGATGTTGCAGTCTCGCGGCTGCCCGCGCCTCCTGAAAGAAACGTTCCCTCACCTCGAAACGATCCAGCAACGACGACTGAATCATCTTCAAGGCCACAGGACACTTCAGGCTCTTGTCCAGCGCCTTGTACGTAATTCCCATCGCGCCCCGTCCCAGCTCATACGCGCTGCCATCCTCGTGCTTTAAAATTTCGAAATTGGAAAAACTCTCGGGAAAGCCATCCAGATCATTGTCGTCCGCCAACGCCGCCTCAAGCAAACACGCAGGACAAATCCCTCCGGTAGCTCCTTCGTCGAGCTCCCGTCGGCAAATTCTGCAAGTTAGCATCTGATCGATCATGGAAGGTATGTGATGGGCTCACTCACTCAGAACAGAAGTTGCCGCCAGGGCATGACTGCGCTGCTAGTACGAGAACACTCATCCGCGCTTGCTGAGAATGCCTTGAATCCGCCATTTCCACCGTTTGTCCCACATTCATAGGAAGAAAAAGTTTCCGCGCCCTGCCGCACGAGGCGACTACCACAACGGCTAATATTTGCAACCTGAAATATGCCGTCAGGACGAAATTTTAATACTTGTCTTGGTCCATCCTTAAATTCGGAGTTCCAACGGAAAAGTTTCGGAGATTGTTCTTGAATCTGAAGGCGTTGTTTATCCCAACTGCACTCAAGTTTCTCCTAAAGAAATCCCGCCAGGCAAGTCAAGCGTGAAAACGGCGTAATTCGTCCTCGTCCTTCATTCTCCTGCTCGTTCTCGACCCCAGATCGCTGCGAGGACGGCACAAGTATGACAACCAGAAAAAGGATACTCGTGAAGCTGATCCAGCTAACCGCTGACCCAATTCTCCACGGCCGCCTGGTCGACTCCCTTTCCCACGACAGCCATCGCCATTTTTTCCGGGACGAGTGTCAAATGCGCGACTTCCTGGACCTCTGTGGCCGTCACAGCCCGAAGGCGCGCCTGAATTTCGAACGGTTCAACAATCCGATCGTAGGCCAGGATGGATTCGCCGATCCACATCATCTGATGGGTGGTGCTCTCCAGGGAGAGGTCGTTATGACCAACGGTGTAATCCTTGGCCTGTTTCAGTTCCTTCGCTGAAACGAGCTTGTGAATCACCCGGTCGAACTCGCGAAGTATAAGCCGAAGCGCAGGCCGGAGTTTTTCGCTGTCCAACCCGACGCTGATATTAACTATGCCCGTGTCCGCGAGCGTAAGCGTTTCCGCTTGAACGGAATAGCAATAGGCGTGTTTCTCCCGCAACTCCTGAAACAGCCGGCTGCTCATGTTCTCGCCCAGGATGACATTGAGGATTTTTAGAGCGAATCGCCGTTCGTCGTTTCGGCTGATCGTGTGACAGGCCAGGCTAAGATGTGTCTGCTCGGTGTCTTCGGTCGCCACCCGGACTTGCGCTTGCCAATTTTTCGCAATCCAAGGTTTCGCAACTGCCGCCTTCTTTTTTGGAATCGACGACAACAACGGTTCAATGATTTGCATCACGTCATCGTGACGCGCATTGCCTGCCACCGTAACCAGCAAGGTCCCGCCATGGTAGTGAGACCTCACAAAATCAAGGACTTTCTCGCGATCAAAAGTCGCGAGGCTCTCGACCGTACCCGTGAGCGGGCGTCCTAGCGCGTGTCGAGGCCACATAAGCTCCATGAGCATCTCCTGCGCCTGCTGCGACGGCTGGTCCCGATACATCATAATCTCCTCGCGAATGACATCCCGTTCACGTTCGATCTCGCTCGCGGCGAATTCCGAATGCAGAAACATGTCTGCGAGCACTTCGCAGAGGAGCGGCAGGTAATTCGCGGCTGCCTTCGCATAGTAACATGTGTGATCCTCGCTCGTGAATGCATTGATGAATCCACCAACTCCTTCCACGGATTCTGTGATCTGCCGAGCGCTACGCTTTTTTGTCCCCTTAAACAGCAGATGCTCCACGAAATGCGATATCCCGTTCAGAGCGGACGATTCGTGACGCCCCCCAACGTTTACCCAGAAACCAACACTTACCGAACGCATATGCGGCATCGCGGCGGTAGCGACGCGCACTCCATTGGGCAAAGTGCTCAGGCGATAAATTCCGGATGACCGGTCATCCTGGCCCGACGCATGGATAGAACGGCGCGGGCTAGTTCGATGTCGCATGGAAAAGTAATCTTGAAGTTGAGGTCACGGGAGGCAACCAATTTTACCGCATCTCCCAGCTTTGCAACCGCCGACACTTCGTCGGTCACTAATTCGCCCCTGGAAAGAACAGCCGTGTACGCTTCGATGAGTCGTTGGCGTTGAAAAACTTGCGGTGTTTGCATCGCCCAAACACCCGTGCGGTCGATCACTTCGCCGGCAAAACGGTCGCCGGTTGCGCGGTTGAGCGTATCTGCAACTGGTGCGGCAAGCGAAGCCGCGCCAAATTCCTGGGCCTTGAGAATAGTTTCCGAAATATCCGCCGGCTGAACCAACGGCCGGGCAGCGTCGTGAACAGCCACCCATTCGAAATCCGGCGGCACATTTTGCAGGCCCGCCCAGACCGACAGGTGACGCTCCGCGCCTCCAGCCAGAACGGCTGTGACTTTGGAAAATGGTGCCACCATCTCCTGAAAAAATGCGACGCGTGACTCGGGTGCTACAAGCAGGATCTGGCCAATGTCACCGCAATATTCGAACGCCCGCAGTGTATGAATTAGCACCGGCTCACCCGCAATGTCGACAAGAAGTTTGTCGTACCCCATGCGACGGCTGCTGCCGCCCGCGACGATGATGGCAATCGCTGTCATTCGGCTGCCCTCCCTCAGGACAGCGCTTTTTGGACTGCCTGGCTCAATGTCTTTCCGTCCACACGCCCTTCAGCTTTAGCCGTTGCAATCTTCATCACCGCGCCCATCTGCGCCTTGGACGTTGCCCCAGCTTCCGCAATTGCAGCGGCGACAAGGGCCGCCAACTCGCTTTCCGACAAGGCTTTGGGGAGATAAGTGTTCAGAAATTCAATCTCGGCTTTTTCCTTTGCCGCAAGCTCTGGCCGGCCACCCTTTTCAAATCCCTCGACGGAGTCCTGGCGTTGTTTGACTTGCTTACGGATAACAGCAAGCGCATCCGCGTCTTCCAACTTGCCTTCAGCGCCATGCTTTTCGATGGCGGCATTTTTCAATGCCGACTTAAGCAGGCGCAGCACGGAAAGCCGTTCCGCCTCACGGGCGCGCATGGCGTCTTTGATGTCTGAATCGATCTGATCCTGAATGAGCATAAATAAAAACGAATCCCGAAACCGAAAAACAGCAGGAAACCCTGTTTTAATCTACTTTTTCCGCACCTTTTCTTTTTTCGCCTCGAAATCTTCGCGGATTCCGGCGGTTTCGTACGCGAGTTGTTTCGTAAGGCTCTCGATTTCAGCGGCCTTGCCCGCTGCCCGAGCTTTGGCAAGCAAATCGCCCAGGAAGAGTTCTTTCTCAGCAATTTTCGCCCGGCAAAGCGAATCCAGCTCGGAGATTTCAGCTTTTTGTTCGTCAGTAAGTGCCACAGTCGGCGACTGTTTCTGCAGTCGCTCCATGGCCAGTTCGTAGGAGGATTTCATACGTTTCTATTATTGGCCGGCATATTTGAAACTCCAGCGCGTCTCGACCTTTTTTCCATTCGCTTTGCCGGAAATGATGACGGTGTAGTCACGCGGCTGCAGCTTTCGATTGACTTGATACGTAATCATTTGACTCGCCGCATCGTATTGCGCGGGCACCAGTCCAAAACCACTGATTCGCATTTCCACGGACGCAGGGTCAAGTTTTCCCATCGTGGCGAGGTTGGCTTTCACCACCGGTTTTGGCTCGATAACAGTAGCTCCGGACGCTGGTTCGGTAATCATTGAAGCCGCTGCAAGCTGTGCTGCAACAGGGACTTCCGAAACGGGTTGCGCCACGGAGACAGGACCCGCCATGCCTCCGGGGAAGCTGATTGCATTCTGGAAAATTTGGGGCTGCGTGGAGGTGATGGCATAACGCCCGACAATGTCCGATGGGCCGCCCCATTTCACTTTCTGCCCGTACACGGTGAACATCGCTTCGTATCCGACCTGTTTCCCGATGTCGCGCACCGTTTGGTTGTAGTTGCCGTAGGGGTAAGCCAACGTTTTGATGTCGATGCCCAGATTGTTTTCGATGATCTGTTTGGATTGCCCCAGTTCGGCCTGCAACCATGCCGAATATTGCTCAGGAGCCTTGCCGCGTTTTGCCCGCAGATCCTGGTGCGAAACGGTGTGACTTTCGATGTCCACCCCAGCATCACGCATCTCCGCCAGCTGCTCCCAACTCATCGATTGGCCTCCGGACTTCGGACCGCCTTTTACGTAATCCGTGTAGATGAACATTGTGAACGGGTATCCGAATTTCCGTAAAATCGGCCATGCCACAGTGTACCCCGAAAGCCAGCCATCATCGAGCGTGATGACTGCAGACCGCGGTGGAATTGCCTTTTCGTTTCGCCGCCAGCTTAAAAAATCCACCATGCTGATAACCGTAACTCCTTGATCTTTAAGCGCTTGCATTTGCGCTTCGAACTCCGCGGGCCGGATGGCAAGGCTGTCCCGAGGCCGATCTTCAAACCGGTGATAACAAAGCACGATAACTTCGGCGTTTTTGTTCGCTTCAACGACGGGCGTTGGCGTTGGTGTAGGGGTGGGCGTCGGCGTTGGTGTGGGAGTCGCAGGCGCCGCGGCCGGTGTCGGCGAGGCAATCGGATCCGGCGCGGGTTTGGCTTTTTTGCCACAGCCAGCCAGGTGCAATATTAGGACAACAGCGAGTAGGACGGCAGAGTTACGCGTAAAAGGCATGAGAGCATCCAAACTAGCCACGCTGCAACGATTGCAAGCCTGTTTTACCAACCTGTTGCGTCGCCAAATTCACGGATAGATCTGACCACACATTCGAGCTGCTCCGGCTGTAACTCGGGAAAAATCGGCAACGCAAGTGACTCCGCCGCAGCCCGTTCCGAATTCGGGAAGTCGCCTGCCTCATAGCCGAGATCGCGGAAGCATTCCTGTTCATGAAGTGATAACGGATAATAAATTTCGCAGCCAATACCTTTTGATTGAAGAAAATCCCGGAGTTTGTTCCGGTCCGGTGCCCTGATGACATACTGATTGTAGATGTGGTGATGCCTGAGTCCCCTATCCGCATAGGGCTCGATTGGAAGGACAACTTTGGCGGTCAATCCCGCTTCCACGAACAACCGCCGGTAAAGAGCGGCGTTCTCGCGACGTTTGTCCGACCAAGCATCCAAATGACGCAGCTTAACCGACAAAACAGCTGCCTGTATCGCGTCCATGCGGAAGTTTCCGCCGATTACGGCGTGGAAATACCGGGGTGCCATCCCATGATTTCTCATGGCATCCACTTTCGCAGCCAAATCCGGCGAAGCACAGGTCGCCATCCCGGCATCACCGAATGCGCCAAGGTTTTTCGTAGGATAAAAACTGAAGTAACCGCTGTCTCCCATCGAGCCAGATTTTCCGATCCCGCCATTTAGCAAATATTCCGCGCCGATCGATTGCGCGGCGTCTTCCATCACGTGCAAGCCGTATTCATGGCCGATTGCCAGAATGTCGGTCATCTCAGCGCAGCACCCAAACAAATGCACCGGGATAACGGCCTTCACACGCAACCCGTTGGCAGTGATGATGATATCGTTTTCCAACCGATGACATTTCTCTTCCAAAAACGTGCGCAGCGCGGCCGGCGACAAATTGTAAGTCTGCAAATCGATATCGATAAACACCGGGGTCGCGCCCACTCGCGAAACACAGCCTGCCGTCGCAAAAAACGTGTAGGGCGTCGTAAGAACCGCATCTCCAGGACCAATACCAAGTGCCATCAGGAGAACGAGTTGGGCGTCCGTTCCCGAAGAGGTGCCGAAGGCATGTTTCGCCCCTGAATAGGCAGCCACCTCTTTCTCAAGCTCCGCCACTCTCGGCCCCAGGCAAAAAACCTGCGTGTCGCAGACCTCGGCAATGCGCTGCTGAATCTCGTCTCGCAGCGGCCCGTACTGCAGCTTCAGATCAAGTAAAGGAACGGTCATTTAAAGGCAGAATGAAGAATGCAGAATGCAGAACGAGTGCAGAATACAGAACGACTCCTACTTCTGCCTTCTGCATTCTGACCTCTGCCTTTAAATTAGAGTCCCAACCCGGGAGGGAGGCCCATACCGCCAGTCACCTTGCCCATCTCGGCCTGTTGTAGTTCGCGGCCTTTTTCAATGGCGGTTCTAACACCTGTGAGAACGAGATCTTCGAGAAACTCAACATCTTCCGGGTCAACAACTTCCTTTGCGATCTTGATCGATACAATATCGCCGCCGCCGGTTGCTACAACGGTTACTTTGCCGCCTCCAACGGTGGCTTCGACAGTTTTTTCGGCGAGTTCGGCTTGGGTACGCGCAAGTTGCTCCTGCATCTTTTGCGCCTGCTTCATCATTTTTTGGATGTTCATGGATTAAATTTCTATCGGGTGGCGGGTTGGACAGATTGAATCTCGGCTTTAAAAAGTTCCAGCGCCTGTTGGATGAGAGGGTCGTTCTTAAAAGCATCCATTGGGTTCGCTTCCGCAGCAGTTTCCTCTTCGATTTGAATCGGTTCCGGAGCTACAAGGCCTTCGCGCAGCGCCGTGGAGACAGTAGTTGGTTCACCTCGAAGCTCAGTCAGGATTCCTTCTAGGAAAGCGCGATTGTTCGGGCGTTTAAGACTGTCGGCTGCGAATTCCTGGTCCCTGGTAAACGCCAGAGTGAGGACGCTGCCGCTGAGTTCCGGAACGGCTGATTCGATGATGCTTTGAATCAACGGCCGCTTCGACCGGACGGCTCGAATCACCATTGGCCAAAATTCTTCCAGGGGTTTTGCAGCCGAAACAGCTTTTTTTCCCGGCTGGGGTTCAGGAACCGCAATTGGTTCGAATTCCGTGCTCGCTTCGACGGCTTTTGAAGCTCTGGGAATTTCGACTGTCTTCGGCTCGGACGGCAACACTTTCGGCGGTTCTGGAGGCGGGGGAGCAAGTGGTGGAGCTTTGACCGCCGGAGGCGCCGCCTGCACAGGGGAAACTGCTACTGGCGTGCCATCTCGAAGCGCTTGAAGCGTTTGCAAAACTTCATCCAGCGTTGATTGCCGCAGTGTTTGCGCTGCTCGGATGATGGCAATCTCCATCTGCAGCGTCTTGTTGGCCGCCCATTTCATCCGGTTTTCAGCACCGGAAAGCTGCTGAATGAGATCGAGCAATTTGGCTGGCGCGACCAATGCGACTTGTGCCTGCAAAACCGCGCGCACGGAGTCTGGCAGTTCGCGGTCCAGCGACCCTGGATCGACCTGAAAAACCAGCAGATTTCGCAAATGCCCGAGCAGGTCCGTGAGCACTTTCATCAGATCCTTCCCTGCATCCGCTTGCTGGCGGATAATTCCCAGTGCCTCGGGCGTCTGCCCGGTGAGCAAACTATTGCAAAGAGAGGAAATGGTTTCCTGCGAAGTAAATCCGAAAATCTTCAGCACGTCCGCTTCGTCGATTCTATTGCCGCAGAAAGCGACCAGCTGGTCCAGCATGGATTCCGCATCCCGCAACCCGCCATCCGCTCCCCGAGCGATCACGTCGGCGGCCGCGGGCGTGAGTTCGATCTTTTCCTTGCCGGCAATGAACTGGAGATGCGCAGCAATTTTAACGTCGGAAATCCGTTTGAGATCAAACCGCTGACACCGGCTCAGGATCGTCGTCGGCACTTTTTGCGGGTCGGTCGTGGCGAAAAGAAATTTCACGTGCGCCGGCGGTTCCTCAAGCGTCTTCAGAAGCGCGTTGAAAGATGACGTCGACAACATGTGCACCTCGTCCACCAGGTACAATTTGTAAGTGCCTTTCGTGGGAGCGAATTTGACGTTGTCGATAATGATCTCGCGGATTTTATCGACCTGTGTGTTGGATGCCGCGTCGAATTCCAGCACGTCCAGGCTGGTGCCTTGAGCGATCTCGACGCACGAGTCGCATTCCCCGCACGGAGTGACAGTTGGTCCGTGAATACAATTCAACGCCTTCGCGAGAATCCGTGCCGTGGACGTTTTCCCCGTACCGCGCGGTCCCACGAACAAATAGGCGTGCGCGAGCCGATTCTGTTCGACGGCATTTTTCAAAGTCTGGGTGATGTGCTCCTGGCCGATGACATCGTCGAAAGTTTTCGGACGATATTTGCGGGCGAAGACCTGGTAACTAGACACGGCGCGATTTTTAAAGGTGAAAGATGAAACGTGAAAGGTCAAAAGTAGCACAATGTCCGAGCACAAAGCCTTCATCAATTGGACTCGAAATGGACCTGACTTTCTGAAAGGCCGTTATTCGCGCGAACACACGTGGCGCTTCGACAGCGGTATCGAGGTGCCTGCCTCACCGTCGCCGTCGGTCGTACCCGCGCCGTGGTCCAATTCGGCGGCCGTGGATCCTGAGGAAGCGTTCGTGGCCGCGGTTTCGAGCTGTCACATGCTTACGTTCCTGTTTCTCGCGTCCAGGAAAGGTTTTCAGGTGGACAGTTACTCGGACGAAGCGATCGGCGTGATGACAAAAAATGATTCAGGCGTGCCGTGGGTGAGCGCGATCACACTCAATGTCCGCATCGTGTACGGAAACGACCACCGCCCCTCACCCGCCGACGAAGACGCCCTTCATCACGCTGCCCACGAACAGTGTTTCATCGCCAATTCCATCAAGACTGCCGTGACCGTACGAAAGGCGTAGCGCCTCGTCGAATGCGTCCGAGGAACCAATACAAAAATGCAATCTCAACCACATTCCCGTCACGCTGCGCATCTAACCGGAACCATCGCAGCAGCCGTTCGCGTTTCGACCATGAGCTTTTGGAGAATCCTGTGGACGTGATTCTCGACAGTCCGCGTGCTGATTCCCAAAATTGTCGCTATTTCAGAATCGCGTTTACCCAGCTTGATCCAGCGGTGAATCTCCGCCTCTCGCGAAGATAGCGTCGAAAGGGCGGGTTTGACGGAATCCTCGTTCACCCCATCCATTTGCGCCGGAATCGCAGAATCAAATTCCGGATCGAGGCGATCATTCGCTGTCACCAACCGAAGCCGCGTCGTGGCTGTAGCCGGAACAGGTCTTTTCCGCGCGAGCTGGATCAATGCCTGGATGCCTAGATAACCCATTGCATAGGGATCCTGGACGACGAGCCCGTGCACGTCCCCTTTATCTAACGCACCTCTGAGATATGGGTTGCAGTCAAAACCGACCAGCTTCACTTTTCCAGCGGCCAGATCCGCCTCGCGCAAAGCCCGAAGCATCCCTTCCACCGCATATTCATTGACTGCGAAAATTCCGTCTACCTTCGGTCCATAACGGGCTAACAAATCCCTTGATGCCGCGTACGCAGTCTGTTGACTGCCGCCCGCATAGTGATTGGCGCTGAGAACTTTTATCCGTGGAAATTCATTCTTCAATGTATGCAGGAATCCGTTCGCCCGGTCGTTAGTACTAGCTGAATGCCGCAACTGCCGCAGGAGGACCACACTACCTTTCCCGCTAAGAAGATTGCCTAGATGATTGGCGGCGACACATCCTCCGCGAAAGTTGTCAGTAGCAATAAAACTTTTTACTTGTTCACTTTCGAGTGCTGAATCGGCAATAACGACCGGGATATTGGCGTTGAGAACCAGATTGACGGGATTAATGAGCGCGCGACAATCCAGCGGCCCGAGCAGCACCCCGTCGACATGGTGATCAGGCTGGCTTTCGACGAGCTCGATCTGGCGTTTGCAATCGTCCTCCCACCGGCCCGGATCGTTCCACAAAACCCGGATTTCACCCTCACCACCTTCGTATTCGTGAGCCGCTGCAAGACTGCCGGCCTGAAAACGTTTCCAAAAATTCTGGCCGTATCCTTTTGGGATTACGGTAAAAACGTTCGACTCAGACTTCTGCGTCAGGGCAGGAAAACCGCCATCGATCGATTTGCGAGCAGATCGCGAAGGATCGCTTCCACTCCCTTTCGAATCCGGACCTGGGCTGGTTTCGAGTGCCTTGTCGGAATTCTTCCGCGAACGCCGTCTATGATCGAGAACTCCCTCGATTTGAGCCCATACCCCTTCCATTTCCCACGAAACGAAACAGTTGTAGACAGCCTTCCAGGGCGGCAAATCGTGAGGCAACATCCGCCAAGGACACCGGGATGCCCTCGCATACAGGATCGCGTTCACCATTTGACGCCGGGAATACTTGGGCGGTCTTCCCTTGGTTGGCACTTCAGGCACGAAAGCCTGAATCCGGGACCATTCGGCTTCATCCACGTCCGTGGGATAGTCCAGAGGTTTGAGAGCTCCGAGCCCGGAGTCCGCAGTTTCCACCCGGTTGGGCGGAACTTCGGCGTTCCTGGCCACAGCCCGAATAGGGGGGATTTCCATTTAGTGCAAACGCTCGCGGAAGGTCCCGTATTCCGCAGCATCCGTCAAAGTTTTTTCGGATATCTCGTAATCCTAATGTTTCTTTCTCGTCCATTCCTAGAAGGACGACCTAGAAGGACGACGAAGAACACGCCCATCCTTGTCCTCCATTTTGGCACAAACCGCGTGTTCCGTAAGTAGTCCTACTCATTGCGGCTACTCTCGCTGGCAGCGATGATCGGGTCCGTTCCCCTCCCGCTGCGCCGTTCGCGCAACATCCGGAAACCCCATCTCACCAGACTACATGAATCCATCTATCGCTCCGCTTGGGCGTTTAACCTCCAGACTATCTGTTTCTCTCCATCCTGTTCTTAAGCTTAGGACAAAATCGAAAACGCTGCCGTCCTTGTCATCTGCGGCCGCCATTGCGGCTGCCGTGTTCCTGACAGCGCCGTATCCTGCCCACGCGCAGGTCCCGCCGACCTATCTCGAACCGTACCGTCCACAGTTCCATTTTACACCTGCAGAACATTGGATGAACGATCCCAATGGTCTCGTCAGTTACCAGGGCGAGCATCATCTGTTCTACCAATACAATCCATTTGGCGATGTGTGGGGTTTCGACATTTCCTGGGGGCACGCCGTAAGCACCGACATGGTGCATTGGCAGGAACTACCAGTCGCCATACCCGCCACCGACACGGTTGCAATTTTCTCCGGCAGCGCGGTCGTGGATACAAATAATACCAGCGGCTTTGGCACCCCAACCAACCCACCGCTGGTTGCCATCTACACTACCCAGTATCGGATCGATAGCGTCGACCCCAATAACGGATCATTCATCCCCCAGGCCACCCAGGCGCAGAACATCGCCTTCAGCACCGACAACGGCCGGACATGGACACCGTACGCGGGCAACCCCGTCATCAATCCGCACTCGGATCCCTCGGTCGTTCCCACGGAATTTCGCGATCCCAAAGTCTTCTGGCACGCGCCTACCCAGCGATGGGTGATGGCTCTGGCCCTTTCCAGGCAACGTCAAATCCGGTTCTATGCCTCAACGGATCTGAAGAATTGGACGTATCTGAGCGATTTCGGTCCAGCCAACGGGGTAAACGGCGCATGGGAATGCCCGGATCTGTTTGAGCTGCCCGTGGAAGGAGCTCCACGCGGCACCAAGAAATGGGTGCTCATTGTCAGCATCAACCCGGGCGGAGCGGCAGGCGGATCGGCTGGGCAGTACTTTGTCGGAAATTTCGATGGGACGCGGTTCACAGCCGATAGTACGATCGATCCCAGCACACCGCCGCCGGGCGTCCTTTTCCAGAATTTCGAAGGAACCAGCACATTTTCGGGTCTCGCCTGGACCGCGACCGGTGCTTTCGTGGATCAGGGGCCAGTCGGTTGGGGCGGACCAACCGGGTACCTGGGCAGCCAGTATGTGGACACATTCTTTGGTGGCGATCCCAGCGAGGGAACAGCTCAGTCGCCTACTTTCAAAATAAACAGCAAGTACATCAATTTATTGGTCGGTGGCGGAAACCATCCGCATGACCCCCGCACCGAAGCCCCCCAGCCTGCCGGCGTTCTCGCATTCTCTGGCGCTGACGTAGAACCACCCGCACCGGGGTCGACTACCTACCAGCAGCTCGGCTGGACTGCGACGGGTGACTTGGTCAACCAACCCGTGGCTACTGGCGCCATCGGAGGCCAACAAGCCGTCACCCGCTTCCAAGGCACGGGTCTGATCAACACCTTCGCGAATGCAAGCGATCAGCCGCAGGGCACTCTTGCCTCGCCGGTGTTCACAATCAGCAAGCCTTTCATAAATTTCCTGATCGGTGGTGGAAATCACCCCTACCCTGGCAATAACGACGCAACGGCGGTGGTTCTGCGCGTTAACGGTCAGGTCGTCAACTCCGCAACCGGTCAGGAAAATGAAACTTTAAACTGGGCGTCCTTCGATGTGAGCCAATACATCGGGCAACAAGCTCAGATCGAAATCGTCGACCAAAACCCGGGTGGCTGGGGGCACATCAACGTGGATCAATTCCTCGCTGCCGACAGCGCCGCCGTCCCGCTCTCGACCGAAACCGCCGTCAACCTCCTCGTCGGCGGAAAAGTCGTGAAAAGTGCCACTGGCCAGAACAGCGGACACCTGGTTTGGAATGCCTGGAACGTGGCCGAGTTTGCTGGTCAGGATGCCCAAATCGAGATCGTTGACAAGAACAACGGCGGCTGGGGCCACTTCTTGGTGGATGATATCTACTTCTCCAATGTTCCCAAGGGACAGGCGAACTGGATCGATCATGGCCGGGATTTCTATGCCGTAAGCTCCTGGAGCAACCTGCCCGACAACAAACGGCGCTGGATCGCCTGGATGAACAATTGGGACTACGCAAACGTGATTCCCACAGTCCCTTGGCGCAGTGCCCAAACGATTCCGCGCGATGTTGGGCTGACACTGCTCGATGGCAAGGTTCAGTTGAAACAGACGCCGATCCCGGAGCTGCTCCAACTCCGTCAGGGCAGCGCTTACCGCCGGACGGGCTCGATTCCTGCAGGCACCACTGCTCTCCCAAACATGGGCAAAGCATTCGAAATCGTTGCCGAGTTTCAGGTGTCCACAGCGTCCGAGTTTGGATTCAAAGTGCGCACCGGTCCGGGCGAAGAAACGCTCGTGGGCTACAGCGTGCCTGCTGGTGAAATCTTCCTGGACCGAACCAAATCAGGCGATGTGTCCTTCAGCAATCTGTTCCCGAGCCGGGAAACTGTGCCGCTGCCGGCACCAAACGGCAGGGTGAAACTGCGGATCTTCGTCGATTGGTCATCCGTTGAGATTTTCGGGGGCAACGGAACGGCTTCCCTCACGGATCAAATCTTCCCGAACCCTGCCAGTGAAGGGCTGGCTCTCTTCGCGAAAGGCGGAAATGCCCGACTGGTCTCCCTGCAGATCTGGCCCCTGCGCTCGATCTGGAACGGCCAGTAACTAAAGGGTAACGAGCATGGTTATGCGAGGCTGGTGCCTTATTTAGGTGCCAGCCTCGAAAAGTTCAGGCTAGGCCTCAGGTTTGATTCTGTAATTCACCCTGCGCGAGATGAGCCATGCGACGCCGAACATGTCAGCCGTCGCCTTGAAGGCGCGATTACCGAGGCCGTACTTGCTGACACCGGCGACGCGATGCCGATGGTTGACGGGGATTTCGACCAATTTGTATCCCGCGCTTTTGATCAAAGCCGGGATGAAACGGTGCATACCGTAAAACAAAAAGAGTGCTTCGCGGGTTTCAGTGCGCAACGCCTTCAGGCTGCAGCCCGTATCGCGTACGCCATCGCCGATGAAACGGCTTCGAACGAAGTTCGCAACGCGGCTGGTGATGCGCTTCACGACCGTGTCCCTGCGTTTCGCCCGATAGCCGCAAACAAGGTCCGCTCCCTTGTCGATTTCGGCCACAAGTTTTGCAATATCAGCAGGATCATTCTGCAGATCGCCATCGAGCAGAACGATGATTTCCCCGGCTGCTGCCATGATGCCTGCATACATGGCGGCACTTTGGCCGGTGTTCTTCTCAAATCTCAGGACACGGACGGCCGGTTTGGGTTGAATCCGGTCTGCAGTGGCGTCTTTCGAGCCGTCATCGACAAAAATAATTTCGTAATCAAATCCAGCGAGGCCGGATTCAAGCTGCTGCTGGAGCGGGACAACATTGTCCTCTTCGTTGTAAAGCGGAATGACGGCGGAGATGCGTGGCATGGCTGAAAAATGGGCGCTCAGTATCGACCACCTCGGCTACAGCGGCAACGTTTGATAATCGTAACAAACAAAAAAGCGAATTTCACGGAGAGGCATCCCGTGGAGACTGATCTGCCGGCTGCCGACGTATTCCCAGCGGGCAAACCCACGCATGAGAGAGCTGGCCGGTTTGCCCTCCGCGCGATCAGTGACATATAAAGCGTTGCGGCCCACGAACTTATTTACACCCTGTTGCTCCGTATTGAACGGATCGAGCTGAGACGGCGGCGCTTCTTCGAAAAGATCGTAGCTCGGCCAAAACGAAAACTGGTTCTGGATGACCTGCGACTCCGGAATGTAAACAGGCGGATGTCCCAGCTCTGCGGGCGTTTTGTCGGGCAGATACCACGCCAGCGAAGCCGCAACCTGATATTTGTTGGCGATAAGGAAAACAGGGGCGCCGGTTTTGGCTTCGACTTCTTTTCGGACTTCATCAACCACTTTGCCGGTCTCCTTCCAGCCGCGAAGGCGCGCTCCGGGATCCCAGGCATACGGCCACTTTACGCCAATGGTTCGGAGCGGCTCCGATATGATCAAAGCGACGGAAATCAGCGCACCAAGTGCCAGCGCGGCGAATACCAGTTTGTTTGCCCACGCCGATTTTTGACAGCGTCGCAGCCAGTCGTGAACACCAAAAATGGCGAGTGTGACCATGGCCGGCGCAGTCCAGTTTGCCTCGCCCGCTTCTTTGAACGACAGGCCGAAATACAGCGCAATGAGAGGGACGGCGAACGCTATAAGGAAAGCGGTCTTGCGATTGGTTTGTATACCGCGAATTCCCGTGAAGAGACTCACAATCAGCATCCCGAAAATGAGAGGCGAGTAGACCCCGAGATGAGCCGCCAGAAATTCCAGCGGTTGGAGCGGGTGAAACGCAAAACCCGAGTCCAGGCCGCCCCGTTCGCTCAAGTGGCCAAAGGTGATCCAATTGTGCTGGGCATTCCAGACAACAGGTGGCGTAAGGCACAGGAGTCCGATCGCAATGGCTATGTAAATACCCGGCCGTTTCCATTCCGAGCGCCAGGCAGGGACAAGGAACAGGACGGCGATCATGGAAAGGATCGCCGCAAGATTGGTGTATTTGCAAAGGGCGCCCAGCCCGACTGCGAAGCCGGTGGCGATCCACCAGAGAGAAAATTTTGGCGACTTTTCGAGTGCCAGCCAGAAGGTCAGCACCCCAGCCGACCAGAAAAAAATCGACAACGGGTCGATTGTCATCACGAGCGAGCCTGCATTGAAAATGGGGATGCATTGGATCAAAAGCACGGCCCAGAGCCCCGTTTTTTCGTTATAAAGCCTCTTTGCCAAGGCGAATACGATCAACGACGTCCCAAGCGCGAGGAATGGGCTGAAGCAGCGAACACCAAATTCCGTAGCTCCGAAGAGCTTGGTCGAAGCCAGAATTGCCATGGCGACACCCGGCCCCTTGGAGTAATACGACAGGTCTGGCCGCTGCGACCACATATAATAGTACGCTTCGTCCGGCGACAGCTCGTTCGCGCCGCAGATAGCGAGCCGGATTACCGTAAGAACGGCAAGGAAGATGGCGAGACGAAGCTTCATGGCTTTTGGATTTTCGATTTTGCTTCCCTCATGCCAGCAGTTTCGGGTTTTTTGCGAACGCTTTCGCCATCCACCGCGGCCCCCACTTTTCCCAAGCCAGCGACAGCAGCGCCAGCAGCACGGACGCGAGCCCTATCGCCAGGAGGGCGGACACCAATATGTCGCTTGGCCAATGGGACCCGACGTATACCCGCGAGTAACTCACCAACGCTGCAGGGAAAAATGCCAGCCAACCCCAGCGCCGGTAAAAGGCGAACAACACCGTGGCTATGCCAAAATTGTTCACGACATGCCCGGACGGGAACGAATTTCCTTTCACCGGCTTCGTGGAAACCTTCGACATTTTGATCTGAAGCGGTTTCCCGAGCGCCAGCAATCGCGGTTTTGCCTTCGCCAAATCGACGATTCGCACGTCGTTGCGGATGTCGTTCGGACGCGGGCGAGCGACCGTTTCCTTCAAAGTCTGCACGGTTATCCCGTCGGCAATCGCGACCACAACCCCTACGCAGACAAGGAAAGCGCGCGCCCGGAATCCGCCGAAAAGCAACGTAAGTCCCGCGATCAAAAAAAGCACCGGTGCCCAAAGATCGAAGCTGGAAGCCATCGCCATTATCTGGTCCAGCGTAGGATTCGTCCAAGTTCGATTGATTAAAAAAAGAATTTGCTGGTCCAAAAAGAGTCTCCGAATGGGATGAAGAACAACGCTATGAACTGCCTTCCGGTCAAACAAGCACAGAAAACTCTCGCATGGGTCGTCGCCCTTTTCCTCGCAACCGCAGCCGCCAAAGCCGCGCCAGACCCGCGGGAAATCATGACAAATGTCCGTGAAATCATCCAGGCGCAGGAAACCTCCGTTTCAGGACAGCTCCGGACCGGCGCCCAGAAAACTCCGTTCTCGTTGAAACAGGAAGGCGGCGTTTCTGTTTACCGGTTTACAAGTCCAGCCGAAACCATCCACGTCACCTTCGATGACAAGGGCTCGTCCATCGATGGCGTCAAAGACCCGCGGGCGGCGATTCGTGGCTCCATTTTGAGCTACGACGATCTGGCACTTCGGTTTCTCTATTGGAAAGACATTCAATACGTTGGTCAGGAAAAAATCCGTTCCCTGCCTTGCTGGCATTTGCGGCTCACCCCCTCAAGCCGGGCATCGCAATACGCCATTGTTCATCTGTGGGTCAACGTCCAAACCGGCGCTTTTTTACGCGCTGACGCCTACGATTGGGAAGGCAACAAAGTGAAACAATTTCAGGTAATTTCTACGCAATCCGTTGGTAACAAACGTTTTCTGCGACAAATGCGCATCCAAAATATGAGACCGTCGGATCCCATGGCAGAAACGATTACGTATTTAGAGATCAATGAAGCAAAATAGCTTGGGATCTCACGCTTCCTCCCACTCGTAATCTGAATCATTCAGCTTCTACGCTCTTTCGTCCTCGTCGGAAACACGAGGGAAGAGATCGAGAATGGGAGAAAAGAAGGCCGACGATTACTCGTGGGATTACAGAAAATTCATTTCGTGTGAATTTTCTATCCGATAACCTCGACCAAGACCCTTAATGTCCGCACAAGCAAACCAATACCAACCCCAAATGGATGGCCTGCGCGCTGTTGCAGTCATTTCCGTGCTCATCCATCACTTCGAGGCAAATATCCCGCAATGGATCAATTGGGGCACGCTCGGTGTCCGGTTTTTCTTTGTGATGAGTGGCTTTCTCATCACGCGCATCCTGCTCAAGTCGCGGGAAAAAGCCGATACCGGCCAGTCATCGGGATCGACCGAATTCTGGAACTTCCAGATGCGGCGTCTTATCCGGACCATGCCGCCCTATTATCTCGCCATCGCCATTGCAGCAACGCTCGCGATACCGCCTGTGCGCGAAACACTTGCCTGGACGCTCTCCTTTTGCACCAACTTCCTCATCGTCCAAACCAGCTACTTCCCGCTCAGTGTCTCGCATTACTGGTCAATCGCGGTACAGGAACAGTTCTATTTGATCTGGCCGTTCCTGATTTTCTTCCTGCCGAAAAGCTGGTTCAAAGCCACCTTTGCCATTCTCATCGTCGCTGCGGTCCTATTCCGGCTGGCTTGTATCCAAATGCAGGTCAGCGACGTCACCCGATGGGTCAGTCTGCCCGGCAGCCTCGACACATTCGCCATCGGCGGCATCCTCGCTTACGTCTCGATGTCGCATCCGCGTTTGCTCGAAAACTCTAAAACCCGTTTATGGACCGGCCTTGCCGCATTCTCGCTTGCTGGTGTCGCACGCGGATTGCGAATGCTGGATCTGCATAATCCGTGGACGGTTCTGATCGAGACATTTGAAGCCACGTTCATGGCCTGGGTTGTTGCGTGCTCAGTCACTGGTTTTAAAGGCGTTGTGGGCTGGATCCTGAGCTCGCCCCCAATGACGCACATCGGCAAGGTTTCCTACGGCATCTACGTTTACCACGTTTTGATCGTCATTCTGATCGAACCATGGCTGGAAAAAATCGGCTTGGGCCATCATGCAAACGATCCCTTCCGGCTTCGGTTCATGATTCAAGTCACTGCCGTCGTGGCTGTTGCATCGGTATCCTGGCATTTCTTTGAGCAACCCATGCTGAAGGCGCGCGACTGGATTGCTGGATGGCTTCAAAATCGCCACCAGGAAAAACACGGTCACCCCGCAGGAGCCGAAGGGTAATATCAAGTCAAGGGGCGGTTTCGGTGAAGCCGCCCTGTTGACCCGTGATGTCGAACAGGGTCAAGCCAGAGTTAAGATACCGGTCAAAGCCCTTCTTTCGAACAAACACAGGCTTCGCCTGGCTTTTCAATTCCTTGTAAAGCCGGGCGGCATTCTTTTTTTGCGGCGTGTCTGCCTTTACCCCGTCCCGCTCGGTCAGGACGGCGTAGTTGGAGACGAAAAGAGCTACATGGGTAACTTCTTGTGCTCGGAGCTCTGCCAGGCTGCCATAATCCGACGCGTAATTTTTCTCCCATGACAGCACTTTTCGTTTCAGGAAGTGGGCGTCTCCGGAGAAACGCGGATCGCCAGGAACAGGGAGCGCTACACGATTGTCTTCCACAATCAGGGCGTTCGCCGGGAGATTGGCGTCGATCCATTGGGCCATTTCGTGGCGATGATCGTGATGAAAAGAACGGACGACGTCCTTGTATTCCGGAATCAAAGTCGTTACGGCGAGCCACCCTCCGGCGATAAGCATCGGAACGGCGCTCCATTTTACCTTTCGCAAAAGCTCAACCACAGCCACCACTGACAGCGCGCAGAGCATCGTGGAAATGGGCAGCAAATAGCGATTTTCCGTCTTCGGGATACACGAAATCATCAGGAAGTACGCGAGCGGAATGATGGCAAACAAGCGCAGATGAAGACTGGCGCGACTCGTCCAGGCCACAACAGCGCCTGCAATGCCGAGGATGATGAGCACCATCGGAAAAACTTCCGGGAGCCGTTCCAGGTAATGTGTCAGATGAAATTCACGGGTATCACCTTCATCCGTGCTGTAGAACGAGGTGAGCTCCTTGGAAACACCCATTTGCGCTGTGTTCCATTGCACGATCAGCGAGTAATTCGTGATGAGAAAAACAGCCGCAACTGCCGCAAAAAAAGCCAGCCAGTCGTATCCGCGAAAACGTGATCCGCTCGCCGTTTTCCACTGGACGAGAGCCATCTGCGCGACGGCAATGAGAATGGCCACTCCCCCCACCCATTTGCCGGATAACGCGACGCCCGCTGCCGCTCCCAGCCACAACGCGCCCATGGCGCCCGGCCGTCGTTCGTAAAGGAGCGCCGCCAGGAAAGTCGCTGAGAACCCCATCAACAACGCGGGATCCTCTTTAACGAAATGGGCGGCAGTCAGCAGCGGCGGCTGCAGACCGGCAAGCAATGCAACAAGCAATCCCCCGGTCCAGCCGAATTGCAGAAATCCCCAAACGAAGAGGAGAGCAACCGTTGCCGACGCAAAAATTGCCGACGCCCAGCGTCCTGCGAGAGCGGCGTTGTTTTTCGTAGGCGGCCATCCCGTGACTTTCAGGATCAACGCCGCCGATTCCAAAAGGAGCACAGGATGACGCCCATTCCGCTCGCCGCTCAGGATCTGCTCGACCTTGGATGGTTCGTCCGTGTGATAAAAATACGGAAAAGCGTTGTCACGGGCGTGGAACGCCAGGGACCCAAAAAAGAGCAAAAATACGGCCAAAAACGGGAGCGCCTTCCGCATCGATTCGAAGTCGCCACACGCAAGCGGCTCCAATCTCCCGCTTCAAGCAGAAACGAGTTGCTACCCAAAGATTTTCCCTCTTTCATCAGTCACCGAAAACATGATGAATCGGCGCGCAGCCTCCCAGCCGGCAGTGATCCAACGACTGGAAACAACGAGGCTGCCCTATTACCCGCTTGCTCAAATCGCGCTCTTTGCCGCTCTATTTGCTGCCGCATTCCTTTTTTTTTCGAGGCACAGCCACTTTCCCGTTTACTATCACCCGGACGAACTCTCGAAGGGCGATCAACTCATCTCAGGCGCGCTGAATTATCATCACCCGCTGCTTTTGCTCGATTCAGCGGACCTTTTGCTCCGGGCAAGCGGAAAACCCCGAACGGCAGAAAACGCGGTAATGGCAGGGCGGACCGCTTCAGCGATTTTTGCAGCGCTTTCGGTGGTGTTTCTCACCATCCTAGCCTGGCGCCGTGGTGGCTGGCTCGCTGCATTGGCAACGGCTGTCCTTCTGCCTTTCCTGCCCCTGATGTATGAACTGGCTCATTATTGCAAAGAAGACCCGGCGTTGCTGATGGGCATTACGCTCACCCTGCTTGCGCTCGATATTTTCACATCAAAACCCAGTGCCGCAGCGGCGACGTTCACTGGCGCAGCCTGCGGCCTTGCCGTTTCGGGAAAATATCTGGGCATTGTGCTGTTTCTACTAGCTTTC
This sequence comes from Chthoniobacterales bacterium, assembly GCA_036524675.1. Classification (GTDB taxonomy): domain Bacteria; phylum Verrucomicrobiota; class Verrucomicrobiia; order Chthoniobacterales; family DASVRZ01; genus DATDAW01. The sequence goes on along the minus strand of DATDBU010000105.1, from coordinate 49,193 downwards.
CCATGGGTGATTTGGCGCGGCCAAAAGTGGAAAATTTCCATCGCCTTCCTGGTCGCTTTCCTTGCCACGGTCGCTGTGATCAATCTGCCTTACTTGCTGCATCCGGGAGCATTGGCTCAGGGGCTGAACTATGAACTGAATGCGGCGCAGGTAGGCGGCGCAAAAGGACTTTCCCGGGATATTCCCCATGCGAAATACGTCAACATCTTCCTGGATAACATCGGTTGGCCGCTGATGATTGGCATGGCCGGCTTCGTCACGATTTCCGTCTTTCGGAGACAGAACCGCAACCCATTCGACGCGTTGCTCTTTCTATTGCCGGCCGGGTACGCCATCCTTCTGTCGTTTTCGGCCAAGACAGCCGGCCGTTATTTCCTCGCAGTCGCCCCCCTGCTGGCGGTCTGCGGCACCATCGGACTCAGCTGGATCGCATCCTTGTTGTCTCGGAAAAAATCCTGGATGGGATTTGCTTTTTTTGGGGCGGCAGCAATGTCCGCCGTTCTGGTGCAGACCGGTTTGGCCAAAACGTCTCTTGATGGATTCCAGCAGGATTCCCGCCAGGAAATGGCGGCTTGGATTGCACAAAACCTTCCTGCCGGAGCATTGGTGCTTGCCGAGCAACGCATTCATTTATCCAAGCCGAACACCTGGCCCGGCGATTCACCCCCGCAAATTCGCATTTGGGAACAATCGTTCCTACCGGATGCAGGGACGTTGGATCAAATCAGCCAGGCAGGCGTCCGCTACGTTGCTGTGATTCGCACGAGTTTCGGCGGTTATCTCGATCTAAATCGCAAGCCCGCACCGAATCAGAAAGATCAACACCAATACCGGAGCAGCTGTTACAGAAGGTTATTCTCGGAAGGACGGCTCCTTCAAAAGACCGGGGGAACGGGGGTTGGGATCCTAAATCCCGAAATTCGTTTGTACGAATTGCCCGCTACATCTTCATCCGCTGATCGACAAGGTCCGCCAAAAGGGCAATGAAAAGCATCTGGACTCCTGTCAAAACCAGGCTGACTCCGAGCAACCCGAGATGGCCCTGGCCAAAATAATCAAACGAACCCTTGATTGTGCCTGCCGAGATCAGCACAAGAGCCGGAGGCACAAAGACTTGCAACGGTTTGAAACAGGCGCAGATCCGGATGATAAGCAGGCAGAAATTCGTGAAGTCGCGGATGGGTTTGATCGACGATTTGCCGATGCGTTTGTGGTAGTTGATCGGCAGGAATTTGACCCGGTAACGATTCGTCAACATCGCCAGCGTAATCGTTGTCGTGAATGAAAAGCCGTCCGGATACAGCGGAAAAAAACGCATGGCGACATCTTTTCGGAAAAGCCGCAGACCGGAATTCAAATCAGGAATTTTCCGCTGACTCAGGTATTCGGCGAGTCGTGTGATAATCCATTTTCCCGGGCGCCTCAATAGCGGCACTTGCACGACTTCGCCCGTGCGCGCGCCAACGATCATTTCCGCCTCCCCGTTCGCCTCGAGCAAACGCGGGATCTGGTCGATGGGATAGGTGCCGTCGGCGTCTATAATGAGAATCCATTCATGGGACGCTTCGCGCATACCGTCCTTGAGCGACGCGCCGTAACCGAGGTTCCGCTCGTGGGAAATCACTTTCACTTCCAGTTTCCTGGCAACTTCTGCGGTGCCATCCGTTGAACCGTCGTCGATGACGATGATTTCCCAGCTCTTCACCAATGCGGCGTACTGGTTTACGAGGGCGACAGTGTCCGGTAAGGCGTTGACTTCGTTGTAAGCTGGAATGAGGACGGTGACAGAGAGTTCGGAAAGATTCACGGCGAAGGGCTCCGAAGCTGGCGCTTATTCCACAGCCTGGCAAGCCACATGCACAAAAACAGGACACTTGCCGACAACGTCCAAAAAATGATCGGTAATCCGGCTACGAGATAACGCTGCATGGGTCGCCCAACGGTGCAGATGATCAGCACATTGAAATACCAGACAGCAGCCGCTGTCACCCAGAACGGACGGCGCGCCCTGCACGGATCAAAGAAAACCAATACAGGTAGGAGAAGACTGGTCAAAAGCACGGGGTGCCAGCCAAAAAGCCACGCTTTCGAAGCAACAGCGCGGTAAGGGCGCAAAGCCTGGTCAAGGGCGGGATCGGCCAGTTTGTCGAGCGCCTCCTGTTGCCGAAGCATCGGCGATTGATGTTTCATTTTGGTCGTGGAAACCCGGGCATCCTCGAGGTCTTCCTCGTGTGGTTCATCCAGAATAAAACCCATCCGCCAATGAAGTCGGACGCAGTCGTTCCATACCTGGCCCAGGTAACGTGGGAAATCTGAAAGGATAGCCTCAAAGGCGAGGTCCCGGCAGAGACGATCCAGATCCGCCCGAGAGCCGCCGCGCGCCTCTAGCCAGGCCTTGATGTGCGGAACGGCTGTCCGTTTGAGAATGATGTTGTTATTGAGCCGGGGAAGCAGCCGGTAGGATTCGATGTCGGGGCGGATCAGCTGTTTCACTTCCAAGTGTTTACCGCTGTCGAGCACAGTCCATTGGGCCACACGTCCGTAGAGAAGAATGCCGGATTGCGGCGCCGGTTCCGGAGTATAATCGCTGAGTCGATTGATCCCTTCATTGACGATATAGGGCAGGGCAATGCCCAATAGAAGCAATGCAATTCGCCGTCCGCGAAGTCCCCAGGCATCCCGTTTGTCCAGGACAATGCAGGCCGCCACGACCACCGCAAATGGCAGCAATAGATTCTTTATGAGGGTAGCAGTTCCGAATCCGTATCCCGCCAACACCATGAGCCAGCCCTGTTTACTTCGCAAAAACCAGCCCCATGCTGCGAAGGCCAGCGTGGAAAATAGCCAGAGCAACGTTTCGCTCCGGATCATGTGTTCGACGTAAACCGGATATCCCAAAACCGCGTAAGCCAGCGACGCCAGCACGCCCGGCAAAAACCATCGTGCCGGGACGAAACTTCTGAAATACGCAATGGCCAAACAAACCGCCGCCGCACCGAGCACATGCTGTATCCACACCACGGCGTTCAGATCTTGAAATAAACGCAGTGCCAGACCGATCAACAACGAGTAAACGGCGCCTCGCCTCGGAGAGGTCTCCCAATCCCCGCCCTCGGCCCAATTGAATGCGGAAAGCAGATAGCTGTGTGAATCGTCCGTAAACAGATAAACAGGCACCGCCCGTTGCAAGAGAACCCGCGGGAGAACGACAGCCGTCAGCACCAACACCCAGAACAGAGCCAGCCTTCCCGGTGTCCATTCCTTCGACGTCTCGCTCATTCTGCGGAAACGTCATTCCGGTAAGGAAAAACCCACCAGTGATAAATGCCAAATTTCAGCACGGCTACGAATCCACCCACGATGAAAATCGCAAGCGGCGCAGACATCACCCGCGTTGCGAGTCCGACCAGGACAAAATTGATGATCCACGACGAAATCAGCGCCACGACATACCGCACCGCGCATCCGCGCCAATGACTCGGCGTAGGAAAGTTGACCCGGTAATTCCACACGAACATCAACACCGTTACCCACGTGAGGCTCACGGCATATGCCGGGTCGTGTTTCCAGGAGAAAACATGCGTCAAAAGCAGGTACGGCCCGAGATTCAGCACGTAACTCAGTAAGCCGCCAACAACGGACATGGCTCCGCGGCGGATAATTGGGTGATAAGTCGAAGGTAAAGCGTCCACAGGCATCAGGCTGAAGTCGTCACCAAAGGACGGTCTTGTTTTGAAGCAACCGGCAACATCCGTCTAACCGCAGCTGCCGCCCCGTCGACTGCCAGCACCACAAACAACAGACCGATCCAATCCACCGGATGCAAGTAGCGAGGCACACGATCTCCTACCGAAAAAATGATAACGATGTACGCCACCGCTGGAGCGGTCAGCAGCAGAAGTGCACGCCATTTCCGGCGAATCGCCAAAGCGAACATGCCGATTAAGGCGAGCGCGCCGGTCCACTTCCAGCCGGGCTCCGGTATGGATTGTCCGGGAATTGTATTTAGCGAAAGCCACGTGGCAATTTCTCCTGTTTTGGGCAGATACGGCTCAAACCAAAGCGTTCTTTGGCGGCGTTCGACAATCATGGCATCGGTCTCGGCGTCGCTTTGCTCGTATAAGAATGGCAATTGTTGCGGGTTTTCTTCGCGATGTTCTACGCTGCGCCGCTCCTGCTGATCCCAAAATCGGTGTACCGGGAAATCATCCGTGGATGTCGAATCAGCCAGCACATACAAAATTCTTCGCGTCACAAGGTGCAGATAATCAAGTGGATGCGTGCGGACGCCTTCAAGCGCCAGGCCTTTGGCGACCTTGGAGAACTTTTCCTCGTCGCGATTCAATTCCGCCCATAGCGGCCCGAACTCGGGGGTGGAATACGTCCGCTTCAACGGTTTCTTATAGCGGTTCTGAATGTAGGGATAGGTCGCCACATCGCCGCGCACCTGTTCAACCACGGGCCGCAACGCTTCGCGATACTCCTTCCATTTTTCCCCTTCGACATTGACCAGGGGCAACGTCGAACTCAGCAACAGCCAGCTGCCTTGGCGATCGCTGCCGGAAGTAAAAACAAGAGCCGCCGTGGCCACGATCACGGTAAAATGTGGCCAGCGGAATTGCCGAAAATGCCAGAATGCGGCCAGTGCCGTCAGCCCGAGCCAAAGCGGGCGTCCATGAGGCTTGATCGCCGCAATCAATCCTGCCGCGATCAAGAACCACAGAAGCCGTTTTCGGTCGCCTAGTTTTTCAAGGGGAAACGCCAGTGCGACGGCAGCAACGAAAGCCGCCAGCATCCAGACCTCTGCGACGATCTCGTGCTCATACCACAACATTCGAGGCCAGACGGCCGCTAGTAATGTCGTTCCCAACGTTGTCGGGCCGGGAAAACGGGCGACGCTCCCTGCGACCCATCCGATGCCTGGAATAATCGCAAGTCCCAACAGATGTTGCACAACGGCAACCGTTTGCGGAACGCTACCCGGCAACGGAGGCGCCGCTACGAGCAGGAGCGGATACAACCATCTCCGTTTCTCTTCGATCTTGAACTTGCCTTTCGTGTATAGCCGCGCCGTCGTGCTGAAATACGAGTTGCTGTCCGATCCGTAGTAGGCCTCCGGAATCGCCGCGAGAAAGGAAATCCGCAACGCCGCAGCCACGATCAGCGCCGGCAGACACCACAAGAGACAGCGTCGAAATGTCCATGGGCGAGCGTTGGATGAGATTAAAGCGGATGGCATGTCGAAGAGGCGTCCAAGCTCAGGCATTCCTGGAACGTTGCCAACAAAAACCCAACACCGCCGCCGCTACCATCAAGATGGTGTCCAGAAATACGACTGGCAGGAGAAAACACGCCCAGCCGGCCGGAAGCGCGTGCCGGCCCAGGCTGTCACCCACACAGAAAACTGCCAGCAAGAACAGCATAGGAATGCCGACCGTCACAATCGCCGGCTCCCATTGACGCCGGACCAGCAACGCTAACGCGCCCAAAATTGCCATCCAACCAATCCATGTGACGGCGATCCGATTTTCGCCCGACGCCGGATCGATCCGCATCTGCGCCGGAGTCAGCAAGCGATAAGTCTGGAGCAAGGCAGCACCTGGAAGGGATGTTCGACGCGCCAGTTTTTCATTGCTCGCAGTCCATTCCGCGGCAGTCATACGGAAAAACATTCGCATCATTGCCTCCTCCTCGACCCAGCGTGTGACGTTGATACGGCCGCTCTGGGGCTCGATGAACCGCTGCGGCAGGATCAGCCCCGAATACGCGCCTTCACCGAGGGCTTTGCCGGTTTTTGCGATCACAAGACGCACAAAATCAATGGGGTGCGCAAGGATTCCTTCGAGCGCCAGCGATTTTGAGACCGTCGCAAATTTGGGCTTATCCACCAGTAGTTTGTCCCATTCAGGACCGATCTCACCCCGCGTCTTGAGCGGGTCCTTGAAATGATCCTGCGTCCACGGATACTGCGAGCCAGTCGCGCGGGCGGATTTAATCCAGGGGGCAAGTTCAGCGCGATACGACTGCCAGCGCTCCCCTTCGATTTTCACCAATGGCAGGGTAGACGAGAGCAGGAGCCAATTGGGCTGCGGTTTGTTGCCCGGAATAGCCAGAATGACCAAAGAGCCCACCGCTAGAATCCAATGTTTCCACTGCCACGTCCATGGCGGCGCATAGAACAGTGTGACCAACATCAGTAAAGCCCAGTATGGACGCATGATAGCTTTCATCGCCAACACCAGGAACAGCGAAAGTAACAGTGGGAACAGGCGTCGTCGCAATGTCGCCATGGGAAACATCAGGGCAGTGGCAACAATGACCCCGACGGTCGCAAACGACTCGGCCATCGTCGAATGTTCCATGGCGACGATGTCAGGCCAGAGCGCGTAAACGGTGGTAAAAAGTGGTACAAACACACGCCGGAACTTCAGCAAATTTCCCGCGATCCAGCCCGCTGCGAAGATGGAAATCAAGCCTGCAGCATGCTGCAAAACCGCGACGAGATTCGCCGGCGAGAACAGTGGAATAGGCGGCAGCAGCCACAGAAAAATGGGATAGAGCCAGCGCCGTTTGCTATCGAGATAGAACTCAAAATGGTCCCAAAATAAGAAGGACGTCTTGAAAAACGACCCGCTGTCTCCATCCAGCAACGCCTGCGGCAAGAGGATCATTTGCCACACCCGAAATAGCAGGCCCACGATCAGTGCCGGTAGAGAAAGCAGCAGACATTCCCGAACCCCAAAGCCGGAGGCGGCGCGCGAGACCGGATTCTCAGCGATGCTAGTGAATTTGTGTTCAGCCTTCATGGAATTCGTTTCCACCGGAACGTCGATACCATGGGAAAGGTGAAGTCTTTTGAAGAAAAAAATCGCGCCGACACCTTCCGAGTTCCCGTTTCACCAACCCTTTGCGCCTCTTGAGACCTTCTGCTACAGCAAGGGCGTCGTGCAAAAACCTGCCCGTTGATCCAAAGCCAAATTCCCCGTCCCAAGACCAAGGATGATTTTCATTTGCAACCCCATTCACTCCGAAAACGGCGCTTGGTGCTCTTTTGACACGAAGGGTTTTGAGAAATTAGCCGGTGTAACCATTTGTCGCGAGAATGGTTAATTCCGGGTCCTGGACTGCCCTCATACAATTCCTGGTGTTTGCGGCGCTCATCGCTGTCCCACCGGGATTGTTGCGAACGGTTCCCGACACGATACCGGAATCGGATCGCTTGAACGTCCCCGCCGAGCTGGATCGGATGCGCACCCGTCAGCCCGACTTTTTTATGATCGGCAATTCGATGCTCGATTCCCGGATCGATGTCCCCTGCCTGGAAAAACTCAGCGGAATGACTTTCCTCCCGATTGTCCGCCACGGTTCCGCGTCCGCCATTTGGTACCTGATCCTGAAAGACCTCATCGTCGCGTCAGACACTCATCCTCGGGGTGTCATCATTTTCTTTCGCAACCGGGAACTCACTCGTCCGCAACACCATACGAGCGGGCGGAACGCGAATTTCATTCGCAGCCTGCGGCAGCCGCGTGAACCGGTGCTCGATCAACTTGCCCCTTCCAGTGCCGCTTTTGATGGATCGCCAGTGGGACGGCTTCGCGCCTTTTTCGCGGTGTGTTATCCCATGCGGCAGGGACTCGAATTGGATCAAAAGATTCGAAATCTGGCGATGGATCTCACCCCATCGGACCTTGGCAAGCGCGCGCGGCGAGCGGAGCTGGATCAGGTTTTCGCTGTTGGAAACCTCGATGTCGAAGGGGGAGCCGATCCCGTGGCGGGCAATGGAGTCGATGGCACCGTGCAAGATGCGGATGATTCGATGGCTGGTGACGATGCCTCTGGAACGTCGCTCTACGCCGACAATCCCGAGGAATCTTTTTTGCCTCACATGCTGGATCTGGCCACAAAAGCTTCGACCAAGCTCTATTTCTATCGCGTAAAAGAAAAACCGGACAGCAACGGAAACGTCGAACGCAGTCCGAATGACATCGCGTATTCGGAGAAACTGGGCGCTTACCTGGAAAAACATGGCGCCGTTCTAATCGACGAAAGCCCCGACCGCTCCATTCCCGCATCCATCTATTCGGACGGAACGCATGTCCGCACGGATGCGATGAATTGGTACACGCGAAAGTTCTGGAACCGAATGGAACCCATTTTGAAATGAGCGGCGGATGATCTTTCAAAGCCTGGATTACCTCATTTTCTTCGTGGCCGTGTTCGCCGGCTACTGGTCGCTGCCGCATCGCGGACAAAATCTGCTGCTCCTGGCTGCTGGTTACTATTTTTACGGCTGCGTTCACCCGTGGTATCTCTCGCTTGTCCTCCTGACGACGATCGTCGATTTCACGTCGGCGCGGATGATCGAGCGTTTCCCGCAAAGGAAGCGCTTGTTTCTCGCTGCAACCGTGGCCACCAATTTTGGCGTCCTGGGCGTCTTCAAATACTTCGGATTTTTTGCCACCAACATCAGCGGGATACTCACAGCCGCAGGATGGCGGGTTCCCGAGTGGACCCTGCAAATCGCGCTGCCCGTTGGCATCTCGTTCTATACGTTTCAGAACGTGGCGTATGTCGTGGACGTTTACCGGGGCAAAATCTCAGCGTGCAAAAACCCTCTGGATTACGCGCTGTTTGGCACGTTTTTCCCGCAATTGGTGGCGGGTCCTATCGAGAGGGCTGGCCATCTTTTGGCACAAGTTGAAAATTCCCGGAGGTTTTCATTCGTGCAGGCCCGCAGCGGATTGCTGCTGATTGTCTGGGGACTATTCAAGAAACTGGCGATTGCGGATAACGTTGCGGTGATCGCCAACAAGGCGTTCGGCTTGCACGACACTTCATTTGCCGTTCTCTGGGCCGGTGTATTCGCCTTTTCGGTCCAGATTTATGCGGATTTTTCGGCCTATACAGACATTGCGAGAGGTTCCGCCAGGCTTCTTGGGTTCGACTTGATGGAAAATTTTCGTCACCCATGGCTGGCGACGTCTCCGGCGGATTTCTGGAGGCGCTGGCACATTTCGCTTTCCACCTGGCTTCGGGATTACGTTTACATCCCCCTCGGAGGAAGCCGTGGTTCCCGGCTGCAGGTTGCATGCAATCTGATGATCACCTTTCTCATTTCCGGCCTCTGGCATGGTGCGAGCTGGAATTTTATCCTTTGGGGCTCTTATTGGGGCGCGCTCATGGTGATCGAGCGGAATTTCCGGACCCCGGAAAAATCTGAAAGCACGATCCAGACGGGACGATTCAATGGAATTCGGCAGACGGGCGCCGTGCTGACGACTTTCGCTTTGACGAATTTGGGATGGCTGTTCTTCCGCGAACAAAACATCCAGCGAATCTTCCACGACCTCACCTTAAACCCCTTCTCCGTGCCCGCCAGCCATTGGAGAATCGGAGCTTTCTTCGCAATGCTCACGCTGATTTACTCGCTGCCGCTGATTTTACATGCCGTATGGGATCTGCGGGTTAAACCGCTTCTAGAATCGCGTGGGAACGAATCGAGCTGGACCTGGACCTTGATTCAATCAGCAGCCGGACTGCTTCTCTTCGCCGGCATCCTAACCCTTGCAAGCGAAGTCGGATCCGATTTCATCTATTTCAAATTCTGAATTTTTCCCCGACTCACCCGCCACAATACCGGCAGCAGAAAAATCGAAATCACGGCATCCAGCGCCAGACCGAGAGCGCAGGTTTGGCCAAGACTCGCTAGACCGCGATTATTCGCCCACGTGAGCGTTCCAAATCCCGCGGCCGCAGAACCGGCACAGAGGAGAATGACCAATCCCAGCGCCTGGCGCGCCGCCACGACGTCACCGCCGTTGCGTCGAAGCGCCAGCAAAAGCAGGATGCTGTAATCAACGCCTGTTCCGAGCAGGAGCAGGATCGCGGCGATATTGAAAAAATTCCAGGGCATCTCCAGCAGCCGCATCGCCCCCATCAACGCAACCCCAACCAAAGCAAGCGTGACGGCGAGCACCAGCACGTCCCGAAAGCTCCGGAAACCAATCCACAACAACGCCAGAATAATCCCCAGCAGTCCCAGGATCAGCTTCCGGAACTCCCCGGGAACCACGCGTTGCAGTTCGCTTCCCAGCGCTTTCCAACTCACCAGCCAAACACCATCGCTCTGAATCTCTTGCGCAATGGCAGCGGCGCGTTCGGGCGCCGGAGTCACGACCCCTCCTGCGACAAACACGCCGTCCGGCGTGGACGCCCGGCTCGCAATTCGCCGATAAATCCATCGACTCGCTTCATTTTCGGGCCAGATCGGTGGTTGTTTTCCAGACTCCTTCCACGCAATCCACTGACGGAACACCGCATCCGTCAGCAGGAACGATTCCTCGGTAAATCCCGCCTCCAGGACGGTTCCCTTTAGCCTTTCCCCTTCGCGCGCCAACGTGGCGAGCACAGGCAGGTTCGCCGCTTGACGGGCCGCATCCGGCCACAGCGAAAGTGGCGAGTGAAATCCCCTCACATCACCGCGGGATTCGGCTTGCTTCAGTTTTTCTTCGGTCTTCTGAAGCTTTTCACGCACTTCCTTCGCCGTTTTACCCGTTACGATGAGGCTGAGCAGATTCGTATCATCGGTCAATTTCGCATATAGCTGATCACTCGTGTCGTAGGCGTCGCTGTGGCGCGGACGGAGCACCGAGGTGGATACGTCGACTCCCGGAAGTCCCCTAACGATCAGCACGCCGCCGAGAATAACGACCAGGGCCAGAGTCATCCATGCACCGATGCGCGTGAATTTCGGATTCGCCATCCAGCGCTCCACGGCGTCCGGGGCGAACGCGACTTTTTTCCACCGCATCGCCAGCGGCGCAAAAAGGAGAAGCATCACTGCCGCTCCCACAAGCACACCAATCCCCACGAGGTTTCCGAGCTGCGAAAGACCGGGCAGGCTGCTCAGATTCAACGCAAAAAAAGCCGCAGCGGTCGTCCCGGCAGTCCACGCAATATTGGCAAAACATTCCCGCTGCAACTCACGCAGCGTTCCTGTGTGCCGCAGCGATTTCTGATAGATGAAATAGCCGTAATCCACACTCAACCCGATCATGATCGATGCAAAACCGACGCCAATGATCGTCAGCTCCCGCAGAAACAGTCCCGCCGCAGCCAATGACAGAGCAAAGGTAACCATCAGCATAGCAATCAAATCCACGAGCGGTCTTGCGCGCCGGAAGCACAGCCAGAAAATCACGCCAATGGACAGGAGCGTCACATTCGCCGACGACGCCATGTCCCATTCCATTGTCCCGGAAATATCCGCCACGAAGGCGGGTTCTCCCGTGAAACCGAGCGTCACTTTACCGTCCGAATTCCAGGCGTTCGCCAGGGCTTTGATTTCCCCCACCCACTTGATCGTGTGCTTGTAATTCTTCAGTGGGACCGCGGCATCGACATAAATCACCCGGAACGTCCCGTCCGCCGCCGAAAATTCCGATTGTTGCGCGTTCGACATCAGTCCGGAATCGGCCAGTGACACAGTCACTCCCAACGGGTCGTAGCCCAGGAGCGCCACTTCCTGAGGCGAAAGCGATTCATCCATTCGTTCCAGCGTCGCTCGCACCGTTTCCGGCGCTTTCTCTGGAGTAAGCCGGTCAGCGAACGCTGTCACCGCTTCCGGTGGTTGGTTCAATGTCAGCATCGCCAGCAGCTCCGCCATGTCACCTGGATTCTGTTCCCATGGCGGCTGGGCCACGGCTCGCTTCACCAAATCCGTCCGTTTTTCCAAATGCTCAGCCAATGCCAGCGCGGCGTCTCCGGCCATCCCGGCGTCCGTGGCACTTACCGTGACAATGAGTTCCGTGGGCTGCGAAAAATGTTTGAGAAAGATCGAAAGTCCTTCGACTTGCGGAAGATGTGTCGGGAGCAGCTTCAACACATCGATGTTGAAGGTAATCCGCGACAATCCCGCCGCCAGAAACCCGAGCGCCAGGACGATCCAAATGGCTCGTGCGAAAACGTTACCCCTTGCCATCGACGACCTGATACCCGGTGAAATCGAAATCGAACACCTTTTTGTCCACCGGACCATTCACCCGCACATTTGAAAACTCGTTTCGAAGCGTGGATCCCTCTTTCGTCGTCATTTCAAACGCCAGCAAATAGCCGGTCGCGGTATCGAACGAAATCAGTAGCGACTTCAGATACTTCCTCGTAGCAACATCCTTCGGCAGTACTGCCAAATCACACCGCTGACCTGTCATCTGCAAATCCTGCACATCGAATTGGTCCAGGAAATCGTTCAGATCCTTCGCCATCGGAAACTCCATCATCGCCATGCCCGGCGCGCCGGCCTTCCCAGCAATGCTTTTTGCCGAGTATCGCGTCGCCTTTTTCTGCCTCGGCGAAATCAGGAGCACGTCATCCTTTTTTCGCAGGAGAATCGCTTTCAACGGCTCTCCCGGTTTCCCGTCGAGCTCCCATCGGAACGCATCCGGGGCTTGGAACCATAGCCTTCCGGGGCTCTGCAGCGGATCCTTGAGCGTTTTCAGGGTCCGCGTCTGGACAAAATCCGCCGATAAAGTCCGCAACTCGCTTTGTCTCGCGATCCATTGCGCGACGGGAGCCATATTTACCGTCCGCGTTTTCCCCTGCTCCGCAGCCACTGCCGTCCAGGCAGCCGCCAGCAACAGACAAAAAATCAGGGAGAATCTACACATGGAGACGGCAACAACAGCCGGGATCGGAGGGTTTTTCAACCCCTTTTCGAAACGACGAGGGACTGCCACGACCTGAATCCAGCAAGCCCTCGGCTGCACGGTCGACGGAGACCGGTTTTACAACGAGCACACAAAGCCCCCAAGGTTCTACTGACAAGACGTTCCCAACGGTCATCTTATGAAAAGGGCGCTTAACGCTCGAGCACCGGCAAGGAGCGGCGGTTTTCAACCGCCGGAATTCTAAGGCATCTGAGGCGCTTCTAAAGCGCATCTCCCTGCCCTGAAAACCTCTTGCTACTCCTCAGACCTGAAAAGCGGCCCAGCCCAGAAATCATGCATAACAGCCACTACTCCCAACACGTTGCAGAGTCATTAGCCACTCCTTACCGTAACTAAATGCCCACCATTGAGCTATTCTTCGATGCCGCGAGTGAGTCTCGCGTTCGCACGCTTTGGGACGAGTTCGCTTTCTTCGGCTCAGCCTTCATGCGCGACAGCGGCGCTCGCCCACACATCACTCTGGCCGCCTGCGAGTCGGTGGACGTCGCGGCAGCGGGGGAACTTCTCGACCGCTTCGCCGCCAGCACACCGTCATTCGCGGTCTCGCTTTCATCATTCGGCCTTTTCCCGGCGGAGCAATCAGCAGCTTACCTTGCACCGAAGGTCACTTCTGAACTTCTGACTTTGCACGTCCGTTTCTTGATGGAGTTTAGTGCGGTAGCGCGGCATTGCTGCCCGCTCTATTCCCCGGAGCAATGGGTTCCCCATTGCACGCTAGCCCCGGACCTTTCACCGCAGCACCTTGGTCCCGCGCTCGACCTTTGTCGTTCTTCTAGACTACCATTGACTTGCACGATCTCGGAGATTGGTCTCGTCGACTACTGGCCATGCCAACAGCTCTATGTGAAACCTCTCTATATGTGTACCAGTCGCAAAGAATCGATGACCTGAAAAGTCAATCACCCCGATCTCAAGCAGGTAGTCTCGTCACTATTCCCTGAATGACACCTCACAAAGGCGCGGAATCTTACTGTAAATTCGATAGAGCAATTGATATGTGATAGTAAACATCAAGTCGAATGCATGCTGGCCGCCATGAGAACGCTTCGTGCCCAACCACCTGTCCCATTATCATGCGCGTCCGCGGATGACGTTCGACAATCATGATTAAGCATCTATCTCCCTTCCTGCTGCTCGTGTGTCTCGCATCTTCTCACGCACAGATCGAGGTTCCTCGATCGCTTTCTCCTGGCGGAGAGTTCGTGATCATGATTAACACGGACAAGGACCAGAAAGGCTATGAAATGGACTCGCTTCCTAAGATGTGGATCGAGGACACGCGGACGAAGAAGCGAATGGCTGAATTCGATTTTGGCGCCGATCCATCATCGGACATGCAGCCGCTACGGACCCATACCATGGTGTTGTGGTCCAGTTCGGGCGATGCCGTAGCCATTCAGTTTCAAGAGCGACACTACTCCCATCTGACGGTATATCGTCTGGAAGGATCGCTCGCAGAACCCCGTTCATTCGTTCAGTGTCCACTGCCTGAAGATACTGAGATCATCAAGAGATTGGTTCCTCGCTTCAAGGAATTCCGATCTCGATGGTTTCAATATCCCGAGGCGTGGATTGACGATCACACACTCCTATTCACTTCCGGGGCAGGTGCGATCATGAGCCCGCAAGTCGAAGGCTCCGGAGAAGACGTGAATTTTATGGCAGGGTATCGGTTTTATATCGATTACACGCTCCCAAAGACGCCGGTTGTGAAACGAATAGAATATGCCGATGAAAACCATTGACTACAGTCGCTTCGCTCTGGCCAGGACGCTCGCCACGGGCGGCCGTGGGTGACGCCGGACCATCAGTGAAAGTATGAAGGCTGCCATTATTTCGGCGCGTTTTCATCCCCTCTTTTCTTTGCGGGAAAATGGATGTGATGGTCCCCGAATTTGCGGCCATTACTTTTACTTTGGCAAATCGTCGTCGCGGCGTTTTTTACAAGGAGGGGCGCTTTCCAAGCGCCCGTTTTCAGGCGGTTGGAAACCGCCTCTCCTTGGTTTTCCGCTCGAAACCGCCGTGTTCGGTACTAGTTTACCAAAGTAAAATTACTCCCTCGGCAGGCATCCGTGGATCAGCGGAGCTGCACGTTGCGATCATCGCTAGGACCCTTGTGATCGTCGCCAGGACCCTTGGGATCGTCGCCAGGACCCTTGGGATCGTCGCCAGGACCCTTGGGATCGCCGCCAGGACCCTTGGGATCGCCGCCAGGACCCTTGCGATCGTTGCCAGGACCCTTGCGATCGTCGCCAGGATCCTTGGGATTGCCGCCAGGATCCTTGGGATTGCCGCCAGGACCCTTGGGATTGCCGCCAGCTCGGATCCCCATTGCTTGATTAGCTACGGCATGCAAAAGGCTGGCAACGCGAGGGAACGACGTGCGATTCGCGAAATCTGCTACTCGGCTGTCAATGCCTCGATCGGGCGCAGACGCGAAGCCCTAAGTGCAGGGTAGAGGCCCGCTATAACGCCAACGGCCGAAGCAGCAGCCACTCCGACCACTGCGGTCCACCACGATATCACCGGCGCGTTCGTGGGCGGCGAAAATATCTCCAGACCCCGTAACAACACCAGCGACACCACGACGCCGGCTATTCCGCCGGCTATTGACAGAATGGCCGACTCCACCAGCACCTGCCGAAAAATATCCATCTCAGACGCACCCAGCGCCCGGCGGACACCAATCTCTCGCATCCGATCCGTGATGCTGGCCAGCATGATATTCACGATACCCAGCGCGCCAACAATCAGGCTGATCCCAGCGATCAGCCAGCCCGTAACGCGGTTGGATCGGATCTGCCGTTCCGTGTCACTGACCCGCGAGTCGGCAGTGCTAACCTCGAAATCTTCCACTCCGTTCCGCGCCTTCAACAAGGCTCTGCGGATCTGGGCTGCAGCGACCGGCATAAACGCAGGATCCTCAAAACCGCATTGCATTTCGGAGATGTTAATCACCGGCCCCAGATCCTTCCCATCCGGACCAATTTTCGTGGAGTTGATCGTGGCAAGCGCCGTCGTGATCGGGATGATGGCCACAGAGTTCTTCCAGGAAAAGGCATCCCATTTTCCGCGCGTCGTCCGGTTATCGCGTCTGCGCTTGTCTTGTAACGCTATCAGCCCCTGCGCGCGGCGCCTCTCCTCACTTTCAGACAAATATCTCGGCAGCAATCCGACAACACGGAAGCTCATTCCCCGGATGATCACATCAGCCCCCACAGCCTCTGCTAACGGATCTGCGAAAAGCTTCGAGGCAGTTTCCGCACCGAGGACACACACTCGGGCGCGTCGATCCAGGTCCATCTCGGTCAAAAATCGTCCAACCAACACTCTATACCGGTCCATGATAGCTACAGCGGGCGTCCCGGCCAGCATCCTCGCGTTTCCCTGCCGCCCTCCGCGATAGATGCGTTCCTGATCGTAAACAATAACCGGAGAAACCCATGTCAATATCGGCGCTCCTCTCCGGACAACTTCGGCGTCCGCGTATGTGAGCCCCTGACTAAATTGTCCTTTAACGGTGCCTGTCATCCACGAATCCCCGTTTCTAATGGTTGTTTTCGTAGCTACGCCCGTCTGTTTGTTGAATTCACGCAGTCCCCGAATGATGCCTGCGCTCAGAGCGATCATGCTAACCAATGCCGCAACACTCATAATGACTCCGACCATCGTCAATACACTCCGCAGCCAGTGCACACGAATCTCCGAAAGTGCTTCGCGAAACGCAACTGACCAGCGTGCCGTCCTATTCATAGTGAAGCGCCTCCATCGGCGAAAGCCGGGATCCTTTCCACGCCGGAAAACAGCCCGAAAACATGCCTGTCACTGCAGCTGCCGCCAGACTGATTCCAACTGCGCCCGGGAGAATAACAGGCGCAATTTCTCCTCCCGTGACCGCGCCCAGCAGCCACACAAGTCCATACCCGACAGCGATGCCTAATATTCCCCCGCCGGCCGCAAGCAGCATCGTCTCCAGAAAAATCTGCACAAACACATCGCCTCTCCGGGCGCCAATCGCCCTCCGCACACCGATTTCTCGAACGCGCTGTTTGATAGCCGCAAGCATTACGTTGGTCACCCCAATTCCACCTACCAAAAGGCTGACTCCTGCTATCAAAAGGCCGCTGATTTTGATGGCTCTAATTCGCCCGCCAATCGCGTCCGCCCAATCCTGATCTGTGTTAAATCCGAAATCCTCGACTCCCCGATGTGCCCGGCTGAGAACGAGTTGCATCTGCCGTATCGCTCCTTGCACGGCTTCCGGGCTCACTGCACTACCTTTGATCTCCCGAATTCGCCGATTGGGAGCGGGTTCGCCGGCTTCGTTGGTCTGGCCTTCTTCAAAGATGCTCTGCATCGCGGGATACGGAATCACTACATCCCGGTTTTTCCAAAACTCCAAAGCAGGTTTTAAAACTCCGACCACCTGAAACGTCACGCCGTTTAGCATTACCTTTTGCCTAACGGCCCGCTTGCCCGTCAATCCGAGCCGTTTTGCAATCGCACTGCCCAGAATACAAACCCGATTCTTTTTGGATACGTCCAGGTCGGACAAAAACCTCCCGTGTTCCAACTCATAACGATTAATGTAGAATAAATCGGGGCCGCTACCGTAAATTCTCGCTTCCCACGACTGTTCCTCAGCATATTCGACGATCGGCCCGGGTCGGATCTGATGACTTGGAACGATCCACCTCACTGAGGGACATTCACGGCGGATCGCCTCTACATCTGCACTGGTTAATCCAGGACTAATATCGACGAGCTCCTCCTGCTCGACAGGCACGGGGGCTGGAACGATGCTAAAGCGTTCGATACCGCCGATGTCCTGCAGCATTCGCCATTCTTTGCGAGCCACACCTTCCGTGAGCGCAAATGTCGTCAAGACCGCGGCGACTCCCAGCACAATCGCAAGGACGGCAATCGCCGATCTCAATCGGTAGCCGGCCATCTCACGCAACCCCTGCGAGAGAGCAATCGCGATCTGGAGTCGCGCACGCCCGAATGCAGTCTGGCGGGATTGAGCCACAGCTTGAAGCCGCTCTAGCTACCTGGACTCCCGGGTTTTGTTAGCGAGACGGTTTCACCGATCTCCAATCCGCTCCGGATCTCCGCAAACTGTGCGTCGGAAACCCCAACGTCTATTTTTCGCTCCTCCATTTTTGTTCCCTTCCGGCTAACATAAGCAACGTGTTGGTCACCCACTCCATCGAAGATCGCTGAAACCGGAACCGCCACCACTCCCGCCGTCTCCGAGATCGGAATCGTCACCTGAGCGGTCATTCCGGGTCGCAGCCGGGAATCGGGTTTGTCTATTTTCAATTCGATCGTGTAACCTTTGATGTTGTTAACAATAGTGGCCATCGGCGCAATGGACTGAACGGTTCCTTTCATAACCAGTTGCCCCAGGGAATCCACCCTGAACTCAAATGGCATTCCTACCTGCAACCGGGCTACATCCACCTGATTGACATGGCATTCGATGATCAGCTTCGACAGATCCGCCATGCTCATCAACAACGTGCCGGAATTCACGCTGGCCGCTTCTACGACGACTTGATTTGGGACGACGGGGAGCGCCAGGACCGTTCCCGTAAGTGGCGCCACGATTTTCGATTTGACGATCCGGCTCTCTATCGTGTCGAGCTGTTGACGTGCCTTCATAAGTGTTTGTTTGGCCACGTCTCTTGCCGTTTCCGCATCCTCAAAATCGGATGTGCTGGTGATTGCCCGATTCAGCAATCGCTGCTGACGTTTAAATACCCGTTCAGCCTGCTCCAATCCGAGCTCAGCGATCGAAATCTCCGTTTCGGCCGCCGATTTTTCCGTAAGCAGCTCCGTATTGTCCAGATCCACGATCGGCGCGCCCGCCTGAACCACGTCTCCCTCTTTGACGTGTATCCTTAAGATGCGGGCGCTGATTTCGGGTTTTACATCGATCAGCACCTCCGGCTTGACCTCGCCTGCCATCTCCACTTTCTCGAAAATGGTCTCACGCGTAACGGTGGCAAACAAACCCGGGGCGACATTCGAACCCGGTGCCTCGCGCCGAACGTAAAACATTCCCAGGCCGATCGCGACTGCCACAGCGACCGCTATAAAACTCTTCATGGGCGACTCTTATAGGCACGGCCCGTGCCATTTTCAAGCGTCAGCCGATCGTCCGTCGTGATGCAGTTGGATACCATCCACCAGGAACGTCAAAGGTGAAGCCAACTGGCAGGATACCAAAATGAGAGCGGCGGCAACGCTGACAGACATCAGCATCGCCGCCGCGATTGATTTCTTAACTCCCTCGAATAGCGCTAGGCGATCCGGTCCGCGCTGGCCTTGTCGAACAAGTGCGCCTTGCCAGCGTTAATATTGAAATAGAGACGGTGCCCCGTTTCCTCGTGATCCTGCTGCACTTGCGTGCGGCAGATCGCGGTGTGCGCGCCCGTTTGCATATAGATGTTCGTTTCCGCGCCCATGGGCTCAATAAGATCCACCAGCGCCTGGAAACTGTTTGGCCCCGGTTGCAAGCTTCCCGTGACCAACTCAAGGTCTTCAGGACGAATGCCCAGAATGACCTCCTTGCCCACAAACGCACGGGCTCCCGGACGATCGGTAAATTTCACCTTCACCACACCCCCATTGTTTTCCTCAAAAACGACCGTAGAATCGCCATCGCTTTTCAGTTTGCCATGGATCAGATTCATGGGCGGGCTGCCAAGGAATCCCGCAACGAACAGGTTGGTTGGCTCGTTATAAATTTTCAGGGGTTCGTCGATTTGCTGGACGACACCTTCTTTGTCACCCGATTCTTCGTCTACGATGGCGGCCATCACGACGATGCGATCGCCCATCGTCATGGCTTCGATCTGGTCGTGGGTCACGTAAATCATCGTTGCCTGCAGCCGTTGGTGCAGCTTTGTGATTTCCGTGCGCATCTGGACGCGCATTTTAGCGTCGAGGTTGGAAAGGGGTTCGTCGAAAAGGAAAACTTTCGGCTGGCGAACAATCGCGCGACCGACAGCGACACGTTGGCGTTGACCGCCGGAAAGCGCCTTTGGCTTTCGGTCGAGATATTCCGTAATGCCGAGGACGGCGGCGGCTTCGCGGACGCGCTTGTCGATTTCGGCTTTGGGATATTTCCGCAACTTGAGGCCGAACGCCATGTTTTCATAAACGCTCATATGCGGGTAGAGCGCGTAGTTTTGGAAGACCATCGCGATATCGCGGTCTTTAGGAGGAACGTCGTTGACGAGTCTGTCATCGATATAAACCTCGCCTTTGGAGATTTCTTCGAGTCCTGCAATCATGCGCAGCGTGGTCGATTTGCCGCAACCGGATGGTCCGACGAAAACGACGAACTCGCGATCGGCAATTTCGAGGTTGAAGTCGCGGACCGCTTTTACATCCTTACCTTTGTCGCCTTTATAGATCTTGTAGACGTTCTTGAGCGTTACTTTAGCCATGTTTGTGGTGTTTCACTGGGTTTAGGGTGATGCCCGAGGATTTAAGCTGTACGATGGGCGGTCGCGCAGCTGTCGGAGAGCGCCAGACCTTTAAGACGTTACCACCCCCCGGTCAACCCTATTTTTTCGCCTAAAATTCGCCCAAAAAATCGAGCCGCTGAGCCGTTAAATCGTCACTGCTGGACGGCGCGAAAATCGGTCCTTTGGGTCTATACCTTTCCAGTGGGATACAGGTCGAAGAACGTAGTTTCGGCAACGAGTGTGCCAACGACAATCATCTCATATCTCGCTTCGAGAATCGTCCCAGGATCGGGGTTCATCATTTCCCGGCCGGCGTCCTGCAGGGCGATGATGCTGCACCCTGTTTGCGTGCGAACCAATGATTGCGCGATGGATTTGCCGACAAGATCCTTCGGGACTGGAACCCGAAAAATGTTGATGCCTTCAGCGACGAGAAGTGTGTTTTCGCGGCGAAGCAGGTTGAAGAGGATATTGGACCCCATTGATGCGTAGGACATAACGACATCCGCGCCGGCGGCATGCAATCGAGCGACGTTAGCCTCCGTGTTCGCCCTGGCAACAATCTGAATGTCTGGCCGCAATTTCCGGCAATAGATAGCGAGGTAAATATTAACATCATCCCGTCGCGTCGTGATGAGCACCGCAGGCGCCTCGCGAATGCCCGCCCGTTCGAGAGTGCCAAGATGGGCCGCGCTGCCATATACGTATTTTTCAGAATCCCTAACACGCACAGCGTCCTGCTCAACGATCCGGTAATCGAGTTCCATCTCGTCAAAATTACGGGCGGTTGCACGGCCGACGCGGCCGGCGCCGATGATGACTGCCGGAGCGTGAGTTAAATGATAGATACAGAACAAGCCGTTGTAAGCGGCGATTTGTTTCTCGCTTCCCGCGAGCACTAGCATGACGTCCGCCGTTAGAATCGTTCCGGGTGATGGCGCGTTAAATTTTCCCCGCTGCCAGAGTCCGACCACGGTGATGCCGACAAGTTCGCGCAAACGGCTTCCAGCAAGGCTCTTCCCGACCAGAGGTGTGCCTGCCACCATGGCTTCCGCAATGCGAAGCGTACCGAAATTGCCAATGATATGCGCTTGTGCGTCCGTAGCTATGGTCCGGCGTGCCAGCGCTGCGCCGAGAATATCTCCTAGTTGAATTACGTGATTACTGCCCGCCAGCTCCAACACATCCACGGAATCCTTGGAATTGGCGGTGGTGGCAATGAAAGATTCGGCAGAGAGCTGGCGCGCCGTAAAGGCGATGCTGGTGTTGGCAAAGTCGTCGCCCGTGGCCGCTACCATCGCTGCGCGTTCAAAACCGCACGGGACAAATCCATCGGGATCCTCAAGATCGGCAACGACGACATTCAAGCCCATATCGTGCCAGAGCAGCGCTTGCGCGATGTCTTTGACCACCAGCACATACGGGAACCCGTATTTCTCGAGCCGCCGGATGAATGCGGCGCTCACAGCGTCGTAATGGGTGAGGATGACGTGATTCTTAAGGAGTTTCGAGACGGCCCGCGGTGCCCGCGCCTCGTGCTGCGCTTTGACGAATGGCGAGTAGAAAAACTCGATGAATGTAAATGGCAACAAAACGAGCAGAAACACCATGCCGGTAATCAGAACCATCACCGAAAAGAATCGCCCCACATCACTCTTGAAGGTGATATCACCAAAACCAAGTGTGGACATCGTCACCAGGGTCCAATACAGGCCGCTTAAATACGAATGCTGCTGCCCTTCCCGTTCCATGATGATATGGAAAAGCACGGTGAACACGGCAACCAGCGCCACCAGAATCACCGTAAACCAGAAAAGGAACCGGATATTGCGCCGCGTCATGCCCGGGCGAAGCAGAAATACAATTAGGGCGGGGAAGAATTTCACAGACGCGACCCATTTTATCGCTTCAATGAGCCCGCACAAGCCGCGCCCTTTATCGGTCGGCCCGATTTGGCCGGTTTATCGGGCAGGCTGCTGCTGCTGCTTAAGCAACTGCGCCAATGCCGTTTAAACCGTCAGATGTGCTTTCACGACATCATCCGTGAGGGCGCTGACCGGGCCTGCGGCAACGACAGCGCCGCGATCCATGATGGCAAACGTGTCGGCAAGCGCCTTGCAGAAATCCAGGTACTGCTCGACGAGCAGGATGCTCATTTGCCCTTCGGACCGGAGCATTTTGATCGTGTCGCCGATCTGCTCAATAATGTTCGGTTGAATCCCTTCCGTCGGCTCGTCAAGAAGCAGAATCTTCGGTTCCGTTAATAGTGCCCGGGCAATCGCCAGTTGCTGCTGCTGACCGCCGGACAGCATCCCGCCTTTGCGCGGCAGGAACTCTTTCAGAATCGGAAACAGCGAAAAGACACGATCCAGCTTGGCTTTCTTGTTAGCTCTCAAACCTTGCGCGGCCATACCGATCTCGAGATTTTCCTCAACCGTGAGATGGGGAAAAATCTCGCGCCCCTGTGGGACATAGCCGACTCCCGTCCTCGCCCTGCGCTCCGTTGAAAGCTTGCCCAATTCATCGTCGCCGAGCGTGATCGTACCGGTATCTGCCTTCAGAAGCCCGACGATACTTTTTAATGTGCTTGTCTTCCCTACTCCGTTACGCCCCATCAGGCAGAATACCGAATGGGGCGGCACTTCAAAGTTAACACCGCGAAGAATACGACTGCCACCAATTGACGCCTGGAGGCCACTCACAGTTAGTTTGGTCTTTTGTTCTTCCATGGCAGTTAGTGCTTTCCGCGCCCGAGATAAACTTCTTTAACTTTTTCGTTCGCCTGCACCTCGTCGACGGGCCCTTCACAAAGGACGTGGCCTTGATGAAGCACCGTCACTTTCCGCCCCTGCGAAATTTGTCGGACAAAGACCATGTCGTGCTCGATGACAATAATGCTGTGTTCTCCAGCCAGCGAAATAAGGAGCTCGCCGGTGCGATGGGTTTCTTCATCCGTCATCCCGGCGGCAGGTTCATCCACCAAAAGAAGCTTGGCATTTTGCGCGAGGAGCATCCCGATCTCCAGCCATTGTTTCTGACCGTGCGCCAGCGATCCCGCCTTCCAATACCGCTGGTTCTTCAGATTGATAATGCCTAGAATTTCGTTAATGCGATCCGTTTCTCTGCTGTTCAACTTGAAGAAGAGCGAGGAGAATACCCCGCGCTGACCTTCCAGGGATAGCAACAGATTTTCCCAAACAGTGTGGTCCGTATATACCGTGGGAGTTTGAAATTTCCGTCCAATGCCGAGACGGTAAATTTCATATTCGTTCATGCGGGTGACGTCGTGTTTACCTTCGAATTCAATTTTGCCCGTATCTGGCTTTGACCGGCCGGTGATGAGGTCCAGGAAACTGGTTTTCCCCGCGCCGTTGGGGCCGATTACCGTCCGAAGCTCACCGGTTTCGAGGTAAAAGTTCAGGTCGTTGATCGCTTTGAAGCCGGAGAAGCTTTTGTTCACTCCTTCGGCCGCCAACAGAAAAGGCTTTGAATTCATGGCTTCACCTCCGGCGCGGCGGTCGGAGAAGAAATGGCCCCTCCTTCGGGAGCTGTTTCTTTTTTACGCAACATGGCAATGATTTGGCCGGGGATTCCAACGATACCCTTCGGCAGGAAAAGAACGACTATTATGAAAAGGCCGCCCAGCATAATCGGCCAGAAATCCGGATACTTCGTGGTAGCCCAGCTTTTCAGAGCATTGACACAAATTGCACCAACGATCGGCCCTACCAATGTCGCCCTGCCGCCCACAGCTACCCAAACAATCACCTCAAGGGACTTCTCCGTAGACATCGCGCTTGGGTTGATGATGCCCACCTGCGGTACGTACAGAGCACCGCCGATTCCCGCTATCATTGCGCTAATGACAAACACAAAGAGTTTGTAGTTCGCAGCGGCATAACCGGAGAACAGCACGCGGGTTTCGCTATCTCTCACGGCGCGCTGAATTTTTCCGAATTTTGTCGAGATCAACCAGCGGCAAAAAAGAAAAACCAGCAGCAACACAATCGCGCTGACGATATAGAGTCCTCGTTGAGTTGCCGCACTGCGAATATCGTGCCCAAGGATAAATTTATAGTCGGTAAGGCCGTTATTGCCGCCGAAAGTAAATTCGTTTCGGAAAAACAGAAGGCATGCCGCGTAGGTGACGGCTTGCGTCAGAATCGAAAAATACACGCCTTTGATCCGAGAGCGGAATGTGAGGAAGCCCAGCACAAAAGCGACAATCCCGGGCACCAGCATTGTCATGGCAGCCG
Source organism: Chthoniobacterales bacterium (assembly GCA_036524675.1). GTDB lineage: Bacteria > Verrucomicrobiota > Verrucomicrobiia > Chthoniobacterales > DASVRZ01 > DATDAW01. The sequence goes on along the minus strand of DATDBU010000105.1, from coordinate 24,731 downwards.
CGAACCAAAAGCTATGGAATGGTTCCCAGTGCGCGGGTAGCTTTTGATAGCCCAGAAAGACCATAAAATCCGGCAAATCGCTCTTGTATTGACCCAATTTTCCGATCAACAGCATGAGATGCATTCCCAAGGCATATCCGCCCAGCGCGAAGAACAGGCATTGGCCAAGACTCAGCAACCCCGTGTAACCCCACAGTAAATCGACGCCTACCGCGAGAATTGCCAGTGTTAGGTATTGGCCCCATTGGTTGATGCTGAAATCGCTGATGTGCAGAAAACTGCCTGCCGGAGTGAACGCGTTCAGGCTCGGAACGACCACGATGGCGAGCACCGCGCAAATGAGAACTGCGATTCCTTCTTTCCTGGAAAAAATTTGATTCATTTAACCCTCCAGGCTCCGGCTCTTGGTGACAAAAATTCCCGCCGGGCGCCATTGCAGAAACAGGATGATTGCCGCCAGCACGATAATCTTCCCCATGACAGGATTGAGAAGGATTTGCTGCAAACTCTGATCCACAACACCAATCCCGATAGCAGAACAGACCGTGCCAAAAATACTCCCGACACCGCCCAGCACCACGGTCATAAAACAATCGACGATGTAGTTCTGCCCTAGCGAAGGACCGACGTTGCCGATCTGTGACAGAAAAGCGCCCGCGAGCCCTGCGAGCCCGCTCCCGAAACCAAATGTTAGCATATTTACCCGCTCTGTCCGGACGCCCATGCACGATGCCATGGAGCGATTTTGCATAACGGCCCGTATCAGCAGACCCAGGGGCGTCTTCGTGAGCAACAACCACGTGCCGAACACAATGAGAGCGGCGAACGCGATAACAAAAAGCCGGTTATAGCCGAAAATCACGTCGCTAAACGTAAAGTTGCCACTCAACCAGCGGGGCGAGTTTACCTGGACGTTGGCCGCACCGAAAATGAGACGGTAAAGCTGCTGCAAAACCTGTGAAACACCCCAAGTTGCAAGCAGTGATTCCAGCGGGCGCTTATAAAGAAACTGGATAACGCCCCGCTCCAGAAGAATACCCACAACAGCGGCAACTAGAAAAGCGATCGGCAGGGAAAACAGAAAGTAGCTTTCGTAGAACGCACCCGTTGCATTTAATCCTGGAATCGATATGCGCATGCCAAACGGCGATAAATCGAGCCCCCGGCCAAAGACGTTTTCTACCACATAGACCGTGTAGGCGCCGATGGCCATAATCTCACCGTGCGCCATGTTGATAACACCCATGAGACCGAATGTAATCGCCAGCCCAAGAGCGACCACCAGCAAAATAGAACCCAGGCTGATACCTCGAAAAATAGTACCAAAGAAATTAACAACCTGGATATAGCCGTTGATCGATTTGACGGCCGCCGTGGCGGCAGCGGTGACTGCCGGATCAGCCGTTTTATCCGCAGCGACGCCTTTGACGATGTCGAGGCTGCTGATGGAGTGCAAATCTGCCAGTTTGCTAACGGCAGCTGCCTGTATTTTCGGGTCCGTGTTTTTGAGTTGAATCAGGGCTATCGCTTCTGCGAGAGCTTTCTGCACCTTTTTATCTTTCTCCTTGTCCACGCGAGCTTCCAGAACCGCCAGATTGGCGGGTTTCTGGGCCAGACCCAATTTCATTACTGCTGAGACGCGGTTTGCCGGCTGCGGATCGGCAAGAGTCAACAAATCCAATGTATTTCTGATTAGCTTGCGAAGTTTGCTATCGGTCTCCGCGAGCTTGAGTTCCTGGCTCGTAAACGTGAGAGGTTGCCCCGCCGCGTCTGTAAGCCACACACCGGTATCAATGCGTTTTGCCTTCGCTTTTCCGGCCCCATCCTGATCTGCGTCCAAAGTGACCGGAATGATAGTCCCTGCCGGATCCGTGTAGAGGAAGATTTCGCCACGTGGCCACGAAACCAGTATCTGGCGAACCAACGGCGATCCCGTCTCCGCGAGGCCATCGATAATCCTGGCTTGTTCGTCACCCGTCGAGGTGATCGCGCTGGCCAGTGCCTGGCGTGTCTCGGGTTTTTCATCCTCTGCGTACCCGAGTTGAATGGTAACGAGGAATACAATCGACACTAACCAACTCCAGGCAATTCTAGATGCCGGGCCGGCGGCAAAAGGGTTCCCCATAAATAAACTGTTGCTAATTTTTATTCCAGTCTCCAAGAGAGGCGGAAGTTTTTCCCGCCCCTCCTGTTTTGAACCGTTTGCCCCTCAGTTATTTTTTGGCAAACGTGCCTTTCAAGAAGGGCTCACCGTAAACATCGGTATAGGTCTTGAGGATCTTAAATTGGCCGTCAGCCTTCGTCTCGCCGATATAAACGGTCTTAGTGACATGATGATTCTTCTGCATGGTCACTTTGCCTCCGGGGCCATCGAAAGAGATGCTGCCGGATTCGAGAACGTCACGCACTTTATCCACGTCAAAAGTCCCAGCCTTTTCAACAGCTGCTTTCCAGAGATACACCCCATCATAGCTGAGCACCATAGGGCTGCATGTGACGCGTTTCTCTTTCACAATGCCGGGAACGTTTGTCGAAGAAAGCCATTTTTGAAAGTCGGCAATGAATTTCTTATTGGCAGGCGTGTCGATAGACATGAAGTAAGTCCAGCATCCCAGCTGGCCTACCAGGTCTTTTGCTGGAAGACCACGAAATTCGTCTTCGGACAGGCTGAAGCTAACTACGGGACAGTCGTCAGCAGTCAAACCGGACGCGGAGTATTCCTTGAAAAATGGAACGTTGGAGTCCCCGTTGATTGTATTGATCACACAGGCATCGCCACTGGCGGCGAACTGTTTGATTTCCGAAACGATCTGCTGGTAATCGGTGTGGCCAAATGGCGTGTATTTGCCGGCGGAAACGACTTTATCGCCTTCCTTGCGCAGGCCCCCGCCGATGTTTTCGATCGGAATGCCTTTGCTCAGGAGATATTCCAACAGAACCAGATTGGTGGTCTGCGGATACACGTAGTCGGTGCCGATGAGATAGAATTTCTTCTTGCCCTGATCGAGAAGGTAGTCGACGGCCGGGATAGCTTGCTGGTTAACAGCTTCAGCGGTGTAAAAGATGTTCTTGGAAAGCTCCTCTCCCTCGTATTGAACCGGGTAAAAGAGAAGGCCATTGTCTTTTTCAAAAACAGGGAGGACGGATTTGCGGCTGACGCTGGTCCAGCAGCCAAATGTGACTGCAACTTTGTCCTGCTCGAGCAATTGTTTGGCTTTTTCTGCAAAAAGCGGCCAGTTCGAAGCACCATCGACGACGATCGGCTGGATTTTTTTGCCGAGAACGCCGCCGCTTGCATTGATCTCATCAAAGGCAAACAGAAGCACATCCCGGAGGGAGGTTTCGCTGATGGCCATCGTGCCGCTCAGCGAGTGAAGAACACCGACTTTAACGGTTTCCTGGGCCTGAAGGCTGTTTACAACCGCCACCAGAGCCAGAAGGAGAGTAAAAAAAAGCTTTTTCATTAAATACTGGGTCGAAAATTACCGCGATTTCTTTGAATTTCGGATGCCGCCCGAAAGATTGCGGGCGGCATCCAGAATAGATTTACGACGATTTAGGTTGTCTGAATGGAACCGGGAACCTGATTAAAAGGTCACACCGAGAGTGCCGCCGAAGACAAAGTCGTCACTTTCACCATGATTAACCAATGCCGTGCTATCGCCCAGGTTGTAGTAGAGCGCCGATGCACTGACAGTCCACGAACCGTATGATTCGGGGATGAAAGCGAGCGGCACAGCGGCGCTGACGCCGCCGGAAAAATATCCGTACGTTTCGCCCGCGTAGAAATTGTCATCACCGAGGCCGACGGTCAGCGGGAATGAGAAAGTGACAGGACCAGCCGCAAAGCCTGGAGCGATGCCAATTTCATAGTACCATCCACCTGAGTCCAGACCAGCAAATCCGGGAGCGTTCAGTTCACCGAGAACAGTGAAATGCGGATGCAAGGCAAAAGCTCCCAGGAAGCTCGAATCGTCAAACGCGAGGTTCATGTTAATGCTACGCGCCGTGTTAAAGTTGTCCGCAGGGCTGATAAACTCGAAATAGCTCAGTGTCGCGGTGAGGTATTTGGCAAATGTCACCGAGAAACCGCCCGTGTAATCAAATTCATACCAGGCTTCAGAAGTCGAAGAACCGCCATCAACCGTAGGCAGTTTGTGGGAGTGAATGCTGCTCCAGAGCCCAATGTTAAGCGTTACTTTGTTGATAAATCCGTCGCCTTCGTAGAGTCTGAAATAGAGGTCAGCGTAAGGCTGCGCGATGACGCCCTGGTCCTCTTGCACAATACCGCGTGAAAAATACTTGCTCACGAAAGTTACACCCGCGTCGCCCGTAATCGCAGAGGTTACAGGAGGTGGAACGGGCGCAGGTGGAACGACTTCCTTGGAAGGCGTGGCTTCGCCTGCTTGAGAAACTGCCGCCGTAAAAATGCCAACGGCGCAAGCGCCTACAAGGTGAAGTTTTTTTTGACTGGTCTTAATGAGATTACGAGTGATCATGTGTTTGGGTTCCTCCGGCCGGAAGCCGGCGAATGGGACAGAGCAAAATGAGTGCCAGAAGGCCTCGAGACGAACCCAGCCTTTCAAGAATGTAACAATTTCATGGCGAGCCTGTTTGTATTTGCTCACAACGGTCAAAACGGCGTTGGTCATCTGTCATTCTGTGCTCTTTCATCGAGGAGTATTCAGGCGAGTGAGCAACATGAGAAACCTCACAAAGTAGCCGCAAAGCTTAAGCCGAAAGGGTTCCAGTTCGCCGCCCGGCTTGCCAGTTTACACGCCTCCGGCTACAGTCCTCGCAATCCAAACAAAGGATTGCGGCGGCAACAAACCATCCTTTTTGCCACCTCCAGGACTTAAATTTATGGCAAATGCAATGGTACTTGGCATCGGTGGCGTCGGATCGGTCATCGGCCAGAAATTACACGAATACGATTGCTTCGACCGAATTGTGCTGGGAGATCTCGATCCTGTTTTTGCACAGCAGCTCGCCGCGCGGACGAAAAATAGCAGGTTCGTGGTCCGGCAGGTAAATGCAATGGATACGCCGAAACTGATCTCCCTCATGAAGGAGCATCAGATCGACGTCACCTGCAACGCGTGCACCTGCCAGACCAACCATTCCGTGCTCGAAGCGTGCGTGGAAGGTGGTTCGCACTACCTGGATATGGCCGCAGACATCTATTCGCCGCCGGGTGTGAAACGGCCGGGGAAAAATTCGTATGAGGCCGAAATCGAGAAATTCAATCAGCGATTTCTCGATCACAACCTGGCAGCGATTCTGTGCATGGGTTGCGATCCTGGTGCTGTCAACGTGTTTGCCCGTTGGGCAATGGACCGGCTGGACACAGCTACGAGCATCCGCGTGCTGGACGCGGACAATGCGGAGGTCCGCGGGTATCGATTCGCCGTGTTGTTCTCGCCGGAAACGTTTTTCGAAGAGTTGGGCGCCACGCCGTATTTTGTGAAGGATGGCCGGGTCACGGCGGGAAAACCACTGGAAACCGAGGTGGAATGGGTCCGTTTCCCGGAGCCAATCGGGCTGCAGAAGACGTATGCCGTCGCCCACGAGGAAGGCGTCAGTTTGGGTCTATATCCGCCCTTCGTTGAAAAAGGTGTGCGGTATTCCGTCTTCAAATACAATCTCTCCGACAAAGTCGTGAATGTTTCCAAATCGCTCGCGTTGCTAAATTTGGATACATGGAAAAAAGTGAAAGTTGATGGCGTGGAAGTCTCCCCTGTGCGCGTCGCAAGCGCGAGCCTTCCGAAACCCGCACAATTGGGCGCCACCGTTGAGGGTTACTCGTGCGTTGGCACGGAAGTCCGCGGAACAAAGGACCGCAAGCGGATGGAATATTTTGTTTACACGATGGACAGCCACCGCGACGCGTATGAAAAATACGGCTACTCGCTGACCTTGGTGCAGACAGGAATTCCCCCGGCGCTGGCAGCACGGCTGTTAGTCACGGGAAAAATCTCCGAACGTGGCGTGATGATGCCCGAGCACCTCGATCCGGAGGCACTGATGGATAATTTCAGCCGCGAGGGCCTGCCGATTTTTGTTGAGCGTCGGGAAGTGGAACGGCTGTAATCGTTTCATGGTCCACAGACTGCTGACAGTGCTGGCAGTCGCGGTCTTCCTTCCGCTTTCCGGCATGGCGGAGGAGCCCACGATTGCTCCCAACGACAATCTCGTTCTCGACGGAGTTCCTCCAATTCCTGTATCGATCGCCGAAAAAGCACGGCGCTATACCGATTTCCGGCTCGGCATTTTCGCAGCGTGGCATCCCTCGGAGCGAAAACTGCTTATTTTGACGCGTTTCGCGGAAACGGCTCAAGTCCATGAGGTGGCGGGACCGGGCGCAGACAGGCGTCAGTTGACATTCTTTCCCGATGCTGTCACCGGAGCGGAGTATCCGAAGGACGATGACAGCTATGTTTTGATTAACAAATCCGCGGGGGGAAACGAGTTCAGCCAGAATTACCGGCTCGATCTCGATACGGGCGACATTACCCTTCTGACCGACGGTAGTTCGAAAAACAGCGCGGGGATTTTCTCGAACGATGGCAGACTGGTATATACATCCACACGCAGGACGCGCAAAGACACCGACTTTTACATCGTCGATCCCAAAGATCCCAAATCGGATAGGTTACTGACGGAATCGAGTGGTGGCGGATGGAGCCCGCTCGACTGGTCGCCGGATGGGAAACAGATCCTCGTTGTCGAATACGTTTCGATCACGGACTCGAACCTCTGGCTTATTGACGCTGCCACCGGTCAGAAAACGCTTCTTACGCCGAAACCGCAAGACGGCACACAGGTATCGTACAGCGGCGGTTTATTCGGCACAGACGGCTTGGGAATCTATACCGCGACAGACAAAGGGGCGGAATTTCGACGACTGACCTATATCGACCTTCGGACTCGTCAGCCTGACGTTCTTAGCGGCGACATTCCGTGGGATGTCGAACAGTTCGACCTTTCAGCAGACGGGAAGTATCTCGCGTTTGTAACAAATGAAGCCGGCTCCAGCATCCTGCATGTGCTCGATACAGCTACCCGCAAACCGGTTCCCTCGCCCAAGCTGCCTCCGGGCGTCATCGGCGCTCTGGACTGGCACCCAAAACTCAATGAGCTGGCTTTCAGCCTCGCATCCGCCCGTTCGCCGGCTGACACATATACCTGGAAGCCAGGTGCCCCTGAGATCACGCGCTGGACATTCAGCGAAACGGGTGGGCTGAATCCCGCCAATTTTTCGGAGGCAAACCCCATCCGATGGAAGTCGTTTGATGGCAGGGAAATCACCGGATTTTTGTATAAACCGGCACCGACCTTTTCCGGAAAACGCCCGGTGATTATTAACATCCACGGCGGCCCCGAGTCGCAATACCGGCCGGGTTATCTCGGCAGAAACAATTACTATCTGAATGAACTCGGCGTTGTTCTCATTTTTCCCAATGTTCGCGGATCAAGCGGTTATGGAAAATCGTTTGTGAAGCTCGACAACGGCTATCAGCGCGAAGACTCGGTGAAGGACATCGGCGCATTGATCGACTGGATCGCTACTCAACCAAATCTGGATGCAAACCGGATCATGATCACCGGCGGCAGTTATGGAGGGTATATGACGCTGGCATCGTCTGTGCATTTTGGAGATCGCATCCGCTGCTCGCTCGATGTGGTGGGCATCTCCAATTTCGTCACATTCCTGGAAAAAACGGAAAACTACCGCCGCGATCTACGCCGCGTTGAGTACGGAGACGAACGCAACCCAAAGATGCGGGAATTCCTCGAAAAGATTTCCCCGCTCAACGCCGTCGACAAAATCACAAAGCCCATCTTTATCGTGCAGGGTGCCAACGATCCGCGCGTGCCACGCAACGAGGCTGAGCAAATACTTAAAGCGCTTCGGCAGAAGAACCGCGAAGCCTGGTTCCTGATGGCGAAAGATGAGGGCCACGGCTTTCAAAAGAAGCCAAATGCGGATTTCCAATTTTACGCAACCGTTGTTTTCATCCAGAAATATTTGTTAGGAGAAGGCTGATGCACGGTTCTGGTCCCCTGCCCCACCCCGGTCGGGGCAAAAGCCCTTTCCTACCTTCAAGCCTTTCCCCGCATTCAGTGACTATCCCTTGGAGCTCATTTTTTCTTCGTGGCGCCGTAAAGATAATCCTCCTCTTTTCCGGTTTCGATAAACTCTTCAAGCTCCTTTGCCAGACGACGGTTGTGCTGCTTGAGCCAGGCAAGGTCGGCCTGGGCATCAGCCTTTCGCCCCATCTGCGTATAAAGGACCCCTCGATACATGTACGCTTCGGCCAGCTTTGGCTTAAGCTGGATGGCTTTATTATAGTATGCGAGCGCCTTCTTGAAGTTGTCTGATCCCTGTTTGCGGAGCACAAACGCCAGGTTGTTGTACGCCTCCGCAAAACCCGCATCCAGTTTGATTGCTTGTTCGAATTTGCCCTGGGCTTGAGCAAATCGTTTTTCTTTCATCAGATCGACTCCCGCGTTGTACGCGACAACGGCGGGGCTTTCCTCTTTTACCACCGGCTCACCCGAGCTGCCGGCACTCCCGCTGCCTGCACCCGATGCAGGGATAACCGCCATCGTGATCATGGCAAAAATGCTTAACAGACGTTTCATGGTGGGACTCCGTAGATCTGGGTCGCGGTTCAAAACACCACGACCAGATTGGTTATTAGTGACTGTTCAGCGATAGCAACTGACGACTATCGGAAACGATAGGACCGGCAGTACCCCTGTCAAGCTTCTCCTCCGGCAGCCCTGAATCCGGCAAACCGGGACAGACGGCTTTTGGAATGAAACAAACAGCATTCCAAATATGCCGTCACCTACGCGCAGCCCTACGCGGCTTTGAAAAGAAACCAGTCGCCCTGCATCGTATTCCGCCGCCGGAAGGCAACGATGTTGGAGTTCAGGTAATCAGCCTGCGCAGCGGCGCTAGCTTTTCCACGCGAGAGGCCAAAGCTGGTGTAGATCTGGACCAATCTCTCGAATTGTTCGGAGTCCAGTTCTGGTTGGGGATGCAAAACCGGCAACGGCTCCGGCTCGTCCGTCGATTCTTCTGCGGGGTTGTTCATACTCTTTGTTGCTTGGCGGTTTATTCCGCTCGCTTTCTCCAGCAGTAGGCTTCAACAAAAAACCCACTGCCTTTGCCTTCGGCGGTGGGTTTCTCTAAAAATCGAAATAATGCGTTATTCTTTCGCTATTCTGAAACCGCACCGTGCCGGCTGCCCCAACGGATAAAGACCGGTTTATTAACGGTGTTGACGATGCGCACCATGCCACCAGCCTGGAGGGCGGTTTTAGAAGACTGGCAATGGACGGTCGCGGCGAATTTCATGACTGCGTTTGAGCGCCAAACCTGGCGGTTCGACGGCAAAGCGTCAAGAAGAAGATTCTGCCTCCCGAAAATGCTCGCAGCGGGCAACAAGCCGGTGGAGAAAAATACGAAGAAAACTGGACACACCCGTTTCATCCGCTACATATGGACGCTTCTCAATTTCAAAACACCATATATTGTGGTTCTCCCTTGATTCCAATTCCTTGATCCCATGCCCGCCCCGACTTTTTCCGAGCCCTCGACCGCCGATCTCGAGTTTTCCGCCTCTGAGGAAGGTGACTACGTCGTCCATCGGCTCGGAGGCAAAACATTTCGCCTGAACAAGGCCAAGGCGCGCGAGCGTCTCGCCGGAAAACGCGTCATCAATGGCTTCCGTTCTGCCGAACTAAATGTGCTGCCGCTCAAGTACCACGAGGCGTACCGCATCTATAAGCAGATGAAAGCCAACCACTGGGAACCGGACGTCATCGATATGACGAAGGATTGCAGCCAGTGGAACACCAATGCGCTCTCGGCAAAGGAACGCTGGATTATCGAGATGGGTGTCGGCTACTTTTCAGCCGCGGAAGGGATTGTCGGTGACTCCGTGTTGCATGTGATTGAGGACAACCTGACCGCCGCCGAGTTGAAGCACGCAGCGCTGCGTCACATCGCAGAGGAATCGATTCACATGGATTCGCTGCTCCACATCATAGGCAGCTTGAACATCGACCTCGACGAAGTGACTGCGAAGTTCAGTGATATCCCAAGTGTGCAACGGAAAAATGCGTTCATCACCCACGAAATGCCGGAGCTGAAAATGGGCGTCGATCTTACGCAAACACCGAACAAACAGAAGTTTGCGAAAGCGATTTTCGGGATCACGCAAGTCATGGAAGGGACGCAATTCTACGCCCTGTTTGCGATGATCCTGTCGCTGCATCGTCAGAACAAAATGACCGGCATCGGCCAGATGTTCCAATACACCCTGCGGGATGAATCGAATCACATCGCCCTCGGCCGCTATCTTCTGACTCAGCTCATCGAAGAAAACCCCGATATCTGGACTCCAGCATTCCGGACGGATCTGGTCGAATTCATGCGTCAGGGCGTGGAACTGGAAAAGGAATTCGTCCGGGACTGCCTGCCCGAAGACGGCGTTGGGATGACTCAGCGGGATTTTTTGGATTATGTCGAATACAATGCCGACCGTCGTCTCGCCGGATTGGGACTTCCCACGTTGTCTCAAATCAAAACGAACCCATTTCCCTGGCTCGATGAAGTGATTTTTCTGCGCAAGGAGAAAAACTTCTTCGAGACGCGCGTCACCGAATACCAGACCGGTGGCAGCGTTCAAAACGCCAACGAAGACGATTTGATCTAACTTTTAACTCTTAATTCATAATTCTTAATCCTTAATTCATAATTCTTAATTCACAGAGATGGGAGTTCACTCAGACAGTTGGATCCGCCGCATGGCCGTTGAACGCGGTATGATAGAACCCTTTGCGGACACACTTGTGCGAAAGAACCACGATGGCCCGATCATCAGCTACGGACTGTCGAGCTATGGTTATGACCTGCGCGTGGCGGACGAATTCAAGGTTTTCACCAATGTTTACAACGCCGTCGTTGATCCCAAGGCGTTTGATCCTCAGTCCTTTGTCGATATCCGCGGCGAATCCTGCCTGGTGCCGCCAAACTCGTTCGCTCTGGCACGGAGCGTAGAGTATTTCCGCATTCCACGGGATGTTCTCACATTGTGCGTTGGCAAAAGCACTTACGCGCGCTGCGGAATTATCGTGAATGTGACCCCTTTCGAGCCGGAATGGGAGGGCCACGTCACGCTGGAAATCTCGAATACAACGCCTTTGCCCGCGCGCATTTACGCAGGCGAAGGCCTGGCTCAGGTGTTGTTTCTGGCAGCCAGCGAAGTCTGCGAAACCAGCTACGCCGACCGGAGCGGCAAATATCAAGGCCAGCGCGGAATCACGGTGCCGCGGGCCTAACTTCTGAACAACATCCTCTCTGTTCGGAGGAATTGGGGCATCAACGTTCGCTCGTTATGTTACACGCGTTGTTTCGTCTCTGTTTCTAGTTTTCAGCCGGCGAATTTTATGTTTCAGTCGTGTTCGTGGAGTCAAAGCCGTTACCCCCGATGTCTTTTATCGTTCCCACCGTCAAACTCCGTTTGCGGGTTGTCTCCGGAGAACAGGACGCGTTTGGTCCCGGAAAAGCCCAGTTGCTTGAGTCCCTTTTGCAGACTGCCAGCCTGAATCGCTCGGCAGCAGAGATGAAGATGTCTTACATGAAGGCACTCGCCCTGGTTCGGGCGATGAACACCCATTTTGCGGAACCGCTGGTCGAGTTGTCACGCGGTGGGCGACAGGGCGGCGGCACGCGGGTGACAAAGGCCGGCATGAAAGTGCTTGAGGCGTATCATGAGATGCGACAAGCCAGCGAAACCGCAGCAAAACCCGCATGGCGCCGTCTCAAGCGCTGGCTCAGGGAATAACGACCAGGTGAAAACTCCAAAGGACCCGTGTTCGGAGCTTTCATCGTTATAGTCACTTTGATACAACGCCCGCGTCATGAGACCGCTTTTTTCCTTCACCGGCGTTGTTGGGCTGCTGATTTTCCTGGCACTTTCCCCCTCATTGTCCGCCGAAACGGCAAAAAAGGACCTCCTCATCGCCGCGGCTTCCGATTTGAAGTTTGCGCTCGACGATTTACTTACGGGTTTTCGTGCCGAACATCCTCAATACAACGTGAAACCGACCTACGGGTCCTCCGGCAAATTTTTTTCGCAAATCGATAACGGAGCGCCTTTCGATATTTTTCTGTCGGCCGACGTAAAATTCGCGACGCAGCTGGTCGACAAGGGCCGCGCGGAGAAGGATTCCGTCTTCCCTTATGCTGTCGGCCATATCGTAGTGTGGGTTCCCAAGGATTCGAAGATCGATGTGGAGCGGCTCGGCATTCGGGCGTTGCTCGATCCCGGAATTCATAAGATCGCCGTCGCAAATCCCGAAGTCGCGCCTTATGGCAGAGCAGCGGTAGCTGCGTTAAAAAGTCTCGGCGTTTACGATGCCGTGAGCCCGAAATTGGTGCTCGGCGAGAACATTTCGCAAACGGCGCAGTTTGTTCAGAGCGGCGCAGCAGACATCGGAATCATAGCGCTATCGCTCGCCCTGTCACCGAGCATGAAGGATGCTGGACGCTACTGGTCGGTGCCGTTCGATGCCTTTCCCCGAATGGAGCAGGCGGGTGTCATTCTCTCAAAGGCGAAGAATCCGGAAGGCGCAGCTGCATTGAAACAGTATCTTTCGACTGCAAAAGCGCATGCTGTACTGAAAGCTTACGGCTTTGACCTTCCCCAGCCCGCCCCTGCAAAATAGAGGTCCATGGATTGGACCGCACTCTGGCTCACGACAAAACTGGCGCTGGTTACATCGTTGGTTTTACTCGTCATCGGAGTGCCGTTGGCATGGTGGCTCGCAACGACGGCGTGGCGTGGACGCCTTTTCGTGGAGGCTGTCGTCGCGTTGCCGATCGTATTGCCCCCCACGGTGATCGGTTTTTACGTTCTCGTCGCGCTCGGACCGCGCAGCCCGGTAGGACGTTTTTTTGAAGACGTTCTCGACTATCCGCTGCCATTTACTTTTATGGGATTGGTTGTTGCGTCCGCATTGTATAGCTTGCCTTTTGCGGTGCAGCCTTTCGTAGCGGCATTTCGAGGAGTGAGCGCGGAATTGGTCCAGGCCGCGTGGGCCGCCGGAGCCACACCGTGGCGAACGTTTCGACGGGTCACCATCCCACTCGCGTGGCCAGGGTTGCTGAGCGGCGTCGTGCTGAGTTTTGCACACACTCTGGGCGAGTTCGGGGTCGTATTGATGGTCGGCGGGAACATCGCTGGCGAAACGCGGACGATTTCCGTGTCGATCTACGACGCTGTGGAAAGCTTGGATTACGCCACAGCGACGCGCACCGCGTTATTGCTGGTGGTGATTTCTTTTATCATTTTGAGCCTCATTTATCTGCTCCAACGCAACGTTCGAGTGGCAGTGACGCGGTAGATTTTTGGCGAAAACACTGCTTGACGTTTTGATCCAAAAGCACTGTATTTTGTGGAGCCAAAATCCGACAACCACTGCATATTGTGGTCCGCGTGTGATTTGGCGAAGTCCCGCTCGAACCATACCTCTCCGGATCCGGCAGCTGCAAACAAAAGAACCAATTCGCTATGCAATCCACGTCCTCGCCCTTTCCCCCTGCCCCATTCGCGCTGAGCAACGAACTCCCCGATATCGGCGTTGCAGAATTTCCGCAGGTCATCCGGCGCGACTTACCGGGCGACACGTCGGGAAAGCCCCGCGTTGTTCCGTGGCTTGGACACAAAATCGCCCGAGCGGTCGCCGCAGCCTGCTTCGCTGAGGGACAGGATGAAGAAATCGGACATCAGGTCCAGGCCGAAATCGAAGCTCGCATGCACCGGGAGCGCCCTGTTTTTGTTCACATCGAGCACATTCAAGACCTCGTTGAAGAGACGCTGATTGATCTTGGCCACGCCAGAGTCGCGCTCGCCTACGGTAAGTATCGCGCCAAACGAGCCGTGGAACGTGAAATTGCCGCTCAAATGCACGACGCTGCCGCCGAGCATCACGCGACGACGCAGCTTGAACTCGCCACGCGTGAACAGCTTGCCGACATTCGCGCCCGGATTTCATTCGCGCGCATCGGGCTCCAGCGGCTCACGCTCACCGACGAAGACCTGCTTGCGCGCCTGCTCCGCAGCACATCCATCAATCTTTCGGCCGAGGAACGTCGCGACACGATTGTTCTCAATGCCAAGTCCCTGCTTGATCTCGATGCAGATTCCCGGTTTTTCGCCGCCCGGATTTTGCTCTCTTATATTTACGAAGAAACGCTTCCATGGAAGGTCGCCAATGGTCCGCAAGCTCTGAAAGAGGCGCATCGCAAAGCGCTGATCGCCTACATCCCGCGCGGCATCGAGCTCAAACGGCTCGACCCGCGTCTGACAAAATTCGACCTGCAAAAACTCGCCGCGGCGATTGACCCGTTTGCCGATTTACAGTTCGATTTTATCGGCATCCACACCCTCTACGATCGGTATCTCATCCATCATCAGGACGGTATCACCGGTCGCAAGCGGCGCCTCGAAGCACCGCAAATCTTCTGGTTGCGCGTCGCGATGGGCCTCAGCCTCAACGAGCACGAGCCCGAAGCCCGCGCCATCGAGTTTTACGGCATTTACAAAACCCGCAGGGCCTGCAGTTCCACGCCAACCCTGTTCAACTCCGGCACGCTTCACCCCCAGCTTTCCAGCTGCTACTTGCTTTATTGCGGCGATAGCCTCGAGGAAATCACAGAAACATGGCGCCGGTTTTCGCACCTCTCAAAGTGGGCCGGCGGCCTTGGCTGCTCGTGGACGGCTATCCGCGGCGCGGGTGCTCACATTGCTGGCACCAACGGCGAAAGTTCCGGAGTGATTCCTTTCTTGAAAGTGAGTAATGACATCGCCATCGCCGTCAACCAGGGCGGCAAACGACCGGGCGCCCTTTGCTCCTATCTCGAACTCTGGCATGCCGACATCGAGGATTTCCTCGATCTGCGCAAGGAAACGGGTGACGACCGCCGTCGCACCCACAACATGAATACGGCAAGCTGGATTCCTGACCTGTTCATGAAGCGCCTCAAAGCCATCTCCGACGGCGTTTTGCCTAAGGACGCCACGTGGTCGCTTTTCCGCTCCAACGACGTTCTGGATTTACCGGAACTCCATGGGCGCGCCTTCGAAGTCCGCTACGAGGAATACGAGCGCCTGGCCGCCGAAGGCAAAATCTGGACTCGCAAAATCCGCGTCCTTGCCCTTTGGAAACGCATGCTCGAAATGCTGTTCGAGACCGGTCATCCCTGGATCACCTTCAAAGACCCATGCAACGTCCGTAGCCCTCAGGACCACGCGGGCGTTATCCATAACTCAAATCTCTGCACCGAGATCACGCTCAACACGAGCAGTGACGAAGTGGCTGTCTGCAACCTCGCTTCGATCAACATCGCGTCGCACTTGCGTGAAGACGGATCGACCGATCACGACAAGCTCCGGGACACGGTCACCACGCTCATGCGCATGCTCGATAACGTCATCGACACGAACTTCTACCCCATCGACGCTGCCGCCCGGGCCAATCAGATGCATCGACCGGTCGGCCTGGGAGTAATGGGCCTGCAGGACGCGCTCTACGACAAAAAAATCGCCTTCGATTCGCCTGAAGCTGTAGCGTTCAATGATGAGATCATGGAAGCGATCGCGTTCTACGCTTACAACGCTTCGAGCGACCTCGCGACGGAACGCGGACGTTACCCAAGCTTTTCGGGCTCGAAATGGGATCGTGGATTGCTTCCGCTCGACACGCTCAATCTCCTGGAGGCAGAGCGTGGCATTCCGATTATCGTCGACCGTAGCTCCCGACTCGATTGGAACGATCTTCGCCAAAAGATCTCCCGCCACGGCATGCGCAATTCGAACTGCCTTGCCATCGCCCCAACCGCAACGATTTCGAATATTCTCGGCTGCACACCCTGCGTCGAACCGACCTACAAACACATCCACACCAAATCGAATATCAGCGGCGAATTCATCCGCACCAACGACCATCTCCTGCGCGATCTGCAGGAACTCGGTCTCTGGGATGATGAAATGCTGGCCGATCTCAAATATTACGACGGCAGCGTGCAAGCCGTCGAACGCATCCCGGACCACCTCAGGCGTCTCTACAAAACCGCCTTCGAAATCGCACCAACGTGGGTGCTTCAAGCCGCCGCCGCGCGCCAGAAATGGATCGATCAGTCTCAAAGCACGAACCTCTTCCTCGCCGACGCCGATGCTCGGACCGCGAGTTTCATGTATCGCGAGGCGTGGGAACGAGGACTTAAGACGACGTATTACCTCCGCACGCTCAACAAGAGCGCGATCGATAGTGCAAATCGCGACCGGCGTGCCGCCGCCCCAGTGTCTGCCGGAAAACGCGAAACTGCCGCCAGCGAAGCCGAACAAATCGCCTGCTCCATCGAAGCGATGCGTAATGGTGGCGTCTGCGAAAGCTGCCAATAAAACAACACGGGGCGATCGCCGGGTCATATCTGGATCGCCCCTTCCACTGTTTAAAATCTTCAAGCTCCATAGCCCGACGCCAGCCGGGCACAGCCCGAATTTCAGCGAATATTTGTATTGTTTTTAGATCGATCTAGACGTTTTTTATCTTATGAAGTTACACCTCCCAAACAGTCTCCCGTTGATGTTGAAACTGGCATCTTTCCGTCATAGCTCCCGGCCTTCATACTCGGTTCGTCGTCTCCGCCGACCCGTTCCCCAGAAGTCGGCGCTACCGCATAAATAAGAAAATTAGTAGATCGATCTAATCGTTCACGGCATTCCTCACGTCCGATGCCGACCGAATCTCCGGTCTTCATCCGATCGAGACAGTTGCGTCATCATGGCCGAGATTCAGAAACCACGTGTGACACTCCTCGACATCGCAGCGGATGCAGATGTTTCCCGCGCCACGGTTTCCCTGGTCATACGCAACGTGCCTACGGTCGCCGAGGCGACCCGAAAACGGGTACTTCGGTCCATTCACAAACTCGGCTACGTTTACCATCGCGGCGCCGCCAGTCTCCGCCGCCAGCAGTCACACGCAGTCGGACTCATCATTTCCGACATCACCAACCCCTTTTTTGCCGAAGTTCTCATCGCCATCGACGAAAGGCTCGCGGCTGCAGGGATCGTCACTTTGCTTGGCAACACGTCCGAAAGCCGCGCAAAAGAGGAACGGCTCGTCAGAACGATGCGCGAGTTTCCAGCCGACGGCATTCTGATCTGCCCGTCACCGGATGGAGACACTGCAAAAAATTCAGGTGCATTAAGCAGTTGGATTCCAACAGTCACCTTCGCCCGGCGCGTCCCAGGACTTGACTATGCGGGTGTCAACAACGCGCTCGGGGCAGAACTCGCGGTCGAGCACTTGTATCAAATCGGCCATCGGCGGATCGCGTTTGTGGGAGGCAACCCTGACACTTCGAGCGGTCGTGAGCGCATCGAAGGTTACCGAAAAGCACTGGCTGCGCTCGGACTGGAGTCCGATCCGGCGCTGGTTGTGCCTTCCGCTGCAACCCGGCGCGGCGGATACGACAGCACCCATGCACTTCTGAAATTGAAAAATCCGCCCACCGCGGCCTGCTGTTTCAATGACACCGTAGCGTTCGGAGCCATCGAGGCCATTCAGAGTCTTGGGAAAAAGCCGGGCGTAGATTTTGGCGTCATCGGTTTCAATAACACTCCCGAGGCTGCCCAAAATGTGCCGGGTCTCACCACCGTCGACACAACACCTCGCCAGCTTGGAGAAACCGCTGCCGAGCTGCTCCTCAAACGCATCGAAAAACCAGATGCACCGGTTCAGACCGTCATTTTGCAACCACGCCTGGTCATCCGCGAATCCTGCGGCGCTTCCCAGTCCAGAACCTAGTCGTTCCTCCTTAGCCATCACGAATCATTAAGTTTCAGAGATCACCACCCCTGCCCATCGATCCGGAAACGGTTCGGCGCGGCAGTATTCCCTCTTCTCCCGACAAATCCGTAAACCCAAATCCCGTACCCCCATGAAAAAACCAATCTGTTCCTTCCTTACGGCATTGGCACTCGCATTGGCGACCCTTATCCCGGTCGTGTCATTTGCTGCCGACAAGAAATTGGAAGTGTTCTCCTGGTGGACTTCCGGCGGTGAAGCCGCCGCCCTCGACGCCCTGTTTGCAGTCTACAAAAAGGCCGACCCCGGTGTCGAAATCATCAACGCCACCGTCGCCGGTGGAGGTGGATCGGCAGCACGACCGGTCCTCCAGGCACGCCTCGCGGGAGGTGATCCGCCCGACAGCTGGCAAAGCCATCCCGGTTCAGAATTGATCGGTCAATATGTCGAAGCCGGCTACTGCGAACCTGTCAACGACATCTATCAAAGTGAAAACTGGGAGAAGGTTATTCCCAACGACTTGATGAGTATGTTAACCAAGAATGAAAAAATCTACGGCGTCCTGGCAGGTGTTCACCGGGGCAACACTCTGTGGTTTAACAAGAAACTTATCGAAAAACACGGTATCACTATCGGCGACACGCTGACTCTCGATGAATTCTTCGCCATCGCAGATCGACTCAAGGCTGCCGGAGTTACGCCGCTCGCGGTCGGCGATTCTGGAATCTGGGCGACTGCTCATCTCTTCGAGAACACACTCCTGGCAACTGTCGGACCGCAAGGCTGGCTCGATCTCTTTGCCGGAAGAATGGCCTGGGATGATCCGAAAGTTAAACAAGGCGCGGAGAACTACGTTAAATTGTTAAGCTATCAAAATTCCGATCACGCCGCTCTAAGCTGGGATCAAGCCGTGAAACTTGTCATCGAAGGTAAGGCCGCCTTTACTTCAATGGGCGACTGGACCTACGGGGAACTGGCCAAAGCAAAACTGAAAGACAAAGAAGATTTCGGTTGGGTCAGTCATCCTGGGACAGACGGGTCGTTTACGGTTGTCGCCGACGCGTTCACCCTGGCGAAAGGAGCTCCTCACAAACAAGATACTATCCGCTGGCTCAAAGCCGTCGGCAGCAAGGAAGGCCAGGAGGCATTCAATCCCCTTAAAGGCTCGATTCCGGCACGGACCGATGTCGACAAGAGCAAGTTCGGCGCGTACCACAACTGGTCGATGAATTCGTTTACCAAGGACACATTGCTTCCGAGTTTGGTCCACGGCGAAGCGGCTCCCGCAGGTTTCCAGCAAGCTGTCAATGACGCAATAACCATTCTGGTCGTCGATAAAAAAACGGATGCATTTATCAAAACACTGGTTCAGGCGGCAAAGGACGCGGGTATCTCGCAGTAAAACATAGTTACCTCCTGATTTGGAGAGGCATCCTCCGGTGGGACACTGGCGAAAAAGGTAAGCTAATAGCTATCCTTCCGGCCGAGGAAGCAAAGAGGTTGTGCGTGCCATGAAGTCAAAGCCCAACACCACATCCGCGGCTGCGCGGGCCAATCCCGCCGGCCGCCCGTGGTGGCGATTCGATCAAAGGGCCCTTCCGCCATTGATCCTGACGCCGACAATGATCGCCAGCATCGTCTTTGTTTACTTCTTTATCGGATTGACGATTTGGATTTCGTTGTCGAAATGGGGCACGCTCCGGATGAACCTCGACTTGCGCGAGCCGCTGGGAATTACCTATCAGCAAATGTTCGCAATGCCACGCTGGCACGCCAATCTGCGCAACGTCTTTGTTTTTACGACACTGTTTCTAGCCAGCTCCATCGGCCTCGGATTGCTTTTGGCTATGTTGCTGGATCGAAAACTCTTCGGGCACGCGGTCCTTCGTAATATCTTCCTTTTTCCTTATGCGCTCTCTTTCATCGTGACGGGCATCGCATGGCGCTGGATTTTCAACCCGGAAACAGGCATCAATCTCCTGTTCGACGGTCTGGGTATCAACCGTTTAATCACCTTTTTCGGGGGCCCGCCTCTGAAGCCTGGCTGGACGACCGATCCTTCAGTGATTCTGTCCTTGAACGACTGGCTCGGCGCCATTTTTCCTGCGATCAAACATATGTCCATCCAATTGGGCATCCCGATGGCGCTAATACCCGTTGTCATCGCCGCAATGTGGCAGCTGACTGGCTTCGCGATGGCCATGTACATCGCGGGCATGTCCACGATTTCCACGGACCTGCGTGAGGCCGCCCGAATGGACGGCGCCAGTGAATTTCAACTCTACACGCGAGTAATCATGCCACTCCTGCGTCCCGTAACGGTTAGCACGGCCATTATCATGGGACATATCTCCTTAAAAATCTTCGACCTGATATTCGCGATGACAGGCACGGGACCAGGTTTCGCGACGGATGTTCCCGGCATCTTTGTTTTTGATCAAACCTTCAAGGCTACGAAATATAACCTCGGCGCGGCGGCCTCGGTCGTCATGCTGATTCTCGTCAGCTCCATTATCGTTCCTTACCTCTGGAGAGACCTTCGCAGACGTTAACCATGTCTCCATCGAAGAGCATTCGCGCTCGACTCAAGCCAGGCTGTCCGAAGGGTCTATGGGACTGGCTGATTCTGGCTTTTCTCCTTTTTTGCATGTTGTTCTTTTTGTTGCCGGTTTACGTCATGATCGTCACTGGCTTGAAAGAATCGACCAACGTCAGTCTTTCAACCATGTGGCATTTGCCCACGACGTTTGGAATGGGCGGTTTCAAAGAAGCCTGGGATCGCCTGAGCCCGAATCTTGGCAACAGTCTGCAATTAACCATTCCAGCCACGATCATTTCGGCCATGTGGGGCGCTATCAACGGCTATGTTTTCTCCAAATGGAAATTTCGTCATTCCAATCTGTTGTTCGGATTGTTGGTGTTCGGAATGTTCATTCCCTATCAGAGCATCCTGATTCCGCTGATTCAATTTCTCCAACACGTCAAGCTCTACGGCACGATCTGGGGGTTGATCACCGTTCACGTGCTCTATGGATTGCCCATCACAACACTCATTTTCAGAAACTTCTTCGCTGATATTCCGGATGAGTTAGTGGAATCTGCGCGCATCGATGGCGCGGGCATTTTTCGGATATTCTGGTATGTAATGCTTCCCCTATCCGCGCCGGGATTTGTGGTTGTTGGAATCTTCCAGTTCACGAATATTTGGAACGACTTCTTATTCGGCGTGACCGTTCTTCCAAACCCGAACTCCCAACCGGTCACAGTTGCCTTGAACAATCTCTCCGGCTCGTTCTCCGTCGATTGGAACGTCGTCATGGCCGGAGCCGTCGTTGCAGCTTTGCCAACGGCGCTGGTGTACATCTTTCTCGGTCGTTTCTTCATCCGCGGATTGCTGTCCGGCTCCGTGAAAGGTTGATCCAATGAAGGCGCCAATTTTTGCCTGCGCCGAGATTCGATCGAATCGTCGGTTTCTGAAAGGGTTGCCAGCATTGCAACCGCGGCGGGCCGACCCAACGACGTCTCCGGGTGTCAAACGCCTCGCTGTTCGCGAGTTTGGAGATGTTCAACGGGGATCCCGGAGAGTCCGGAAAGACCATCAAAAGGCTAAAGGGGATTCCCGAAGACTCCGGAACAAGAGCCAAAAGCTTCGATGGCTCCAAAGGAGAATCCGGAAAATGCTTCCAAGCTCTTCATCAGGTTGCGGAAGAATCCTCAGTAACGCCCAACGGCCTTCATGGCGTTGCCGGAGAGTCCGCCGAAAGCATCCAACCTTCCAGGGAACGCGAGACAGCCTCCGGGAAGCCCGTCAAAGGCTTTCACGCCTTCTTGGAAGACTTCCACAAGATGACGGTGTCGCTAGTTTGGTATTTTTGCCATCCCCGGATTGCTGTCCGGCGCCGTCAAAGGGTTGATTCGATGACACTCGATTCCGTAGCGCAGCGCGCTGAGACCTCTTGACTCCGGCACCGGGCGTGCGAAGTCACCAGCCGCCGCTGGCCGGCATGGGACGAAAGTCTTATTCCACCGCACTGTGGCGTTTGATGTCATCGCGCCTCCCGTTTCTCAATTCACCTCATGAAATTCTTTAGCATCCTCGCCATCTCCATCGCCCTGCTTACCGCTGGGCACGCGATGGAAAAGCCCTCCTTCCACACCAAAGGCACACCGACCGGCACACCGACCGGCCCGCTCAAGCCGGGCGAGTATTGGTGGAATCCGCAGCTCTCGCCGAGCGGGCCGCTAATGGTGCTGGTGAGCATTCCGGAGCAAACCATGCACGTTTATCGGAATGGTATCCTCATCGGCCGCTCGACGGTGAGCACGGGCTCGAAAGGCCACGACACGCCGGGCGGCGTCTTTAGCATTCTCGAGAAAAAGCAGGAACACTATTCGAAGACGTACGATGACGCGCCGATGCCTAACATGCAGCGACTCACCTGGACCGGCATCGCGATGCACTCCGGGAATCTACCGGGCTATGCCGCCAGCCACGGTTGCGTTCGCCTGCCGTATGATTTCTCACAACTGCTCTTCAGCATCACGTCGAAAGGCGGCACGGTCGTGATCGGCGATGGCAAAACGCCGCAGCCGTATCTCTCCGCGAGTCCCGGCTTGATGCTCGCGCCGAAGGATTTTACGCCCGCGATGCTGCGTCCGCTCGCGCGCAATGACTACGAATGGCAGCCGGAGCGCAGCACGCGCGGGCCCATCACGATCGTTGTCAGTGCCGCCGACCGCGCGCTCTACGTCTATCGCAACGGCACTCCCATCGGGCGCGCTGCGGTCGAGATCAGTGGGCGCGGGCCACTCGGCGGGAATGTCTTTACGCTGCTCGACGGCACCACGGGAAAGCAAAGCGTGGTTGCCCCGGGACGTGCGGCGCGTAGATGGATGCGTGTGACGAGCAACGATGCCGGCCGTCGCGTCGATGCCAAAAAACTCGCTTCGCGCCTGCGCTTCAACCCCGAGTTTGCGACCAAGCTCTATGACACCATCGCCCCCGGCACGACCGTCGTCGTCACCGATCAACCCGTGGTGCGAAAGGCGCGCCGCGACTCCACGGTCTTCGGCACCTGATCGCGCAACACAGGGGCCGACCGAACCCAAGCGCGCTCGTAAGGTTCAAAAAGACGACTCGACGATCGTCATCGGCGGCGAAGCCGTTGCTGGGAGCCGGGAGCGCTCACCTTTGCCGGTGCCGATTTCCACAGCGCGCCGGTGAAGTTTTTCCCGGTGAGCCAGCTTGCCGAATCGCGGGCTTCGCTCGCGGAATAGAGCTGCCGGCGGGGGAAGATAAGCCCTAGGTCTTATAGCCGCCGACTGTTGAGCGGCTAGGCTGAGCAGTCAGTAGCGTCAATATCAACCCCCCCAACTGTTTATGCGACGTAGTCACCAACGCTGGATTCAATGCGCCGGCGCCTTGCTGTTCATGCTTTCACTCGTTGCGTGCGGCGGTCTGCCCAAGGGCGGCCAGCGCACACCTTCCACAGCCATCAAAGACACCGGGCGCACCTCGCTGGCAGCGGCGGTGCGACCACGCGTCGCAGCGCATCCGGGCAAGTCCGGCCTGCACACGCTCGCAAACGGGCGCGAGGCCTTGGCCGCGCGGCTGGCCCTGGCGGATGCGGCGCAACGCAGCCTCGATGTGCAGTATTTCATCTGGAACAAGGACTTGGCGGGCAAGGTCCTTCTCGAGCGTCTGTTCCGAGCGGCCGATCGGGGCGTGCGCGTGCGCTTGCTGCTCGATGATCTCGGCACGATGCCCACCGACGCCACCCTGCTCGCCATCGACAGTCATCCGAACATCGAGGTGCGGATGTTCAATCCCGTGGCCCTGCGTTCGCCCCGCCTGCTCGGCATGATCGCCGACTTCTCGCGCGTCAATAAGCGGATGCACAACAAATCCTTCACGGCCGACGGGCAGGTCTCCATCGTCGGCGGCCGCAATATCGGCGATGAATATTTCGAGGCGCACGCGGAGATGAATTTTGCCGATCTCGACGTGGTCGTCATCGGGCCGGTGGTGAAGGAGGTGTCCGACGAATTCGATCTTTACTGGAATAACCAGTCTTCGATTCCGATCGCCGCGCTGGCGCGACAAAACACGACGCCCGAGCAGTTCGCCGCGCAGCGGACGGCGCTCATCGCGCACCACGAAACCGCGAAGGCTTCTGCCTACGCGCAGAGCCTGCGCGACAGCGAATTTGCCCGGCAACTCAGGAACCGAAATGTTTCCTACTACTGGGGAAAGGCCACGATCGTGTCCGACCATCCGGACAAGGTGACCACCTCCGCCGACAAGACGGAGACGCATCTCGCCCCGCAGTTGCGTGAGGTCGTCGATAAAACGAAGCGTGAGCTGTTCCTCGTCTCACCTTACTTTGTGCCGGGGAAGAAGGGCGTCGACCTCCTGGCGGACGTGCGCCAGCGCGGCGCGCGGGTCGTCGTGATCACCAATTCGCTGGCTTCCACCGACGGGGTGCCGGTCCACTCCAAATACCAGCGCTATCGCAAGCCGCTGATCGAGGCCGGCGTCGAACTCTACGAGATCAAGCCGACCGCCGGCGCCCAGCTCGAGCGGCGCTTTCGCGGACCGACCGGATCGGCCACCGGGGGCTTGCATGCGAAAACGTTCACCTTCGACCGCCGGATTGGGTTCATCGGTTCCTACAATCTCGATCCGCGCTCGAGCAAACTGAACACGGAGATGGGGGTGCTCTTCGACTGTCCGCCGCTGGCGAAGCGTCTGCCTGAGCAGACCGAACGCAATCTCTCTCTGAACGCGTATCGTGTGGAGCTCGACCGCCATCGCCTCGTCTGGGTGACGCGCGAGGGTG